>DATLVU010000001.1:0-59130 GCA_035577025.1 Gemmatimonadales bacterium
AGCTGGTACTTTTGCCGCGTCACCGTCGATCCCCAGAACCCTGATGTCGTATACGTGCCGAACGTGGCGCTCCTCCAGTCGACCGACGGCGGTAAGACCTTCACCGTCCTCAAAGGCCAGCCCGGCGGTGACGACTACCACGAGCTCTGGTTGGATCCGCGGAACCCGGCGCACATGATCGTCGGCAGCGACCAGGGCGCCGTGATCACGGTCGACGCCGGCCGTACGTGGAGCAGCTGGTACAACCAGCCCACCGCCCAGTTCTACCACGCGGTCACCGACGACGCCTTTCCTTATCGTGTGTACGGCGCACAGCAGGATGCGGGAACCGCCGCGATCGCGAGCCGGAGTGATTACGGGGAGATCACCTTCCGCGACTGGGCGCCGGTGGGCGCGGGTGAGAGCGGCTACCTCGCGCCCGACCCGCTCGATCCCGACATCGTTTACGGCGGGGACACCTACGGCGAGGTACATCGCTTCGACCGCGCCACGGGCCAATCGCAGGATATCGCTCCGTGGCCCGTTTCCACGTTCAGTGTGCCGATGCCGCAACGGAAGTATCGGTTCACGTGGACATCGCCGCTCGTGTTCGATCGCGTCGACAAACACACGCTCTACCTCGGCGCGCAAATGGTCTTGCGCACGGGGGACGGTGGTCTGCACTGGGAGGCGATGAGCCCCGACTTGACTCGGGGGGCCGGGGGGGCCGGGGGGGCCAGGGCGGCCGCCGACACCGGTCCCGCCACCATCGCGAACGCCGCGGCGCGGGGGTACGGCGTAGTCTACGCGATCGCGCCGTCACCGCTCGCGGCCGGGCTCGTCTGGGTGGGTTCGGACGACGGGCTGATTCAGCGCACCACCGACGGCGGCAAGCACTGGCAGAACGTGACGCCTCAAGAGCTGACGCCGTGGAGCGCGATCAGCCTGATCGAGGCGTCGCCGTTCGACACGGCCGCGGCCTACGCCGCCGTCGACCGCCACCGGTTGGACGACTTCGCGCCGTACATCTATCGCACGCGCGACGGGGGCGCGCACTGGACGCGGGCCGATCAGGGTATCGCGCCGCAGGCATACGTTCAGGCGGTCCGCGCGGATCCCGTACGCCGCGGGTTGCTGTACGCCGGAACGGAAACCGGTGTCTACGTCTCGTTCAACGACGGGGACCACTGGGAGTCGCTCCAGCTCAACCTGCCCGTCGTCTCGGTGCGCGACCTCGCGGTCCACGGCGCCGATCTCATCGCCGCGACGCACGGCCGCTCGTTCTGGGTGCTCGATGATGTGACGCCACTCCGGCAGCTCACCGACTCAGCGTTGCGAGCGCCGGCGTATCTGTTCGCACCGGCACCGGCGATACGGCTGCGGCGCAGCGTCAGCAACGACACGCCTATCCCGCCCGAGGAGCCTCATGGCTTCAATCCGCCGGCCGGGGCGGTGATCGACTACTTCCTCGGGTCGCCCCCGTCCGACTCGGTCACGCTCGAGATTCGTGACGCGCGAGGGGCTGTCGTGAACCGCTTCTCGAGCAACGACCGCCTGTCGCCACCGTCGGAGCGGCCGCAGATCGCCGACGAGTGGTTGCCGCACGCGGAACCGCCCACGGTGCACACCGGCTTGAACCGGTTCGTATGGGACCTGCGCTATCCACCCCCGCCCAGCGAAAGCCGTAACTACAGCATCGCGGTCGTGGCCGGTCAGGGGACCGTGGCCGAACCACAAGGTCCTCTCGTGCTGCCTGGCGAATATCAGGTGCGGTTGAGCGTCGGCGGGCGGGCGTACACGCAGCGACTGCGTGTCGAGCTCGACCCGCGGGTGCGCGTTCCCGATTCCGTTCTCGCCGGCCAGCTGCGGCTGGCGCTCGAGATCTCGAACAGCATGGTGCAGCAACAGGGGCTGCAAGTCGGGCTGCGTGGTCTCCAGGGCGAGCTCCGGGTCGTCGGCCAGCGGGCGATCGACAAGGGTGTGCGGGGTCGCCTCGTGGCACTCGAGCGTGTGGCCGACAGCCTCGCGCGTGAGGTGCGAAGCGTGGGCGGTGAGCTGACGGGCGTCGAGAGCGTTGTGGAGAGCGCGGATCGCGCGCCCACCGAGCCGGCGCGCCAGGTTTTCGCCGGGCTCCGCGACCGGTTGAGCGCGGCGTCGGGGCGCTGGCAGCGGGTGCTCGCGAGTGATCTGCCGGCGCTCAACACGCAGCTGCGGCGCCAGGGCGTGGCCCCGCTGCGGGTCCCGGCTCAGGCTCGCGATTCGCTCGCCGGTCCCTGAGGGCTACTGGATCTTCTTACAGACGAACTGCCCAGCCCAGTTGAGGTCGATCACCGCGCCGGCCGTGTCCCGTTCGAAGCGGACCGGCACGTACAAGGCTCGGAAGAAGAACGTGGTGTCCGACTCCGGCTCGAGGGGCAGGAAGTCCCCTTCGGGTCCGGCGAGTGAAAGGTGGGGTCCTTCCGTTCGTACGGTCATCACGAATCCAGGCCCGACCTGATACCGACCGGTGTACCGCTTCAGGACCTCCGGGCCTGGGTTAGCGCTGCTTCGTAGTTCGGGTACCCGATAGGGCTCGCCGAAGGCGAGGGCCGCGAGATCGGTCCGCATATGATCAGCCGCGGCTGACTGAATGTTGCCCAGGATCACGACGATCACCGAGTCCTTCGGATAGATCGAGATATGAGATGCGTATCCCAGCGCGATTCGTCCGTCCTGCTCGATCACGTCGCGTCCCAACCAGGTGCGCTTGCCCCACCCGTACGGATAATCGAGCGCCTCGAGGCGAAACAGTCGATCGTCACGGATCGCTCGAGCCCAGCGCAGGAGGTCGGCGGTCGTGGAGTAGAGCGACCCGGATCCCTCGAGCCACGTCGCCGACATGCGCGGCGGGGCTTGCACGCCGGCCGGGGGGAATCCGGGGTCATAACCAGTCGCGAGGCCCGGGACCGGGCTCCCGTCGCTCAAGTCTCCCGTCCCGGTCATGCCGAGCGGCTCGAACAGATTACGGCGCAGGAACTCGCCGTACTGGAGGCCAGAGACCCGTTCGATCACAAGGGCGAGGAGCGCGTATCCCGAGCTCGAGTAGGAGTCCTTCTCCCCGGGACGAAAATCGAGGGGCTTCGTGCCGATCCACGCGGCGAACTGCGCCAAAGTAGTCGGTTGCACGCGCCGGGCGCGGTAGTCGGGGAGGGAGTGGTAGTCCGGGACGCCCGACGTGTGGGAGAGGAGATGCCGGATGGTGATCTCGCCGCCGCGGGGGAATTTCGGGATGTACTTACCCAAAGTGTCATCGAGTGAGAGTGCGCCGCGTTCCCGCAGGATCGCGATCGCGGCCGCCGTGAACGTCTTGGTGAGAGAGCCGATCCCGAACCGCGTCGCGGGTCCGTTCGCGATGCCCCGCGCACGGTCGGCGAAGCCGAATCCCGCGACGATCGAGTCGTGGCCCTCCCGGAGGATCAGGATCGTACCGCTGAAATCGTTCATCTGAGTGAGCGGCGCCACGTACGCGGCGAGGGCGTCGGTCCAGCTCGCTGGGGACTGCCGGCCCTGCGCGGCGGCGGGCACCGCCAGCGTGGCGAGCGCAGCGGCGGCGAACCCGGGTGCCCACCGCGGACGTGATTGCGTACGGGCGTCGTGCATGGCGTCACTTTTGGAGGAGAAGGTCCTTGTTGGATGCGGCCCCGAGTCCGAAGGTCGCAGCGCGTCGCGCAGGCCGCCGTCCTGTCATGACGTGTGGCGCGAGACGCTTTCAGCCGCGGTCAGCGCCGACGTCAGCACCTTCTGCAGTGCCGCCCAATCTCGCTGACCCAGATCGGTCCTGAGCCGTCGCTGTACTCGCTTCCACGCCGGCGTCGCCCGCTCGAGAACCCGCAGCCCCAGAGGGGCCAGCACGATGCGTCGCTCCCTCGCATCATCTCCCTCCACACGGCGAATCCACTTCGCCCGCTCCAATGGCCCGAGCGTACGGGTGAGCGTGGTGCTGTCGAGCGCCAAGAAGTTGCCGAGCGCGGCCTGGGTCACCGGCGCGCCGGTTCGCTCCAGGACCTGGAGCAACGTGAACTGGGTGATCCGGAGCCCGGAGGGGCGAAGCGCCGCGTCGTACAGCTGCGTGATCGCCCGCGTGGCCCGACGCATGCTCGCGCAGGCGCAGGGCAAGGCTAACACCTTGGCAGTCATGTTTGTATGCATATGCACCCTTGGGCGGTCGGTCAAGCGCTGTTCCCACGGGAACAGTCGTGCGTGAAGGTCTGTTGTCCCTTACGACAACTACCTGTATATACATCTATATGGCCCCCGGCTGGATCGTCGCCGCCGCCCTCCTCATCGGGCTCCCCCTCGTGTCCTATGTCGTCGAATGGCTCCGCCGGACGCCGGCCCGGCCCGAGCGGCTGCCATGGGCGCCGGACATCCCCGTACGCTACCTCACGGTGGGCGCGACGCGCCTCCGCTACATCACCACGGGACAGGGACCGGCGCTCGTGCTGTTGCACACGCTCCGCACCCAGCTCGACATGTTTCAACGCGTCGTGCCAGTCCTCGCGAAACAGTTTCGCGTGTACGCGCTCGATTATCCGGGGCACGGATACTCGGATATTCCTAGGACCGCGTACACGCCTGAGTTGTTCGTGTCGACCGTGGCCGGGTTTCTCGAGGCGCTCGACATCCACGATGCGGTGATCGTCGGCGAGTCGATCGGCGGGAGCATCGCGCTGCTGCTCGCGGCGCGGCATCGCCCTTCGGTGCGTCGTGTCGTGGCTGTCAATCCATACGATTACGACGGTGGGCGAGGCATACGCCGGAGCTCGGCGCTGGCGAACCTCCTCTTCGGCATCAACGACGTGCCGATCCTCGGTGCCACGTTCACGCGATTGCGTCAATACCCGATCGTGCGGCGCATTCTCGATGGCGGCGTGTATCGGCAGGGCTCAATGCCAGAGGCATTAGCGCGCGAGATGTACGGGGTGGGCAACCGACCCGGTCATTATCGAGCGTTCATGTCGCTCGTCCACCACTGGGCCGGCTGGGAGCGGGCGCGCGCCGAGTACAAATCGATAGACCGTCCGGTCCTGCTCGTCTATGGCGATCACGACTGGTCGCGCGTGCCGGAGCGGGAGGCCGATCGCCAGGCGATTCCCGGCGCCACGTTCCGAGTCGTGCCCGATGCCGGTCACTTCCTCGCACTCGACGCCCCCGACGAGCTCGTTCGGGCGATACTGGATTTCACCAAAGGAGACGTATGAACGGCACCGCCTCGTCCTCCCTGCTGCGGCCGGTACTTCGAGTATTCGGCCTCATCTTTATTTTCGGCATCCCCCTGCTCAACCGCATTTGGCCGAGTGGGTGGGCATGGACGCCCGAGCAGCCGGCCTACCTCCAGATGATTTGGGGGATCTACGCGACGCTCGGCGTCTTCCTGCTCCTCGCCGCGCGGGATCCCGCCCGCAACACGAGCCTTATCTGGTTCACGGTCTGGTCGAGCATCGTGCACGGGGCGGTCATGGCCGTGCACTCAGTGACCGACCCTGGTCAGCTAGGCCATCTGTCGGGTGACGTGGCGGCGCTGTTTCTCACTGCCGTTGTGCTGACGGTCTTGGCGCGTCGGGAGCTACCGGCGGGAGCGGCATAGCAGCAAGCTTCAACCTGTGATTCCGGGTGCCGATTCTGATGCTCGCTCGGGCATGGGGCTCTGCCTCTCGGGAGGCGGGTTCCGCGCCACGCTCTTCCATATCGGAGCGCTCCGGCGCCTGAACGAGCTGGGCGTGATCTCCAAGCTCGACACCGTGTCGTCGGTATCGGGCGGGAGCATCACCGCGGCGGCGCTCGCCACCGCGCTCGCCGCCGGTGCGCCGCTCGACTGGGACGCGAGCGTCGTCGCTCCCCTCCGGGCCTTCACGTCGCGCGACCGGCGCACCGCCGCGGTGTTCGCGCGGCTCCTTCCGTGGAACTGGTTTCGGAGCGACACCGGCGTGCGGGTGCTCGAGCGTTCATATGCCGCACACCTCACCCCACTCCACCTCGCGGCGCTCCCCGCTCGACCAAACTTCGTGCTGTGCGCCACGGACATGCAGTTCGGTGTGAACTGGACGTTCGAGCGTGGCCGTATCGGCGACTTCCAAGCGGGGTACGCCCAACCGCCCGCCGAGTGGCCGCTCGCACTCGCGGTCGCCGCGTCGTCGTGCTTCCCGCCGATCTTCAACCCGCGCAAGCTGCGCCTCGATCCGGCGCGTTTTGTCGGCGGTAAATACGTGGCGGGGCGGGTGCGCGATCGCCTGGTTCGAAGCATGCGGCTCACCGACGGCGGGGATTACGACAATCTCGGGCTCGAGCCGGTCTGGAAATCTCGGCAGGTCGTGCTCGTGTCGGACGGCGGCGCGCCGTTCGACGTGAGCGAGGACCGCGGCCTCATCTGGCGCGTCGAGCGTTACGCCGCGATCGCCCAGAACCAGGGACACGCCGTGCGGGTCCGCTGGCTGATCGACAGCTTCCAGAGCAATCAATTTCGCGGCGCATACTGGGGTGTGGCGAGCGCTCCCTCGAGCTACGACGCGAGCTATCCGGGCTACTCCAAGGCACTCGCCACCGACGTGATCTCCCGAATTCGCACCGACCTCGACGCCTTCTCGGACGCGGAGGCCGCGGTGCTCGAGAACCATGGATACTGGCTCGCGGAGGCGGGGCTTCGGAAGCATGTCCCCGAATTGGCCGGCGCCAACCCGGCGCCGCCACGGGCCCCGCATCCCGAGTGGATGGACGAGACCAAGGTCCGCACCGCGCTCAGCGATTCGAGTCGCCGCGCGATCCCGTTCGGCCGGCAGGGATCGTAATCGGACGCTTGGATCGTACAAGACTAGCCACCCCATTCGCGTCTCATTTTCATCGGTTGATTCCAGACGACCTGGGGGTCAAGTGCGTGCCGCAGGCCGGGTGCTGATCGTATCCCTCGCAGTCGGATGTGCCGCGACGGGGCAGGGTGGGTCCCGGGGTGGGGCAGGGGGGGCGGTGCCCTCCTATGGCATCTATTATCGGCTGACGATTCGACTCGACCCGGCCCGAGGAACGATTCGCGGTGACGTGTGGATTGCGACCCGCTCGTCGACGACGGTTCGCGCGGAACGACTTTTCGCGGCGCCGACGCTCGTGATCGACTCGATCCTCTCCGATCGCGTAGCGGCGACGGTCTTCCGGCGGGGCGACACCGTGACTTTCACTCCGCCGAGTGCGGGAGCGGGGGGGCGCTCAGTTGTCGTGCAGGTGTTCTATCACGGTACGGCCAGTCCACCCGCACTCTCCATGGAGCCACACGCCGGCGCGCCGGCCGCGTCCACGTATGGACTTCCGTATGCGGCGCGCGCGTGGTGGCCCACGCCGGGGTCCACCCTCGCCAAGGCCGACTCGGCGGACGTGACCATCACGGTGCCCGGGCACCTCACGGCCATCTCGAACGGCCGTCTCATCTCGCGTTCCACCTCTCCCGACGGGTGGGTCACGTATCACTGGGCGACTCGCCACCCGATCTATCCGGACGTGGTCTCGATCGCTGTCGGCGCATACATCGAGCTCGACGACTCCGTCCAGGTTGCCGGCGCGCGTATCCCGGTTCGCTTCTATGTGTTTGCCGACGATACGGCGAAGGCTCGCGTCGATTTCGCCCGCCTGCCGCAGATCCTCGGCTTCTTCAGCGGCGTGCTGGGACCGTACCCGTTCGCAGACGAGAAGTACGGCGTGGCCGAGTTCACGACGCAGAGCTTCCGCGAGCATCAGACGATTCCCAGCCTGGGTCCACGCTTCCTCACCGGCGACCGGCACAATGAGTGGATCCTGGCGCACGAGCTCGCGCATCAGTGGTTCGGGAACTCACTCTCGGTGAGGAGCTGGTCGGACGCATGGCTCAACGAGGGGCTGGCGACATACGCCGCCATGCTCTGGAAGGAGCATGCCGAGGGGCGGGCCGCCTATGACGAGGACATCAAGGCGGCCCGCGCCCGGCCGTTCACCGGCACCATCAGGGTGGCCGACTCGACCGACCTCGACCACATGTTCGGCGCGACGACGTTCTTCAAGGGCGCGTTGATGCTGGATGCGCTGCGCCACTCGCTGGGCGACGAGCGCTTTTTCGCGGCACTCAAGGGGTACGTCTCCGAGCACCGCTACGGCCTGGTGACGGCCGACGATTTCGAGCGCGCCATGGAGCACGCCTGCGGGCACCCGCTGACCGAGTTCTTCCGCGTCTGGCTCACGACCGAAGGTTTGCCGAGCAACGGAGGGGCGTCACCGTGCTCAAGCGAAGCGGGCGATGCCAAGCCCACGAGTCGCGCGACCCCGCCGATGTTCCCCGCAGGATAGGCTTGTAGGGCCGCGGGCCGAGAGGGTATGCTTGCGGGACCGTGGCACAGATCCCCCTCTCGGCACGCGCGGTCACCGTGCCATATACGGCCGCTCACGGAGTGAGCGTGAGCGAGTCACGGTTCGCTGCCAGCGTGACGGTCCACGAGCACTGGCACGCGACCGGCTATGCCTGCATCACCCTCGCCGGCTCCGTCGTAGATACGATCGCGTCCCATGATCTGCCGGCCGCGGCCGGATACACCTGTTACGTGCCGCCATTTACTCCCCACGCGAACGTGTTCGGGCCGGCCGGCGCTCGGTGCCTCCTGTTCGAAATCGATGGTCCCGCGCTCGAATGGTTGGGGGAAACCGGGTCCGACACGATGCGTCCCTGGAGTGGGTTCGGCGGGCCGGCCGCCTGGGGAGGGTTCCTCCTGTATCGGGTGCTGCGCGCGGGGGCGGCGACGTCGCTCGACGTGGAGGCGTTCCTTCTGAGCGCATTCGAGCGGCGGCCGGCCTCACCGCCCAAGGCCTCCAGGGTTCCACGATGGCTCGGTCGGGTTCGCGAACGGCTCGAGTGCGAGCTCAGGCGACCGCCGAGCCTCGCGGTGCTCGCGCGTGAGGCGGACGTCCACCCGATGCACCTCGTACGGGCGTTCCGCGTGCATCGCGGGTGCAGCCCCGGCGAGTACGTTCAGACGCGGCGCATCGCGCACGCCTGCCGGCTACTGGTCGACACACGGATACCCCTTGCTCGGCTCGGCCTCGAGCTCGGGTACCACGACCAGAGCCACTTCACGCGGGCGTTCACCGCCCGGTTAGGTGTGCCGCCAGGGGCATACCGGGCCCTTCACTGAGGTCACGCCAGCACCGAGTGGATGTGGATCTCGGACGTCAGCGTTCGGTGCACCGGACACATGTCCCCGATCTCGAGCAGTCGGTGCCGCTGCTCGTCGGTCAGCTCGCCGTTCAATGCGACCTCGACCTCGATGTGGTCGAGCATCCCCTGCTTCGTCTCGCACTCCGAGCAATCCTCCGCGTGAATCCGCGAATGCCAGAGGCGCGCCGTCACCTCACGGAGCGGCCAGGCTTTCCTTCGCGCATACAGCGCGATGGTCATGGACGTTCACGCACCGAGTCCCGCGAGCAGGAGGTCGTAGGGGGTGGGACCGGTGTCCGTGCCGCCCGATGAGACGGGCTCATCTGCGCTGAGGCGATGGCGGCCCACGAAGATCCGCTGCGCAAACCCCTGCGCGCTTCCGGTGACCACCACGACGCCGAGCTTCTTGCTGTCTTCCATGTCGGCCGCTCCGGTTGAGGCGGGTTGTCCTACTGTTGTACGATCCGTGACACGGGGTGGATCTCGTTCCAGTGCGCGTGATTCTTCTCCTTCACGAGCGTTCCCGTGATCGCGACGTGCGACCCGATCGGCGGAATCACCGTGTGGTCGCTGAAGCCCAGGCAGCTTGGCTTCGCGTCCGCCTGCGACACCGTGTAATGGCACACGATCTCGAACACGAGATTCCCGTCCTCATTCGACGTATTGCCCGCATTGATCAGATTCGCGAACTGGGGATCCACCTTGAGCCAGCCGTGCGTGTCACCGTCCGGCTCGTGCCGGGCGCCGTCAGCCTGATGGTGCGGCAGGTTCGCCGTAGCATCAACGATCGTGCCCGTCACCGTCACGCAATCCTGCAGCACGAGCAGTCGCGAGGGGTGATAGACGTGCTGCCACAGCGAGTCACCGCACCCGACCATGCTCGCGGACCCTGGCAGGCCGGGGCCGGGCTGGATCACCGTGTCCGCGACGGTGGGGGATGCGTTGACGCGGACGTAGCGGCTCCACACGTAGCCCGTGTCTCCCCCGCTGGTCACGACGCGGTAGTAGCCGCTCTCCGGTGTCGCGTCGAGCAGCGTCAGCGGCGGCTCGGAAGGCGTGAGCAGGCGGATCGGCGGGTACTCGCTCGACGGATCGGAGCGGAGATTCACGCTGTGAATGACGGTCGCGGTCTGCGCCGGCGCGGAACGGCTCACCCATGCAAGGGCGAGCACGGCCGCCAGCAGGCTGATTCTAGCGCGCATAGTGTCCCTCGAGGCGAGCGCCTAGAGAGGGCGGAACAGCTCCGTCAAAGAGAGGACCAGCGGGCCCGTGGCGCCGGAGGGAAGCCACGCGAGCTGCTCGTGTTCCACGGACGGCAACGCCTGCTCCGGCGTCCAGATCTCCACGACGTGCTCGTCGGCGTCGACGATCCAATAGGTCGGGACGCCCATGTCCTGGTACAGGCAGCGCTTTGCGAACCGGTCTGCTCGGGCCGTCGCATCGCTCAAGACCTCGACGACCAGCTCGAGATGAGTGAGCCGGGCCCAGTCGAGCGTGCGCGCTTCCTGGAGCGGAACCACGAACAGATCCGGCTGCACGAGCACGTCGGGCCCCGGGGAGATATCGGCGGGCGCTGACAGGATGTACCAGTCCGGATGCCGTGCCAAGTACACCTTGAGCGCGTCGCGCAGCCGCTCGAGGATCACCTGGTGCCACATCCGTGGCGCGGGGGTGACGAGCAGCTCGCCGCGCACCGTCTCGTACCGGTTGCCGTCCTCGGGGAGCTGCCGCACCATCTCCGCCGTGTAGTAGACCGGCGCCACCATGGCCATATGATACATTCCCTGCATGGCCCTCGCCGAGCGCATCGTTTCAGGCATCGACGCCAACCGCACCGTCAAGGACGAGCTCACCGAGGCCCTGAAGCGCCAGGGCCGGCGCCGCCGCATCTCGGTCACCGACCTCGTCAACCCGCGCCAGGCCTTCCACCAACGCACCCGGCCCGACATCCAGCCCGATCCCGAACGCAAACAAGCGATGCTGGCGGGGACGGGTTTCCACGAAGTGTTCGGTCGCGCGGTTTCCACGGAAGAGTTCGTGGAGCAGTTCATCGAGTTCCAGGGCGTGGTCGGGAAGATCGACATCTACGAGGACGTCCCCGTCGAGCTCAAGACCACCGCCTCGCTCCCCACAGGCCTCGCCGCGGCGCGCGCGAGCTACGTCGACCAGCTCGGCATGTATTGCACGATGACCGGTCGCGACGCGGGCCGATTGTTCGTCTATAAGCGCGCCTTGTACGGCCGCCCCGGCGCGCTCCGGGCGTTCGACATCCGGTTCCGGGACCTGCGATCGATCGAGCGGGAGATGGTGCGACGGCGTGACCTGTTCCGCGAGGCGCTCACGCAGAACGATCCGAGCGGGTTGCCGCGCTGCGAGTGGTTCGACCTGAATTGCGACTTCAAGGCCGTGTGCGGCTGCGCCACGGCCTCGCTCCTCACTCGCGTCGTTCCAGCCACGGCGATCCGGATCGCCGAGAACGCGGAGCTCGTCTCGGCCATGACGGCGCTCCTGACCGATGCTCCCAAGCCGGGCCCCCAGTTCCGCCTCAATGACCTCGTGTTCCCTCGTCGCGCCGCGATCGAGCGCCAGGCGGTGGGCGAGACGAAGCCCGAGGAGGAGGATCAGGGAGGAGACCTGGATTCGGCGCTCGCCGGCATGGAGCGCCTCGGGTTCGGCGACGCGCTCAAGGATGCGCTATGGTACGGCGTACCCGGCGCCTTCGCCCGGATTCCCGTCTCCCTCCGGAGTCTCAAGGGCCGGGTCGGCACGTTTCGCGGCGTTCCCACGATCTTTCGATCCACCCGCAGACCGAAGATGGTCGAACGGACACGGCTCGTGGAAGAGTTCCCGTACTACTTCGATCGCATCGCGTTCGAGTGCGCGTTGAGCGGGCAGCACACGGGGCGGGTGGTGATCTACTATGAGGCCGTGAAGGACGACAAATTCATGGTGTACGATGTGTATTTCGGCGATCTGGACGCGATCAACGCCGAGGCGGACCGCCGCCTGACGTTGCTCGAGACCGGTGCCGCACCCGACAAGCTGCCCCCGTGCGAGCCCTCGTGGATGCCCAACTATTGTCCCCATACCTCGCGATGCGCATGCAAGCCCGCAACCGTGAACGTGCTGTGACGACTTTCCGCCGATTCGCTTGTCCCGTTGGCGAGCTCGTCCTCACGGCCTCGGACGTGGGGCTGACCGGGATCTATTTTCCGACCTCGCGGCACGGGCCACCCCGCGTCGAACGCGAGGATTGGGTGGAAGACGACGGTCGGGGTGCCGCGGGCGCGATTCTCGCGCGCGCATGTCAACAACTGCAGGAGTATTTCGCCGGCACGCGGACCGCGTTCGACGTCCCGTTGGCTGTTTCAGGTACGACGTTCGAGCAGCGCGTCTGGGAGTTATTACGTGCGATTCCCTACGGCACCACGACGAGCTACGGCGCGCTGGCGCACCGCCTCGGCGATCCGCGTGCAACGCGGGCCGTGGGCGCGGCGAACGGCAAGAACCCGATTCCCATCATCGTCCCCTGTCATCGCGTGGTGGGCGCGCGCGGGGAGCTGACCGGCTTCGGCGGCGGAATCGACCGCAAGCGCTGGCTCCTGGAGCACGAGGGCGCCCTGATGCGGCTCGGGAGCTAAACTCCGGGGGCACCTTCCTCGTAGGACGACCGGGACATGACGGCTCCGATCAGCCACGAATTCCTGGCCCTCCAGGACATCCTCGCGGGCCGCTATTCGATCGAGCGTGAGCTCGGTCGTGGCGGCATGGGGATCGTGCTGCTCGCCCGCGACGTGGCGCTCGACCGGCCGGTGGCGATCAAGCTGCTGCCCCCGCATCTCGCCGCCATTCCGGAAGCGCGCGACCGCTTTCTGCAGGAGGCCCGGACAGCCGCGGGCCTTTCCCATCCCAACATCGTGCCGATCCACCTGGTCGAAGCGCACGGCGATCTCGTGTTCTTCGTGATGGGATACGTGGATGGGGAAACGCTACGGGAGCGGGTCGAGCGTGCCGGGCCGCTCTCCCCGCGCCTGGCGATGAAGCTCCTGCAGGAAGTGGCCTGGGCGCTCGCCTACGCGCACCAACGCGGCCTCATTCACCGTGACGTAAAGCCCGACAACATCATGATCGAACGCGCGACCGAGCGCGCCCTCGTCACCGACTTTGGGATCGCGCTCGAAAAGCAAGACGAGGGAGCGCAAGCCGGCGGGGTCGTCATCGGCACCGCACGCTACATGAGTCCGGAGCAGGCCTGCGGCGAGCCGGTCGACGCGCGGAGCGACCTGTATTCGCTCGGCGCAACGTTCTTCTACGTCCTCACCGGGCATGCGCCGTTCGAAGGGAAGACGCTCCCCGCGATCCTCGCCAAACAGGTCGCCGAGCCCGCGCCGCTGGTGCAGGCGGTGCGGCCCGAGGTCCCCGCCAAGCTCGCGGCCGTGATCGATCGCTGCCTCGAGAAGCTTCCCGCCAAGCGGTTCCAGACCGGCGACGACGTGGCGCGCGTGGTGGGAGAAGTGCGAGGCCGGGACTTCCGCGCCCCGCCGCTCGTGCGGGCGTTCACGCGTAACGCGCAGGTGTCGACGATGGTGCTCTTCGCCATGATGATCGCCGGCCAGTCCGTGACCATCGCAAAAACGGGCGTCACGGTCTCCATGGGCGGCCCCGGCGCCATCGGCATCGTTCTGTTGTGCCAGCTGATGCTCGTCGCGCGTCGCCTCCTGAAGGACGGCTACGGCTTCAGCGATATCCGGGCTGCCCTGCTCGCCGAGGCGCAGGTGCAGGCGGAGGAAGCCGAGGTGATCAAGCAGCGCCGGTGGCTACGGCGACTCGACACGCTGTGGTACAAGCTCTGGGCTGGGCCGGTGGGCCGCACGTTCTTCAAGGTCGCGGGTTTCCGTCTGAAGGTGTCCGCCCGCCCCGCGACCGCCTCGGTCGAGCGGACCGAGCTCGTGCTCGAGCGCTCGGCCCTCGCGGCCTACAACGCGCTGCCCGACGCCGACCGCCGTCAGACCTCGGACGTGCCGAGCGTCGTGCAGCGGCTCGAGGCGGGAGCGAAGGCGCTCAGGGCCAAGGGCGAAACGGGGGAGCGGCTCACCGAAGCCGTGGCCGCCCTCGAGCGGTTGCGGCTGGCCCTCTTCCGGCTGCAGGCGGGCGACGGGTCGGTCGGGGACGTGACCTTGGCACTCGAGCGCGCCCGGGATATCGGCGAGCACGTGGATGCCCGGCTCGAGGCAATTCGCGAGGTGGAGTCGGTTCTCGAATAGGCTCAGCGGTCGGGTCGGAGCAGCGACCGAAGGCGCGCGCCATAGTAGCGGCTCGAGATCACCGCGGCCCCGCTGCGCAGCGCGATCGTATAGCTCCCCTTGGCGTACGGTTCCACGCTGCTGATCGCCCGCACCGCGACGAGCGCGGACCGCCGCACACGCACGAACCGGTCCGCGAGCCGGTCCGCGAGGCGGTCCATGGTCGAGCGCAACAGGAACCGCCGCGAGCCGGCGTGCAAGCGGACGTAGTTGCCCGCGGCCTCGATCCAATCGATCACCTCCACGTCGACGAACATCATGCGGCCGTTTTCCTTCACCACGAGCCGGTCGAGCGGAGGTGGTGCGTCACCGCGCCGGCCACTGAGGTCCACGCGTCGCATCAGCCGCTCCAACCGGTCGGCGGCGGCCCGGGGCCGTTCCCGGGTCACGAGGCGTGCCGCGCGGTCGAATGCATCTCGAAACCGGTCCGGATCGATCGGCTTGAGGACGTAGTCCACGGCGTGGACGTCGAAGGCCCGAAGTGCGTGCTGATCGTGGGCCGTCACGAAGATCACGGCGGGCATGGCATCCACGCCCACCCGCTCGATCACCTCGAACCCCGACAGGCCCGGCATCTGCACGTCGAGGAGTACGATGTCCGGCGCCTCTTCGACGATCGCCCGCACCGCGTCGATCCCGTTCCCACATTCTCCTGCGATCGCGACGCCGGGCAGGCTCTCGAGCGCGCGGCGCATGCCGCGGCGGGCAAGCGGCTCGTCGTCCACGATCAGCACCCGGATCACGTAGCGGTCCGGAACGGGAGAGAGATCACTACCGCCGTGCCCCCCTCAGCGGGCGTCGTGAGGCTCAGCGCCTGGCGGTCTCCGTACAGGTGCGCGAGCCGTGCCCGCGTGTTCGCTAGTCCCACGCCGTCTCGAGGCTCCGCCCCGGGGGTTGAAAGCCCGCGTCCGTTGTCGCGCACCTCGAGCTGCAGCTGGTCGTGCTCGCGCCGCGCGACGACGGCGATCGTGCCTCCGTCGATGCTGGGATCCACTCCATGACGAATCGCGTTTTCCACCAGCGGCTGAAGTAAGAGAACCGGCACCAAGACGTTGCGGGTGTCGGGCTCGATGTCGAAGTGCACGCGCAGCCGGTCCTCGAACCGCGCCCGCTGGATATCGAGATACCGCTCGAGGAGATCGAGCTCCTCGGCGAGGCGTACTTCCGGCCTGCCGCCCTCAGCGAGGGTGAGTCGCAGCAGATCGGCGAGCCGGACCACCATCCGCTTTGCCTTCGTGGCGTCCTCACCAGCTAGGACGGAGATCGCGTTCAGGGTGTTGAAGAGAAAGTGTGGTTGGAGCTGGGCGCGGAGGGCGTCCAATCGAGCGGCCGTGAGGGAGGCTTCGAGCTCCGCGGCTGCCACGCGCTGTGCCCGGTACATCCGCTGAAACAACACCGCCCACCAGGCGAGCACGATCGCCCAGTAATAGACGACGCCCGTGAACGTGCCCCACACGAGGCCCGACTTGCGTTGCGCGAACCATGCACTGGCCTCCGCGAGCGGCAGGTGGCCGCTCAACACCAGCAGGAGATCGTGCGTCGAATACGCGGTCGTGATCTGGAGCGGCGCGATCAGAAGGCCCACGCCGGTGAGCGACGGCACTACCCGCGCCAGACCTCCGCGAGCCGGATCGGGCCGCCAGCGCTCCGCGCAGCGCAGCACGAGAGGCGTGAACGCGGCCCAGGTGAGCCAGTAGACGAACTCGTGCATCACGTCCCACTGCCAGTTGATCGAGCCGCCGCGCGAGAGCGAAACGACGATGTTTTGCGCGCTGATAAAGAGCGCGACGCCGAGCCAGATGGCGATCAGCCGCATCGGCACATCATGGCGAGGGCACTGGCGTGGGGCAACGGGCGCGCTTACGCGGGTCCAGTCGTCACGCGATTGGCACCACTCGTCACCGAATCGGAACGACCATTCCCAATTCCGTTGTGCGCACGGCCCGGTCGATCTCTATTGCACACGACTCCAACCTGGCGGCATATCATGCTTCGGCCTCTCGTGGTTGCGACCCTCGCCCTGGCCCTCACATTCCCGAGGCTCGGGGCACAAACGTCTTCCCAGGACAGCACGGCGATCCGGGCGACCGCGCACGACTACATCGACGGCTGGTACGAGGGCGACGGCGCGCGGATGGAGCGCGCCCTGCATCCGCACCTCGCGAAGCGACTGGTCTATGAGGATCAGCAGGGCCACAGCCGGCTGGTCGACCTGACCGCACTTGAGCTGGTGCAGACGACCCGGACGGGAGTCGGTAAGATCCCGCCGGCGGAGCGACGCGACTCCGTCACGATCCTCGACGTGTTCGGGAACGCGGCGATCGTGAGAATCGATGCGACCACCTGGGTGGACTTTCTCCAGGAAGTGAAGTGGAACGGGCGTTGGGCGATCGTGAACGTGGTGTGGGTGAACCGGCCGAAAGCGCTCTGAACCTTGACATTGTGCGGTGGGGGACCAGCCCCCCATCTTCCAGGGCATGGTGGCGCGCGAGCAGCACCATGCGGACGAGCGGCGGTTGCTGCCGCCGCGGCGCGCCAGCATCGAGCGCCGCATCGGCGAGCGGCGCCTGGAGCTGCTTCAGCTCCCCGATGAGCGTCGCGAGCAGGCCGAGCGGCGCCACGGAGCCGATCGGCGCGAGCGAGCCGGCCGCCGCCACGCCGACGTCGCGCGCCCCCCTCGGAGCAGGTTCGTCGTGCTGGTCGTCAGTGACCGGGACGGCGATGTCCGGCAGGTGCGGGAGCTCCTCCACGGCGCGGGACCCGAGCACTTCGACGTAACAGCCGTCGCCCCGCAAGCGTCGCCCGACCGGCTTGCGCGGGGAGGCGTCGACGTCGTGCTCCTCGCCCTCTCCCTCTCCGCCCGCCGCGGATTCACAACGTTTTCCGAGCTGCGCGCCCTCGCGCCCACGGTCCCGTTCCTCTTTCTCTCCGACGCCAAGGACGCACGTCACGGGCTCGAAGCGGTCCGTGCGGGGGCGCAGGATTTCCTCGTCATGGCGGAGCTCGACGGGGACGGGCTCTCTCGCGCCGTGCGGCACGCCATCGAGCGGAACCGGCTCCATACGGCGCTCCTCGACATGGCGCTCGTGGACGACCTGACCGGCCTGTACAACCGACGGGGGTTCCTGACGCTCGCGACGCGGGACCTGCGCCTGGCCCGACGGGGCGACGAGACACTCCTCGTGGCGTTCGCCGACCTCGACGACCTGAAGCGCGTGAACGACACCTCGGGGCACGCGGTAGGTGATCGCGCCCTGCGCGATACCGCTGGGGTCCTGCGCCAGACGTTCCGCGATTCCGATCTCGTGGCGCGGCTCGGCGGCGACGAGTACGCGGTCCTGGTCCGTCACGCACGACCCGAGACCGCGGGGGTTCTAGGCGACCGCCTGAAGCGCCACGTGCGCGAGTTCAACCGCCGCGCCGTCCGACCGTACCAGCTCTCGATCAGCCTCGGCTTCGCATTCCACAAGGCGGGCACGCTGGACTCCGTGACCGGCTTGCTCGACCGGGCCGATCGGGCGCTGTACCGCGACAAGCGGCGCAAGCACGAGGAGGGCTGAGGTGGAGCTCTCCCTGGATGCGGCACTCGAAATCCTCCCCCGCACGCCGGGCACCCTCAAGAGCATGCTACGCGGGCTGTCGCCACCATGGACCACCGGCACCGAAGGGCCCGACACGTGGAGCGCCGAAGGGATCGTAGGTCATCTGATTCACGGTGAAGAAACCGACTGGATTCCGCGCGCCACCATGATTCTCACCAAGGGCGAGTCGCAGACCTTCAAGCCATTCGATCGCTTCGCGCAGGCGGAGCGCTTCCGCGACTGGTCGCTCGACCAGCTCTTGAACCGGTTCGCCGAGCTGCGCCAGGAGAGCCTGCGCACGTTGCGGGGATGGCGCCTGAAACCCGAGCAGCTGACGTTGCGCGGCCGGCATCCCGAGCTCGGCACGGTCACCCTGTCGCAGCTGCTCGCGTGTTGGGTGGTCCACGACCTCGGGCACCTGGCCCAGATCTCTCGCGTGATGGCCAAGCAGTACACGGACGCGGTCGGGCCGTGGCAGGCGTATTTACCAGTACTCACCCGCAAGTGACGTGATCCTGAGCAGTCCGTATCCCGACGTGCGGGTGCCGGACGTCCCGCTGCATCGCTTCGTGCTCGCCCAGGCGCGCGCCCTTGGCGACAAGCCCGCCTTGATCGATGGGCCAAGCGGCCGCACGCTGACGTACGCGCAGCTCGCCGCGGGAGTCGAGCGCGTCGCCGCGGGACTCGACCGTCAGGGCTTCAAGAAGGGCGACGTGCTCGGCCTTTTCGCGTCGAACTGCCCCGAGTTTGCACTCGCTTTCCACGGCGCCCTGGCCGCCGGCGGGGTCGTTACCACCGTCAACTCGCTCTCGACCGTGCAGGACCTGCAATTCCAGCTCCACAATGCGGGGGCGCGGTTCCTCGTGACGGTCCCTGCGTTCCTCGACCGCGCTGTCCCGGCGGCCGGGCTGGCCGGGATCGAGCGCGTGTTCGTCCTGGGCGGCGCGCCGGAGTCTCCGGGTACGACCTCGTTTGACGCGCTGCTCGCCACCGCGGCGCCCGCACCCGACGTCAGCATCGAGCCCGCCACGGATCTCGCCGCGCTTCCGTACTCGAGCGGCACGACGGGCCTGCCCAAAGGGGTCATGCTGACGCACCGCAATCTCGTCGCGAACCTTGTCCAGACCGCTGCGCAACATCCCGTCGCAGGTGAAGACCGCATCGTCGCCGTGCTGCCGTTCTTCCATATCTATGGACTGCAGGTGGTCCTGAACCTCGGACTCTGGCACGGGGCGACGCTCGTCACGATGCCCCGGTTTGAACTCGAGGCGTTCCTGGGCCTGCTGCAGCACTGGCGGATCACGCGCGCCTTTGTGGTGCCTCCCATCGTGCTCGCCCTCGCGAAACATCCGGTGGTGGACCGCTACGATCTGTCGAGCCTGACGATGATGATGTCTGGCGCGGCCCCGCTCGACGCGGCGCTCGAGACAGCGTGCGCTCGCCGGGTGGGTTGCGAGATCGTTCAGGGGTATGGGCTCACCGAGGCGAGCCCGGTCACGCACGCCAACCCTGTTGGGCCCGGGAAACCCAAGCCCGGCACGGTAGGCCAGCTGCTGCCGAATACCGAGTGCCGGATTGTCGACGCGGCGGGCGGCGGGGATCTGGGGCCGGGTGAAGACGGGGAGCTTTGGATCCGCGGGCCCCAGGTGATGCGGGGGTACTTGAACAACCCGGAGGCCACGGGCGCCATGCTGGATGAGGATGGCTGGCTGCACACCGGAGACATCGGTCACGCGGACCAGGACGGATATTTCTCGATCGTCGATCGGCTGAAGGAGCTGATCAAGTACAAGGGCTTCCAGGTCGCACCCGCCGAGCTCGAAGCAGTGCTGTGCAGCCATCCCGCCGTCGCCGACGCGGCGGTGGTGCCGATGGCGGACGACGAGTGCGGCGAGGTGCCGAAAGCCTTCGTGGTACTGCGGGGCGAGGCGTCGCCCGCCGATTTGATTGCATACGTGGCCGAGCGGGTGGCGCCTTACAAGAAGATCCGCGTGGTTGAGCTCATCGACGCGATCCCGAAGTCACCGTCGGGCAAGATCCTGCGGCGCGTGCTACGGGACCGGGAGCACGCGATCCACTAGCGTCAGTAACTCATCCTTTCCGCCACGTGGACCAGAAGTCCTGGGTCACCAGCTCGATCAGCCGATTCACCAACCGTCCGTAGGCCTCCTTCGGATCCCGGGCCGAGAACTCGATCTGTCCGTCGACGAGTGCGACCTGGCCGACCTTTTCAGTGGCCCAGGCGCTCGAGCGCCACAGGGTGGCCCCATTGGTCGAGAGTAGGCGCACCGTGAGGTCGACGCGCACGGTGGCCTCGACGTGGGGCGTAAGGAGCCCCGCCAGCCCGCCGCTCGGGTTGGGGTTCGACACCTTCAGGCGGCCGGCGAAGGCGGCGCCCACCTGGCGTTGCTTGCCCAGCTCCTGCGCAGTGGCGATTCCCGGTTCCTTCTCGCCCATGCGGGCAAGCAGCGTGTCCATGGGCCCGAGCTCGAGCACTTCGACCCCGGGCTGCGCGGAGAGGATCTCTTCGGAGAATCGGTCCGTGGCGTACTGGGGCAGTGAGCCCTTGGCATTCTCCGCCGAGAATGTGATGAGACCCAGGCTGCCGTATGGCCGCAGATCGAGACGGGGCGGAACCAGTACCCGATGACTGCTGCAGCCGCACACGAGCAGCGCCACCACCAGCGCGGACGTCGCTGCGGAGCGTGTAGCCATGCCACCTCCGTTGGGGTTGCAGGAGGGAACGGTAAGCGGTAGCGGGTAAATTTCCAAACACCCATGCTCCTCCACGACCTGGTCCAGACTTCACGACGCGTGGCGAAGACGAGCGGCCGGCTCGCGAAGATCGGCCTCCTTGCCGACCTGCTCGCGCGCGCCACGTCGGACGAGATCGAGACCGCCATTGCCTTTCTCTCCGGGACCACCACGGTCGAACGTCTCGGCGTTGGGTGGGCCGCGCTTCAGTCGGCTCGAGGCCACGCAGCGGCCAAGGCGCCGAGCCTCGAGCTCGGTACGGTGGTCGTGGCCTTGCGGCGTCTCGCGGGCACGAGCGGGCCCGGATCGGTCCTCACCAAGAAGCGGATCCTGGATGAGCTGTTCGCGAGCGCGACGCCGGAAGAACAGGAATTCCTTCTCAGCCTGCTGGCCGGCGAGCTCCGTCAGGGGGCGCTCGGGGGACTCGTGACCGAGGCCGTGGCCCGAGTCGCGGGTCAGGATGCCGAGGTCATTCGTCGTGCGACGATGGTGGCGGGAGACCTGGGCGTCGTCGCACGAGCCGCCGTCACCCAGGGTGCATCCGGTCTCGCGGCCTTCCGCGTGCAGCTCTTCCGCCCGCTCCAACCAATGCTCGCCCAGGCCGCGGACGACGTGCGGGACGCGCTCACCCAGCTGGGAGGCGGCGAGGCGGCGTTCGAATACAAGCTCGACGGCGCTCGCATACAGGTGCACAAGTCGCTCGAGCGGGTGCAGGTGTTCTCCCGCCAGCTGAACGACGTGACGCAGGCGGTACCCGAGGTGGTCGAGGTCGCCCGCGCATTGAAGCCGCGCGACGTCATACTCGACGGTGAGGCGATCGCGCTCCGGGCCAACGGGACGCCGCTGCCGTTCCAGGTCACCATGCGCCGCTTCGGGCGGAAGCTCGACGTGGATCGTCTGCGCGACGAGCTGCCGCTCTCGTCGTTCTTCTTCGACATCCTCTACGCGGACGGCGTCGCGTTGCTCGACGAGCCGTACCGCCGCCGGTTTGAAGCGCTCGCCGCCATCGTGCCCGTCTCGACGCTCGTCCCGCGGCTCGTGACGGCGGACCCGAGTGAAGGAGCCGTGTTCTTCGAGCGTGCGATCGCCGCGGGTCAGGAGGGGCTCATGGCCAAAGCGCTGGACGCGCGCTATGAGGCGGGTGCTCGGGGAGCGGGGTGGCTCAAAGTGAAGCCTGCACAAACGCTCGACCTCGTCGTGCTCGCGGCCGAGTGGGGTCACGGCCGCCGCCACGGTCGGCTCTCGAACATTCACCTGGGCGCGCGGGATCCGAATGCCGGTGGCTTCGTCATGCTCGGCAAGACGTTCAAGGGTATGACGGACGCGCTCCTCGAGTGGCAGACCGCCAGGCTCCTCGAGCTGGAGACGAGTCGCGCGGGGCATGTCGTCCATGTGCGCCCGGAGCTGGTCGTCGAGGTCGCCTTCAACGGCATCCAGACCAGCCCCACATATCCGGGCGGGCTCGCCCTGCGGTTCGCCCGCGTCCTGCGTTACCGGCCCGACAAGGGCTCCGCCGAGGCCGACACGATCGACACCGTGCGCGAGCTGCACCGCCGGGGCCGAGGCGACGCCTGAGGTTCTGTCAGGACGCCGTCAGGACGTCTTCTCGATTCCCGAAACTCCCCGCCGGAACATTCCGTCGTCACAACTGGTCCTTGGCTGTGGGCCGTCGGGTGCGTCTTCCGATGCGAGGAGGAGTTGTGGAATTCAGACTCTTGGAGACCAAGCGAAAACTCGACCGGCGGCTCTTTGGAACGGGGTTCGGGACCCTGGCGGTACACGGCGGGCTGGTGGTCGCCGTCGTGATTGGTACCATGCACGCCGGGTCCGTCGATACGAGCGTGAGGATGGACACGACGGTCGTGCTCCTCACGCAGGAACAAAAGCAGCCCGAAGCGCCCCCCCCCGCGGTGCAGATCACCGAGCCGCTGCGCGGGTTCCAGACCGTGGTCGTCCCGAGCGAAATCCCGACGAGCATACCGTCGGTCGACCTGCAGCAACACTTCGATCCCAAGGATTACTCAGGGATAGGCGTGGAGGGTGGGCGGGCCGACGGCGTGGTCCCCCGAGGAGACGCCGTGTACGCGGAAGCCGTCGTCGAGGAGCGGCCCGCGCTGCTCTCCGCGCCGCCTCCACCGTATCCGGATCTCTTGAAGCAGGCGGGCATCGAGGGCCGCGTACTTCTGCGCGCCATCGTGGACACGACTGGGCACGCGGAGCCCAATTCGGTGGAAATCATCTCGAGCCCCAATCCGGGCTTCAACATCCCCGCGCGGACGTGGGTGCTGCGAGCCGTGTTTCGGCCCGCTCGGTTGCACGGTCAAGCGGTGCGCGTACACGTCACGTTGCCGATCGACTATTCGCTGCGGCGAGGCTGAAACTCAGCCTCCGGGCCTCGCGGCGCGTACTCCCCCAGGAGAATGGACCTGGGGGAGTCTTCTTTTGAAACGATACGGGTGGTTCCTCGTCACGGCGCTCGCGGCGCTCGCCGGCTGCGCGGAAACGGCTTCAGCTCCCGTGTTGCCGCGCTGCGCCGAGAGTGTCGCCACGGCGATCACGCTCGGTGTCGGCGCGGACACGACGATCGACCCCGGCACTGACTCCGGGTGCGTGTCGTTCCCTCCCACCGGGTTGAACGCGAGCGACGTCGAGTACCTCGTAGTTGCCCAGTCGGCCGGCGGTGTCCCCGGCGATAGCGCGCCCTTCGGCCTGCGCAGCGCCACGCTTGTGGCGGGCACCCCGCCCGCCGCGGTCGCGCTTCGCGCGGCGCGGGCCGCACGCGGAGTCGCCGCCATGCGCTTCGACCGCATGTTGCACCAGCGGGAGCGCCTGCGACGCGCGCTGGCGGGGGGCGGCCGATCGCTTCGGGCACCGGCGTTGAACGGCGCCGTCGCCACGGTCACGCCCCCCACCGTCGGTACCCTGCGGACCTTCACGGTCTGCGCGAACAGCGACTGCAGCCTCTACAAGCCGGTTACCGCGCGCGTCCTCTCGGTCGGCACCCACGTCGCCGTGTATGTCGACACGCTGGCGCCCCCGAACGGGCTCGACTCCGCGCAGGTCGATTCGCTGCGGCAGGTGTTCGACACGCACGTCTACGCCGTCGAGACAGCCGCGTTCGGCAGCGTATCGGACGTGGACTCGAACGGCGTCGTCATCGCGCTGATGACGCCCCTCGTCAACGCTCTCGTGAGCTCCGCCGAGTGCCAGGCCGCCGGATTCGTGGCGGGGTTCTTCGATCCTGCGGACCTGGATCCGGCCACAGCGGCGCAGCACAACGACGGCGAGATCTTCTATACCATCGTCGCCGATCCGAACGGTTCGCTGAGCTGCATTCACACGGTCGCCGACGTGGAATCCTTCCTGCCCGGTACGTTTTTGCACGAGCTGCAGCACGTGATCAGCTTCAACCAGCACGTCTTGCTGCGCGGCGGGAACCTGGAAGATCTCTGGCTCGACGAGGCGTTGTCGTCCCTGGCGGAGGAGCTCGGTGGGCGGAGCTTCCTCCCGGACTCGACGACGTTCGAAAACTACGTGTTCCCCGACTTGGACAACGCGTACACCTATCTCTCGGACCCGGGTGATCACTTCCTGCTCCAGGCGAGCGACACCGTCATCGCGGACTTCGGGGCGGGCTGGCTGTACGCCCGGTACCTCGTCGACCAGTTCGGCGATTCGATTACGAACAAGCTGGAGCAGACGACGTTCACGGGCACCGACAATGTCGCGGCGCAGACCGGGGTGCCCTTCACCACGACCGCGACCCGCTGGGCGCTTGCGAACTGGGTCTCCGACCTCCCGGGCTTCGCGCCATCCGCGGGCCTATTCTATCGGTCGTGGTCCTTCCGGCAGGTGTTCGCGTCGTTCAACGCACAGGATCCCGTCGATTTTCCGCAAGCGTTCCCGCTGACCCCGCCCGTCGATGGCGGAGCCCGGGTGAACATCGCGGGCTATCTGCATGGTGGGTCGGGGTTCTACGTCGACATCGTGCAAAGTCCCCTAAGCTCCGCATTCGCCCTGGACTTTCGGGCGGGGGGGGGCCCGATCGCGACCTCGGTCGTGCCCCGGCTCGTCATCATCCGGATTCGCTGAGCCGGCCCTCTCCCCCAGCGTCTCGGCGGGGGAGCGGCTGTCATATAGGTTCCCTTTCCGAGACACTAATTGCAGACATTCCCGAGCGCGCGATGTCCCCCCCTCCCGAAGCCCTTGAGGTCGAGCTCGAGCGACTGCACCCAGCGGCTTTCGGATGGGCGGTCGCGTGCTGCGGGAGCGACCGCGCGGCCGCGGAGGACGTGCTTCAGGCGAGCTACTTGAAGGTGCTGGACGGTCGCGCCCGGTTCGATGGGCGGGCGAGCTTTCGCACCTGGTTCTTTTCGGTGGTGCGGCGCACGGCGGCGGAGCAGCGGCGCCGGAATGCTCTGTGGCGCATCTGGCCGCTGTCCCTGCTGGGATCGGCAGCGGATGGGCGGCCCGATCCCGGCGCGGCGGTCGTCCAGGCGGAGACGACTCGCCGCCTGCTCGCGGCCCTCGGCCGTCTGCCCCACCGGCAGCGCGAGGTGCTGTACCTGGTGTTCTATCAGGACCTGTCGATAGCGGAGGCCGCGGACGTCGCCGGCATCTCGCTCGGCACGGCCCGAACCCATTACGAGCGCGGCAAGGCAGCGCTCAGGAAATGGCTGGACGGAGAGCACGCATGATCGACCGCGACGAGCACGAGCTTCGAGAACGATTCGCCGCCCTGCGGCGAGAGGAATCCGCGGGCGCTCCTGAATTCCGGCGGATGCTCGCCGCCGCTCGCACTCGTCCACGCTCAGGCCGGCGCGACGTCGGTTTCCTGGCGGCGGCAGCACTCGTCTTGATCGCGTTCGTCGCCATTCTGACGGTGCGGCACGAGCATCGCACGCCGGTCGACCTCGCCGGGGTGCGGGTCCATGCACCCACGGATTTCCTGCTCAAGCTCCCCGGCGCCGAGCTGCTCCGCACGGTGCCGCGACTCGGCCGGGTGAGCCTCAACCGGAGGGCTCTATGAAGACCTTGTTCGCCATCGGCCTCGCGCTGGTGTTGGGTGTCGCTGCCGCCGCCCAACAGCCGGTTCAGGGGCCCCAGCTTCCGTCCCCCGCCGACGATCCGCTTGCCCGGGTGCTGTTTCCGCCTGAGCTCGTGATGCAGCATCAGCAGGACATCGCGCTGCGCGCCGAGCAGCGCGCGAGCATCACCAAAGCGATTCAGGAATTTCAAACGAAGGTCGTCGACCTGCAATGGCGAATGCAGGAGCAGACGCATCGCCTCGCGGCCCTGCTCGACAAGCCGGCGGTCGATCAGGCGGCTGCCTTGGCGCAGGTCGACGAGCTGCTCGGCGTCGAGCGCGAGGTGAAGCGCGCGCACATCACGCTCCTCATCCAGATCAAAAACGTGTTGTCGGCCGAGCAGCAGGCAAAGCTCACGGCGGCGCGCGGGGGTACGCCGGGTTCCTGAAGACGCGCCCCGGGCGCTTTGCGCCGAGGCGAAAAGCAGGCCAGTATTGTCGGGGTGACCGCGCGTCGATCTCCTACCGTGGGGTCCCCCCCTCCCGCCGAGTTGACCGCGCCGACCGCGTCGGACCGCAGACCGCGCGACGATGAGATCGACGTCTACGGGCTCACGCACCCCGGGAAGGTCCGCCGCACCAATCAGGATCACTTCCTGATCGGCTCGCTGAATAAGCACATGGAGGTCCTGCTCACGAGTTTGCCGAGCGTGAGCGTGGGGCCGAAGGATGCGGAGCGTCTGGCGTTCCTCGCGATGGTGGCTGACGGCGTGGGCGGGACCGGGGGAGGGGAGGAAGCGAGCCGGCTCGCGGTCGAGGCGATTACCGAGTACGTGGCGAACGCCACGCACTGCTACTACGCCGCCGACCCGAGCGACGAGCAGATGTTCACGCGGGCGCTCGAGGTCGCAGCCCATCGGGTCCACACCGATATCCTGGAGCGGCGCGCCGGCGATTCGGCGCTCGAGCGCATGGCGACCACGCTCACCATGTGGATCGGGGTGTGGCCCCGCTTTTACATCCTCCAAGTGGGCGATAGCCGCTGCTATCTGCTCCGCGATGGTCGGCTGATCCAGCTGTCTCGCGATCAGACGCTGGCGCAGGATCTGGTGGATCGCGGGGTGTTCCGGCGGAGTGAAGCAGTGCGTACGCCGCTGGCTAACGTGCTCTCGAGCGCGTTGGGCGGGCCGGAGTCCGCGCCGGTCGTCACCTCCATGCTGAACGACTGGAACAACGTGGGACTCCTGTGCTCGGACGGGCTCACCAAACACGTGCCTGACGAGCGGATCCGCGAGCGGCTCCGCTCGATGACCTCGGCGAAGAGCGCCTGCGAGAATCTGCTGCAGGACGCCCTCGATGCCGGCGGCACGGACAACATCACCGTGATCGTCGGACGGATGGTGCGTAAGGACGTCGCGTGAAGAGGGTTTTGCTCCTCGCGCTCTGGGCGGGCGCCGCGCCCGTTCCAGCAGCCTCGCAGGACGCGCAGTGGACCATGCCCGCCAAAGACTACAGCGCCACCCGCTACAGTGGCTTGGCCCAGATCACGGCGGCCAACGCCGGACGCCTGCGACCCGTGTGGACGTTTTCCACGGGCGTCCTGGGTGGTCACGAGGGGCAACCGTTGGTCGTGGGCCACACGATGTACGTCGTTACGCCGTATCCCAACGTGCTGTACGCGTTCGACCTCACGCGGGACGGCTATCCGCTCAAATGGAAGTATCGTCCCAACGTCGATCCCAACGCCGTCGGGATCGCCTGCTGCGATGCGATCAATCGCGGGGCGTTCTACGCGGACGGCAAGGTGGTATACAATCTGCTCGATGGCCGTACGGTCGCGATCGACGCGGCGAGCGGCAAGGAGCTGTGGCAGACCAGGATCGCCGACCTGGCACAGGGCGAGACAACGCCCGTCGCGACGTTTGTCGTCAAGGATCGCGTGATCGTCGGCGCTTCGGGCGGGGAATTCGGCATCCACGGCTGGGTGAAGGGGTTGGACCTGGCGACCGGTCGCATCGCGTGGACCGCCTACAACATCGGCCCGGACTCCCAGGTGCTCGCCAAGCCCGGCACCTTCCGGCCGTTCTACGACAAGGGGGCAGACCTGGCCGTCACCACGTGGCCGGCGGAAGTCTGGCGGCGGGGCGGCGGACCGGTGTGGGGCTGGATGTCCTACGACCCCACGCTCGATCTCGTGTACTACGGCGTGGGGAATCCGGGACCGTACAATCCGGATCAGCGTGCGGGGGACAACAAGTGGACGGCGAGCGTCCTGGCGCGCCGCCCGGAGGACGGGGCGCTGGTGTGGGCGTATCAGTTCACGCCGCACGACAGCTGGGATTACGACGCGAACGCCGAGATGATCCTCGTCGACCTGACGATCAAGGGGCGGCGCCGCAAGGCGCTGGTGCATTTCGACAAGAACGGCTTCGCGTACACGCTCGACCGGGCCACCGGCGAAGTGCTCTCGGCCGAGCCGTTCGTCGAGGTGAACTGGGCGCGGCGCATAGATCTGGTCACGGGCCGGCCGGTGCTCGACTCGACGAAGCTCACCGGGGCCTCGCGCGGCACCGTCAAGCACATCTGTCCCACGCTCGAGGGCGGCAAGACTCCCGCTGCGCCCGCGGCTTATTCCCCTCGCACCGGCCTTTTTTACGTCTCGACCAACAACATGTGCATGGACTATCTCGCGACCCAGGCGACCTATATCGCCGGTACGCCCTTCATCGGTGCCACGACGCCGTATCATGCCGGAGCGGGCGGGGGCGGGAATCTGGGCGCGTTCATCGCGTGGGACGCCGTGCGCGCCCGCCGAGTATGGGAGATCAAAGAGCGCTACCCGGTGTGGAGCGGCGTGCTCGCGACGGCGGGCGACGTGGTGTTCTACGGTACGCTCGATGGCTGGTTCAAGGCGGTGGACGCGAAGACCGGGCGCGTGCTCTGGCGATTCAAGGTAGGCTCCGGCGTGGTCGGCAATCCGATCAGCTTCACCGGCGCGGACGGCAAGCAGTACGTGGCCGTGTACGCGGGGATCGGTGGCGATTGGTTCCTCCTGGCGGGCGACGTCCGCTCGGACGATCCCGCGGACGTGCGGCCGCCGGCGGACTTCTCACCCGACATCGCGCGCCATACCAGTCAGGGCGGCATCGTATGGCTGTTCGGTCTGTGAGATCGCTCGTCGCCGCGCTCGCGCTCATCACCGCCTGCCGGGGGGGCGGTCCCGCGGCGGCGGCACCGGCCGTGACGTACGGGCAGCATGTGTTCGCGGGCGGTGTCGCGCCGGCGGGCGCGACCCTCCAGAACCCGTACCGGGGCGATCGCGCCTCGGCGGCGCAGGGCGAGGTGATCTTCGGCGCGATGAACTGCGACGGCTGTCATGGAGGTGGAGGGACCGGCTGGGTCGGGCCGAGCCTGGCGGACGGGCGCTGGCGCTTCGGCGGCTCGGACGGCGCGATCTATCAGTCAATCTACTATGGCCGGCCGCACGGCATGCCGGCGTACGGTGGCCTGTTGCTCTCATCGGATGCCGTCTGGAAGCTCGTCACGTATCTCCAGTCGCTCACGCCCCCGGCGGACGTGCCCACGGAGGCCTGGGACACGAGCGGGCGTTAATTGGCCTTGAGCACCTCTTCGATGAAGCTCAGGGCCTTGGTCTCCACCCACTCCGTGGTCACCCCTTCGACCTTCATCGTTCCCAGCCGGTCGGTGCTGGTGGAGACCACGCGCCCCTTGGTGGTGGGCACGCGCACGTCGCGGGCGACCGCGATCCCGCGGCGCGGGTCGCACTTGAACGCGAGCATGGACGCGAGCGCCGTCCCCGCGGCCGTGCGGGGCGTGAAGGAGAGCGACACGCTCGGGTAGGCGTCCGCCGTGTCGGTGTGATCTTCGACGGACGCCTGATGCCCGGAGTTGCGGAGCTCGATGGCAAAAGTCTGGAGGACGGCGCGCACGACGGTTTGCAGCCGGCCGCCGCAGGCCCGGCGGCGCCGCTCGCCCTCGTCATGCGTCGACTTGGCTGCGCCCTGAGCCTTGGCGAAGCGCTCGTCGAAGGTCTTGAGCAAAGACCGTAACTTCTCGAGCGTCTTGTCGGCCATTCCTACGCGTTGCCGCGTTCGCGGCTTGGCACTTCCAGCACGGTGCGCAGCCAGTCGATGATCTCACGGAGATCGAACGGCTTGCGCAAGACCTTGCAGGGGTTGCGCTCGACCCATGCCCGCACGTTCTCCGCTTCGGCATCACCGGTCATGATCGCGATGCGGCCGACGAGCCCCGGCGACCGGTGGATCAGCGCGAGATACAGTGCGAGGCCGGACATGGTGGGGAGCCGCACGTCGAGGAGTGCGGCGTCGGCACGCTCGGAGGCGAGCAGGTCATAGGCGGTCTCCGCGCTGGCGGCGCTCAGCACGCGGTGCCCGTCGCGCTCGAGCGCGCGCTCGAGCACGCGGCGGAGTGCCGCCTCGTCCTCGACGATCAGGACGGTGAAGGGCTGTGCGCTCACGACGCGGTGGCGTGCGCCCGCCGCACCGGCAGGAAGCCCTGCGCTACGCGCTCGAGCGCTTCCGCGGGCTCGAGCGTGATGCGCATCTCCCCCGCCGTTAGGCCCAGGTACGAGCGCGCGTGCAGCTGCAGGGTCTTGGTCTGCGCGTACCCCATGCGTTGCGCGACGTCTTCGATGGTGAACCCCGGATCCTGCAGCAACCGGTGTGCGTACAGGACGCGGGCCACTGCGAGGAAGTGCCGGGGGGAGGGCAGGCCCAGTCGCGCGAACCACCGCTCGAAGGTACGGCGGTCCACCCGGGCGCGCGCCGCCACCTGCTGCACCGTCTGGAGCTCCGCCGGGGAGCGCAGGACTTCCTCGAGCACCCAGCGCAGCTCGCTCGGGAGGGGCGCCAGGATGGCAGCGACCTGATCGAGGAGTTGCCGCGAGGTGGACCGCGCCTCTTCCTGCGCCAGGAGCTCGCGCAGGCGGCTCGGGTGATCGTCGTGGCGGAAGATGATCACTTCGCGGATCCCGGCGTGGCCGAGCGCAAGGAAGGCGCTGGCGGTGGCGGGCGAAAGGCTCGTGTACAGGAGCAGCGGCAGAGAGGGGAACAGCCGCCGCAGCCGCTCGATCTCCTGAGCGCTGGCAGTTCCGGAGAGCAACGGGTCGACGACGGCTAACTCGACGGGGCGGGCTCGGATAGCCGTAAGCGCCTCGTCCCAGGTACGGGCATGGACCATGGGGAACCGTGCCGCAATGGCACGGCGCAGCTTGTGGTGTTGGACCTCGGGGACAGCCGCTAGAACGAGCATAAGTGTCGCAAAAACGCCCCCCGATGTCGCGAAAACGCCCTAAACAACCCCTTTCGCTCGGACGAGCTTAGCTGCGCTGCAACCGGCCACTCGTCTCCTCACACCTTCGCGGAGGTTTGCATGTCCCGCACAATTCGCACTCTCGTCGCGTTGCTCGTCGTGTCGTTCGCGCTCGGCGCCTCGGCGTGTGCCGATGCTACCGGGCCGCAGCCGCATGGCTGCGACTGGAGCAGCAGCAATACGTGCCACTGAGAAGCACTAACTAGCCTTACAGACGGATCACGCTTCGAGGTGTGCCAACGCGGCCGACACCTCGCGAACGCGCTCGTTTGCGCACAATTGCTCCGCGGCTGCCTCGGGCGTCGCGACGCACGCTTCCTGGCAGTCGCGGAGCCCGCTCTTGATACGCTCGATCCGGAACGCGACTTCGTGCAGTTGAGCGGCCTCAGCGATGTTGACTGCTATTGCCAACAAGACCTCAGCCCGGTCGAATTGCCCGAACCGAGCCCGCCCAATCCCGGTCTTCAGTGTAAAGTCCGCCAGAATGTTCGGCGGCATTCGACCGCGGCGGGTCTCGCACTGCTCTCTCCATCGCTCGAACCCGACGCGGTCCCCGCGCGACGACGCACAGTGCATGAGCTCGATGAGAGCGTTAGTGGCGAAGTCCTGTTCGCCCCCTCGAGCCAGGGCTTGCAACAGGGCGCTCTCGGCTCCGTCCTTATCACCAACCATCAAGAGCATGCCGCCAAGGTCAGCGAGTGCCCTGCCTCGAGAAGCGTCCTCTTCGTACAGTTCGAACGCCCGCCACACGTGAGGAATCGCTTCGATGGGCTGCCCTCGCGTGACGAGAGCGACCGACATCACCTGATGTGCTCGAGCTTGGGCCTCCCGGTCGCCCGCATCGTGAGCGTCGAGCAGCGCTTGCCGAAGTAGACGCTCCGCGTCGGTTAGGTTACCGCGACTCAACACCGTGTTCGCGCTTCCGATTCGACTCAGGAGTGCCGAATGCCGATCTCCGCCGGCTGCCGCGAGGGAGCCAGCCTCCTGGTACGCCTCCTCGGCCGCATCAAACTCGTTCAGCTTGCGCAGCACGCGCGCCATCCGAAGGCGACTGGCCACCCGGTCCGACGCTCGCAATGCCTCGCCGCCCACACGCAGAGCGGTCTCGAGCACATCGAGCCCGTCGGAGAGCATGAGCTCGTCCTCGAGGTAATGCGCGTAGGCGAGCAAGGCGGGTACGACCAACTGCGAGTCGCGGGAACGGAACGCGTCCGCCGTGGCTCGCACTAAGCCGATGAGATGAGCCGTTTCAGTGGAATCGCCGGGAAGCTCGCGGCACACGCGATCCATCGCCGCCAGCTGGTACCCGAACGCATCCGGGCGCACGCGTGGCTCCGCCGGGTCGAGCAGGTCCACGAGCCGGAGCGTGAGAAACGCGCCGTGCCCGAGCCGTGCCTGGGGAGACCCCGGGCCCGCCTCGGCTAGCCGGCGGAGAAAGGCTGCGTGTTCCAGGGTCTGCTGGGGAGCTGCTTCGACCATCGTGGTTCGCACCCTCCCGCCATCAACATAGCCGTCGGCAATCTGCTCCGTTAGCTCCCCCGGGTGCTCGTGTCGAGCTCCCGCGCCGCGGCGAACGGCACGAGCCTGCGGCGCCGCTCGTCCCACAACGTCAGGCGCACGCACCGAAAGCTTTCGAGCAGGGAGAGCGTGGGAACCTTGAGCAGCTCGGGGTGGTCGTCCAATACCCGCTGCAACCGGTAGTTCGGGATCCGCGGCAGCAGGTGGTGGATGTGATGCAGCCCGATGCTGCCCGTGGCCCATTGCAGCAGCTTGGGAAGCCGGTAGTAGGAGCTGCCCTGCAGCGCCGCGGCGTCATAGGCCCAGTGCTCGTCGTGCTCCCAGTAGGTCGGCTCGAACTGGTGCTGCACGTAGAACAGCCACACGCCGATGACGCAGGAGAGCAGGGAAACCGGGAGATGCACGAGGAGGAGCGGTCCGAACCCGACCAGCCGTCCCAACACCACGACCAACCCCAGCAATCCGACGTCAGTCCAGAAGATGCTGCGTCGCTCGCGCGTCCACTCGCGCGGCACGATGCTGGGAATCCGGTGCCGGACGAAGAAATGCAGCACCGCCCCCACGCCGAACAACACCGCCGGATGCCGGTAGACGCGGTACTTGAACCGGCCCCAGCGCGAGCGCTTAAGGTATTCGTCCACCGTGAGCGTATCGATATCGCCGAACCCCCGGTGCTCGAGGTTACCGGAGGTGGCGTGATGGAGAGCGTGGGTTTTCTTCCAGTAGTGGTATGGCGTCAGCGTCAGCACGCCGAGGATCGAGCCCACGATATCGGCGGCGCGCCCCGACTTGAAGAACGCGGCGTGGCCGCAGTCGTGCTGGATGATGAAGAGGCGCACCAGAAAGAAGGCCGCGGGCAGCGCGAGGAGGAGCGTGAGCCAGTAACCGACGCGGAGGCTCTCATACATGAGGGCCCAGGCGCCGGCGAAGAGCGCCCCCGCGCTCGCCAGTTGCCAGATACTGCGCCAAAGCACGGGCCCCTTATACGGCGCCAAACGAGCCGACCACCCCGGTTCCTTTACCATTGCGCTCCCGATTGGAGAATCACCGACGCTAATGACGTCTTCATCCGAAGTCAAAACCAAAGGGTTCGTCTGAGGCTATATTGGTGCGCAGAATCACATTTCCAGGGAGACTCCGATGGCACCGGTCGCGCTCCAGCGCTTCGTGAAAGAGCTCGAGAAACTAAAGAAGGAAATGGACGCCGGAGGGCTGAAGTCGGGAGATTACGACACCCGGCTGGCGCGAGTGATCCGGGAGTTGCGCGAGCAGACGCTCGATGCCGACCGCGCCGCGGTGACCGCCGCGCTCGCGGACGCGTTGAAGCGCGGCATCATCACCCCCAGCGTCGAGTCACACCTCAAACAGCGGCTCGGCCTCACCTAGTGCCCGTCGGCGGCCGCTGGCGCGGGCGCCGACGGCGGGTGGCGCTCCACCACCTTAGGCATCACCGGCGCGCCAGGCGCCAGTAGCTCGACGCCGCCAGTCACGACCTGTTCACCCGCCTTGACGCCGTCGAGGATTTCCACGAATCCCGGTGTCCGCACACCGAGATCGACCTTGCGCCGATCCGCCTTCCCACCAGCCGCGACCCAGACAAAGCTCGACCCCTCGGCCGGCACCACTGCGTCCTCGGGGATGACCACCGCCTGCGGCCGCACCGCCGTGACGAGATGAGCCTCGATGAACATCCCCGGCTGCAGCAACCGCGCCGGATTGGGGACGCGGGCCTTCACCATGATGGTCCGTCCGGGCAGCTGCACGACCGGGTCCACGAAGTCCACGTCACCGGTGAACTCGCGGCCGGGGATCGCCGCGACCCGGAACGTCACGGCCTGACCGGGACGGAGCTGGCGCGCGAACTTTTCGGGCACCTGGAACGCCGCGCGTTGCGGGTTCACGGTGTGCAGCGACACCAGTTTCGTATCGGTGTTGACGTAGTCGCCTAAGCTCACGTAGCGCTGTCCCACCACCCCCGCGAAGGGCGCCCGCACTGTGGTGCGCTCGAGCCGGATACTCTGCAGGTCGAATTGCGCCTGCGCGCTCCGCGCCGACGCCTCGGCCTGCTCGAGATCGGCCGCGGACGAGGCGTTCTGCTGGGCCAGCTCCTTGGCGCGCGCGAGGGCCTGCTGGGCCAGATCGCGCTGGGCGGCGAGCTGCGCCACCTGCGCCTTGAGCTGCGCGTCGTCGACCTTGAACAGCGGGGTGCCCTGGTCGACCTCCTGCCCCTCCCGGATCAGGAACTCGACGATCCGGCCGTCCACCTCGGGGCGGAGGTCGATCGATTGCATCGCTTCGATCTGTCCGGTCGCGGCGATCTCGTCGCGCACGGTGTCCGTGCGGGCAACGACGACCTCAACGGGCATGCCCATCGGGGGTCCTCCGGCTCCGCCACCGGCCGCCGCGGCGGCGCCAGCCTTCCCCTTCTTGCAGGCTGTTGCCGCGAGTGCGAGCGCCGCCAGCATCCAAACCGCATTACGAGTCGTGATCATGAAGCTCACCGGTATTCCTGTTCGGGAAATAGCCGCCGGCCAATAATCGTTTCGAGACCGGCAAGCGCCAATCGCGCCGCGTAGCGTGCCGCTACCAGCCCGGATTCGGCGTCGTCGAGATCGGACTGCGCCTTCAGAAGGTCGAGGATGGTGGACGCGCCCGCTTTGTAGCGGCTTTGCTGGACCCGGTAGGACTCCCGGGCGACCGCCACGGCCTGAGCGGCGATGTCGGCGGCGGCGCGCGCCGTCACATAGCCGTCGTAGGCGGCAGTCACGTCGCGACGAATCGAGCGCTCGGCCGAATCGCGCTCCGCTCGAAAGATATCCCGGCTCACCCGCGCCTGGCTGATGAAAGTCTGGCGCTGGAAGTTGTCCCAGATCGGGAGCGTGACCGTGAGCGTCAGCTGGGTGAACTTCGCGGCTTTCGGATAGAAGCTGTTCGAGTACCCGATCCCGACCCCCGTCAAGCTGACGTGGGGCAGGTATGTGCCCAGCCGGCCCCGGAACACCGCGGCAGCCGCCCGCTCCAGCGCGCGCGCCTGCCGGTAGGACGGCCCCTGGTTCGCCGCCTCCTCCACCGCGGCATCGAGCGTCAGCGGCGGCGTCGCGGGCAGGGTGCTATCCAGCGGCACCGCGTCCACCGGCCCGACCGCGCCGATCCGGCTCCCAAGCGACAAGCGCGCCACACGTAAGGCGGTCTGCTGCAGCAACAGCCCCACCTGCGCCTTGCTCAGCTCGAGGCGCAGCTGCAGTGAGTCCGTCTGCACCGCCGCACCCGACACGACCCGCGCGCGGGCCACCCCCAGCTGCTGCTCCGCGCGCTGCGCCCGCTCTCGCGCGACGCGCAAGAGCTCGGCATCCGAGACCACGGCGTAGTACGTCGCCTCGGTTGAGAAGGCGGCGTTGAATCGCGCCTGGAGCTCCCCGGCATGGGCTGCGTCGAGCACAGCCGCGGAGCGCGTAAGCTCCGCGACCTTCTGTCCACCCGTAAACAGGTCGAACCGTGCCGTCACCTGCGCAGAGACGGCGTATGACTCGGGCCGCAGGGTTCCGAAGTTGAAGAACGCGGGCAGGTTCTTCGTCGCATCGGTCTCGACTGCCACCGCGGGGAGCAGGAATGTGCTGAACGCGGCGCGGCGCGCCCACCTGGCGTTGTCTACCTGTCCCACCGCCGCGACATAGCTCGGATCGAGCCCGGTGGCCTGCCGCAGTGCCTCGGTCAACGTCACCGTCGGGAACGAATCGCCCCGCGCGGCTGTCAACGACGGAGCCTGCAGCTGGAACTGGAGTGCCGCAAGGAGCACCAGCATCAGTCGGCCTCCACCGGTACTTGCTCGCGCCTACGGAACACCAGGCGCCACAGCCGACGGAACAGGTTCGCGAGCCATGCAACCACCGATGGCAACACGAGGTACGCGACGGGCACGACGAACAGCGTCAGGGCCGTCGAGAAGAACACGCCGCCGACAATCGCGTATCCAAGCGGCCTGCGGGCTGCCGAGCCGGCTCCCACTCCCCACGCGACCGGTACCGCGCCCATGATCGTCGCTACCGAGGTCATGAGAATCGGGCGCAGCCGAATCCGACCGGCCTCGAGAACGGCCGAGACGGTGTCGAGCCCGCGCGCCTTCAGCTGGTTGGTGTACTCGACGAGCAGAATCGAGTTCTTACTCACCAAGCCGATCAGCAAGATCATGCCGATTTCACTGTACAGATTGATCGTGGCGCCGGAGAAGTGGAGCAGGCGCCCCACAAGCGTCGGCTGCAGCACCGCCACGAGCTTCAGGGTCGCCAGCGCCCCGGTAATCGCGAGCGGCACCGCCAGGAGCACGGTCCAGGGGTGCACCATCGACTCGAACTGTGATGCCAGCACCATGAATACAACGAGCAGCGCGACGCCGAACGCGAAGTACAACGCGCCAGCACTCTCGCGGAACTCCCGGGACTCGCCCGCGAGCGCGGTCGTGCTTCCGGGCGGCAACACCTGGCGCGCCACGCCATCGAGTGAGTCGAGGGCCTCGCCTTGCGCCAACCCCGGCATGAGCGACGCCGACAGCGTGAAGGACGGCACGCGATTGAAGTGGTTGATCTGCCTCGGGCCCACGCCTTCTTGGACGTTGGCGAGGGCGTCGAGCTGGACCAGCTGCCCACCCTTGCCGCGGAGGTAGATCCCCCGCATGTCGCTCGGCGTCGCGCGATCCTTGGGATCGAGCTGCACCATCACGTAGTACAGCTTGTCGTTGCGCGTGAATGTGCTGACCCGGCGGCCGCCGAGGAACGTCTGGAGCGCCGAGGCGACGTCGCGCACCGGAACGCCCAAATCCTCGGCGCGATCGCGATCGAACGTGACCCGCAGCTCCGGCTTGTTCACGTAGAGATCGGTCTGGACGTTCACGAGGCCCTTGACCGCCTGCGCGCGCTGCACGAACGGTCCCATGATCTGCTGGAGCTTCGCGAAATCCTGATTTTGCACGACGTACTGGATCGGTTGCGAAAACCCGATTGCTCCGGGAGCGTACGGGAACGCCAAAACGCCGGAGATCCCCATGAGCTGGGGGAACAGCCCTCCGATCATTTGCTGGACGCTCGTATGGCGCTCGGCAAAGTCCTTGAGGATGACGCCGATGAACGCGCTGTTCACCCCTCCGGCGAACCCGCCGACGATCGTGAAGTACCCGTTGACATCGGGAGTATGGCCGATGATTTGCTCGACCTGCCGCACGTAGCCATCAGTGTAGGGGAGCGACGCACCTTCAGGACCACGCACCACCACGAGGAAGAACCCACGATCGTCCTCGGGGATCAGCTCGTTCTGCAGGCGAGTGGGCGGGAAGAGAAGGAATACGAAAACCGACACCGTCACCACCGCCAGCGTCCCGAGCAGCACCGCGACGCGGTGGTTGACCGCTCGCCTGAGCAGCCCAGCGTACCGCTCCGCCAGCGCGTTGAAGCCGCGCTCGAACATCTGGAACAGCTGACCATGCGAATGCGACATGCGGAGGATCTTGGCGCAGAGCATCGGGGTCAACGTGAGCGCCACGAACCCCGAGATGACCACGGCGCCAGCCACGGCGATGCCAAACTCGCTGAGGAGTCGGCCTGCGGTGCCACGCAGGAATCCCAGTGGTGTGAATACCGCGACGAGGGCGATCGTCGTCGCGATTACCGCGAACCCGATCTCGTTGGTGCCGTTCACCGCAGCCAGCTCCGGCGCTTCGCGCAGCTCCTCCTGGTGCCGGAAGGCGTTCTCCAGCACGATGATCGCGTCGTCCACCACGATGCCGATGGCGATCGTGAGCGCGAGCAGCGTGAAGTTGTTGATGGAGAAGCCGAGGAAATACATGATCGCGAACGTCGCCACGATCGACGCCGGGATCGCGAGCCCGGGGATCACCGTTGCCCGCAGGTTGCGCAGGAAGACGAAGATGATCAACACCACGAGGATCGCCGCGATGAGCAACGTAAGACGCGCATCGTTGATCGAGTGCGTGACGAACTGCGATCCGTCGTATGCGGCCTGGAGCTTTACGCCCGACGGCAAGGTCTGCTGGATGCTGGGCAGCGCTTCGCGAATGTTGCGCGCGACGTCGATCAAGTTCGCCTTGGACTGCCGGACCACGCCGATCGCGACGGACGGCGACCCGTTGTAGCGGAAGATCGACCGATCGTCCTCAGGCCCCAGCTCGACCCGCGCGACATCCTTGAGCTTCACGAGCTGAGTGCCCTGGCTGGCGACAGCCAACTCACCGAATTCCCGCGGCGTCTTGAGCTCGCCCAGCGAGCGAACCGAGAACTCGCGCCGGGTCGATTCGATCCGGCCCGCGGGGATTTCGACGTTGCGCGACACGATCGCGTTCTCGACGTCTTGCACGGTGAGCCCGCGGGCCGACAGAGCGTCGGGCTCCACCCACACCCGCATCGAGTAGCGCCGCTCCCCGAAGATGCCGGCGCTGCCGACGCCCGGGAGGCTCTGCAGTCGCGCCTTCACGAGCCGATCGGCGACGTCGGAGAGCTGCATGAGGTCGTAGTTGTCGCTACTGAGCGCCAGCCAGAAGAATGGTTGCGCGTCGGCTGATTGCTTCGCGATCACGGGCTCGAGCACATCGACCGGAAGCCGCCCGCGGACCCGCGAAACCTTGTCGCGTACGTCCTGCGCGGCGACGTCGACGGGCCGGTCGAGGTTGAACTCCAGGGTGATGTCGCTGTTCTCTTCCGCCGAGGAGCTCGAGAGCGTGCGCAGGCCCTGGATCGTGGACAGCTCCTCTTCGAGCACATCGGTCACCGCTGTTTCCACCACCTGCGCGTTGGCGCCCGGTAGCGTGGTCGACACCGAGATGACCGGAGGATCGATGTCCGGGAGCTCCCGCACCGACAGCCGGGTGTAGCCGATGACACCGAATAGCACGAGGGCGGCCGAGATCATGCTGGCCAGCACCGGACGCCGAATCGACGTTTCAGAGAGTTTCATAGGACCCGAAAATTATCCGAATGGTTTGCGGTCTGGGGAAGGGGGCCGGGCTGTCAGGAAACCGTGGGCTCCGGTAGGCCTCCTCACCCATTAACACGACGATTCAGACCCTTCAATTCCGACACCCCTACGGCCGGCGCGTTGAATTGCTTCACGGGGTTGCTATCAAGGTACCCCGATTTCCCGTACCATGTGGGACCATGGACTTCATCCCGTCGCAAAGCATGCCCCTGATCTTCATCGGGGTGGCCGTCATGCTCGTGGGTGGGCAGTTCCTGTACGCGCGCGCCGTCGACCGTCGCCGCACCCGGGAGTACTCGGAGCACTGCATGGCGCGAGGGCTCCGCTTCGAGCACGACCGGCCCGGCGAGGAAGCGCGCCATACCGCAACGTGTCCGGTGTTGGAGCAGGGCCACGCCCGCAAGTGGAGCTACACGATCACCGGTGAACGAGATGACGTGCAGTACACGATGTTCGAGTACTGCTGGACCACGGGGTCGGGGAGGAGTGCCCACCGGCACGTGATCGGCGCCGTGCTCTGGCCCACCACGCGCGACCTGCCTCAGTTCATGTTGACGCCAGAGGGCTTCGCGGCCAAGGTGGCGGCCTGGTTCGGCGGCCAGGACATCGACTTCGTCGACACGCCGCAGTTCTCGGATGCGTACCGCCTCCAGGGGTCGAACGAAGCGGCGATCCGCGCGCTGTTTACTCCCGAGCTCCGGCACAGCGTCGAGCGCGAGGTCGAGCTGCACGTGGCGGGGGCGGGGAAGGAGCTCCTCTGGTGGCGGGAGGGTGGCCTTCCGCCGACCGAGGCGCTCGATCAGTTCCTAATGGAGGCCGATCGTATCCGGCAGCTGTTCGATCGGCCCGCTTGATGGAGCGTCGCGTTTAGGAGATCGAATCCTTCGTGACGAAGGCTGGGAGCGCCATCGTCCCCACGCAGCTCGTGTCGACTGCGGCGGGGGATGCCGCATCGAGGAACGCGCGCTCCATCGAGTCGATACACGGACCGGTCGGCACGTGCGCGCCGGGGGCGATGACGTGGATGCTGTGTGACAGATATCGCGCGGCGTCGGCCGCAAAATACGACGGCGCGACCGGATCGACGTTGCCCGAGAGAAGGAAGACGGGGACGTCGGAGCGCACCGGGTCCCCGTAGCCTGGGGGCAGCGGTCCGTGCGGCCACTCCGCACATGCGGCGATCTGCTCCCGCACACGCGAGTCGCCCAGGTATGTCCCGGCGGTTTCGCGCTCGATTTCGTCGGGGGCGATGCGCGGTACGTCCTCGGTACACGTCACGGAGAGCAGGAAGCCGAGACGCAGGATCCTGCGGAGCCCGCGATTCGAGGCGATGCCGGTTCGCACGAAGGATGTGAGGTCGCCGAGGGTACGCCTGGTGCACCACCATCGGCACTCGGCGTGCCGTCGCGAGATTGTAGGTCATCACACGCAGTGCCTCGGCGAACTGCTGCCACGTCAGGCGGGCGGTGATCGGCGCGCCCGCGGCAGAGTCCGGGATGGTGACGTCCGCCGGACGCTGTTTCAGCCGCTCGACCACGGCCGCGAGCTCGCGGCTCGGATCGGGGAACGCCGCATGACAGGCTGCCTGGCGCTCGCACTCTCGAAACAGCGAGTCAATGGCGCCCTGCGCCGAGCGCGCGTGCGGGAGCGGGTTCTTGAAGGAGACCGGCGCGACACCCTCGATGATCGCGCTACGGACCGCCTCCGGGTGACGCCGCAGATAGATGAGCACCGCGCGCGTTCCCCAGGACGCGCCCCACAGGTTCACCTTCTCGTAGCCGAGCGCGGCCCGCACTTCATCGACGTCGTCGACGGCGAGCATCGTATTGTAGAGGCGCAGATCGGCCCGCTTGGACAGCGCATCGCGACACGTGCGAATCGCCGCGGTTGGGAACAGCGTCGCGAGATAGCCCTCGGGATGGTCGTCGGAGCCGGGCATGCGGCAATCGAGCCGATTGGGCCCGCTCGTGCCGCGCAGGTCAACGAGCACGACGTCCCGACTGTCCCGCCAGGCCGCCACCGACGCCAGTGCCACGCCCGTCTCGCTGTTCGTGGTTCCCGGCCCTCCCGGTGATACGACGAGCATCGGATCGGGCGCGCTGGGCGGACGGCGCGCGGGCAGTATGATCACCTTGAGCGGGATCTTGCGACCCGCGCCGCGGGCGCGATCCTCGTACACCCAGTACGTACCGCAGCGCGCGGTGCCATCGATTGCCGGAAGGGGACAGGGCTGCAACGCAAACGGGGTCTGCGCTGCGAGAACAATCGCGAGTGGAAATGGCATGCGACCATTCTCCCGCCCGCCCGGGAGAGGCGCAAGGAGATCGCGTGTCAGAACGGCGTCCGGGCGAGCCATCTGGCGCCGCTCGCGCCGCCTGACGTATCGTCACCTCGCGATGCCCCCGCCCCCCCCGCCCCCAGCCGATCTCGTAATCTCGAGCACCAGAGTCGCCACTCCGCAGGGAGTCGGTGCCGCCGACGTCGTGATCACGGGCGGCGTGATTACCGCCGTCACGGAGCATGGGGCGGCGCCAGACGCGGCCAGGCGTTTCGACGTCGTGACCGCGGCCCTGCTCCCGGGCGTGGTCGACACGCACGTCCATGTGAACGAGCCGGGCCGCACCGAGTGGGAAGGGTTTGAAACCGCCACGCGCGCCGCTGCGGCAGGTGGGGTCACAACGATCGTGGACATGCCGCTGAACAACATCCCGGTGACGACGACGGTGGACGCTCTCGAGCTGAAAGCGCGGGCCGCGGAGGGACGTGCGAGCGTCGACTATGCCTTCTGGAGTGGCGTGATCCCGGGGAACGCCGATGAGCTCGGTCCGCTCGCGCGGGCGGGCGCGCGCGGTTTCAAGTGCTTCCTCGTGCCGTCCGGGATCGACGAGTTTCCCGCCGTCGGGGAGTCAGACCTTCGAGACGCCATGCAGCGCATCGCGCCGCTGGGCCTCCCCTTGCTCGTCCACGCGGAGCTGCCCGGGCCGATCGCGCGGGCCGCGCCCTCGTCCGCGAGCGACCCCCGACGGTACGCGACGTATCTCGCGTCCCGGCCCGCCGCCGCGGAGCAGGAGGCCGTGGACCTGGTGCTCCGGCTCTGTCGCGAGACGGGCTGCCGAGTTCACATTGTGCACGTCTCGGCGGCGGCGACGGTCGAGGCGGTGCAGGGGGCGCGCGGCGCCGGTCAACCCGTGACGGCGGAGACGTGCCCGCACTACCTCACGTTCGCCGCGGAGGAGATCGTGGACGGGGGAACGGCCTGGAAGTGCGCGCCGCCGATTCGCGATGGGGCCACCAGGGAGCGATTGTGGCGAGGCCTGGCCGACGGGGCGCTCGACCTGGTGGCGAGCGACCACTCGCCCGCTCCCGCGTCGCTCAAGTGCATCGAGTCAGGCGATTTCTTGCGCGCCTGGGGCGGCGTGGCATCGCTCGAGCTGTCGCTCGCCGCCACATGGACCGGGGCGCGCGCGCGGGGCCGCGGCCTGGCGGACCTCGCTCGTTGGCTCGCGGAAGCGCCGGCGCGCCTGGCCGGGCTCGAGGGCAAGGGCCGAATAGCAGTCGGGTGCGACGCAGATCTCGTCGTGTTCGAGCCCGACGCGCTGTTCACCGTGAATCCCGCGCAGCTGCGTCAACGGCACCGGATCACGCCGTATGCGGGAATGACGCTCTCGGGAGTGGTGAGGCAAACGTTCGTGCGAGGGGTGAGCGTCTACGAAGCGGGGGCGTTTCCGGGAGGGGTGACAGGGAGATGGAAGAGGTGATGCACGAGAATCTGATCGACCTCGCCTCCGCGCGGCTCGGCGGTAAGGCGCTCTTCGCGAGCGACGAATTCTTCGCGCCGAAGGAGAATCTTCTCGCTCCCGGCCGCGGCGAGTTCATCGAGGGCAAGTACACCGATCGCGGCAAATGGATGGACGGCTGGGAAACCCGCCGCCGGCGCGATGCCGGGGGCGGGTACGATTGGTGCGTCATCCAACTCGGTGTCCCCGGGGCGATCCGCGCCATCACGGTCGATACGAACCACTTCCGCGGCAACCATCCGGTGGCATGTTCCGTCGACGGCGCGTCGCTGAGCGGTACCGTCGCCAAGAAACAGCTCCGGACGTTGGATCGTGCATTCACGGAGGTATTGGCCCGATCTCCGCTCACCGGCCACGCCGAGAACCGGTTCACGGTCGAGAGCCAGGCACGCTGCACGCATGTGCGACTCAACATCTACCCGGATGGGGGCGTGGCCCGGCTGCGTGTGTGGGGCGAGGCGCGTCCCGACTGGCAGCGGATCCTCCGGGCGGGACGCACCGTGGACCTCGTGGCCGTGGAGCACGGCGGCTTGCCGCTCGCGACGAGCGATCAGTTCTTCAGCGAGCCCGTGAACCTGATCATGCCCGGCCGGTCGCGAGACATGGGCGATGGCTGGGAGACACGGCGGCGCCGCGGGCTCGGGCACGACTGGGTGGTGCTGCGGCTCGGCCGGCGTGGCGTGATCGAGCGCGTCGATCTGGACACCACACACTTCAAGGGCAATTTCCCGGAGAGCGCAAGCCTCGAGGGCTGCGACATCGCGGGCGGTGCGGGACCGGGTGACGACGCGAGTTGGCGCGAGCTCGTCCCGAGTACGACGCTCCGGGCCAACGCGCGCCACCGGATGCCGATCCCGCGCCAGGCCCGCATTCCGGTCACGCATGTGCGGCTGAACATTTTCCCGGATGGCGGCGTGGCGAGGCTGAGGCTGTGGGGACGGCCGGACCCGCTGAATACCTGAACGGACAGTCGGGGAACGCGGCCCGTGCGGCGCTCACCCGCTGCTGTGCGTCTCGCCGCTGGGTCGAGGCCATGCTGGCGGCGCGACCATTCGGGGGCGACGCGGCGCTCTTCGAAGCAGCCGAGCGGGCATGGTGGGCGCTTGGCAAAGATGACTGGCTCGAGGCGTTCGGCGGGCATCCGCGGATCGGGGATCGGGGAATCGATGCCTTGGCGCGACACGAGCAAGCGGGCATGAACAGGGCGGATGAGCAGACACGGGCCGCGCTGGCACAGGGCAATCGGGAGTACGAAGCGCGGTTCGGCCACGTGTTTCTGATCTGCGCCACGGGCATGAGCGCGACGGACATGCTCGGCGCGCTGCGCGCCCGCCTCGGCAACGACCCGGCCACGGAGCTTCGGATCGCGGCCGGGGAACAGGTGAGGATCACACGACTCCGACTCGAGAAACTGGCGGCCTCATGACGGCAATCACGACCCACGTGCTCGATACCGCGCGGGGACGGCCCGCGGGCGGCGTCGCGGTCTCCCTGGCGCGTCGCACCGGCGAGACGTGGACAGAGCTCGCCACGGCCCGCACCGATGCCACAGGCCGCGTGGCGAACCTCCTGCCAGATGACCTCAAGAATCCCACGGGCGCGTATCGCCTGCGGTTCGACACGGGTGCCTATTTCAAGGCGCAAGGTGTCGCGTCGTTCCACCCCTTCATCGAGATCATGTTCGACGTTTGTGACGCCGAGCATTATCACGTGCCGCTGCTCGTGAGCCCGTTCGGCTACACCACGTACCGCGGCAGCTGAAGTGGAGGCCCATCTCGGCCAGTGGCTCAACCTCGCGCTCCGGTGGAGTCATGTGATCACGGGTGTCGCGTGGATCGGCACCTCGTTCTACTTCAATTGGTTGAACAGCCGGCTCGCTCCACCTGACGACCGATCGGAGCCAGGTGTCGCGGGTGAGCTCTGGTCGGTGCATGGCGGCGGATTCTATCGCGTCGTCAAGTACACCGTGGCTCCGCCGCGCCTGCCCGGCACACTCCACTGGTTCAAGTGGGAAGCCTATGCCACGTGGGTCACGGGCTTCTTCCTCCTCGTGTTGATCTATTATGCCGGCGCCGCGTCGTTTCTCGTCGAGCCCGGTGGCGAGCACCTGTCTCCGATCGCCGGCATCGCTGTCGGAATCGGGACGCTGGTGGTGAGCTGGCTCGTGTACGACGCGTTGTGTCGTTCGACGCTCGGCAGCCGGCCGCTCGCGCTCGCGTCGCTGCTCTTCCTCCTCGGCACCGCGCTCGCGTGGGAGCTGACCCGCCTGCTGAGTCCGCGCGCGGCGTACATCCACGTCGGCGCCGCGATCGGCACGATCATGGCGGCCAACGTGCTCATGGTGATCATCCCGGCGCAGAAGGAGATGGTGGCGGCGCTAGCCCAGGGTCGACCGCCCAACGCCGCGCGCGGCACGCAGGCCGCGCTCCGATCCTTGCACAACAACTATCTCACGCTGCCGGTGCTTTTCATCATGGTGAGTAGTCACTACCCGGCCACCTACGGCCACCCGCTCAACTGGGCGATACTGGCGGCTCTCGCGGTGATCGGCGTGGGTACCCGTCATTGGTTCAACCTGCGGAATCAAGGCCGGCAGAACGCCTGGCTGCTGCCCGCGGCGGCGCTCGGGCTCGTGGCGCTCGCGGTCGTGACAGCTCCCCGCGCTCGCTCTTCGCCCATGGGCGCCGGTGACGTCGCGTCGTTCGCCGACGTCAGGGTGGTCGTGGCGCGCCGATGCGCGCCGTGCCATTCGAGCGTGCCGACTCAGCCTGGCATGCCCGGGGCGCCGCTCGGCGTTATGCTCGACACGCCGGACCAGATCCGCGCCAGCGCCCCGCGCATTCTCGCGGTCGCCGTCGACGCCCAGACGATGCCGCTCGGAAACCTGACGGGCATGACTGCTGACGAGCGGGCGCTGTTGGGGAAGTGGATTCGCTCGGGGGCGCCGCTTAGGTAGCATCCCCGGCGGACATCGCACCGCAGTCGCGGGCTCGCTCCAGTAGATCCGCGCGCAGTCGGGTCGCCGCCGGGTCCTCGAGGACGTTTGCAGCAGGTGCGGCCACCTCTCGGAAAAACGTGAACACCGCCGCGTAGCGCGTCACGAGCTGAGCGGGATGGAGATCCCACCCGTGGTAGAACCCGCTCATCAGGGCATGTCGCACGTCCTCGAAGTGCAGCCGCCAGGCTCGGACGACGTTCTCGTGCGGTGGCACTGGCAGGACGTTCGTCGAGCCCGCCGAGAGCTCAACGCCCGATCCGGCGAGCGCGACCTGCATGATGTGCCGCGCGTGATCGCAGGCTGGGTGGCGCAAGCCGTGCTGCGCCGGCGCTAGCCCTAGCGCCGCCGAATAGTCGTACACGCCGAAATGCACACCCCGGCAGCGGCCGCGCGCCGCCGCGACGAGATCGGGGAGCGGACAGCGCCCGTCCGGCGCGATGATCGCCTGCGGGGTCTCGACCATCAGCTCGATGGCGACTGCCCCGGCGTCGAGGTCGAGGCGCGACTCGAGCGCTTCGACTTGCCGGACAAGGCTGCTCACTCCTTCGACGCTCGCCACCTTGGGCAATGTTACCGCGAACGGCACCGGGAGCGTGCCGCCGCACCCGTCGACCAGCGTGGTCAGGAAGAGGTCGAGGGTGCGGGCGCCCCGGGCGCCCCGACTTTCGGGCTCGGTTCCGAGCGCTTTGATGCGGATGCCGCACGAGGCCGCAGCCGTTCCTCGCAGGACGTCACCGGCCAGCATCGCCGCGCTCGTGCGCGCCGCGTCGTCTTCCTCTTCGTCAGACCGCTGACCGAAACCGTCCTCGAAGTCGATGCGCAGGTCTTCGATCGGCTCGCGTCCGAGCTTGTCCGTCAAACGCCCGTACAGGTCAGCGCCGCACGGGTGACCGAGCACGGCCGCGAGCTCGACCGCGTCGGGAGCGTACATCTGCAACACTTGGAGCGCGAGCTGGCCCCAGTGTGCGGGAAGCCCCGCATGGAACAGGTGCGCGCCGACGTACGCCGTGTGCACCGGGCGGCGAGTCTCGCTCACGCTTCGCGACCCCAGAACTCGCGCAGGTCGTGATGGAGCACTCGCGCCATCACCCTGGTGCGATAGTGGGCGCTCGAGCGTATGTCGTCGATCGGTGCGACGTCCGTCCCTATGGCGGGGAAGAGATCCTCCGGGGACACGACCTTCGCGCCGGTTTCGAGCAGCCGCTCGATAGTGGCGCAGCGGCGAATCGTGGGCGCCACGCTCGCCGCCACTACTCGCCATCCGGCGCTCGAGTGGGTGATCGCCAGGCCGACCTTCGCGATCGCCTGGGCCCGCCGCGAGCCGACCTTCTCGAAGACCTGGAATGAGTAAGGGCGTCGAGGGATCCTGATTGCCACGACGAGCTGATCGGCGCGGCGCCGCATGTCCTTGTAGCCCGAGTAGAAGCGGTCGAGCGGGATTTCTTCACGTCCCCGCAGCGACTGGAGGACCACGATGGCGTCGTAGGCCATCAGCACGGGGACGCCGTCCGCGGCGGGCGAAGCGTTCACGATGTTTCCCGCCCACGTGCCGCGCGCCTGGATCTGGATCGCCCCCACCTGACGCGCGGCATGCACCAGCAGGGGGAACTCGCGGCCGGCGCGCTCATCCTGGATCACATCCCAATAGGTCGTCAGTGCACCGAGCACGAGCTCGTCCGTCCTCCAGGTGAGCGGCTTCAACTCGTCGAGGCGCGAGAGGTCGACGTAGGTGCGGTCGTGGGCCTCGATCCGCACCGGCCAGTGGACCAGGAGGTCTGTTCCGCCCGCCATCGGAACGACTGCCGCGTCGTGCGCGAGCGTGTCGAGCGCTTCGGGGAGGGTCGAGGGTAGGAGAACGTTCACCGCTTCCCCAGCGAATCAGCCACGGCGTCGACGATGCCGTCGTATCCCGTGCACCGGCAAAGATTCCCCGCCATGAGCTCGCGGATCGTGTGCGTCTGCAGGAACTCCGAATGCTGGTGGACCCACCACGCCGTCATCACCACGCCCGGCGTGCAGGCGCCGCATTGCGTAGCGCCGCACCGCTCGAATGGCTCGAGCGCACCGGGATCGAGCGACTCGATCGTCTCCACGCGCCGATCGCGGACCTGATACGTCGGGATGAGGCACGAGTTCACGGGCAGTCCGTCGAGGTAGACGGTGCAGGCGCCGCACTCGCCCTCGCCGCAGCCCTCCTTCGTGCCGGTCAACCCCAGCCGATAGCGGAGCGTGTCCAGCAGGCGGTCGGCAGGATCGATCTCGACCCTCACCGATGCGCCGTTCAAAGTGAAAGTGATTGAGAGTGCGTTCACTCCGCACTCCGCACTCCGAATTCCACACTCTCCATTAGCTCCATCAACCTTTCGGTCGTCAGCGGAATCACCCGCGGATCCGCGCCCGTCGCCGCCGCCACGGCGTTCACGATCGCGGGTGCGGGTCCGTCGATCGGCAGCTCGCCCAAGCCCTTGGCGCCCCCGGCGCCGTGCGGGTAAGGATTCTCGAGAAAGTCGACCCGGATCGCGGGAACATCGTCAGACGTAGGGATCAGGTAGTTGGTGAGCTGGTTGTTGGCCATGGCGCCCTCACGCCACTTGCACTCTTCCATGAGTGCCCAGCCGATGCCTTGCACCACGCCCCCCTGCACCTGACCGCGGGCGAGCGTGGGGTTCAGCACCTTGCCGACTTCCTGCACAGCCGTGAAATCGATGACGCGTGTGGCGCACGTTCGCAGGTCCACTTCGACCTCGGCAACATAGGTGGCCCATGCGAAGGCGCCGTACGCGTCGCCGCGATACGACTTGTCGTCCCATTCGATACCGGGCGGCTTCTCGTAGCTCGCCTCGCCGAACAACTCTTTGCCGGGATGCTCCCGGTGCCAGCGGGCGATAGCCTGTTTGACGGTCGGACCGCGGGCCGTGGAGTCCAGGCCGACGCGGCGGCGCAGGTCGTCGGCCGCGCGCTCGACCAGGCTGCCCACGATCATCGTGGTGCGCGAGGCAACCGTGGGTCCGCTGTTCGGTACACGCGATGTGTCGGCCTGCGCGATCGTCACGTCGTCGGGGTCGAGGCCCAGGCGCGCCGCCGCGAGCTCGGTGAACACCGTCAGGGTGCCCTGGCCCATCTCGATGTTGGCGCTCAGCACCTCGACGCCGCCGTCCGCCCGCCCGGCCACACGTACGCGTGACTTGAGCGCCACCTCGCCGCCGCCTGTGAATCCCGCGCCGTGGTAGAACATCGCCAGGCCCATGCCCCGGCGCCGCACGTCGTTCGTCGCGTTGAATGCCGGGTGCTCATCCCGTTTCTCGTGGTAATGGGAAAGCGCCAGCGCACGATCCATCACGGCCAATCGATCGGTACCGTCGCGGATCACCTGACCGGTAGCGGTGGTCTGGCCGTCCCTCAAGAGATTGACGCGTCGCAGCTCCACGGGATCGACCGCGAGCGTCCGCGCGATGACGTCCATGTGCCGCTCGCCGGCGAATTGCGTCTGCGGCGCCCCGAACCCGCGGAACGCGCCGAACGGCACGGCGTTCGTGAACATCGCCCGGCCGTGGATCCGCACGTGATCGCAGGCGTAGGGTCCGGCGGCGTGGATGATGGCGCGGGAGAGCACCACCGGCGACAGCGTCACGTACGCCCCGCCGTCGATCACCACCTCGATGTCCTGCGCTAGCAGGCGGCCGTCCCGCGCGAGACCCGTGCGGTGGCGTACCAGCGCGGGGTGCCGCTTGGTGGTGGCCGCCATGTCCTCGCCGCGGTCGTAGATCAGCTTCACGGCGCGCCCGCTCTTGAGCGCGAGGAGCGCGGCGTGCAACGCAATGTGTGACGGGAATTCTTCCTTGCCGCCGAATCCGCCCCCCGTGGGCGTCTGGATCACGCGCACGTGGGCCTCATCGCGCGCCAGCGCGTGCTGCAACGCCTTGACGACGTAGTACGGGCACTGCATCGACCCCTTCACCACGAGCACGTCGCCGTCGAGGTGGGCGATCATGCCCTGCGTCTCGAGATAGACGTGCTCCTGCGCGCCCGTTTCATACGTGCCGGAGACGATCACGGGCGCGTGGGCGAGCGCGCGCTCCACGTCGCCCTTCTCGATCTTCAGCTGCTTGAGGACGTTGTCGGGTCCGTACTGGATCTGCTCGGGAGTCGGCGCGAGCCGAAAGTCCAGGGCGGGCGGCTCGGGCGCCACGACGATGTCGATCGCCCGGACGGCCCGCCGCACCGCTTCGCGCGAGGGGTGTGCCACCAGCAGGACCGGCTCGTGAACGTGTCGCACATACCCGGCCGCGAGCACCGGCTGGTCCTCTTCGATCAGGGCGACCACGTTCGCCCCCGGGATGTCACGATGGTCCACGATGACGAACTGGGACCAATCCACGTCCTTGGCGAAGCGCACCGCGGTCACGCGGCCGCGCGGCGCCGGGCTCCGGACGGTCATGCCCCAGAGGAAGCCATCGAGCGGAAGATCGTCGACGTACTGCTCGCGGCCAGTGAGCTTGGCGAGTGCCTCACGACGTCGCATCGACACTCCTTTCCGCCGCGCCCTTTGTGAGACAACTTCTGGGAACCAGAAGCGAGGACGAATCTATGGAAGGCGCGGAACGGGTGCGAGAGGTGTTGGAGCGAAGTGTGAAAGCGGTGACGCTGCGTCCCGCCGTGGCTCGCGGTACCGCCGTCACGAAGGTTCGGCTCGGCCCGGGGCTCGCGTGCGAGGTCGTCGACGGTCCGTGGCGGCTGACGGTGGGCGCACCGGAGACGTACGGTGGCGCGAATGACGCACCCAATCCGGGCGTGTACGGGCGGACAGCGCTCGGCTCCTGCCTCGCCGTCGGCTACGGCATGTGGGCCGCCCGCCTTCGCGTACCACTCGACGCACTCGAGGTCGAGGTCCAGGCGGACTACGACGCGCGCGGGGAGCTGGGAGTCGCAGACGACGTGCGACCGGGCTACACCGAGATCCGCTACATCGTACGAGTCGAGAGCCCGGCGCCCGAAGCCGACGTGCTGCGCGTCCTCGATACGGCGGAGCGCTACAGCTCCTATTGGGACGACTTCGCCAACCCCGTCCCGCTGCGCCGCGAGGTCCACATCACCGCCACCACCCGGTGATCATGGACGCCCGCGTGCAGCGCCGGGTCCAACGCTACGGATGGGACAAGGCGGCGGACTACTACGAGCGCTTCTGGGCCAAACAGCTCGAGCCCGCCCAGCGACGGTTGCTCCAGCTGGCGGCGCTGGATCCGGGTGAGCGCGTGCTCGACGTCGCCTGCGGCACGGGTCTCGTCACCCTGCCTGCCGCGGAGGCGGTAGGCCCGCGGGGCTCGGTCCTCGGGACCGATATCTCCGACGAGATGGTGCGGGGTCTCGAGAACGCGGCCCAAACGCGGGGGTTCACCCATGTCACCGCCCGGCGCATGGACGCCGAGCGCCTCGAGCTGGCCGATGCGGCGTTCGATGTTGTGCTGTGCGCGCTCGGCCTGATGTACGTGCCCGACCCGCTGCAGGCGCTGCGCGAGGTGCATCGCGTGCTGCGCCCCGGCGGACGCGTCGCGCTGGCGGTGTGGGGGGCGAGAAATCGCTGTGGCTGGGCGGAGATCTTCCCCATCGTCGAGCGTCGCGTGGCGTCCGACGTGTGTCCGCTCTTCTTCCAGCTCGGGACCGGTGAGGCTCTGGCGCTCAACCTGGAAGCCGCGGGCTTCCAAGGCGTGACGGTCGAGCGCCTGTCGACGACGCTCGAGTACGAGTCGGGCGACGACGCCTGCGGCGCCGCGTTCGCCGGGGGTCCCGTGGCCCTCGCCTATTCTCGGTTCGACGAGCGCACGCGCGCGGAGGCGTACGCCGAGTACCTCGCATCGATCGCCGCGCACCGGCGGGGGGATGGATACGCCATTCCCGGGGAGTTCGTCGTCGGGGGGGGGGCGCGTCGATGACGGCGATCGAGCTGACGGTGAACGGCGACGCGGTTCGACGCTCGATCGAGCCGCGGCTGCTGCTCTCGGACTTCCTCCGCAACGATCTCGGCCTCACCGGCACTCACGTCGGGTGCGAGCACGGTGTCTGCGGCGCGTGCACGGTGCTCCTGGACGGCGAAGCCGTTCGGTCATGTCTCATGTTCGCGGTCCAGGCGGACGGGCACGGAGTCACGACCGTCGAAGGGCTCTCGGACGGCGTTGCGTTGCATCCCCTGCAGGCCGCGTTCCACGAAGCCCACGGGCTGCAATGCGGGTTCTGCACGCCTGGGATTCTCATGACTCTGGTGCCGTTCCTGCAGGATCATCCCCATCCCGACGAGCGCGAGATCCGCGAAGCGCTCTCCGGGAATCTCTGCCGGTGCACCGGCTATCAGAACATCGTGGCGGCGGTTCGGTTGGCGTGTGATGGAGCCTCGACGGCAGATCGGTGAGCGCGTACGGCGCAACGAGGACGCGCGGCTCCTCACGGGCCGCGCGCTCTTCGTCGACGACGTGCGGCTGGAGGGGATGCTTCACGTCGCGTTTCTCCGGAGTCAGCATGCGCACGCCCGGCTCGTGCGAGTGGACGCCACCGCCGCCCGCGGCCGGCCGGGCGTCGTCGCCGTGTACACCGCGGCCGATCTCGGTGACTACTGGCGTCCGGGCCCGCTGCTCGTGCCGCCCCCGCCGATCGCCGGCCTCGTCTTCAACGCCTGCACGCAGGTCCCGCTCGCCCGGGACAAGCTGCGCCACGTCGGCGAGCCGATCGCCATGGTCGTCGCGGAGAGCCGCTATCTGGCCGAAGACGCCCTCGACGATATCACCGTGGACGCGGAGCCGCTCCCGGCCGTCGTGGACCTCGAGAACGCACTCCGCGAGGGCGCGCCGCGCGTGCACGAGCACCTGCCGTCGAACGTCGCGGCTCACGCGATCCAGCGAAAAGGAGACTACGCCGAGGCCAAGCGGCGCGCCCACCGCGTGATCCAGCGCCGCTTCCGGTACGATCGCGGCGCCTCCGCGGCGATCGAGAACCGCGCCGTGGCGGCGCAATGGGACCCGCGCGCCGAAGAGCTGACAGTGTGGGACACCACCCAGGCGCCGATCCCCATTCGCAATGGCCTCGCCCAACTGCTCGGGCTGCTCCAATCGCAGGTGCGCGTCGTCGCGCCGTTCGTCGGGGGTGGGTTCGGACCGAAGATCATGATGTACTACCCGGAGGAAGTATTGGTCCCCTGGGCGACCATGCGCCTCGGTCGTCCCGTGAAATGGACAGAGGACCGCCAGGAAAACTTCTTCGCCACCACGCAGGAGCGCGGTCAGATCCACGACGCAGAGATCGCGGTGGACCGGGACGGCAAAGTCCTCGGTGTGCGTGACGTGTTCCTGCACGACACGGGAGCGTACGACCCGTACGGGCTCACCGTGCCGATCAACAGCCAATGCACCCTGCTCGGCCCCTACGAGATCCCCAACTACGAGAGCGAGTTCACCGCGATCTTCACCAACAAGACGATCGTGACGCCCGTGCGGGGCGCGGGGCGCCAGCACGGTGTGTTCGTGATCGAGCGGCTGCTCGATTTCGCGGCGAAAGAGCTCGAGATCGACCGCGCGGAGATCCGGCGTCGCAACCTGCTCCGGCGGGACCAGTTCCCTGTCAACAACGAGATCCTGTTCCAGGACTCCGCGCCGCTCACCTACGACAGCGGCGACTACGAGCCGGCGCTCGACCAGGCGCTCGAGCTCATCGACTACCGGCGGTTCATCCGCGAAGAACAACCCCGCCTTCGGGCCGCGGGCCGCTGCGTCGGGATCGGGATCGTGTGCTACGTCGAGGGAACAGGGATCGGGCCGTACGAAGGAGCACGGGTGACGGTCGAGCCGGGTGGGCTGGTGCGGCTCGCCACCGGAGTTGGGACGCAGGGCCAGGGACACTTCACTTCGTTCGCGCAGATCGTCGCGGAAGTGCTGGGCGTGGACGTGGCGGACGTGCGCGTCATCACGGGTGACACCCGGGAGTTTGCTTGGGGCACCGGCACGTTCGCGAGTCGCGGCGCCGTCGTGGCAGGGAGTGCGTGTCACGCGGCCGCCACACGCGTGCGCGAGAAAATCCTCGACCTCGCCAGTCACGAGCTCAAAGCACCGAAGGAGGATCTCGTGCTCGCCGGGGGGAAGGTCCAAGTGCGCGGGGACCCGGCGCGTGGGATCGCTCTCGGCGCGCTGGCACTCAAGGCCAACCCCCTGCGCGGCGCCGTGAGGCCCGGCACCGAGCCCGGCCTCGAGGCGACGGCATACTTCGGGCCCGACCGCGGCAGCACGGCGAGCGGCGTGCACGCGATGATCGTTGATGTAGACCCGGAAACGGCGCAGGTCGAGATCAAGCGCTATGTCGTGGTGCACGACTGTGGCCGGGTGATCAATCCGATGATCGTGGATGGGCAGATCCACGGTGGGGTGGCGCACGGCATCGGCAACGCGTTCTACGAGCAGCTCGTCTACGACGAGGAAGGTCAGCTCCTCAACGCGTCATTCATGGACTATCTGCTCCCCACGGCGACAGACGTGCCGCACGTCGAAACGGCGCATCGCGAGACGCCGTCTCCCTTGAACCCCATAGGCGCCAAGGGCGTGGGCGAAGCGGGCGCGATTCCGACCGGCGCCCTGTTTGCGCAGGCCGTCGAGGACGCTCTCGGAAACCGGAATGGGAAGCTCGAGATTTGCGAAATCCCGCTCAGCCCCAACCGGCTGTTCGAGTTGATCGAGCAAGCACGATGAAACCCGCCCCCTTCGATTACTTCGCACCCGGTACCGCGGACGAGGCGCTGGCCCTCCTTGATGAGCACGGCGACACGGCCAAACCGCTTGCCGGCGGGCAAAGTCTCATCCCCGCGATGAATTTCCGTCTCGCTCGTCCGCAGGTGCTCGTGGACCTGAACCGTGCCGCCGATCTGTCCTACATCCGCTCCGAGGAAGCTGGCCTGGCCGTCGGCGCGATGACCCGCCAGCGTGCCGTCGAGCGGAGCGATCTGGTCGCCCGCGCGGCGCCGCTCCTCGCGGAAGCCATGCCCTGGATCGCTCATCCCCAGATCCGGAACCGCGGCACCGTGGGAGGGAGCCTCGCCCACGCGGACCCGTCGGCGGAGCTGCCCGCGGTCGCGCTGGCCCTCGAGGCGCGCTTCCGGGCCCGCAGCGCCGCCGGCGAGCGGTCGATGGCCGTCGCGGATTTCTTCAAGGGCATGCTCGAGACGGCGCTCCAGCCAGGCGAGCTGCTTGTCGAGGTGGTGTTGCCGGCGCTGCCCCCGCGGACGGGAACCGCGTTCCTCGAGGTGGCCCGCCGGCACGGCGATTATGCGCTCGTCGGCGTGGCGGTCGTCGTGACGCTCGACGCGAAGGGTCGATGCCGGGCCGCGCGCATCGCGTGCTTGAGCGTCGGCGACGGGCCAGTGCTGGCGAACGAGGCCGGGAAGGTCTTGAAGGACCAGGGTCGATCGGACGACCTGCTGCGAGCCGCGGCGGACGCCGCCGCGAACCGCGATGTGGATCCGCCGTCGGATATCCATGCGTCCGCGGCGTATCGGCGTCGGCTCGTCGCGGTGCTGACGCGGCGGGCGCTGGGGCGGGCGTTTGAAAGAGCCGAGAAAGGTAGCGGGGAGCAGGGAGCGGTACGCTCCGGCTAGGAGTCGCGCTTCGGCTCGGAGGGAACCGCTCCCCGCTCCCTGCTCCCATTTAGGAGGTACCATGAAGGTTTATGACCTGTCGCAGCCCCTGAACGAGCGCAGCTCCTTCTGGCCCTACTATCCCCCGTTCGAGGTGAAGTACATCAAGCGCAAAGCCGAGCACGGGGTGAACGCACAATACATCATGACCTCGAACCACATGGGGACGCACCTCGACGCGCCGCGGCATTTCGTCACCGCCGGCAAGACCATCGACGAGCTGCCACTCGAGTGGCTGTGTGGTCCCGGAGTGATCGTGGACCTGCGCGACGAGATGGATGAGCTGGCGGTCTACACGCCGCAGATGATCGAGAAGCGCGTGCAGGTGAAGCAGGGCGACATCCTGCTGCTCCATACCGGGTGGCATAGGTACGCCGACTTCGGGTCCACGCCCGATGAGGAGCGCTACTACCATTACCACCCCGGCGCGCACCCCGACCTGGTGCCCTGGCTACTCGAGAAAAAAGTCCATGTCTGGGGTGTGGACTGCGTGTCGACGGATCACCCCATGAACCTCCCGATCGGACGGTTCCTGGGGAAGGGCATGCACGGGCAATGCGACAAAGTGCGCGCCAAGGCCGAGCAGAAGTTCGGCGGCAAGGCGGGGGTCGATAAGATGTTCCCGGACTCGGCGTATCAGCTCACGCACAATGCCCTGTTCCCGAAGGACTGCATCCACATCGAGAACCTGGGGGGCGAGATCGAAGCACCCGAGCTCCAGAACAAACGGCTCGTCGTCGGATGCTTCCCGTGGAAATTCAAAGGAGGCGAGGCCGCGTTCGCGCGCACCGTGGCCTTCCTCGGGGAATGGAAGATCTAGCCGACCGCTCGGCGAGCGAGCTCGCCAGGCTCGTCCGGTCGCGGGAGATCTCCCCCGTCGAGATCGTCGAGGACTGCCTCGCCCGCGTGGAGCGGTTCAACCCCGCCGTCAACGCGGTCGTCACGCTCAATCCTCGGGCGCTCGACGAGGCGGACGAGCTCGAGCGACGGCTGGTGCGCGGCGACGAGGTCGGCCTCCTCGCGGGCCTGCCCGTCGGCATCAAGGACGTGACGCCGGTCGCGGGGCTGAGGACCACCTACGGCTCCACGCTGTATCGGGACCACGTCGCGAGCGAGGACGCGCTGGTGGTGCAGCGACTCCGTGCGGCGGATGCCATCGTCCTCGGCAAGACGAACTGCCCGGAATTCGCCGCCGGGGGCGCGACGTTCAATGATGTCTTCGGACGAACGCGCAATCCGTGGGACCCGACGCGCACCGCCGGAGGCTCGACCGGCGGTGGGGCGGCCGGCCTCGCGACGGGCATGATCGCGCTCGCCGAAGGCACGGACCTGGGCGGCTCGCTTCGCATCCCCGCCTCGTTCTGCGGCGTCGTGGGGCTACGGCCGTCGGTGGGCCTGGTGCCGACCTATCCGGCCGACTGGCTCTGGGACACCCTCCAGGTCGAGGGCCCCATCGCCCGCACGGCCGAAGACGTGGCGCTGATGCTCCAGGCGGTGAGTGGGCCGAGCGCGCAATCGCCCCTCGCGCAGCCGCGGGATGGCCGCAACTTCGTGGCCGCGGTGGCGCGGGGCGTGTCGACCGATCTGCGCGTGGCGTACTGCTGCGACGTCGCCAGGATCGGCATCGACTCGGAGATCGAAAAGGTGTGCGGGAACGCGGTCCGGGGACTCCGCGACCTGGGTGTCACCGTCGAGGAGATCGAGCTCGATTTGTCGTTCGCGCGGAAGCCCTTCCTGGCGTTACGCGGGCTGTGGTTCGTGGCGCAGATGTTTCCGCGACTCGACAAGGTGGATCAATTCGGCCCCAATGTCGCGGGCAACATCCGGGCCGGGCTCGCCACCACGACGTACGACCTGGGCGCGGCGGAAGCAGCACGGACCAGGGTGTGGTACGTCTTCCGCGAGCTGTTCCAGAGGTTCGACCATCTGCTCACGCCTTGTATGGCGGTCCCGCCCTTCCCCGTGGAGCAGAACTACCCGGAGACCGTGGCGGGCAAGAAGATGGAGACGTACGTGGATTGGCTCGCGCCCACGTTCGTCCTGAGCCTCACCGGCCTTCCGGTGGCGTCGGTGCCGTGCGGGCTCGACCCGGACGGGCTTCCGGTGGGGTTGCAGATCGTCGGGAAGCCGCAGGGCGAGGAGGCGGTACTGGCCCTGGCGTCGCAGGTCCAGCACCGCCATCCCATCGGGCGTCCTACCCTCCGCGTCTAGGTTCCGGCGCTGGCTTTTTGCTGTGCGTCCTTCCGGATGAGCGCGAAGCCAAGGGCATTGAAGTTATAGTCCGCAATTTCGCGGAACATCTGCTTGGCCTGCGCCACATCGCCCGCGCCTTCCGTCGCGACCGCGAAATGGTACTTGATGTAGGGGTCGAGCAGGTTCCCCTTCTGGAAGTGCGCGGCCGCGTCCTGATATTTGCCCTGATAGAGCGCGATGAATCCCTCCAGCTGATGCATCGGCTCGAGCTTGCGCGGGTTGGCGTCCGGCGCGAGCAGCTGGTTGATACGGTCCGCCTGTTTCTGGGCGGCGGCGTAATCGCCACGGCGCGCGGCCCACCACCCTTCGAGGTAGGCGATCTGCGCCTGTTGTCCCCGCTTGAATGCCGGGTTCGCCGCCTCGTCGGCCTGCTGCATCAGCAGCGGCTCGAGCTGCTTCAGGGCCCGCTCGGCGGCCGGCCGATTCTTGGTGTGCGTCGCAATGATCACAACGTTGGTGAGCGCGGCGACCTTGTTCGCCTTGGGATCGGGTACGCCCATGCCGTCCACCGACGCGACGAGCCGATTGAGCTCCGCGATGCCCGCGGCGGGATCACCGGCGTACACGCTGACGTAGGCCCGGAACGGAGCGAAGGCGGCCTTTTCGTTTGCCCGTCCCACGGCCATGGCAGAGTCGTAGTCGGCGCGCGCGGCGGTGTAGTCGCCCAGGAACGTGTTCGCGTGCCCGGCCTTGACGAGCAGCACGGCGCTCTTGGGGTC
>DATLVU010000002.1:0-11475 GCA_035577025.1 Gemmatimonadales bacterium
GCGGACGCGGGCGTGCAGCGTGGGCTCGACCCACGTTCCTGAGGAGTTGATCGAACGCGACGGCCGCCGATCGCGAGCCGGACGAGAACGGCGCGATCATCGGAGCCGTAGCCGGTGCGGCCGGCAAGGGGGTCACACCCACCAGGGAGAACGCCGCGCTGCCGCCAGGGTCCCCACCGGTGGACTGTGCGACCACGAGGTATTCAGCGGAGTCGACCGCGGACGCGTTCGCGGGGAACGTCGTGCACCCGACATCCGACGCCGGATCGATGGACGTGTACGCCCCGATCGCGAGCGTGACCTGCGTCGCCTGCGCGGCGTGGCAGGCCACGGCCGGGGCCGCGGGCTGCTCGCTGCTGCACGCCGCTATGCCCGTGAGGCACCACGCAAGAAGAGACACTGCCGGCACTCGGTTCATGTCCGCCCACCCCTTTCAGGCTCCAAGATTCAGCCGCAGCTGCACGCTGCGCGGTCGTCCCACGGATGCGCCGCTGAAGAACGCGCCCTTGAGCAGGTATTGTTTGTCGAACACGTTCTCGACGTAGATCTGCGGTCGCACGACCACGCCCCCGAATGCGAAGGCGTACCCCGCGCTGCCGCTCAGAATGAAGCTCGGCGCCACCTTGATCGACTTGTTGAAGTCGAACAGCCCGGGGCCGTAGGTCGAGTCGGGGCTCGCACCGTTCGTCAGGCCGCTGCCGTAGATCCCGGTCGCGGATAGGTAGAAGCCGTGGGCCGAATACACGGCGCTCGCCACCCCTGACAACCGCTGATCGTGATCGAGATCGAACGTTCCCGAAGGTGGCTGGGCAGGAAAGAACCCTCCCGTGATCGTTCCAAATCCGTACGCGTGGTTCAGTGCGATGTTCAAATACCCCGAAACCGGGCCGGGCGGTCGGATTTCCACGACGGTTTCGATTCCGGTGATCCGGACGTGCTCGATGTTCACGGATGTAACGATGGCCGAGCCCGGGACCGTGTTGTCGTCGATGCCGGGTGCGCTGCGCTTGTGGTACGCCGACAGTTTCGTGACGACCCCGAACGGGAAGCGGTGTACGTACCCCACCTCGTAGAAATCGTCGCGCTCGGGAAGGGTCGGGGCCGCCGCAACGCCGCCCTGCGCATCGCTCGTGATGGCCCGCAGGTCCTCCACGTTGGTGGGGAGAAAGAGCCGGCCGTAATAGACCCAGAAGGTGTTCGCCGGATCGGGGAAGAAGCTGAGCTTTACCCGTGGGCTCACCTGATGCTGGTTACCCGCAAACGGCGCATTGTGGTTGTCGAAGCGCACGCCGGTGCGAAGCTCCCATTTGTCCGAGGGCGCCACCGCAGTCTGGGCGTAGATGCCCACGTCGCTTCCCTTCAAGTCGGAACGCGACGCGGGCCCCGGGCTTCCGCCGTTGGTGACCGTGGAGAAGTCCTCACGCCCGCCCGTGTATGAGGCGAGCACGCCGGTCTTGAACTCGAGCCCGTGGTGGGGTGTCGCGGTGTAGTCCAGCTTGAGTCCAGCGGTATGGAAGTTCCGGTCTTCGCTGAGGATGTAGTGCGCAGTGTCGGGAGAGAACACGAACGTCGCCGAATCCGTCAGACCGGGCCTGTAGTTCAGGCTTCCATCGCGGAAGAACGCGCCGAGGAACAGCTCGGACGACCCGCCTCCGGATGACATCGCGGCTTCGAACCGATGGCGCCAGCCCAGGTTCACGAAGCCGTTCACGTCCTGTTGGTGGTCGTCGATGACGCCTTCGACGGAATCGAACGGGACGGCGAACCGCGTCCGAGAGCGGTTCACGTCGAGGTTCACGACGTCACGGTCGGACGGGACGTACTGCACCTTGGCGAAGCCGAAGAGATCCGTGCCGTCGTTGTGAAAATTCTCGACCGTGTGGGTTGCCGTGTCGAATACTACCGGCTCGCGTCGCATATCCGTGCCTTGCCGCGCGCCGGAGAAGAAGAACCCGAACTTGCCGGCGTTGGTGCTCACGTTCAGCGCCTGCCCATTGGAGGAGAACGAGCCGCCGTAGCCGGACGCATCGAGGTGCAGCCCGCCCGACGGAATGCGCGTGGTTACGTTGACCACGGCCGCGTTCTTGTTGCCGTACTCAGCGTCCCAGCCGCCCGTTTGGAAGTCGATCTGATTCACGACCTGCGGGTCGAACAGCTCATTGAGGCTGCCTGAGATCCCGGCGGGCACGGGGACGCCATCCACGTAGTAGGTGTACTCGGCGTGCTGGCCGCGGATGTGGACCTCGCCCGTGGGCGCCCGCGCCGCGCCGACGATCGATTGCTGCAGGATCTGGGACGTCGTGTTCGTGGGCGCGCCGTGATAGTCATTCTGCTTGAAGACCTGGTCGCCCGTGCGCGTGTCCACCGCGAGCGGCACGGTCGACGTGACCTCGACGGCCGAGAGGTTGATCGGGAGGGGGACCAAGCGAAAGTTCGCCGGGCTGAGGCCTTCGGTATCCCCCACCGAGACGTCCTGGGTCTCGGGTCGATACCCGAGGTACCGAACCTCCACGTGATACGAGCCCGCGGGCAGATTGTGTACTACATAACGGCCGAACGCGTCCGTGGTGGCGGTGGCGACGGTACGCCCGTCGCGCAGGATCCGCACTTCGCCGCCTGGTAATGGCGTTGCGGTGGCGCTGTCAGCCACTGATCCTCCGATGTCGCCCTCGTCGTGCAGCGGACCTGCCGCCGAAGAGGCGAGGGCCGGCCGGGCCACGAGGCACGCGGCGAGCCAGGCTATGGCCGCGGCATGGTGCAATGTCGTCGAGTTCATGCGCTCTCCCTGAACGTGAGTGAGTTGCATTGACTCGGCGCGTCTTCCACAGGGTGGACGACGAGGCGAGTCGCGTCACGTGCGGGCGACGCGTGCGCGAGTGCGCGACGTCGCTAGGAGAGCTCGGGAGGGGCTCGGGGTTGGGGATGGGGTGGGGCGAGCCGGTACGGTAGTCCGCCGGGATCGGCGGGGCCCGGCAGCCGCTGATGCCCGCCGGCCACCGGGAGCGTCGTCGCCCGACTGGCGACGGCGGGAGCGGTGAGAAAATGGCAGAGGGCGCAGTCCGGCGCATGAATCCGGACACAGTTGCTGGTAGTGTGGGACTCGATGTGCGCGACGGCGTGGGATTCCCCGGCATCGAGGCGCGCATCCGCCCAGGCGGCGGTGCCCGGCAGCGCAAGCTGCAGAACGGCCGCGGCGAGCCACAGAGCCCGCACGCTGAAGGGACGCCGAACCTCGTTCCTCACGCCGGCGCGCGCACCAGCTTCCGCACCACGACGGCGCCGAGTAGGACGAGGCCGTACATGCACACGATCAGCGGGCCGGTGGGGAGATCCCCCGCGAGGGAGAGCCAGAGACCCAGCACGGAGGCCAGCGCCCCGGAGCTCCACGAGATGTACGCCAGGCGCTTCATGTCACGGGTGAAGAGAAACGCGATCACGGCGGGCACCACCAGGAAGCTGAACACCATCAACACGCCCGCGACCGGAACCGCCAGCGTGATCACGACGCCGAACGACAGGTAGAACAGAAAGTCCCACCACTTGATCTTCCAGCCCAGCCGTTCGGCTTCCTCTGGACGGAACGAAATCGTCAGGAACCGATGACGCAAGAGATAGTGGAACACGCCGAGCGCGGCATACACCGCCGCGAGCTTGATGATTGTGGGCTTGAAGGTGACCCACAGGATGCTGCCGGTGAGGGTCTTCTCGATCGCCTCGCCGCCGCCTGGTACCTTGTTGGCGACGAGCACGGCGGCCGCGGAGGCCACCACGTAGACGATGCCGATGAACGCCTCCTGCGGGACCCGCCGCCCCTCGTGGGAGGACGTGCGCGTGAGCGCGAACAGCAGGGCGCCCACCGCCGTGGCGAGCAGCGCGAACACGTACGCCCAGGTCGAGTCCGCCTCCACGTGAATCAGCAGGGCCGACAGGCCGCCCAACGCGGCCATCTGCGCCAGCGAGAGATCCACGAAGATGACCTCGCGCGCGATGACGTGCAGGCCGAGGTAGGACAGCATGGCGACGAGCACCATGCAGGCCACGAAGGGCGGGATCATCAATTGGATGCCGCTCATCTCACCTCTCTCAGTTGGCGGTGGTGCCGCCGGTGGCGAACGCGCGACCGAGCTCTGTGACCCACAGGTTCATGAGATCGAAGTACGTGTTCACGCCGGACTGCCCGCCGGTATTGGACGGCACGATCACCGCCTTTGCCCCGGTCTTCTGCGCGACTTCGACGACCTGACTGTGGTCATAGTAATTCGTGGACAGCAGTACTTGGATGTGCTGCTCACGCATCTCGTTGATGACTTCGAGCACATGTCCCGGCGTCGGCGGGATGCCGGGCTTCGGCTCGATGTAGTCCACGCACGGCAGGCCGAATTCCCGCGAGAAGTAGTCCCACTCCTTGTGGTAGCACGCGACCGACTTGCCGCGGAACGGCATGGCCTCCTTCAGCCAGCCGCCCAACCGGTCGATCAGCGGCGCGCCCTGATACTGCTTGCTCTTCAGGAAATCGAGCAGCTTGCCCTGCCGGTCCAGATCGGAGAGCGTGGGTCCCCCGAGCAGCTTCACGAGCTCCGCCCCGAACAGGGCCTGATACATGCGGTCCTCGAAGTCCTTCTCGCGGGGCGTGAAGTAGTCCGCGTTCTCGGGGGAGACGCGCTTCAGGCCCGTAAGAATGTTGCGCGCGATCTGCACCGCATTCAAAGGGTCGGTCCAGATGTGCGGATTTCCGTACACGTGGATGTCCCCTTGGGCGCGGGAGTAGCTGGTGGGTACGTCCAACAGATCCATCCCCGCGTAGGCGGCCACGTAGCCGGGCCCGCCCTCGGTCACCTTGGGGTTGTTCGCTTTGTCGAGCAGGGCGGGGACCCACAGCTCGAGGTCGAGACCCGTCGTAACGAAGACGTCCGCGGAGGACAGCATCGGGACGAAGCTGGGCTTGGGCTGGACGTAGTGCGGATTCTCGTCGCCGGTCGCGATCGAGTTGACGACCCCGCGATCCCCGACGATCTCCCGCGCGATCGCGGCATACGTCGTGAGCGACGTGACGACCTTCACCTTGTCCGCCGCGCGAGGCGGCCGGAGCGTGTCGGGCGTGTGGAACGCGAGCAGCAGAGCGATGACTGGCAGCATGTCAGTAGGTCTCGTGTTTGTGTGGTCCGATTGCCCAAACGGCTTGAAGAGCGAAATCGCCGGTCGACGTGCGGCCGGTGACCTGCGCCCAGGTGTACTGCGCGCGCAACTCGACCCACTCGCTTTCCCACAGCGTGAGGGAAGGAATGGCCTGGCGTGTGATCAGTCCGGTCAGCGGGTCTTCCACGTAGTCATAGCGGGCGCCCACGATCCAGCGCTGACCGAGCTTGTACGTGGTTCCAGCATACCAGCCCAACCGCGTGGTGCCCGAGCCCGCGTACTCCTTGCGCAGCGCGTAGAGCTCGCCCCGCAGCGTCCATTCGCGGTAGAGCGCCTGTGACGGCGGCCGCCAGGTGAGCCGGAAGTCGAGCCCGCCCACCTTGGTGCGGAGACTGGAATCGGGGTTCGTTCCGTACAGCGCCGTACCACCGAGCTGTACGTACGTGGAGCGGGTGAGCTGCCAGAAGTTGAGCAGATGGATGAGATAGGTCGGTCGTCCGCTGTTCCCGAAGAGCTCGGCGTCGCTCGCGCTCCGCGTGACCTGCGCGGTCAGCTCGTGCGTACCGAGGCCGCCAAAGGCGCGGTACAGCGAGATGCCCGTGCCGGCCAGCCCGTCTTCACCGAGATACGTCTTCAGAGCCAGCGGATACTCCGTCTCCGGGAGTGCGTGGAGGTGCCAGCGGTTCAGCTCGCCGAACTGTTGGCGGAATTTCCCGATGTCGAAGCGGATGTGCCCGGGCAGCCCGGTCCAATAGGCGTAGCCCTCCTCGATGCTCACGTTTCCGTTCTCGAGACTCACGAAGATCTTGGTACTGGAATACGGATCGAGCGGCGACTGGAAGCCTACCTCGAACTCGCGGGGATCGAAGTTGTCGTGCTGGATGCCCGGGACGTGCGCGCCCGCTCGGACGTCGCCCGTCGCGCTGATCTCGGGGTTGAGCTGGGGCTGGCTGCGCTCCCGGCCGACGAACTTCGTGCGACCACTCGTGTCGGCCTTCACCTGAGTGGTGTCCGTACCCGCGGCCGCCGCCGCCGCGGCGCGGAGCGCGGCGAGAGACGTGTCCGCCGCTGGCGCCTCGACGGCGGCCGCCGGAGCGGGGCGACGCGCCAGCTGGGCGCGCACGCTGTCGAGCCGCGTCTTAAGTGCGCGAATCTCCGCGGCGAGTGAGTCCACCGTGCGACGATCGACGGGCTGCTGCGCGAACACCCGGATGGGCAGCACGACGAGGGCCGCGCATGCGGCCACGACGCCATAACGATGATGTCGATTCATCCTTGAGGATCTCCTGTTCCCTTGTTGCGAGCGTGCACCCCCGCTGAGCGGCGGCGCGACGATCCATCGGTCGGCGGCCCGGCAATGCCGGCCGCTTCGATCAGGAAACGGGAGTGGGTGGTGCTCGAGGGGGCGCGCAGCGGGCATCGGGGCGACGCGCCGGCACGGCGTCAGGGTCCGTGGGTCGCCCCACGGCGGACGACTGGAACAAGGGCGCCGTGCTCGTCGGGCGGGACACCGCTTGCGCCCCCGCCCATTGGCACAGCGCGCAGCGCAGCTCGTCGTGTAACGCCAGGCACGCCGATCCGTGCTGCGCCTCGATGTGGGCCGGGGCGGTGAGCCGCTCGGACGCGTGCGCCAGAGACACCGCGCCGCCCGCGAGCCCCTGGAGCACCAGGAGCAGGGTGGCGAGGTAGCGGGTCCAGCGGTTCCGCGTCGTCGTCAGCGCGATCACGCCCTGCCTACGGTTTGGGCCTTTCGACCGTTGCGCGCGTACGCGCGCAGTCGCCTGAGCATCCGCCGGTCGTGGTGGATCGGGTCGTCGCCCTTCGGTGTCTCGATAATCTTAATCACCCGCGCGAATCGCGGGTCCCGCATGATGTGCCGAAACGGTCCGGGCCCCACCGTGCCCTCGCCGATCCATTCATGGCGGTCGAGCCGAGACCCGGCCGCCCCCTTGGAATCGTTGAGGTGCAAGCACTTGAGGAGGGGGAGCCCCACCTCCCGATCGAACTGCTCCCATACCGCCTCGATTCCGGCGACCACATCGTACCCCGCAGCGTGCAGATGAGCCGTGTCAAGGCAAAACGCCACGCGCTCGCGGAGCGCGAGGGGAATCTCATCGCGGAGCGCCCGCAGCTCCCCGAAAGTGCTCCCGAGCGCGGTTCCCGCACCCGCCGTGCCCTCGATCAGCAGCCCCACGTCACCGGGGACGGCGGCCAGGCACTCGGCGTATCCGCGGGCGTTGCGAGCCAGCCCGGCGGCGCGCTCGTCCATGTAGTTCCCGGGGTGCGTCACGACCCAAGGGATCCCGAAGGCCCGACAGCGCTCGAGCTCTCGCGTGAACGCCCGGGCGCTCTTGTCGCGGAGCGCCGGGTCCGGGGAGGCCAGATTATTGAGGTAACTCTCGTGCGACACGACGGCGTGAATGCCGTTGGCCACCAGTGCGTCTCGGAATGCCGTGATCTCCTCGGCGCTCACCGCCGGCTCGCGCCACTGTTGTGGCGTCTTCGTGAACACCTGCATGGCGGTGGCGCCGATGGCCGCGCCCCGGGCCGGGGCGAGCGCCAGCCCGCCGAGGGTCGAGACGTGTGCGCCGAGCAACTCGCCGTCGTCGGTCACACCAAGGGCTCCTCGGTGAAGGCGAGCCGGGAGATCAGCGGCACGAAGCGGACGCCGCCCGCCCGGCGCTCCGTCAGCCCGGTGGGACGCCGCTCGATGATGAACAGCTCCTGCGTCACGAGGTCGCCAATCGGGATCACCAGGCGGCCGCCGGTGGTGAGCTGCTCGGCGAGCGGCGGCGGCACGCCCGGGGCCGCGGCGGTCACCATCACCCCGTCGAACGGGGCCCGCTCGGGCCAGCCGCTCGCGCCGTCCCCCAGTTTCGTTTCGATCCCGTGGAGACCGAGCCGGCGGAATCGCTCTTCGGCTTCGACCAGGAGGTCCGGGAGTCGCTCGACGGTGAACACCCGGGCGCCGAGGTGCGCGAGAACCGCCGTCTGATATCCCGAGCCGGTGCCCACTTCGAGGACGCGATCGCCACGCCGGGGAGCGAGCGCCTGCGTCATGAGGGCGACGATCAACGGTTGGGAGATCGTTTGGCCACTGCCGATCGGCAACGGGCCGTCGTCATACGCATCGCGGGCCAGGTGCGGAGGCAGGAACCATTCGCGCGGCACCCAGGCCATGGCGGCGAGGACGCGGCGATCGTAGACGCCGCGATTCGCGAGCTGGGTCGCGACCATGCGGCGCCGCTGGCGGCTGGTCTCAGGCGCCGGAGCGCCCACTCACTACCCGTCGCGGTTGCCGTACCATAGGGTGAACTATAGCTTGACACCCTCCCTCGCGCGGCCAGGCCTTTGCCGGAACATTCCCATCCCCAGCAGCGCATCCTCCTCGTCGGCGATCCTGCCGCCCGTCCGGATGGCCTGGAGCGGTTTCTCGTGCGGGGAGGATTTCAGGTCACCGAAGCGGCGTACCCCCCCTCGGGCCCGGAGCGGGCAGAGCCGCACCCCCCGGATCTCGTCGTGTTCTCCGTTGCCGCCAAGGAGCCGGGTTTCGTGGATGCCGTCCGTGAGCTCGCCACGGCCGGACGTTTCGCCGGGGCACCCGTGCTGGTGTTGCTCGCGGACGGCGGTGCGGATGCGGTAGCGGAGGCGCTCCAGGCCGGCGCGCGCGACGCGATGGCGAGCCCCGTGCACTTCGGCGAGCTACGCGCGCGGATCGAGGCCGATCTCCGGGTGCGCTCTGACCAGCAGGAGGCGCGGGACGCGCTCCGCACCCGCGACCTGCTGTTCGACATTTTCCAGGAGGTGTCGTCCGCGCTACGGGCGGACGAGATCTTTCAGACGCTGGTGCGGCGCGTGGGCCACGCCTTCGGCCTCACCCATTGCTCCTTCGTGCTCACCGCCCCCGGCGAAGACAAGGGACGCGTCGTCGCCGTCTACGAGAACCCCGCGATCCGCGACCTCCGGGTCGAGCTCGAGCGGTACCCGGAGATACAGGAGGCGATCCGCACCGAGCGGCCCGTCCTGATCCACGACGTCCACGAGCATCCGCTGTTCGCGGGGATCCGGAAACGTTGGGACCAGCAGCAGATCGAGGTCAACGTCCAGTCGGCCGTGGCGCTGCCGGTGTTCGTCCAGGGGCGCGCCGCGGGCGTCTTTTTCCTGCGGACCGTGCAGGGCGACCCGGAGCTCCGCTCGCAGGACGTCGCGTTCGCGAACACCATCGCGCAGGCCGCGGCGCGCGTGCTCGAGAACGAGGAGCGGCGGGCGGCGATTTATCGACGCCAGATCAACGCAGGCGTCACCGACGTCCTCACCGGGTGCGCGAGCCTCGACGCCCTCGATCGGCGCTTGCGGGACGAGTTCGAGCGCGCCCGGCGATACTCGCTGAAGTTCGCCCTCGTGGTGATCGACGTGGACCGGTTGCGGGACGTGAACGAGCGGCTCGGCCAACAGGCCGGGGACCGCGTGCTGGGAGAGATCGGCGCGATGATGCAGCGCGAGATCCGCGCACCGGATTTCGTCGCGCGCTACGGGGGCGACGAGTTTGCGCTGGTGCTGCCCGAGACGGACGCCGAGGGCGCGCGCCGGTTCGTCGAGCGCCTCCGCCAGCTGTTGGTCCGTCACACGTTCCCCGACCTCGGTCGAGGCCAGGCGCCCAGCCTCACTGCGGGCGTGGTGGCGTTCCCACACTCCGAGGTGCTCCGGCCCGAGGATCTGTTCACGCAGGTGGAGGCGGCCCTGGAGCGAGGGAAGAAGGACGAGCCGAGCCGGATCGGAGTCGCGGGGGAGAAATGAAGCCGGTGTACGGGATCCGGTGTTCGGTGTCCGGTAGCTCGGTCTTTCCCGGACACCGGACACCGGATCCCGGACACCGGCGTTTTCTATTTCCGGCTCTTGAGCCAGTTCACCGGATCCAGCGCGATCCCCCCCTGCCCACGAATCTCGAAGTGCAGGTGTGAGCCCTGCTCGCTCGAGCCACCGCCCACGTGACCGATGAGCTGTCCCTTGAACACCCGCTCGCCGGGCTTCACGGTCGCGTCGCTCAGGTAACCGTAGAAGCTGTAATAGCCGCCGCCATGGTCGAGGAGCACCGAGGTGAGGTACGTGCCCATCGGCCCCGCGAGGCTCACCGTGCCACTCGCGATCGCACGGACCGGGGTGCCGGCCGGCGCGGCGATCCCGATGCCGTGCCACGGGATCCGCGTGTTGTTCGGCCCCGTCGCCGTGCCGAACTGATAGAGGATCCGCCCCTCCACCGGCCAGTCGAGCTGACCCAGGTCGGCGGTGGTGATCGCCGGAGCGGCGGTCGCGGCGCCGCGGGCGAGGGCCTCGCGACGGGCCCGCTCGAGCGTCGCGATCCGGTCGTTCAGGCCCTTCTCGTCGCGCTCGAGCTCCGATAGGCGCTGCTGCGCCTCGCGCGCGCTGCGCCGCGTCTCCTTCAACGACGTCTGCCGCTCCCGCTCCAGGGTCAGGTAACGCTCCAGCTCTTGCGTCCGCTCGTTCTTCCGCCGTCCCAGCGCGTCCCGGGCGTCCACCAGCGTTTGCCGCTCCTTCGCGATGCGCCGCTGCAGTTTCGCCATGTCGTTGGCCAGCAGCCGATCCTGCTGGCTCACCAGAAAGAGGTACTTATAGCGCGACAGCAGATCGCCGAAGGTCTCCGCGGCGAGCAGCACCTGGTAGTCGTATAACGGGCCGCGCTTGTAGATGTCCACCACGCGGCGCTCGAGCACCGCGCGCTTTTCGGCGAGCGCGTTCTGGGCGAGCAGCAGGTCCACGGTGGTCTTGTCGAGCTGATCGGAGAGGCTGTTGATCTGCCGGTCGAGCTCGTTCACGATGCGATTGGTCGTTTCTTTCTGGCGCTCGATGTTCGCGAGCTCGTCGGAGAGCGAGTGGACCTGGGTGCGGAGGCGCTCCAGCTCCTGCTCCACGTCGGACCGCTCGCGCCGAATACTCTCTAACCGCTGCTGATTGTCCCGGAGCTGCTGGTCGAAGGGAGCCGGACGTTGTGCGGCGAGGAGGGTGGTACTACTCGTCCAGAAGACCGACGCCACGAGGAGGCGACGCCAACGACGCGTCATACCCTGCGGAGATGCCGGCCTACGGATGCCGCACTTCCGAAAAAGCCAATCAGCGTTCCGAACCCGACGATGGCGACCGCCTGTTCTTTCGAGAAGAACGCCGCCTGGATGAGCCACCGATTGATCAGCGTATAGGCGCCGTACGAGAGCGCGACCGCGATCAGGCCGCCGAGCATGCCCTTGATCGCCCCCTGCAGCAGGAACGGCCGTCGGATGAAGCCGTTCGTCGCCCCCACCAGCCGCATGATCGCGATCTCGC
>DATLVU010000003.1:0-67610 GCA_035577025.1 Gemmatimonadales bacterium
GGAGGAGGGGGGGCGCCGAGCATGGGCTTCCTCCTGTTGGAGATGCTCGTGTTCATGTTCATTCTCGCGGTTGGATACGTGTACATCTGGAAGCGGGGTGCACTGGAATGGGACTGAGCACATGAAGCACGTGATGGAAACAAAGGAAGTCGCGGGCCAGAATCCCAACTATCTGCTCGCCAAGGTCCAGGATCTGGTCGACTGGGCGGTGAACTCGTCGCGCGCGAATTCGCTGTGGCCGATGCCGTTCGGCACCGCTTGCTGCGCTATCGAGTTCATGGCGACGGCGGCCAGCCGCTTCGACTTCGCGCGCTTCGGCATGGAGCGCCAGGCCTATTCGCCTCGGCAGGCGGACGTGCTCATCTGTGCGGGCCGCCTCCCGTTCAAGCTCGCCCCGGTGATCCGTCGGATCTACGATCAGATGACGCAGCCGAAGTGGGTCATCTCCATGGGTGCCTGCGCCTCGACCGGCGGGATCTTCGACAATTACGCGATGGTGCAGGGGATCGACACGATCGTCCCGGTCGACGTCTACGTGCCCGGGTGTCCACCGCGCCCCGAGGGCTTGCTCTACGGGATCTTGCTGCTCCACAAGAAGATCAAAGGCGAGTCGCTGTTCGACCAGGTGCGACGCCGGGACGAGCAGCCGCTCGACGAGCGCGGATTGCGCCTCCCGCCCGAGACGATCGACGAGATCTCGGAGCCGTTCGGCAACTCCGTCCACCAATTCCGCTCGGCGTGAATCCGTCCGTCGACGCCCTCCGAGCGACCTTCGGCAGCGCGATCGGCCGCGGGCTCGAGTCGTGCGGCGACACCATCGTGTATGTGCGCCGCGACGCCCTGCTCCAGGTACTCGCATGGCTGCGCGATACGCCGGATCAGCGATACGACTACCTCGTGGACATTACCGCGGTCGAGTATCGCGACCGGGAACGCCCGCTCGAAGTCGTTTATAGCGTTCGCTCGCTCGAGCGCCGGGTCGACCTCCGGGTCAAGGTCGAGCTCGACGCCGAGGCCGACCTCGTGGTCGACTCCGTGGTCCCGCTGTGGCGCGGAGCCGATTGGCTCGAGCGTGAGACCTTCGACATGTTCGGCATCACCTTCCGTGGGCACCCCGACTTGCGCCGCATTCTCATGTGGGAGACGTACGCCGAGGGCTATCCGCTGCGAAAGGACTTTCCGCTGCGTGGCCGGTTCAGTCGCGCGGAGCAGGTGCGCCAGGCGCTGGCCGCGAACCCGGAGGCCCACTATTCCATGGAAGAGCTGTCCATCGCGGAGGCGTACGGCGAGCTGTCCCCGGAGATGAAGGAGCGGCTGCGCCGCGGTGAACGCGGCAAGCTCGCCGGTTCGGAATGACGAAACGCACGATCGAGCTCGATCTCGCCACACCGGGTGTCGACGCCCAGGGGCACCCCACCCGCGTGCCGCTCGGGGTCGCAGAGGGACGGGCTACGCCGGAGTCCGCCGCGGAGGAGCCGGGGCTCGCGAGCGAGCACATGCTGCTCAACCTCGGGCCCCAGCATCCGGCGACCCACGGCGTGCTGCGGCTCGTAGTGGAGCTCGACGGGGAGACCGTCGTCCGGGTGATCCCCCACGTCGGTTACCTACATTCGGGCTTCGAGAAGTTGGGCGAGTACCGTCACTACAATCAGATCATCCCGCTCACCGACCGCACCGACTACCTGTCGCCTATGGCGAACAACGTGGGGTTCGCGCTCGCGGCGGAGAAGCTCATGGGCATCGAGATCACCCCACGCTGCACCGTGCTGCGGGTGATCGCGTGCGAGATGAGCCGGATCATCTCGCACATGGTCTGGCTCGGCACCACGTCCATCGACATCGGCGCGTTCACGCCGTTCCTCTGGACGTTTCAGGAGCGCGAGCGGATCTACAATCTCCAGGAGTTATGGACCGGCGCGCGGCTCACCACCAGCGTGACGCGGGTGGGCGGGATGATGGCGGACATTCCCGACCGATTCATCGAGGGGTTGCGACACTTCACCCGGACATTCCCGAAGACGCTCGACGAGGTCGACCGCGTCCTCACGCGCAATTCCGTCTGGGTCGGGCGCACGCAGGGCGTGGGCCCGCTCACCCCCGCTGAAGCGATCAACCACTCGCTGTCCGGCCCGATGTTGCGCGCGAGCGGCGTCCCCTACGACGTCCGGAAGGACAACCCGTACCTCGGCTACGAGACGTACGACTTCGACGTGGTCGTCGGTGAGCACGGCGATGTGTACGATCGGTACCTCGTGCGCTTCGAGGAATGCCGGCAGTCGAACCGGATCCTCGAGCAGGCGATCGAGCGCCTGCCCGACGGGCCCATCAACATCGACAACCCGCGTATGATCCTGCCGCCCAAGTCCCGCGCGATGAACGACATGGAGGCGATGATCTATCACTTCAAGCAGGTGATGGAAGGCGTGAAGGCGCCCGTGGGTGAGGCCTACGTGGGGATCGAGAATCCCAAAGGGGAGCTGGGCAACTATCTGGTGTCGGACGGAACCGCGAAACCGGTACGGTGGCGCATCCGGCCGCCTTCGTTCATCAACCTGTCGGCCTTGCCGAAGATGGCGGAAGGGCATCTCTTGAGCGACCTGATCGCGATCAACGCTTCCGTGGACATCGTGATGGGCGAGGTGGATCGATGAGCGTGACGGCGCACCCTTCCTCCACGCCCGAGGGCACCGACGCGTATGACCCGGTCTTCTCGGGAGCCGTTCTGGAGCAGCTGGGCGAAATCCTCGCGCGCTATCCCACGAAGCAGGCGGCGTTGCTCCCGGCGCTGTGGATCGTGCAACGGGCCCGTGGCTGGATCTCCGACCGCAACATGGCGGAGGTGGCGGAGGTCCTCGGCCTCACGCCCGCCTACGTGAAGGGCGTCGTGACGTTCTACACCATGTACCATCAGCATCCGGTCGGGAAGCACTTCGTCCAGGTCTGCACGACATCCCCATGCAACATCTGTGGAGCGGAAGCGGTCGCGAAGGCCTTTCTCGAGACCACCGGCTCCAAGGAGCTGGGCGCGACGAGTCCCGACGGGAAGTGGACCGTGATCGAGGTGGAATGTCTCGGCGCCTGCGGCTTCGCGACACCGGTGCTCGTCGACGACGACTTCATCGAGTCGGTGACGCCGGACAAGGTTCCGGAATTGGTGAGGAAATACAAGTGAAGCCAATGCCGAATGTAGAATGTCCAATGCTGAATGTTCAATTGGACATTGAGAGTTGGACATTCGACATTGGACATTTCTAATGGGCTACCCACACAAGCCGCACCCCCGTGAGACGGTCGTCCTCTCCAAGTATTTCGGCGACGCGGACGCCCGCACGTACAAGGGCTGGGTCAAGCGCGGCGGGTACGAGATGCTCGCCCAGGCGCTCACGATGGAGCCCGCGAAGGTCATCGACATCGTGAAGGAATCCGGCCTGCGGGGCCGCGGGGGCGCCGGGTTCCCGACCGGCCTGAAGTGGTCGTTCATGCCCAAGGAAAAGAAGAAGCCCCACTACCTCTGCGTGAACGCGGACGAGTCGGAGCCCGGGACGTTCAAGGATCGCGAGATCATGCGGTGGACGCCGCACGCGCTCCTCGAGGGGTCGGCGATCGCGGCCCACGCGATCCAGGCCGAGGTCGTCTACATCTACATTCGTGGCGAGTTCACGGAGCCCTGGACCTATATGGAGCGGGCCCTCGCCGAGGCGAGCGCCGCCAAGGTGTTCGGCGCGATCAAGATCTATTTGCACCGCGGAGCCGGCGCCTACATCTGTGGCGAAGAGACGGCCCTCATGAATTCGATCGAGGGGAAGCGGGGGAACCCGCGGATCAAGCCGCCATTTCCGGCCGCGGCGGGCCTCTTCGGCATGCCGACCACGATCAACAACGTCGAGACGTTGGCCGCCGTCCCCCCCATCCTCAAGCAGGGCGCCGCGTGGTACAAGGGTCTGTCGCTCTCCTCCCCCAAGAGCACGGGGACCAAGCTCTTCTCCGTGTGCGGTCACGTGCAGAAGCCGGGGAACTACGAGGTCACGATGGGCTTCCCGCTCAAGGACCTCGTGTATGAGCTGTGTGGCGGGATGCGCTCCGGCCGCACGCTCAAGGCATGCATTCCCGGAGGCTCGTCGGTCCCGATCCTGAACCGCGAGGAAACGGAGAGCTGCCTGCTCGACTACGAGGGCGTCGTGGAGAGAGGCTCGATGTTGGGTTCCGGCGGCGTAATCGTGTTCGACGATTCGGCCGACATGGTCTATCAGATCATGCGGCTGGCGCGGTTCTACGCGCATGAGTCCTGCGCCCAGTGCACGCAGTGCCGCGAAGGCACGGCGTGGACGACCAAGATCCTCGAGCGCATCCTCGCCGGTCAGGGCAAGATGGCGGATCTCGACCTCCTGCTTGATCTCTCCGAAAACATGACCGGCAAGACCATCTGCGTGCTCTCCGATTCCTGCGCCGCCCCGGTCGTGTCCGGCATCAAGCGCTTCAAGAACGAGTTCGAGGATTACATCGCGGGACGGCGCAAGCCGGTGATGGTGGCCTGATGGCGGACGAGCTGATCAATCTCACCATCGACGGGGCGCCGGTGAGCGTCCCGAAGGGGACTCTGGTCATCGAGGCCGCGAAGCAGGCGGGCGTCCTCGTGCCGCACTACTGCTATCACCCGGGGCTGCCGGTGGCGGGCGTGTGCCGCATGTGCCTCGTGGAGATCGAAAAGGCCCCGAAGCTGCAGATCGCCTGCGCCACGCAGGTGGCGGAGGGCATGGTGGTGCGCACCCAGTCCCCCCAGGCGAAACAGGGCCGCATGGGTGTCCTCGAGCTGCTCCTGATCAACCACCCGCTCGATTGCCCCATCTGCGATCAAGCGGGAGAATGCGAGCTGCAGGACTTCACGTTCCAGGAGGGTCGCCCGGCCACCCGTTACAGCCCGGATTACGCGAAGCGCTTCAACCCGGTGGAAGACTTCGGGCCCGACGTGCTGTACGTCCCGAACCGCTGCATCCTGTGCACGCGCTGCGTGCGGTTCATGGAAGACGTGGCGAAGGAGCCCGTCCTCAACGTCTCCGAGCGGGGCGACCGGGCCTTCATCGGCATTCACCCCGAGGCACGGCTCGACCACCCGTGGGCGGGCAACGTGGTCGATCTCTGCCCGGTGGGCTCACTCCTCTCCAAGGATTTCCTGCACAAGGCGCGGGCATGGGAGCTCGACAAGACCGCCTCGATCTGCACCGGCTGCTCGCAGGGATGCAACGTCACGCTCGACACGCGCGACAACATCGTGGTCCGGGTGCGCCCGCGTCCGAACCTCGACGTGAACCGCTACTTCATCTGCGACCATGGGCGGATGAACTATCGCTGGATGAACCGCGGCGATCGCATCGAGGCGCCCCTCGTGCAACGGGACGGCGAGCTCCATGCCGCCGACTGGGACGAGGCCTGCGAGCGGGTCGCGACGCTGCTGCGCGGTGCCGGCGGGCGTGCGGTGGCACTCGTATCGCCGAAGGCGTCGACCGAGGCCCTCTTCCTGGCGCGGGAGCTCTTCACCGGGCTCGACTGGAGGGGTGCCTTTCAGGTCGTGATGGGCGAGGAGGCCCCACTCGCGGGCGTTCCCAACCTGGCCCTGCGCGCCGAGCGGGCGCCGAATGCGAAGGGTGCCGAGCTGCTCGGTTACACGCGCGACTACGCGGCGACCCTCGCCGCCGCCGAGTCCGCCGCCATCGTGCTGGTGCTCGATGAGCCCGACCTGGTGGTGCGCACGGCGGGCACCCTCATCTACGTCGGTACGGTGCTCCCCGACGGCGCCCGCGCGGCGACGGTGGTCTTGCCGATCGCGAACGTCGCCGAAGAAGACGGCACATTCGTGAACCGCGACGGCCGGGCGCAGCGCTATTTCCAGGCCAAGCCGGCACCGGGCATGGCGCGGCCCGCCTGGTGGGTGTTCTCGGAGCTCGCCGCCGCCGCCGGGCGCGGCGAGCGGATCGCCAGCGCCGACGAGGCGTTCGAACGGCTCAGCGCGTCCGTCGACGGACTGCGCGGGCTGGTGCCGGCATGACGTTCTTCCTCATCACCTCGATCATCAAGATCATCGTTGTCTTTACGGCGCTCATGGTCGGCATTGCGTTCCTCACCTGGTTGGAGCGCCGGGTCTGCGCGTGGATGCAGGACCGGCTCGGCCCGAATCGCGTGGGGCCGCAGGGGCTGCTGCAGCCCGCCGCGGACGGGCTCAAGAACCTGGTGAAAGAGGAGACGCTCCCGGCCGAAGCGGACAAGGTGTTGTTCATGCTGGCGCCGGCGATTTCGTTCGTTCCGGCGCTCCTCACCTTCGCGGTGATTCCGTTCGCCGCCCCATTACCCACCCCGTGGGGCGATGTGGACATGGTCGTCGCCAACCTGCCCGTGGGCTTCCTCTACATTCTCGCGTTCGGCTCGCTCGGGGTGTACGGCATCGTACTGGCCGGGTGGTCTTCGAACAACAAGTACGCGCTCCTCGGCGGGCTCCGCGCCAGCGCGCAGATGATCTCGTACGAAATCGCCCTCGGGATGAGCACCGTGGCCGTGCTCCTGCTCGCCGGGAACGTGACGCTCACTGAGGTCGTCGCCAAGCAGTCGCAGTCGCTCGCGACGTGGAACATCTTCCCGCTGTCGCTCGCGTTTTTCATCTTCATCGTGGCGGCGTTCGCGGAGACCAACCGCTTGCCGTTCGATCTGCCCGAGGCGGAATCGGAGCTCATCGCCGGCTATCACGCGGAATACAGCGCGATGAAGTTCTCGATGTTCTATATCGCCGAGTACTCGAACATGGTGACCGCGTCCGCGCTGATGGCGACGCTCTTCTTCGGCGGCTACGACATTCCGTTCACCCAGTGGGACAACGTGCCGCCGTGGACGGTGGTCAAGACGCTCGCCACGCTGGGGGCCTTTCTGGTCAAGACCGGCTTCTTTTTGTTCTTCTTCATCTGGGTGCGGTGGACGCTCCCTCGCTTCCGCTACGACCAGCTCATGGCCCTCGGGTGGAAGGTGATGCTGCCGTTCGCGCTCCTGTACGTCAGTGTGATCGCCACGGTCGTCTGGGTTCTGCACGCACGCCTGGGCTGGGCGTACGATTCCCGCTTTGCGCTCGCTCTGTTCGGCGTGAACCTCCTGCTCGCGATTCCGCTGTTCTTCGTGCTCGACCGGGGCCACATCGTGTCCGGCTCGGCGGCCGAGGAGCGCGCCTGATGCCGATCGGCGTGAAGGTCATGAAGCGACCGGGCGCTCGCGCCTCGTACGTCCGTGCCACCCTGCAGGGGATGCTGCTGACGCTGCAGCACATTTTCCGGCCCAAAGTCACCATGCAGTACCCGGAGGAGAAGAGCACGGCGGACTGGGCCATCGCGCCGCGCTGGCGCGGCACCCATCGCATGCTGACCGACGAGCAGGGACGCGCGAAGTGCGTGGCGTGCGGGCTCTGCCCCCAGATCTGCCCGGCGAATTGCATCAAGCTCGTGCCCGGCGAGGACGAGCAGGGGAACCGGTATCCGCTGATCTACGAGATCGACGAGTTCCGGTGTGTGTTCTGCGGCTATTGCCAGGAGGTCTGTCCGGAAGAGGCGATCCACGTGGGCGTGCACTACGAGAACTCGGAGTTTTCGCGGGACCGGTTCGTGTACGACCTCGAGCGGCTGTGCGCCCAGACGCACCCGGTCTCGAGCCTGTGGGATCCTTCCGACCCCAAGGGCGAATAGCCGTGACACCGACGTTGATCGTCTTCTGGGCCTTTGCGGGACTCGCGATGGGCAGCGCGCTCCTGTGCATCACCCGACGCAACCCGGTTTCGAGCGCGCTGTGGCTCGTGGTGACGTTGTTCGCGCTCGCCGGCCTGTTCGTGCTCCTGGACGCGCAATTCATCGCCGTGCTGCAGGTGCTGGTGTACGCCGGCGCCATCATGGTCCTGTTCCTGTTCGTCATCATGCTGCTCAACATCGGCCGGGCCACGCGCTCGGACATCAAGGGCGCGTGGGGACTCGGCGTGGGGGTGCTGCTCGCCGGGCTCATGATGGTGCAGCTCCTGGCCCTGCGGTTCGGCGCGCCGCCGCAGCAGCTCACGCTGCCCCCGGGCGCGATGGCGCGCGCGGCGGCGGAGCAGGGGATGGTCGCGGCCGTCGCCCGCCCGTTGTTCAGCACGTATCTCGTGCCGTTCGAGATCACGAGCATCCTGCTCCTGGCGGCGCTCGTCGGCGCCGTCGTGCTCGCCAAGCGCAAACTCTAATGCTCCTCGCGCCCGCGCTCAGCGTTTCCGCCGTCCTGTTCACGTTCGGCGTCGCCGGCGTGCTGCTGCGGCGCAATGCGATCGTCATCTTCATGTGCGTTGAGCTCATGCTGAACGCCGTGAACCTCACGTTCGTAGCGCTCGCGCAGCAGCTCGGCGTCGCCGGGCAGATCTTCGTCTTCTTCGTCATGGCCGTGGCCGCGGCCGAAGCCGCGGTGGGGCTGGCGATCCTGCTGGCGATCTTCCGCCACCGGCAGACGCTCAATCTGCAGAACATCAACCTCCTCAAGGGCTGATGCCCGCCCTCCCGCTGTCGATGATCTGGGTGGTACCGGCCCTGCCGCTGCTCGGCTTCCTCGTCAACGGCACGCTCGCCCTTGCCCGGCCCGGCGCAAAGCGCGCGGTGTCGATCGTGGGAGTGGGGACGCTCGTGCTGGCCTTCGCCGCCGCCGCGCTCGCGGTGGCCGAGTTCGGGGCGCAACACGCGACGGCCCCGTTGGTGTTCCGCTACTGGGACTGGATCCCGGCAGGGGAGCTGCAGGTTCCCTTCGCGCTCCAGCTCGACCAGCTCTCGGCCGTGATGATTCTCATCGTCACCGGCGTCGGCGCGCTGATCCATGTCTTCAGCGTCGGCTACATGCACGACGACCCCGGGTACGCGCGCTACTTCGCGTATCTGAACCTGTTCGTGTTCTTCATGCTGATCCTCGTGCTGGGCGCGAGCTTCCCGGTGATGTTCGTGGGCTGGGAAGGCGTGGGACTCTGCTCGTATCTGCTCATCGGGTTCTGGTTCAACGAGAAGATCAACGCCGACGCGGGCAAGAAGGCGTTCATCGTGAACCGGATCGGGGACTTCGGTTTCCTCGTCGCGATGTTCTTGATCTTCTGGCGCGTGGGGTCGCTCGATTTCGCGACGGTATTCGCCAAGGCCCCGGCCGCGTTCGCCCCCGCGGGGGCGCTGATCACGGCGATTACGCTGTTTCTGTTCCTCGGCTGCACCGGGAAGTCGGCTCAGATTCCGCTGTACACCTGGCTGCCGGATGCCATGCAGGGTCCGACGCCGGTCTCGGCCCTGATCCACGCGGCGACGATGGTCACCGCGGGCGTCTACTTGGTGGCGCGGTGCGGCGTGCTGTTCGCGCTCTCGCCGATCGGGAGCGCGACCGTCGCGGGGGTCGGCGCCCTCACGGCGCTGTTCGCGGCGACCATCGCGCTCAAGCAATGGGACATCAAGCGCGTGCTCGCGTACTCGACCGTCTCGCAGCTCGGGTACATGTTCGTCGGCGTCGGCACGGGGGCTTATGCCGCCGGCATCTTCCACCTGGCCACGCACGCGTTCTTCAAGGCGCTGCTGTTCCTCGGCTCGGGCAGCGTCATCCACGCGATGCACCGGGCCTACCACGCCACCCACTCGCACGAGGACGCGCAGGACATGCGCAACATGGGCGGGCTGGCCCGCTATCTCCCCTGGACCTTCAGCCTCATGTGGATCGCGACGCTCGCGATCGCCGGGATCCCGCCCTTCGCGGGATTCTTCTCGAAAGACGAGATTCTCGGCGCGGCGTTCGCCGAAGCGACGGTTCGACCAGCGTGGTACGTGTTTTGGGCCCTCGGGCTCGCCGCGGCCCTGCTCACGGCGTTCTACATGACCCGCCTCATGCTCTACACGTTCCACGGTCCGAACCGAACTGGGGAGCGAGAGCGCGAGCACCTCCACGAAGCGCCGTGGAGCATGACGGGCCCGCTCGTGGTGCTGGGCGCGCTCACCGTGGCGGGCGGCGCGCTCAATGTGCCGCCGCTCTTCGGGGGCGGCGCCTTGCTGGAGCGCTGGCTCGAGCCCGTCACCGGCGTGGCGAGCCGGCTCAGCCCGCTGGTCGAGGTCCCCCATGCGACGGAATGGGCGCTGGTGGTCGGCGCGGTGCTCGTCGCGATGCTCGGCATCGCGGGTGCGCTCCGTCTGCTCCGGCCGGAGACGCTCGTGCCCGCCCGGCTGGCTCCCCCCGAGTCCGGCTTCGGACGCATCCTCTGGAAAAAGTGGTACGTGGACGAGCTCTACGACGCGCTCTTCGTACGACCCATCATGTGGCTGTCGCGCGAAGTCCTCTGGAAGATCGTGGATGTACGGATTGTCGACGGCCTGCTGGTGGACGGGACGGCCGTCGTGACCCGGGCCCTCGGCTGGATCGGCAGCCGGCTGCAGACCGGCGAGGTCGGCGTATACGTCGTGGGGTTCGTCGTCGGTGTCCTCGCCGTCCTCGTCGCCGCGTTGAGGTAGCGCCGTGTACCGTCAGTGGGTGCTCACCGCCTTGATCGCCTGGCCCCTGATCGCGGGCGCCGGCGTCCTGCTGGCCCCGACGCGGTGGGCCAAGCATCTGGCGCTCGTCGCCAGCCTCATCGAGTTCGGCCTCTCCGTTCCCCTGTGGTGGATGTTCACGCCCGAAGGCGGCGTGCAGTTCATGCTCGACGCGCCCTGGATTCAGAACTGGGGAATCCATTACACGGTCGGGGTAGACGGGATCTCGCTGTTCATGGTCCTCCTGACCACGTTCCTGGTCCCGCTCTCGGTGCTCGGCAGCTACAGCTACATCACCACGCGCGAGCGCGGATTCTATTCGCTGCTGCTGGTCCTCACGTCGGGCATGATCGGCGTGTTCGTGTCACTCGATCTGTTTCTGTTCTACGTGATGTGGGAGCTGATGCTCATCCCGATGTACTTCATCATCGGGGTGTGGGGCGGGGAGCGACGGCTGTACGCGGCCATCAAGTTCTTCATCTATACTTTTTTCGGATCGCTGCTGATGCTGGCGGCGATCCTCGTGCTCGTCCGCGTCGTGGGGCAGCGAACCGGCGTCTACTCCTTCGCGTACTCGCACCTTGTCTCCCACATCGGCGGGCTCGGGTCGCTCGCCTTCTGGCTGTTCGGCGCGTTTGCCCTCGCGTTCGCTATCAAGGTGCCAATGTTCCCGTTCCACACGTGGCTGCCCGATGCGCACGTGGAGGCGCCGACGGCGGGGTCCGTGATCCTGGCGGGCATCCTGCTCAAGATGGGTACTTACGGCTTCCTGCGGTTCGCGGTGCCGCTGTTTCCGGCCGTTGCGCTGCACCCCGCGGTGCAGCAGATCGTCGTCCTGCTCGCGCTCATCGGGATCGTGTATGGCGGTCTCGTCGCGATGGTGCAGCCCGACTTCAAGAAGCTGATCGCGTATTCCTCGGTGGCGCATCTTGGATTCGTGATGCTCGGCATCTGGGCGTTGACGCTGCAGAGCGTCCAGGGCGCCCTGATGGTGATGATCAACCACGGCATCTCGACCGGCGCGCTGTTCTTTCTGGTCGGCATGCTGTACGAGCGGCGGCACTCCCGCCTGATCGAAGCGTTCGGGGGGATCGCGCGCGTGGTGCCGATGCTCGCCGCGGTGCTGACGATCGTCTCGCTCTCGTCCATCGGGCTCCCCGCGACGAACGGTTTCGTGGGCGAGTTTCTCGTGCTGGTGGGAGTGTTCCGCTCCTATCCGCTGGCGGCCCTCATCGCGGCGACGGGCGTGATCATTGCCGCGATGTACCTGCTCCCCGCGCTGCAGCGGGTGATCTATAATCCGCTCGACAAATCAGCGAACGAGAAGCTTCCCGACCTGTCGCTCCGGGAGATCACCGTGCTCGTGCCGTTGATCGCCTGTATCCTCTGGATCGGCGTATACCCCCAACCGATCCTGCGGCGCATCGAGCCCGCGTCCCGCCAGTTCGTCCAAACGGTCCGCCTGAACGCGGCCGCATTCACGGCAACCCGATGAGCCTCGACCTGTCGCTGCCGGCCGACCTGCTGCGCGCGCTCGCTCCGGAGCTCGTCCTCACCGTCGCGGCGATGGCGGTCCTGCTGGTCGCCGCGTGGCGCCACAAGACGGCGCGCGACTCGCGGGTGGTCGGGTGGCTCGCGCTCCTGGCGCTTGTGGCGACGGCAGCGGCGGCGGGGTGGCTGTGGTGGAACGGTGCACGGCCGGTTGGCGCGCCCGTCATGGTCGCCCTGGACGACTTTCGCCTCGTGGTCGACTGGCTGCTGCTGGCCGCCGCCGGACTGACCGTCGTCTTGTCGTTCGACTACGTGGAGCGCGAGCGGCTGCTCGCGCCCGAGTATTACGTGCTGCTGCTGTTCGCTACGCTCGGCCTGATGTTCATGGCGGGCGGCGACGATCTTATGGTGGTGTTCCTCGGCCTCGAGCTGATGTCGGTCTCGGTCTACGTCCTGGCCGGGTTTAATCGCCGCAGTCCCGCCGCCGCCGAGGCCGCGCTGAAGTACTTCCTGCTCGGCGCCTTCGCCTCGGGGTTTCTGCTGTACGGCATCGCCCTCGTCTACGGCGCCACCGCGACAACGAGCCTCACGCAGATCGGGACCCAGGTACGAACGCTCGGCCTCGCCAACAGCCCCATGCTCCTCGCAGGATTGGGATTGCTGTTGGTCGGGTTCGGATTCAAGGTGGCCGCCGTCCCCTTTCACATGTGGGCGCCGGATGTCTATGACGGCGCGCCCACGCCGGTCACCGGGTACATGGCGACCGCGGTGAAGACCGCGGCGTTCGCCGCGCTGTATCGGGTCCTGACCGAGGCGTTCGCGGGCGTCGCGGCGTGGCATGATATCGTGGGCTGGCTCGCGGTGGCGACCATGGTGGCCGGCAATGTCGTCGCCCTGACGCAGCGGAACGTCAAGCGCATGCTGGCCTACTCGTCGATCGCGCACGCCGGGTATCTCCTGGTCGCCGTCGCGGTGGGCGGCAATGCGGGCGCCGGCGCGCTGCTCGTCTACCTGGTGGCCTACGCGCTCACGACCCTGGCGGCATTCGGCCTCCTCGCCGCCATCGGCCGGGACGGAGAGCGTGAGGTTCGCATCGATGACCTGTCCGGACTCGCGCAGCGGCGACCCTGGCTCTCGTTCGCCATGGCGGTGTGCATGCTGTCGCTGCTCGGGTTCCCCGGCACGGCGGGGTTCATCGGCAAGTGGTACATCCTGGTGGCGGCGGCCGATGCGGGCCGCCTCTTCCTCGCCGTCGTACTCGTCCTTACGAGCGTCGTCTCGGCGGGCTACTATCTCCCGGTGATCATGGCGATGTACATGAAACCGGAGCCGTTCGAGCAGGCCCACGCCGACGTGCGCCTCGGGCGCCTGGGAGCCGCGGTCGTCGCGGCATCCGTGGCCGGACTGCTCGTCTTCGGCGTTCGTCCGAATCGGCTGCTCGACCTCGCGAAAGCGACGGGCGAGGGACTGCACGCGGGGCCGGCAACGAGCGCCGCCGCGCCGCCGTCGCCTCCGCCTCCCCCCGCGCCCAGCGGGCGCTGATCTCCGGCGGGCCTCGTGAAGCTCCCCGCCGCCATCTTCCGCGAATACGACATCCGCGGCACCGTGGGTGACCAGCTCACGGTCGACGTCGCCCGCGCCATCGGCCAGGCCCTCGCGACCGTCGGATGGGAGCGTCTGGGCCACGCGCCCAAGCTCGCCGTTGGACGCGACAACCGGCCCTCCGGAGCGGAGTATGCGGGCGGCGTCCTGACCGGCATCGCGGCCGCCGGCGGCGTGGCCGTGGACGTCGGCGAGCTCCCGACACCCGCCCTTTACTTCGCGACGCACACGCTCGACGTGGATGGTGGCATCCAGGTTACTGGATCGCACAACCCTCCCGAGTTCAACGGCTTCAAGCTGGTCCTCGGCCCCGAGCCGATTTACGGGGCGGAGATCCAGGGATTGCGACGCCTGATCGAGGAAGGCCGCACACCCACGCGCCCGGGGGGCCGGCGCAGCCAGGACCGCACCGTGCTGCCGCGCTATCGCGACGCGATCGTCGAGCGGAACGGCCCGCTCCCGCGGCGGGTGAAGACGGTCGTGGACTGCGGCAACGGCGTCGCGAGCGTCATCGCCGTCGACACGTTGCGGCGTCTCGGCGCGGAGGTGATACCGCTCTTTTGCGAATCTGACGGGCGGTTTCCCAATCACCACCCCGACCCGACCGTGCCCGAGAACCTGCGAGACCTGCAGGCGGCCGTGCGCCGCGAAGGAGCCGAGCTGGGCATCGCCTTCGATGGCGACGGCGATCGGATCGGCGCGGTGGACGAGCAGGGTCGTCCCGTGTTCGGCGATCAGCTGCTCGTGCTGCTCGGTCGCGACCTCGCGCGCCGCATGGGAGGGGGCCACGCCGTGATCTTCGACGTCAAATGCTCCGAGGTCCTTCCGCGGGAGCTGGCACGCGTCGGCCTGAAGCCCACCATGTGGAAGACCGGCCACTCGCTCATCAAGCAGAAGATGAAAGAGTCCCGGGCGCCCCTGGCCGGCGAAATGAGCGGGCACATGTTCTTCGGCGGCGACTGGTACGGATTCGACGATGCCTTGTTCGCGGCCGCGCGCCTCCTCCGGTACCAGGCGGAGATCGGCGGGCCACTCTCCCGGCTCCTCGCGGACCTACCCACCACGATCGCCACGCCCGAGATGCGCGTCGAGTGCCCCGACGAGCAGAAGTTTGCGATCGTGGAACGCGCGGCGCAGCACTTCGCGACGAAATACCCGGTGTCGACGCTGGATGGCGTGCGCATCACGTTCGCGGAAGGCTGGGGCCTGCTACGGGCATCGAACACACAACCGGTGCTGGTCCTGCGCTTTGAAGCCGCGACCCCGGCCGCGCTGGCGGCCTATCGGACCGAAGTAGAGAGCTGGCTAGCGGCGCAGCGCAACCGCGCGTGAAGCCCCCCGCCCGCCGCTGGGCGCTCGTCCTGGGCATCGGGCTCCTCGTGGTGGTGCTCGGCGGCGGCCGTTGGCTCGCCCTCGAAGTCGCCGAGCGCGCGTGGGCGACCACCATCCCGGGCGGAGCCGCGTACATCGGTGAGCGCGATTTTGCGCGGCTGATATCGGGAGTGCTCCTGCTCACCGCCGTGACCTGGTCCACCGCGAACCTCCTCTTCGTCTACCGGTCGATCGGCTCGATGCAGCTGTCCCACCGGCTCGGCGATCTCGAGATCGTGGAGGCGGTTCCCCAGAATGTCCTCTTCGCCAGCACGATCGGATGTGGGCTCCTGTGCGGGTTCCTCCTCACGCTGGGCACCGGCGACTGGTGGGTACACGCCGCGCTCGCCTCTCATGCACCATCCTTTGGCGTCCTGGACCCGGTGCTGCACCGGGACGTCGGCTACTACGTGGCACGGCTGCCGTGGACGGAGCGGTTGCGGGCGTTCTCCCTGCTCGCCGTGTGCGCGGCGACCATCGTGGTGGCGCTGCTCTACGTCGGCATCGGCCCGCTCCGGTTCCGCCGTTGGCTCCCGTATGCCAACGCGCACGCGCGCGCGCATCTGGGTCTGCTGCTCGCGTTCCTGGCGCTGATCCTGGCATGGGGCGCGCTCCTCGATCCGGTGGAGACCGTGGCGGGGTTGCACGGCTCGCTCACCCAGCGGGCGCTCGACCTGCGTCTCCCCGCCGCGCCGATCGTCGCGGTGTTCGCATTCGCTGCCGCGGGGGCAAGTCTCTTCTGGGGCCTGCGCGAGAAACCCGTCCTTCTCGTTTCCGCGTGGGCCGCGCTGTGCGTCGCCGAGCTCATCGGGTTCATCGTCATTCCCGGCCCCCTTCTTCCTCCCGGATCACGCGACACCGGGGCAGGGGTGGCGGCAGGGGCAGCACCCGAGGGCACGCTGGCCGATACGGCGCTCGCGTCCGCCCAACGCAGGCTCGAGAGCTTGGCACTCGGGACGCCCGCTCTCCTGGAGCAGCCGCCGCGTGGGTTTGCCAGCGCCGAAGCGGCCCTTGCGGCGCTCCCGATCTGGGATGCCTCGCGAGTCATGGTCGCGGCGGCGGCCCGCCCCGAGCTCGGCGGGCGCGCGACGCCAGTGGGCGCCGCACTCGCCCCACTCTCGCTCGGCATCGGCGCCGGTCGCCCCACGTGGATCGTCGCGTTTCAACCGATGCTCGACAGCGGAGTCACCACGGGCCGGCCGTCCGACTGGACGGCGGTCCACCGCGGACCCGCGGCCCGCGCGCGCCCCCCGGTGGCGGCCGTGGAGGACGATTCAGCGCTCGAATTCACCGCCGTTCCCACGCGCGACTCGACCACGTGGTTCGGACCGAACTTCGACGGATTCGTGGTCGCGTCCCCCGACACCTGGCCGGCGGTTCGACGCTCCGCCGTCGCACTCACCCCCTGGTGGCGTCGCCTCGCGCTCGCCTGGGCGTTGCAGAGCCCCGCCCTCGCCCGCCGGGAGACCGACGGTCTCGTGCTCATGTGGCGACGGAACGTCCTCCCACGCCTGCGCCGCCTCGCGCCGTTCGCGACATTCGACCCGCCGACGCCCCTCGTGGCCGACAGCGCCTTGTGGTGGGTGGCATACGGCTATCTCAACGCCGAAGGCTTTCCCCTCGTGCGGCCCGTGGAAATCGACGACCGGTGGGTCCGCTACTCCAGCGCCGCCTTCATCGCCGTGGTGAGCGCCGCCACCGGCGACACGCGCCTGCACCTGGCTCCGGGCGCCGACTCGGTCGCTCACGCGTGGGCCACGCTGCTCACCCCGATGATCCATCCGCTCGACAGCCTCGCCCCGGCCCTGCGCGCTCAGCTTCCGTTTCCCCGCCGCACGTTCCGCGCAGCGGCCGCCCTCCTGGACCGCTGGCGCGGCGACACGACCTCCTGGGTGCCGCGCGACCGCGAGCCGTTCGAGCTGAGCGCCCCCCCGTGGGATGAGCCGGGCGTCGATGGCTCGCACCTGTGGATGGGGCAGGGATTCGAGGCGGGCAACGCGTTCGCGGCGCTGGTGGCCGGCATCATGACGCCATCCGCGCCCAAGCTGTTCGTCTGGCGGCCGCGCGCGGCGCGGCTGCCGCCGCTCCTCGTCGGCTCCCCGAATACAACGGCGCCCGGCGTGATGCGGGTGTGGAGCGTCGCGGGCGGCTTGTTCTCGGAGCAGGCGCGGTTCGTAGAGCCGGCGGGCGGGACACCGCTCCGTGGAATCGACACGGTGTTTCTTTCGTGGGGTGACCGGCGGGGCCAGGGAGGGTCCCCCGCCGCGGCGCTCCGCGATCTCCTCGCTGGGACCGGAGGCCCGCGTATCCCGACGGATACCTCGCTCGCCGCACGGTGGGAGCACGCGCGGCGGCTGGCGCGGGACGCCAGCGCGGCGCTCGCCGGCGGCGACCTCGCGAAGTTCGCCCAACTGTACCATGAGCTGGAGCAGCTCCTGGGCGTCGCCCGCCGCAAGCTTGCTCCCGTTCCCGACCGCCACTAGGTTGCGCCGCCGTGAACGCCCGTACCGCCCGCCCCGCCCGCCCCGCCTCCGCCGCCCGGAAGACGCGCCGTGCATCGTCCGCGCCGGCCGGCACGATCGTTGTCGCGCTCGGCGGTAACGCGGTCGCTCCGCCAAACGAGCGGCCGACGATCTCGAATCAGTTTCGCCACACGCGCGCGAGTCTCGCGCCCATCGTCGACCTGGCGCGGGACGGGTGGCACATCGCACTCGTGCATGGGAACGGTCCGCAGGTGGGCGACGATCTGGCGCGCAACGAGCTCGCCGCCGATCAGGTGGAGCCGCTTCCGCTGGGCGTGCTCGTCGCCGCGACCGCGGGCTGGATGGGCTACATGATCCAGCAGTCGCTGCAGAACGCCCTGGCGCGCGCCGGCATCGCCCGCCAGGTCGTCACGCTGGTCACGCAGACCCTCTGCGACGCCAACGATCCGAACCTCCGCCAACCCACCAAGCCCATCGGACACGCGCTCGATCCCGCGCGCCTTGCGCGCCTGCAGGCGCGCGGCGTGCCCGTGCGCGAGGAGCAGCCCGGCCGCTGGCGCCGGCTCGCCCCGAGCCCCAAGCCGATCGCGGTCGTCGAACGGGACACCGTGCGGCACCTGGTGGCCGCTGGGCACATCGTGGTGGCGTGCGGCGGCGGAGGCCCACCCGTGTATGACGATCCGATGCTCCGCCTCGAGGGCATCGACGCGGTGGCCGACAAGGATCGGGTCGCCGCGATCCTCGGCCGGGACATCGCGGCCGACGTGCTCCTGATCCTCACGAACGTCGAAGCGGTGTACCGCGCGTACGGCACGCCGCACCAGGAGGCGATCCGCCGGCTCACGCTGGCACAGGCCGACCATCTGCTCGCGGGAAAAGAGCTCGGTGCCGGGAGCATGCGGCCGAAGGTCGAGGCCGCCGCGGATTTCGTGCGGGTCGGTGGCAGTCGGGCGATCATCGCCGCGCTGTCCCAGGGCCTCGCCGCGTTGCGCGGTGACGCCGGAACGACCATCACATCGGAGCCATCGTGAACCTGCACGAGTACCAGGCCCGCGACATCCTTCGCCGCCACGGAATTCCGATCCCGCCGGGGGAGGTTGCGGATACGCCCGAGCAGGCGCGCGAGATCGCCCAGCGGCTCGCGGGGAAGGGGGGGGGGGGCCGGGTCGTCGTCAAAGCGCAGGTCCACGCGGGCGGCCGCGGCAAGGCCGGAGGCGTGAAGCTCGCCAAGGACGCCGCCGAGGCGGGTGAGCACGCGGCGCGAATTCTGGGGATGAGCATCAAGGGCCTGCCCGTGCGGCGCGTGCTCGTGACCCCGGCGGCCGACATCGCATCGGAGAGCTACGTGGGCATCATCGTGGACCGCGCGTCCCAGCGACCAGTGCTGATGGTGAGCCCGGCGGGCGGCGTCGACATCGAAGAGGTGGCGGCCAAGTCGCCGGAGCGTATCCATCGGCAGGCAATCGACCCACGATACGGTCTCCTCGCGCATCAGGCCCTGGGCCTTGCGTTGAAGCTGTACCGCGAGATGCCCCAGGCGCGCGCGGCCGCGGACATCATGCAGCGGCTGTACGCGGCGTTCTACGCCGTCGGTGCCTCGCTCATGGAGATCAATCCGCTCGTCACCACCCCCGACGGCACCGTGGCCGCGCTCGACGCGAAGATCGTCGTGGACGACAACGAGCTGGAGCGCCACCCCGAGATCGCGGCGTTACGCGACCCGAGCGCCGAGGCGCCGTCCGAAGTGCAGGCCCGCCAGGCGGGGCTGACGTTCATCAAGCTCGAAGGTTCGGTCGGGTGCTGCGTCAACGGCGCGGGCCTCGCCATGGCCACCATGGATCTCGTGAAGTATTACGGCGGCGAGCCCGCGAATTTCCTCGATATCGGCGGGAGCTCGAACCCGCAGAAGGTCGTCGACGCGCTCCGGATCATCACCGCGGACCGGAGCGTCCGGAGCATCCTGTTCAATATCTTCGGCGGCATCACGCGCTGCGACGATGTCGCGAACGGGATCGTGCAGGCCACGCAGCAGTTCCCCATGAACGTGCCCCTCGTCATCCGGCTCACCGGCACGAACGAAGCCCTGGCGATCGAGATCCTCACGAAGGCCGGGTTCTCGGCGCTCACCGACATGGACGAGGCGGTCAAGCAGGCGGTGGCCAAAGCGAGGGCGGCGTGAGCATCTTCGTCGACGAGCAGACACGCCTGCTGGTCCAGGGGATTACCGGGCGGGACGGCTCGTTCCACACCCGGCAGATGATCGGGTACGGGACGAAGGTCGTGGCCGGCGTCACCCCCGGCAAGGGTGGGCAGGTATTTGACGGCGTCGTTCCCGTGTTCGACACCGTCGCCGACGCGGTTCGCGAGACGCGCGCCAACACGTCCGTGATTTACGTGCCGGCGGCGGTCGCCGCGTCGGCGATCTTCGAGGCCGCCGACGCCGGTATCGGATTGATCGTCTGTATCACGGAGGGAATCCCCGTCCTCGACGTCACCCGCGTCCTGCCGTTTCTCCACGAGCGTGGAGCCCGGCTCATCGGCCCGAACTGTCCCGGTCTCATCTCGCCGTCCAAGAGCAAGGTCGGCATCATCCCCGGCAACATCTGCCAGCCGGGACGGATCGGCGTCGTGTCCCGGAGTGGCACGCTCACCTACGAGATCGTCCACCAGCTGTCGACCCACGGGATGGGACAGTCCACCTGCATCGGGATCGGGGGAGACCCGCTCATCGGAACGAACTTCATCCATTGTCTGTCGGCTTTTCACGCCGACGCCGACACGGATGCGGTGGTCATGATCGGCGAGATCGGGGGAACCGACGAGCAGCAGGCGGCGGAGTTCGTGCAGACGACGATGACCAAACCCGTGGTCGGGTTCATCGCGGGTCAGACGGCGCCCCCGGGCCGCCGGATGGGGCATGCGGGAGCGATCATCTCGGGCTCGAGCGGCACCGCGGCGGAGAAGATGGCTGCGTTCGCCCGGGCCGGTATTGCGGTCATGAAGCGTCCGGCGGACGTCGTGCCCCTGCTCAAGGAACGGATGTGAAGCTCCGCGATGTCCTCAAAGCCGAGCACGTGCTCGTGCCGTTGCGGGCGACCACCGTGAAGGAGGCGACCGAGCGGCTGGCCGAGCGGCTCGTCACCACCGGGGCAGTGGCCGACCCGCAGCGGCTCACGGCCGTCATCCGCCACACCTGGCCGGAGGACATGGTCTCGGTCGGCGAGCACGCGTTCCTCCCCCATTTCCGGAGCGAGGCCGTACGCAGCCTGGTGACCGCGGTCGGAATATCCGCGACGCCCATCCGGTGGGAGAAGGACCCGCATCGAACCGCGCGGATCGTGATCTTCATTGTCGCGCCCCTGCGGGACGCGGCGCTCTATCTGCAGGTGGTGGGCGCGTTCGCGCGCACGCTCGCCGATCCCGACACGGTCCTCGCGCTGCTCGCCGCGCGCACGCCCGAACAAGTCGTCACGCTCGCGGCGCTCGAAGCGGCCGAGCTACCGAACCAGCTCACGGTCCGGGACGTCATGACGCCCCACGCGATCACCGTCGGGCCCGAGCGGACGCTCGGCGACGTCGCCCGGCTCATGGTCGAGCAGGACATCCGCGCCCTCCCGGTGGTGGACGACGGGGGCTCGCTCATCGGCATGGTCACGCATCGCGAGCTGCTCCGCTTCCTGATGCCCTCGTTCATCCAGCGCACCAAGAGCGGAGAGTTTCGCGCGCCCACGCGCTCGCAAGTGGCGCGCGGCTCGACCGACCCGCAGCTCATTCCCGTGAGGGAAGCGATGGCCCGCTCGGTGCTCTGCCTGGCGGAGGATCAAACGCTCGCCGACGTCGCCAATCTCATGAGCGGGAAGGACGTGGATCGCTTCCCCGTGGTGCGGGATGGACTCGTAGTCGGATTCCTCACTCGCGCCGACGTGATCCGTCGCCTCATCGCCCCCTGACACCGGACCCCGGACACCGAAATGTTCACCCTCGCCATCATCAAGCCCGACGCGGTCCACAACGCGCTCACCGGCAAGATCGTCGCGCACCTCGAGGCCGCGGGATTCCGCATCCGGGCGGCGCGCCTCGTCAGACTCACCCCCGTACAGGCGGAGGCGTTCTACGAGGTCCACCGCGAGCGCCCCTTCTACCGCCCGCTCGTCACCTTCATGACGTCCGGACCGGCGCTCGCGCTCGCCTTGGAGCGGGCCGACGCCGTAGCCCACCTGCGTCAGGTGATCGGCGCGACCGATCCCGCCGAAGCGAAGGCCGGGACCGTGCGCAAGCTGTACGCGGAGTCCAAGGAGCGGAACGCGATCCACGCGTCCGATTCCCCGGAGAACGCGGCGCGCGAGATCGCCTTCTTCTTTCCCGAGAGCGAATTACGGGGGCTGTGGGGCGCGCAGTAGCAAGTTCGCTTGACTCAAGTCCCACAACGGTTTAGCTTCGCTTGCCCATGCTACAGATCGACCTGCGGGAGCTCGCCCGAGGCCCGGTCGAAACCCGGGCGGACATCCCAGGGACCGATCCCCTCTTCGAGGGCGCCGACGTCCAGTTGACCGAGCCGGTGCGCGTGGCAGGCCGCTTGCAGGACGCCGGCGACGGACGGTACTACTGGCGAGGCTCGCTCACAACCAAGATCGCCGGGCAGTGCCGGCGCTGCCTCGTCCCGGTGGCCGTTACCGTAGCGGCCAACGTCGACGCGCTATTTTCCCGTGATCCGGACGCGCTGGAGGACCCGAGCTCCTATTCTCTCGCGTCCGACTCGACCCAGATCGATCTCCGCCCCGCGGTTCGAGAGGAGCTGTTGCTCGCCGTCCCGCAGTGGGTAGTGTGCCGTGATGATTGCCGCGGGCTGTGCCCGCGGTGTGGCAAGGACCTGAACGCGGGCCCCTGCGGCTGCCCGCCAGCCGTCGACCAACGCTGGCACGGGCTCGTGGCCTTGAAGGGCAAGCTCCGCGACTGACAACCGAGGACGATCCCATGGCGGTACCGAAGCGAAGAACCTCCAAGCGCAAGAAGCGCGCACGCCGAACACATTACAAGGCCGCGCCCATTGCGCTCCAGCCGTGCCCACGGTGTGGAGACCTAAAGCGCCCGCATCATGTCTGCCCGACGTGCGGCTACTACCGGGATGAGCAGCGCATAGCCGTCGAGGACGCCTGAGCGTGATTCGCATCGCGCTGGACGCGATGGGGGGGGACAACGCGCCGAAGGTCGAGGTCGAGGGAGCGGTTCAGGCCCTGCGCGAGCTCCCACCGACCTTCCGCATCCAGCTCGTCGGTCGCAGCGCCGAGATCGAGGCCGCGCTCAAGGCCCACGGAGCGGTGGATCGGCAACGGCTCGAGATCGTCGACGCACCCGAAGTCGTGGGAATGGGAGAAAAGCCCCTCGCGGCGGTGAAGGGAAAGCCCCGCTCATCCATCGCTGTCGGCCTCGGCCTCCAGAAGCAGGAAGACTCGGACGCCTTCATCTCGGCGGGCAACACGGGAGCGGTGATGGCGGCCGCGACGCTCATGCTGCGCCTGCACGAGGGCGTGCAGCGGGCGGCCATCGCCCCCCTGTTTCCGACCGCGGTGCACCCGGTGCTCGTGCTCGACGGGGGCGCCAACGTCGACTGCGACGCCCGCGAGCTGGTCGGTTTCGCGCACCTGGGCTCGATATACGTCCGCGACGTGCTCGACCGCCCCGAGCCCGGCGTCGGGTTGCTCAACGTCGGCGAAGAGGACGAGAAGGGCAACGCGACGGTCAAGGAAGCCCATCAGCTTCTGAAGCAAACGTCTGGCATCCGCTACGTCGGCAACGTCGAGGGCCGGGACATCCTTGCGGGCCAGTGCAAGCACGGCCGCATCGACGTGGTCGTCTGCGACGGCTTCGTCGGCAACGTGGTCCTCAAGTTCTACGAGTCCGCCGGCCGCATGTTCATGGGGATGATGCAGCAGGCTTTTCCCGACGTGGCGGCCCGACCCGAAGCCAAGCAGCTGTTTCGATTCCTCGACTATTCCGAATATGGCGGTGCGCCACTCCTCGGGGTGAAGGGCGTGGTCATCATCTGTCACGGCGCCTCGCCCGCGCGAGCCATCAAGAATGCCGTCCGCGTCGCGGCGCATATGGTGGAAAGCCACGTGGATCAGGACATCGGCGCCGAGCTGGCCGAAGGGGGCGCGCCGCGGTGAAGCGACCGATCGCGGAGCTCGTGGGAACGGGCCGGTACACGCCCAAACGGGTGATGACCAACGACGAGTTCTCCAAGATTCTCGACACGTCCGACCAGTGGATCCGCGAGCGCACGGGCATTCAGGAGCGGCGCGTGGCCGCCCCCGACGAGTCCAACGCCTGCATGGCCAAGGCGGCGGCCGAGCAGGTGCTCCAGGACACCGATCTGACGCCGCTCGACATCGATGCTCTCGTGGTGGCGACGTGCTCGCCCGACCGGCTGCTCCCCTCGCAGGCGTGCGATCTCCAGGCGCTGCTCGGCGCCAAGAACGCGGCCGCCTTCGACGTGCAGGCCGCATGCACCGGCTTTCTCTACGCCCTGAACGTCGCGGAAGGGCTGGTCGCGGCCGAGCAATTCGAGCAGGTGCTCGTGGTGGCCTCGGAAAAGCTCACGTCCATCATGGACTGGACCGATCGCAGCACGGCGGTCCTCTTTGGAGATGGCGCCGGCGCCACGCTCGTCCGCAGGAGCACGAATGGACGAGGTATTCTCTCGAGCTACATGAAGTCGGACGGCACGCTCGCTGAGCTGTTGTATCGCCCGGGGGGCGGGGCCGCGCACCCGCCCGACGCCGCGCTCCTGACCGACCACTCCTACTACATCAAGATGGCGGGACGCGAAGTGTTCAAGGCCGCCGTCCTCTCGATGGCCGATGCGTGCGACAAGACGCTCGAACGGGCCCGGCTCTCGAGCGGCGACATCGATCTCTTGATTCCGCACCAGGCGAACATCCGGATCATCGAAGCGACCGCGAAGCACGCGGGGGTCCCGATGGACAAGGTGTACGTCAACGTGGATCGGTATGGGAACACGTCGGCCGCGTCCGTGGCAATCGCGCTGGACGAAGCGGTGCGCTGTGGGCGCCTGCGACCCGGCATGAAGGTGATGTTTTGCGCGTTCGGGGCGGGCTTCACCTGGGCGAGTCTGGTGGTGCAGTGGTAGCGACCGTGTGGCTCTGCCCGGGGCAGGGCGCACAAAAAGTCGGGATGGCAAAGGACCTCGCCGAACGGTTCCCGGAAGCGCGGGCGACACTCGACGCGATCGACCGGACGCTCGGTTTCCCGCTCAGCACCCTCATGTTCGACGGCCCGGAGGACCAGCTCACGGCGACCGAGAACGCGCAACCCGCGATCCTCGCGCATAGCGCCGCGGTGTTCGCCGTCGTGGGTCCCCGGGTCGACGGCGCGGCGGTCGCCGCCGCCGGCCATTCGCTCGGCGAATACTCGGCGTACGTCGCGGCCGGCGCGCTCCCGGCGACCGATGCGGCGGCGCTCGTGCGGCGGCGCGGCGAGCTGATGCAAAAAGCCGGCACCGAGCGACCGGGCACGATGGCGGCCGTCCTGGGGCTCGCGACCGCGGAGGTCGAAGCCGCCTGCCGCGAAGCCTCGAGCAGCGGCGCGGTCGCCGTGGCGGCCAACCTGAACGGCCCCGACCAGACCGTCATCTCGGGAGATCCGGAGGCCGTCCGCAAGGCCGGCGAGCTCTGCAAGGCGCGCGGGGCCAAGCGGGTCGTCCCCCTCAAGGTCAGCGGCGCGTTTCACTCGTCCCTCATGGCTCCCGCGGCCAACCAGCTGCGCGTCGCGCTCGAGCGCGCGGCCTTCCACGATCCGGCATTCCCCGTGATCGCGAACGCCACCGCGGAGCCCGTACGCGACGCGGGAAACGCGCGCCGGCTCCTCGCCGATCAGCTCACCGCACCCGTCCGCTGGGTTGCGAGCATGCAGCGCGCCGCCGAGCTCGGGGGCGCGGGCGCTCGGTTCATCGAAATCGGCCCCGGAAACGTCCTGGCCGGCCTCCTGCGCCGCATCGTGCCCGACGCCAGCGTGACCTCCCTGGGAACCGCCGATGACGTCGCGCGCTTCCTGGAGGCGGCGTGAGCGCATGAAGATCGACTTGACCGGCAAGGTCGCCGTCGTGACGGGTGGCAGCCGTGGCATCGGGCAGGCCATCGCGCAGGCGCTCGCACGTGTCGGCTCTCGCGTGGCGGTGCTGGCGCGAGACGTCGCCAAGGCGCGAGAGGCGGCCGCCTCCCTCGGCAACGGAGCCGGCGGGACGGCGCAGGGCTACGGGTGCGACGTAACCGATGCCCGGCAAGTCGAGACGACCGTGGCGGCGGTGGAAAAGGACTTCGGGCAGATCGACGTCGTGGTCAACAACGCCGGCACCACGCGGGACAATCTGCTGTTTCGGATCGGCGAAGAGGACTGGGACACCGTCCTCAACACCAACTTGAAGGGCGCGTTTCTGGTCACGAAACACGCCGCGCGCGGGATGATCAAGCGGCGCTGGGGCCGCATCATCAACATCACGAGCGTGGTGGGGATCTCCGGCAACAAGGGACAGGCGAATTACACCGCCTCCAAGGCCGGCTTGATCGGCTTTACCAAATCCGTTTCAAAAGAGCTCGCCTCCCGCAATGTGCTGGTGAACGCCGTGGCACCGGGATTCATCGACACCGAGCTGACCCGCAAGATCACCGGCGGCGCGCGGGAAACGCTGCTCCGGGCGATTCCGCTGGGTCGGCTGGGGGAGGGGGCGGATGTGGCCGCCGCCGTGGTCTTTCTCGCCTCCGAGTTCGCGAGCTACATTACGGGACAGGTTCTGGTCGTCGACGGCGGGATGGTGCTGTGACCCTTTTCCCACACCTCCATTGAGGACACCCATGGCAATGGACATGAAGCAGCTCGAAGAGAAGGTCAAAGACATCATCGTCGAGGAACTGGGGGTCGAGCGCGACAAGCTCACGCCCGGGGCGAGCTTCATGGAGGACCTGGGGGCCGACAGCCTCGACACCGTGGAGCTGGTCATGGCCTTCGAGAAGGAATTCGACATCGACATCCCCGACGAGGAGGCCGAGAAGCTGAGGACGGTGGGGCAGGCGATGCAGTACCTCCACGACAAGATGGGGAAGTAGCCGAATGACGCGTCGGGTCGTCATCACGGGCCTCGGGTTCGTGACCCCCCTGGGGAACGACGTGTGCAGCACGTGGGAGGGCCTCCTCGCGGGCCGCTCGGGGGCCGGGCCGATCACGCGCTTCGACGCCGCGCAGAGCCCCGTGAAGTTCGCGTGTGAAGTGAAGGGATTCGATCCAGGACGCTTTCTCGATAAGAAGGAAATCCGCCGCTACGACCTGTTCGCGCAGTTCGCGCTCGGCGCGGCCGAGCAGGCCGTGGCCGACGCCTGTCTCACGAGCAACTGGGACAAGGTGAACCTGAAGCGCGTGGGCGCCATCGTGGGCACGGGAACCGGGGGGCTCCAGACGTTCGAAGAGAACGCCCGTGCCCTGTTCGAGAAGGGGCCCGGGCGCGTGTCGCCATTCTTCGTCCCGATGTACATGCCGAACGTCGCCGCCGCGCTCATCTCGATGCGGTACGGAGCGCAGGGACCGAACTACTGCACGGTGTCCGCGTGCGCGTCCTCCGCGCACAGCGTGGGCGACGCCCTCGAGATCATCCGGAACGACCAGGCCGACATTATGATCGCCGGCGGCGCCGAGGCGGCGATTACACCGCTCGCCGTGGCGAGCTTCGCCAACATGAAGGCCCTGTCAGAGCGCAACGACAGCCCCGAGACCGCGAGCCGTCCGTTCGATAAGGATCGCGACGGCTTCGTGATGGGGGACGGAGCGGCGGTCCTGATCCTCGAGGAGTGGGAGCACGCCAAGCGGCGCGGTGCCAAGATCTACGCCGAAGTGGTGGGCTACGGGATGACCGCCGACGCTTACCATATCACGGCTCCCGCGCCCGACGGGTCGGGCGCGCAGGAAGCGATGCGCCTCGCCATGAAGGACGGCGCGGTCCAGCCGGAGCAGGTCGGGTACATCAACGCGCACGGGACGTCGACCCCGCACGGGGACGCCGCCGAGACCGCGGCGGTGAAGGCCGTGTTCGGTGACCGGGCACGCAAGCTCGTCTTCGGCTCCACGAAGTCGATGACCGGACACCTGCTCGGCGCCGCCGGCGCGTTCGAGGCCGGTATCTGCGCCCTCGTCGTCCAGACCGGCGTCATCCCGCCCACCATCAACCAGTTCACCACCGACCCGGCCTGTGACCTCGACTCGGCCCCGAACAAGGCCGTGAAGCGGCACGTGGACGTGGCGCTCTCGAACTCCTTCGGGTTCGGCGGGCACAACGCGACGCTCGCCATCCGGCGGGCGGCATGAAATTGCGGATTGCGGATTTCGGATTGCGGATTGGAAGGGCCGTCCGTCGAATCCGCAATTCGCAATCCGCAATCCGCAATTGGGACCCATGACCGCCCAGGATCCAGCGCTCAAATCAATCGCGGAAAAAGTCGAGGGGGCTGCGCGTCTTACCCCCGACGACGCACTCGCGCTGTTCCAGTCGAACGATCTCCTCACCATCGGACGCCTCGCCGACACCGCGAACCGGCGCCGCAACGGCGACCGGGTGTTCTTCGCGGCGAATCAGCACATCAACCCGACCAACGTGTGCGTGCTGCGGAACACCTGTGTGTTCTGCTCCTTCGCGCGCATGCCGAACGAGGATGGCGCCTACACCCGCAGCCTCGACGAGGTGTTCGCCGAGGCGGACGCGGCGCGCGAGAACCCCACGCGTGAGTTCCATATCGTGGGCGGCCTCCACCCCAAGCTCCGGCTGGCGTACTACCTGGACATGTTCCGGGGCCTGCGAGAGCGGCACCCGGGCGTCCACATCAAAGCGCTCACGGCGGTCGAAGTGGCGCACCTGGCGCGGATCGAGAAGCTGAGCGTGCGCGATGTGCTGGCCGCGATGAAGGACGCCGGCGTCACGAGCCTGCCGGGCGGGGGCGCCGAAGTGTTCAGCCCGGCGGCGCGCGCGACGATCGCCGACAAGAAGCTGTCCGGCGACGAGTGGCTCGCGGTCCACCGTGAGGCGCACCGCCTGGGGCTCCCGTCCAACTGCACGATGCTGTACGGCCACGTGGAGACCATGGCCGACCGCGTCGACCATCTGCTCGCCCTGCGGGCCCTCCAGGACGAGACCGGCGGCTTCCTCACCTACATTCCGCTCGCCTATCACCCGGACCACAACGAGTTGGGGGAAGCGCTCGGGCGGACCGGCACGGCGACGTCGGGCTTCGACGACCTGAAGAACATCGCGGTGGGTCGCCTGGTACTCGACAACATCCCGCACGTCAAGACCCATTGGCCCATGGTGACCCCGTTCATCTCGCAGGTGGCATTGACGTTCGGCTGCGACGACCTCGAGGGGACCGTGGTGTTCGAGCGCGTCTACCATGAAGCGGGCGCCGCGACGCCGATGTGGCTGTCGTACGATCAGATCGTCACCCTGATCCGCGGGGCGGGGAAGGAGCCGGTCGAACGCGACTCCCTGTATCAGACCGTGCGCACGTTCGAGGACTGGGTGCCCGTCGCCGGGCCCGCGCGGCCCTCAGGCCCGGAAGGGGCGACGTTCCACATTTCCCACCGCGCGCAGGCCCATGCCAGGGGAGGGCGCGCGCTTCCAGTCTTGTCTGCTGTGGACGCGGCCGAATGAGACTCGGCCGTATCGGCTACATCAACTGCGCGCCGGTCTACGGCGCGATCGACCGGGAGATCGTCCGTGCGCCCGGCGAGCTCGTAACGGGCACGCCCGCCGAGCTCAACGATCTCCTCGTCGCGGGGGAGCTGGATGTGAGTGTGATCAGCGCCGTGGAGTATGCGCGCCACGCCCGCGATCTCGTGCTGCTTCCCGACATCGCTATTTCGTGTGACGGCCCCGTCCGCAGCGTCGCGCTCTTCAGTCGACGGACCGTCGACCAGTTGGACGGACGGACTGTATTACTCTCCGCATCGTCCCGGACGTCCGTCGCGTTGCTCGAGCTCTTGTGCCGCGAAGTCTGGAAGGTGAAACCCAAGTTCGCCGAGGCCCGAGCCGAAGCACAGGATTTGGAAGCGCTGGCCGCGCTGCCCCATGAAGCCGTGCTCGTCATCGGCGACGCGGCGCTCACGCTCGCCGCTCACGGGACCTACCCGCATCGCTACGACCTCGGCGCCGAGTGGAAGACCTGGACCGGGCTGCCCTTCGTGTTCGCCGTCTGGGCCGCGCGACGCTCGGCCGACCGCGACGCGGTGCGCCGGGGTCACGAGGCGCTCCTGGTGTCGCGCGCGTGGGGCCTCGCGCACCTCGACGAGCTGGCCGCCGACGCCGCCCGGGCCACCGGCGTGCCCCTCGATGCGTGCCGGGAGTACCTGGGCGGTCTGGATTACGCGTTCACGTACAAGCATCTCGCCGGGCTCACGGATTTCTTCCGGCGCCTCGCCGCGGACGGAATCGTCCCCGACGGATCGCTGCAATTCCTTCAAGTGGCCTGACGATGGTCGATCGCTCGAGCCCCGAGTTCCGCTCCTTTGTGGAGCTATACGAGCGCGCGTCGCTGCTCGAGCTGGGCGGCTTGGCCGATCAGACGCGCTGGCGCTTGCACCCTGAGAACGTCGTCACGTACATCATCGACCGGAACATCAACTACACGAATGTCTGCGTCGCGGACTGCAAGTTCTGCGCGTTTTACCGTCGGCCGAAACACGGCGAGGGGTACGTGCTGTCGTTCGAGCAGATCGGCCGCAAGATCGACGAGCTCAAGGCCATCGGCGGGGTGCAGATCCTCATCCAGGGCGGGCACAACCCCTACATCCCGTTCCAGTGGTACCTCGACTTGATGCGCTACATCAAGCGGCACCACCCGATTCACATCCACGGGTTCTCGCCCTCCGAGGTCGATTTCTTCGCGGGACGCTTCGGCATGTCGATCGAAGAGGTGATCCGCGAGCTCACGGCGGCAGGCCTCGATTCGATCCCGGGTGGGGGCGGTGAAATCCTCGTACAGGAGATCCGCGATCGCGTCGCGCGGAAGAAAGCCGGCGCCGACCGCTGGCTCGAGGTGATGGAGACCGCGCATCGCCTCGGGCTCAAGACGTCCGTGACCATGATGTACGGGCTCGGCGAGACGCTGGCCGACCGGATCGAACACTTGTTCCGCGTCCGCGAGGTCCAAGCGCGCACCGCTGGGTTTACCGCCTTCATCTGCTGGCCGCTGCAGCCGGAGCACACGGAGCTCGAGCACCTCGAGAAGACCGACGCGATCACCTACCTCCGGACCCAGGCCATCGCGCGTGTCGTGCTGGACAACGTCCCGAACATCCAGGCGTCGTGGGTCACCATGGGTCCGAAGATCGGCCAGGTGGCCCTCCGGTTCGGGGCCAATGACTTCGGGTCCCTCATGATGGAAGAAAACGTCGTGTCCGCCGCGGGCACGACCTGGCGGATGACCCTTCCCGAAATGCGACGCCTCATCGCGGACGCAGGCTACACCGCACGGCAGCGGCGTCAGGACTACAGCGTGATCGACGAGGCGGCCTGACGTGGCCGACGTCCTCGTCCTGGTCGGCTCCGAAAGCGACAAGCCGCGCATCGAGCCCGCCTTCGAGATTCTCAGCAAGGCGGGCGTTTCGTATGAATTCCACGTGTCGTCCGCCCACCGGCAGCCGGAGCAGACGACCAAGCTGGTGTCGGGTGCCCGGGGCCGCGGGTTCAGGGTGATCATCGCCGGGGCAGGGCTTTCGGCCGCCCTGCCGGGATTCGCCGCCTCGCTCACCGATTTACCCGTGATCGGCGTTCCGTTCGCGGTGGGCCCGCTGAACGGCTTCGACGCGCTGCTCGCCACCGCGCAGGTCCCGGGCGGCGTGCCGGTGGCCTGCGTCGGCATCGACAACGCCAAGAACGCCGCCCACTTGGCGGTCCGGATCCTCAAGGCCTGACATGCGGGTCGGCGTCGGGTACGACTCGCACCGATTTGCCGACCGCCGGAAACTGATCCTCGGCGGCGTGACCGTCCCTCACCTCCAGGGACTCGCCGGCCATTCGGACGCGGACGTCGTGGCCCACGCCCTCACCGACGCCGTGCTCGGGGCCGCCGGCCTCGGCGACATCGGGATGATGTTCCCCCCGACCGACCCGCAGTGGCGCGATGCCAATTCGCTCGACTTGCTCAAGCAGGCCTACCTGCGCGTCGTGGAGGCCGGGCTCCACTTCGTCAGCGCGGACATCACGGTGATCCTCGAGCGGCCGCGACTCGGTCCCTTCATCGACGCGATGCGGGAGAAGCTCGCCACGGCGTTGGATACCGAAGTGTCCACCGTCTCCGTCAAGGCGAAGACGAACGAAGGGATGGGCTGGATCGGACGGGGCGAGGGCGTCGCGGTGATCGCCGTGGCGCTGCTCGACGGCCGCCCCTGAGTGACCTGCTCGCTTACCTCGAGCGCCTGCCGCCGGGGCCCCTCTACGGCCTGATCCTCGTCCTCGCCGCAGTCGAGAACGTCGTGCCACCCGTCCCCGCCGACACCGCGGTGGCGCTCGGCGCGCTTCTGGCTGGTCGGGGCGTCCTGGACGCGTGGACCGTGTTCGGCGTCACCTGGGGAGCCAACGTCACGTCGGCGTCCGCCGTGTACTGGCTCGCCCGGCGGTACGGACCGGCGTTCTTCCGGGGACGCACCGGTCGGCGGCTGCTTCCGGCGACGGTGCTGGCACACCTCGAGACCGAGTACCGGCGCCACGGTGCCTACGGGATCTTTCTTTCGCGCCTGCTCCCTGTCTGGCGGGCCGTCGTGCCGCCGTTCGCGGGCGTGGCGGGCCTATCCGCCCCGCAGGCACTCATTCCCCTCGCCCTGGCATCGGCTCTCTGGTACGGCGCGTTGACGTTCTTCGTCTCGACGCTTGGCACGAATCTCGATACCGTGGTCACGGCGTTGGGCCGTGTGAACCGCATCCTTGGCGCCGTCGCGGTCGTCGCAGTCATATTTGCGGTGGTGTGGGTGAGGCGCCGGCTCAAGCGCTGAGTGGGGCACCAATGGACGCGACGAACGATCGCTCGGGAGTCCGCATCTTTCCGCCGTTCATCTATGCGGGTCTGTTCGCAATCGCGTACGCGGTGCACCGGTTCGTGCCGTTGCATCTGTGGCCGGCTGGAGCGCCGCCGGCGGTCCGGGCGATCGCCTGGATCCTCATCGCGGTCTGGCTGGGCCTGTCGGCGAGCGCGGTGTTTTTGTTCCGCCGGGCGGGCACTACGCCGAATCCCATGGAACCGACGACGGCGGTCGTCGTGCACGGGCCATACCGCTTCACGCGCAATCCCATGTACGTGAGCCTCGTTGCGCTGTATGTCGGCGTGACCCTCTTCGTGAACTCAGCGTGGCCGCTGATCCTGCTCCCCGCCGTGGTGCTGCTCGTGCAGCGCCAGGTGATCGCCCGCGAGGAAGCCTACCTCGAGGCGAAATTCGGCGAGGAGTACCGAGCGTACAAAGCCCGGGTGCGTCGATGGATCTAACGCAGGCTTTCCAGGTCGAGCAGTTCCGGGATTACCTGGCCCTCGAATCGGGCAACAGCACGCACACGGTGAGCAACTACGTGCGGGACGTGCGACGGCTCGCGGACTATGCCGCGACAAAGGGCGCGCGGGGCCCCGCGGATGTGACCAGCGCGCAGCTCCGGGAGTTCGTCTACGCGCTCAAGGATCTGGGGCTCGCACCCGCGACGATCCGCCGGCAAATCTCCGCGGTTCGGACTTACTATCGGTTCCTCGTGGGCGAGGGGCGTGCCACGCGTGATCCGAGCGAGCGGCTGGAATCGCCACGGCAGTGGCGCCGGCTCCCGACCGTGCTGTCCGTGGCCGAGGTCGAGCGGCTGCTGGCGGCCCCGAACACCGACGAGCCGCTCGCCATTCGCGACCGGGCCTTGCTCGAGTTCGCCTATGCGACCGGCGCGCGCGTGACGGAGGTGGTGGGGCTCGGCGTCCAGGACGTGTTCTACGAAGAAGGGCTGGCGCGCATCCTCGGGAAGGGGTCGAAGGAGCGTGTGGTCCCCGTCGGCCGCCGCGCCCTCGGCGCCGTCGCCCTGTACACCCGCGAGATCCGGCCACGCTTCGATCATGGACGAGGGCGCGGCAAAGTCTTCCTCAACGCGCGCGGCACTCCGCTCTCGCGAGTGGGCGCCTGGGGCCTCATCCGCCGCGCGGCGCGTCTCGCGGGAATCGCCAAGCGCGTCACGCCCCACACCCTGCGGCACACGTTCGCCACCCACCTGCTCGAGGGAGGCGCCGACTTGCGCGCCGTGCAGGAAATGCTCGGGCACGCGGATCTCGCCACCACCCAACTGTACACGCACGTCGACCGGGAGTATCTCCGGAGCGTGCACCGGACCTACCACCCCCGTAGCTGACCGACCGATGTCCCGAGCCTTCGTGAAGGAGGATGCCGGCGGCGGCGCGCCCAAACGCCATTATGGCTTGCCGCCGCGCGACGATCCCGGCTTCGACGCCGCCGCCGCGACGGCGTTGCTCGAGGCGGCGCGCGTCGGCGAGACGGCCAGCGCGGAGCAGGCGACCGGTTATTACTGGGGAGAGCCGAAGCTGCACTCGCACGTGCGCCGCATTCTGGAGCGCGCCCGCGCGGAGCACGACGAGCGCTTGGAGCAGCTGGCCGAGCGATTCTTGAGCTGAAGGGCGAGCGGGCACGTGCCCGAATTGCCCGACATCCTCCTGTATCAGCGCGCCCTCACGTCGCGCATCGTCGGGCAACCGCTCCAGCGCTTGCGCATCGCGAGCCCGTTCCTGCTTCGCACCGCCGACCCACCAGCCACGGACCTCGCCGGTCGGATGGTCCTCGAGGTCCAACGGCTCGGCAAGCGCATCGTCTTCAGATTCGAGGGCGACTTTTTCGCCGTCCTCCATCTGATGATCGCGGGCCGACTCCACTGGAAGGCGCCCGGCGTGCGGATTGCCGGCCGTTCCGGCCTCGCCGCCTGGGATTTTCCGGGCGGGAGCCTGCTCCTGACGGAAGCGGGGACGAAGCACCGCGCATCGCTGCACCTGCTGCGCGGCGTCGAGGGGCTTGCCGCGCACGAACCGGGAGGCCTCGACGTGTTCCGGGCGACGCCAGAAGAGTTCCGCACCGTCTTGACTCGTGAATCGCATACGCTCAAGCGCGCCCTCACCGATCCGCATTTGTTCGACGGAATCGGCAACGCGTATTCCGACGAAATCCTGCATGCGGCCCGCCTGTCGCCCCTGCGGCTCACCGCGCTGCTCACCCCGGAGGAGATCGAACGGTTGCACCGGGCGACGAGACAAACCCTCGACCATTGGATCCAGCGCCTGCAGGTAGACGCCGGAGACCAGTTCCCGGAGAAGGTCACGGCGTTTCGCGAGGGGATGGCCGTGCACGGCCGGTACCGCCAGCCGTGCCCGGTCTGCGGGTCGCCGGTCCAGCGGATCCGCTACGCCGCAAACGAGGTGAACTACTGCGCCACCTGCCAGACTGGTGGCCGGCTCCTCGCCGACCGCTCCTTGTCCCGCTTGTTGAAGGAGGACTGGCCGAGGTCGCTCGACGAGTGGGAGGAGCGCGTCGGCCGGTAGCTGTATCTTTGCGGCATGACGATGCAGCCTGTCCGATTCGAGCGCGCCTTTCCCGTGAGCCCGGCGGATATCGACGACCTCGGCCACGTGAACAACGTCGTCTACGTCCGCTGGGTGCAGGATGTCGCCGCGGCCCATTGGACGGCGGCGACCACGGCGGCAGAGCGCGCCGGTGTCGGGTGGGTCGTGCTCCGCCATGAGATCGACTACAAGCATCCCGCGAGGGCAGGGGACGAGGTAGTGGTCTGCACCTGGGTGGGCCCGCCCACTGCCGCCACGTTCGAGCGGCACACCGAGATCCTCCGGGCGGCGGATCGGCGCGTGCTCGCCCGCGCCCGGTCGCTGTGGTGCCCCGTCAACCCGCAGACCGGCCGGGTCCAACGCATCGATCCGGCGCTCCACGACCGGTTCTACTCCGCGTGAAACCTCGCCTCGTCGTTGCCGTGCTGGTCTTTCTCGTCCCCGTGGCGGCACTCGTGTTCGTGCTGCACCCGGTGTGCGTCCCGCTCACGGCCGACGACCTGAAGACGTTCAACGTCCCAATCGAGCAGCGCACGGATCGTGACTTCTATCTGAAGGTCTTCCAGCGCCGGGGCGGCCAGTGGTATCAGTGCAAGACGTGGATCTCGCGATTCTTTTTCTTCTGACTAGGTTTCGGGCATGCTGTTCGTGCTCGACAACTACGACTCGTTCACGTACAACCTCGTCCAGCTGTTCGGCGAGCTCGGCGCCGAGCCGGTCGTGTACCGCAACGACGCGCTCACCGTCGACCAGGTGATCGCCTTGAAGCCCACGGCTGCTGTGCTGTCACCGGGCCCGGGAACTCCTGCCCAGGCCGGAATCCTGGTCCCCCTCGTCAAGGCGCTCGCCGGCCGGGTCCCGGTACTGGGCGTTTGCCTCGGTCACCAAGCGATCGGCGAGGCGTTCGGGGGGCGCGTGGTCCGGGCCGACCGGTTGATGCACGGGAAGACGTGCGAAGTGGTCCATGAGGACGACGAGTTGTTCGAAGGCGTGCCCAGCCCGGTGACCGGCATGCGCTATCACTCCCTGGTCGTCGAGCCGAAGTCCCTGCCTAAAGACCTGGTCATCACCGCCTGGAGCGCCGACCGGCCCAAGGACGCCGAGATCATGGCGATGAAGCACCGCCGGCACGCCCTGTACGGGGTCCAGTTCCACCCGGAGTCCATCGGGACGGAGCGCGGGAAGCAGCTGCTCGAGAATTTTCTGCGCGTTGCCCACGCCGCGGCGTAAGCGCTTAACGCCCGTCTTGACTGTGGGTTAGTCTCAGGACTAGACGTCACGGCACGGATTTTGTATGTTCCCCCGTGCCCGTCCTTGGCGTGATTCCTGCACGGCTGGGCTCCAGCCGGCTCCCCCGCAAGCCACTCTTGCCGTTGGCAGGCGAACCCCTCGTCCTCTGGGTCGTCCGGCGCGTCACGGAAACGCGGGTCTGCGACCGTCTCCTTGTGGCGACCGATGCGCGCGAAATCGTCGATGTCGTGGAGCGCGCGGGGTATGAAGCAATTCTGACCTCCCCCGACCATCAGTCGGGGACCGAGCGTGTTGCAGAAGTCGCTGCAAATAAAGCATTTACCTCATTTGACGTGGTGGTGAACGTGCAGGGTGACGAGCCGCTCGTCGCACCCCAAGCGGTCCAGGGAGCGGTGGCGCGCGTGCGCGGCGGTGATCCGATCGGCACCGCCGCGGGCGATCTGGATCGCTCTCTCGCGTCCGATCCGAATCGCGTGAAGGTCGTGGTCGACGCGCGTGGCCGGGCCGTGTACTTCTCGCGCGCTCCGATCCCCTTCAATCGCGATAACGCGACGGACGCGCGGTATCACCAGCACGTCGGCGTGTATGCGTATACGCCGGAAGCCCTGGCGCAGTGGGTTCGGTTGGCGCCGGTGCCCGAGGAGCGCTGGGAGCGGCTCGAGCAGTTACGGCCGCTGTTGCATGGGATGCCGATCGGCGTGGCGTTGTTCGCCGGTGCGGCAGCCCCGGGGGTGGACACCGCCGACGATCTTCGCAACGTCGCGACGCAGTTGTCGCGCCAATTGAGGGAGGTGAGTCCGTGAGCTCGACGAAGTACATCTTCGTAACCGGCGGCGTGGTCTCCTCTCTCGGCAAGGGCATCGCGGCGGCTTCCCTGGGCCGATTGCTCGTGGAGCGCGGCCTGCGCGTCACCATCCAGAAATTCGATCCCTACATCAATGTCGATCCCGGCACGATGTCACCGTTCCAGCACGGCGAAGTGTACGTGACGGATGACGGCGCGGAGACCGACCTTGACCTCGGTCACTACGAGCGATTCATCGATCGCTCGCTGTCGCAGGTGAACAACGTGACCACCGGGCGCATCTATCTCTCGGTGATCACGAAGGAGCGGCGCGGCGAGTATCTCGGCTCCACGGTGCAGGTCATCCCGCACATCACGGACGAGATCAAGACCTCGATCCGGCGCCTCGCCCCCGATCACGACGTCGTGATCACGGAGATCGGCGGCACGGTCGGTGACATCGAGTCGTTGCCGTTCCTCGAGGCCATTCGACAGTTCCGGCAGGAAGTGGGTCGGGACAACACACTGTTCATCCACCTGACGCTGGTCCCGTTCATCGCCGCCACCGCCGAGCTCAAGACCAAGCCGACCCAGCACTCCGTCCGCGAGCTGATGCAGATCGGAATCCAACCCGACATCCTGGTATGCCGCACCGAGCGGCCCCTGTCCGAAGATCTGAAGCGCAAGATCGCGCAATTCTGCAACGTGGACTTCGGGTGCGTCGTGGAAAGTCCCGACGTGCGGTCCATCTATCAGATCCCGCTCAGGCTCCACGAGCAGGGTCTCGATCGGGAAGTCTGCAGGCGGCTGCACCTCGAGACCAAGGAGCCCGACCTGCGTGCCTGGGCACAGATGGTCGAGAAGATCCTCAACCCACCGGAGCGTGTGCGAATCGCCGTCGTCGGGAAGTACACCGAGCTGGCGGACAGCTACAAGAGCATCCACGAAGCCCTGGTCCACGGCGGCATCGCCAACGATTGCGGCGTCCAGATCGAATGGATTTCCTCCGATCGGTTCACCGATCAGGAGGCCACGGGGGAGCTGCTCGGAGGCTACGACGCGTTGCTGGTCCCGGGCGGGTTCGGCGTGCGGGGCATCGAAGGCATGCTCGAGGCGATCCGCTGGGCACGAGAGAACAAGCTCCCATTCTTCGGCATCTGCCTCGGCTTGCAGACGGCGATCATCGAGTTCGTGCGGAACGTCGTCAAGCTGCCCGATACGAATTCGAGCGAGTTCGCGCCCGAGTGCGAGAACCCGGTGATCGCGCTGATGCGCTCCCAGGAAGGTATTCAGGAGCTGGGCGGAACCATGCGACTGGGCGCCTATCCCTGCAAGCTGCGCCCGGGCTCCCGCGTGGCGCAGGCGTATGGGGCCCTCGAGGTGAGCGAGCGCCATCGGCACCGCTACGAGGTATCGAACGCGTATCGCGACGTGCTCGCGGAATACGGGATGCGGTGCTCAGGCTTGTCACCGGACGGCTCGCTGGTGGAAATGATCGAGCTTCCCGATCATCCCTGGTTCATCGGTTGTCAGTTCCACCCGGAGCTCAAATCGCGGCCCACGCGGCCGCACCCGTTGTTCGCCGGCTTCGTGGGCGCGGCCCATCAGCAGCATCGGGCGCGGGAAGGCGCGGGCGCCGCGCCGGCGGAGCGACCGACCCCGACCCAGCTCGCCACCCGCCGCGACTGACATGCCGTCCCACTTCGGGGGAGCCTCCCCGTTCCTCATCGCGGGGCCCTGCGTCGTCGAATCCGACGACTTGAACCTGCGCGTGGGCGAAGCACTCGCCGACCTCGCGGGCAAGCTGGGCGTGCACGTCATCTACAAGGCGTCCTACGACAAGGCCAACCGGTCGCGCCACGGCGCGGGGCGGGGTCCCGGACTCGAGCGGGGCCTCAAGGCGCTCGAGCGCGTGCACGCGACCACCGGACTGCCGATCCTCACTGACGTCCACGAAGCCAATCAGGTGCCTGCGGCCGCTCAGGTAGCCGATGTGCTGCAGATCCCCGCGTTCCTCTGTCGGCAGACCGATCTCCTCGTGGCGGCAGGGCGCGCCGGGCGTGCGGTCAACGTCAAGAAGGGGCAGTGGATGTCTCCGGAAGGGATGTCCGGCGCCGTGGACAAGGTCCGCGCCGGCAAACCGCCCGAGGTCGCCGTCACCGAGCGAGGCACGTTCTTCGGATACGGCGACCTGGTGGTCGACATGCGGAACTTCGCGCGCCTGCGCGCCGCGTGCGGCGTACCGGTCGTATTCGACGCCACGCACGCAGTCCAGCAACCGGGGCAGGGACCGGACGGCTCGAGCGGCGGCCGACGCGAGTTCATTCCGCCCCTGCTATATGCCGCCGCGGCCGCGGGGGCAGATGGATTCTTTCTCGAGACGCATCCCGATCCCGACCGTGCGCCGTCCGACGGGCCGAATATGGTGCCGCTCGACGAGCTGCCGGGGATCGTGAGCGTAGCGCTCGACATCTGGCAGCGGGCGCGGGAGGCTGTCCGTGCCTAGACCAACGCTCGACGCCGGGCTCGCCCGCCGCTTGAAGCTCGTCGGCTTCGACGTCGACGGCGTCCTGACCGACAACGGGGTCTACATCGGTATGGTCGGCGACCACCCGGTGGAGTTCAAACGGTTTCACATCCAGGACGGCATCGGTATCCGCATGGTCCGCTCCGCCGGGCTCGCCGTCGCGTGGGTATCGGGACGGGAATCGGCCGCTACCGCGCTCCGCGCTCGCGAGCTCGGCGTGGACGAGCTGATCCAGGACCCCAACGCGCGCAAGCTTCCCGCATTCGAGGACCTGCTGGCGCGGCGAGGACTGAGTTGGGAGGAGTGCGCCTTCGTCGGCGACGACCTCGCTGACTTGCCGCTGCTGGCCCGCGTGGGCCTCCCCATCGGTGTGGCGAATGGTGTGCGCGAAGTGAAGGACGCCGCGCGCATCGTCACGACCGCGCCGGGGGGCCAAGGGGCCGTGCGTGAGGTTGTGGAGCTGATCCTCAAGGCCCGCGGCGAATGGGAGGGTCTCGTCAACAGGTTTTTTGGTGAGCACAGCGATGCCCCGCACGGAGCCCACCGACCTCGTTGAGCGCGGGCGCCGCGTGCTGGCCCTCGAAGCGGGCGCGATTACTCGCGTCGCCGAGCGGCTGAGCCCTGCGTTCACCGCGGCGGTACGCCTTCTCGCGTCCGCCAAGGGACGCGTGATCGTGTCAGGCGTGGGCAAGTCGGGTCTGATCGCGCGCAAGATCGCCGCGACGTTTACCTCCACGGGAACGCAGGCCTCGTTTCTCCACCCGGTGGACTCCTTGCACGGCGACCTGGGACTCGTGGGCCGGGACGACGTCGCGCTCGTGCTGTCCAAGAGCGGGGCGTCGGACGAGCTGTTCGGGTTGGTGGGCCAGCTCAAGCGGCTCGGCGTGCCGATCATCGCGCTCACCGGCGATCCCGACTCGGTGCTCGCCCGCCAGTGCGACGTGGCGCTCGATGCGAGTGTGGTGGAGGAAGCGTGTGCCGAAACCCTCGCCCCGACCGCAAGCACCACGGCCGCGCTCGCGTTGGGCGACGCCCTGGCGGTGACGCTCCTCGAGGTCAAGGGCTTCAAACGCGAGGACTTCGCGGCGCTGCACCCGGCGGGCGCGCTCGGCCGCAACCTGTTGCTCCGCGTCGCCGACGTCATGCTCGATCGGGACGTGCCTACGCTCGGCCCCGAGCGCCCGATGCGCGAGTGCGTCGTGCTCCTCGCGGAGAAACGGGGCACGGTCGCAGTGGTGGACGGCGCGGGGAGCCTCCTCGGCGTCGTCACCGCGGGCGACCTCACACGACTGATGGAGCGGACCGATCGCTTCCTCGATATCCCCGTCGGCGACGTGATGACCAAGACCCCGAAGACCATCACGCCGGACGTGCTGGCGGGCGCTGCGGTCCAGGTGATGGAGCGCTACGGCATCATGGCGTTGCCGGTCCTGGATGGCGGCCGGCGCGTGGTCGGGATGGTGCACCTGCACGACCTGATGAAGGCGGGGGCGGCGTGAAGGCCCGGCACGCGGTGTTGCTCTACGTCGTCTCGGTTTGCGCATGCGAGACGGGCATCAAACCGACCGCGGTCGTACAGGCGGCCGACTCGGCCGACCAGGTCCTGTTCAACATGTCTCACTACGTCATGAACGAAGGGGTCCAGCGAGCCCACGTGCTGGCCGACACCGCCTACTTCTATTCGCCGACGCAGACCGCCGAGCTGCGGAACGTCCACATTACGTTCTTCGATCAACGCGGCGCGCAAACCTCGAACCTCACGTCGCTCGAGGGGACCTATCACTGGCAGACGGGCGACATGGAGGCACGCGGGCACGTAGTCGTCGTGCGCGTTGATAGCGCGACGCTGCGGACCGCGGTGGTTCGCTACAGTCAGTCGAGGAACCAGGTCAGCTCCGACCAGATATTCGTCTTCGATCAGCCCGGTGGGCGCCACATCGTCGGACAAGGCTTCACGGCCGACCCGGACTTCAAGGTCGTGACCGCGACCAAGCCCGTGGGACAGGGCGGCAGCTTCACCCTGCCGAACCAATGATGGCTACCGTTTTCCTCGTCGCGCTCGCCCAGCAGCCCTCACCGCCTCCGGCGCCCGCGGATACGGGCCGCGGCCGGCCCTGCAAGGTCGTGATCGACTCCGTGGGGCGGCAGGCACAGCAAGTGGAGGTGCGAGCCGGAGAGACCAATGTATTCGCCGGTGGGGGCGTGCTAGCGCACTGCGACGGCACGGGCACCACGCTCTCGGCCGACAGTGTCGCGTGGTTCGCGGGCGTCAAACGGTTCGAGATGATGGGCCAGCGCAACATCGTCCACATCCGCGACACCACGCTCACCCTCGACGCGACCACGGCGACTTACTATCTCAATCAGGAACGACTCGAGGCGCACCGCAACGTGGTCGCGGTCAATCGCGTTACGGGATCCGTACTGCGCGGACCCAATCTCACCTACTACCGAGTCGTTCCCGGGATCCGCGACACAATCGAGATGTATAGCTCAGGTCGCCCCACCATCGACTATCACACGACGGCCGATTCCGGCGAGCCCTACGTGATCGTCGCCGATCGGGTGCGCCTGAAGGGCAACGACCGGATGTGGGGAGGCGGGCGGGTGACGATCGACCGCAGCGACTTTGCCGCCCAAGGCGATTCGATGCAGCTCGACCAGCCCGCCGGGTTCGGCGTGCTCGTCGGCAAGCCGGCGGTGGAAGGAAAAGGCGCCCGGGCCTACAGACTCACCGGTACGCGGATCGAGCTGGGCCTGGCGGGCCGCGAAGTGAAGCGCGTGAAGGCCCTCGGCAACGGCGTGGCGACGGGCGCGGACTGGCGCCTCACGGCCGACACGATCGACCTGAACTTAGACCGGGGCAAGCTGCAACGAGCCTTCGCTTGGGGTCCGAAGGACTCGGTCAAGGCACGCGCCGTGTCCGCGACGAACACGATCCGGTCCGACTCCCTTGCGGTCGACCTTCCGGATGAAGTGCTCACGGAGGTCCGTGCCTTCGGGCACGCCCTGTCAACCATGAAGAAGGACTCGACCACGAAGGCGGAGACCGATTGGATCGCGGGCGACTCGCTCACCGCCCGGTGGGCGCAGGTGCCCGACTCTGCCGGTACGGCCAGGAGCAAGCTGCACCTGGTGATCTCGCGGAACAACGCCCGCGCGTTGACGCACACGCAGAGCGAGCACGACACGGCCGGCCCGTCGATCAACTACTCCCGGGGACAGCTCATCCGGGTCGTGATGAAGGGGGAAAAGATCGACACCGTGACGGTGACGGGACACGCCGACGGCGTGCAGCTCGATCACAAGCCGCCGGCGCCGCCCGACACGTCGAAGCATCCCAAGACGCCTCCGGCGTCCCCTCCACCTCCTCCCACGCCGCACCCATGACGGCCCAGCAACCGCCGCAGCGTCTGGCCGACCTGATGGCCGCGCGGGACTCCTCCCTCCCGCTCGCCGCCGCGGCGCTGGCGCGCATCGCCGACGCGCGGGGCGGGGCATCGCTCGGCGAGCTGGCGATCGCATATCGGGAAGAATTCTTGAAGCTCCGGGCGAGAGGCGCGGAGGGGGGGTTGCCGGAGCTGGGGGCGTTGTCGATGGAGCAGTTCCGCGCCACGCTGCGGACCTCGGTCCTGCCCCGGCTCGCCCTCCTCAAAGTGGTCGAGTACCCCCCCCTGGGCGTCCCGTCCGACCTCACGCCCATCACGTTCACGGGCGATGTGTGGGCCGAGGTGCTCGCCGACCGTGTCGCGGTGGCGGACCGTCTGCTCGAGGCCGCGGAGCGCGCGGTGGCGCGCGCGGAAGCCGCGAGCGGCGAGCATCCGGTGGTGACAGGCGGGAGCCGCCTGGAAGCGCGCGGGCTCGTGAAAGTCTATAAGGGCCGCTCGGTCGTCAACGATGTGAGCGTGCAGCTCGAGCAGGGAGAGATCGTGGGCCTGCTCGGGCCGAATGGTGCCGGCAAGACGACGACCTTTTACATGATCACGGGGTTGATCCGGCCCGATGGCGGGCAGATCGAATTCGACGGCCGGGACATCACCGACCAGCCGATGTACCGCCGGGCGCGGATGGGCATCGGCTATTTGGCACAGGAGCCGTCGGTGTTCCGCAAGCTGACGGTGGAGGAGAATGTCCAGGCGATTCTCGAAACCCTTCCGATCACTGACGCTGAGCGCGCGCAACGGCTGGAGCGGCTGCTCGACGAGCTCCAGATCAAGCACCTGCGGCGGCAGAAGGGCTTCCAGCTATCCGGCGGCGAGCGGCGTCGCCTCGAGATCACCCGCGCGCTCGTCACCGAGCCCAAGTTCATGCTGCTCGACGAGCCGTTCGCGGGCGTGGACCCGATCGCCGTGCACGACATTCAAACCATCGTGGCCGGGCTGCGGCACCGCGGGATCGGCGTGCTGATCACGGATCACAACGTGGAGCAGACGCTCGACATCGTGGATCGCGCCTACATCATGTTCGAGGGCAAGGTCCAGGTCGCGGGCAGCGTCCGGGAGCTCGTGTTCGACGACCGCGTGGCGAACCTGTACCTCGGCCCCACCCTGACGGCCCGTCTCCGCGCCCGCCTCGGGCAGCCGCAGCCGGTATGAAAACAGGCCTCCAGCAGCACGCCGCGCTCTCGCAGCAGCTCCGGATCAATCCGCGGCTGTACCAGGCCATGGACCTGCTGTACATGCCGCTGCTCGATCTGCAGCAGCATCTGAAGCAGGAGCTGCTCGGCAACCCGTTCCTGGAGCTGGTGGAGCCCGAGGACGAGACGGAGGTACCCCTCGCCGAAGAGGCGAAGGAGGACGCGAAGGAAGCGGAGAAGAACGACGAGCCCGACTGGGAAGACATCCTCCTCGACGACGGCTCGGACTCGAGCGCGCCCCCGCGCGACATGAGCGAGGCGCGGGAGTACGTGGAGCCGGTGCCGGTCGAGACCAAAGACCTGTCAGACCACCTGCGGGAGCAGGTGCGCCTGCTCGACCTGACGCCGCGCCAGCAGCTCCTCGCCGAAGAGTTCATCGGGAACATCGCGGAGGATGGCTACCTGGGCGCCACGCTGGAGGAAATCGTGCGGGGCGCCAATCAGCTGCTCGAGGAGCATGCCGTCGAATCGGAGCAGGACCTCCAGCCCCAGCTGTACACGCCCGCGGAAGCCGACGAGATGCTCCGCATCGTCCAGAAGCTCGATCCCCCGGGCGTGGGCGCTCGCGACCTACGGGAGTGCCTGCTGCTGCAGCTCGAGGCACGGGGCGAGACCGACACGCTGGCGTACCGGCTGGTGCGGGAGGCGTTCGAGGACTTGAAGGCGCACCGCTGGAGTGACTTGGGCAAGCGCTTCGGGCTCGACGCGGCGGAGGTGCAGAAGGTGGCCGACGACCTCGCCAAGCTCGATCCCAAGCCTGGCCTCCAGTACTCGTCGGCGAACGAGGCCTACATCATCCCGGACCTGGTCGTCGAAAAGATCGACGGCGCGTACAAGGTCTTCCTGAACGACTCCGGTCTGCCGCGGCTCCGGATCTCCAGGACCTATCAGGAGATCGCGCGCGACAAGAAGAAATTCCAGGGCGAAAACAAGGACTTCATCAACCAACGGATGAACAGCGCGCATTGGATGATCCAGGCGATCGAGCAGCGGCGGCAGACCATGCTCAAGGTCATGAACTTCATCGTCGACCGGCAGAAGGAGTTCTTCGAGAAGGGCGTGGAATACCTGAAGCCGCTCACGCTGCGCGAAGTGGCCGATGTCATCAACATGCACGAGAGCACAGTCAGCCGGGTCACGAACGAGAAGTATGTCCAGACGCCGCGCGGCCTCCTCCCGCTCAAATTCTTTTTCTCGAGCGGGCTCTCGACCACAACGGGCGAAGACGCCAGCGCCCGCGCCATCCGCGCCCAGATCCAAAAGATGGTATCGGACGAGGATCCCAAGAATCCGCTCACCGATCAGCAGATCGTCGAAATGTTCGCGCAGAAGGGCGTCAAGATCGCCCGCCGGACCGTCGCCAAGTACCGTGACCAGTTGAGCATTCTCCCGGCCCGGATGCGCAAGCGCCTGTGAGCCTCGCCACCGGCGCGACGATGCCCGAGGTGAGCGTCCTGGTCCCGGCGAAGGACGAGGTGGAGAATCTCCCGGAATTCGTCCGCCAGGCGCGCGAGGCACTCTTGCCGCTGCCGTATACCTGCGAGATCGTCGTGATCGACGACGGCAGTCACGACGGGACCGCCGAGACGCTGCGCGAGCTCTCCGCGAAGCATCCGTTCGTGCGGGTCGTGACGCATCGGAGCCAGCGGGGCATCGCTGACGCGCTCGCGTCCGGCGCCGACGCCGCGCGCGGCCGGGTCCTCGTGTTCTATCCCGCCGACCTCCAGTACCGGCCCAGCGACATCCCGAGCCTGGTCCAACCCATTCTCGATGACTCGGCCGACTTCGTGACCGGAACGAAACAGGGCCACTACGAGAAGCGGTTCGTGTCGTGGGTCTACAACGGTCTGTGCCGCTGGCTCTTCGGCATCCGGGTCACGGACTTGAACTCGGTCAAAGCTTACCGTCGAGAGGTGATGGATGGATTGATCACACGCCCCGACTGGCACCGGTTCATGGTGGTGATCGCGGCGACACAGGGGTTCCGGGTCGCCGAGCGTCCGGTGCCGCTCCAGCCCCGCCGGGCCGGGAAGTCGAAGTTTGGGATCGCCCGCATTCCGGTTGGCGTGCTCGACCTGCTGTCCGTGTGGTTTCAGCTGCGGTTCGGTCGCAAGCCGATGTTGTTCTTCGGCGTACCCGGTGCCGCGCTGATCTTGCTTGGCGGAGCGGTGGCCCTGTACGCCTTGATTGAGCGGTACGTATTCCAACACGGCAATCGGGCGTTTCTGTACCTCGTGCTCCTGCTCGTGCTGGCTGGGCTCATCCTCTTCGGCTTCGGGTTCGTGGGGGAAATGCTTGCTGGCATGCGGGAGGAGCTTCGTTCGCTCAAGCGGGAGCACGATGCAACCCGCGGTCGGGATGCGGGAGATGGCACCGGGCGGTCGAAGTAGACCCCTGTAACCGCTGCACCACAGGCATCCCACGTGATCGCTGCGTGGATGCAACAGATGATCTCTGGTGCCAGGCTTGGGCGGTCTCGGTGCGGGACTTGCGGCGGCGACGCATCAGTGCGCCGTTCGAGGCCAGGAGTAGCACAGCGTGCCGCCGCTTCCGCTCACCACACTGCTTGAGACCGCTCTCCCACGACTTTCGAGAAGCGGTCGGGCAGTTGTCGGGGCGCTCGGGTGTTTCAACGGGAAACCACAGTCGCCGAGTCACGTGGCGGCTTTGGTCGGATTACGGACGCGCTTCCAGCTGGCGCGAGCGCTGCGACGTGAAGGCCTGCCACCGTTCGAGGAGCTCGCGGCCTGGACACGCGTCCTCTACTGGCTTCAGGAAGCAGAGCGGACTGGAGCGTCCCTCTTTCATCTCGCGCAACACGCGGGCATTGATCCTGCGGTCGCCTATCGCCTAGTCCTTCGAACGACCGAACTGCACTGGGTGGAGGCGCGTCGGGCAGGTCTCGCCGCCGTGGTGCGCCGATTCAAGGACCGATGCTACGCAGGTGGGCAGGTGGCGTCACCTACACGTCCCAAGGCCCCGCCTGCGCCGGCCGCCCGCAACGAGCTGCGCGACACGGGCACCCCTCTCGAGCCGCGCCTCTCCCCGAGCAGACACGAGCTCCCGGCGCACCCTCGCGGAGAGATGACGGAGCGTCTGCGACTCGACGGCTACCCGTTCGACGTTGCGATGGGTGCGCACGGCGAGGTGTGGCTGTCGCGGGTCCACGCGGCTTCGGTGGACTGTCTCACGCTCGAACCGCTCAGGGTTCTCTGCTCGGTGCCCACCGGGGCGGTTCCCTCGCGGATCGCCATCGCCCGATCTGGTCAGTACGCGTACGTGTCAAACCAGTTCGCGTCCGAGGTCGCCGTCATCGACCTCCAACAACGTCGGCAAATTGGCACGATCGCCGTCCCCGGAAATCCCCTGGGGGCGGTGCTGTCCCTAGACGGCCAAACGCTGTTTGTCACGACCAACCTGGACTGCCTCCACGCCATCCGGCTCCCCACGGGACAGATCATTCGGTCTGTCCCAATTCCGATGGCCTGCACGAGCCTCCTGCTTCATCCCGGCGGAACCAGACTTTTCGTCCCCACCTTCAGGGCCGGCACGATTCTCGAGCTCGAGACCCGCACGCTGAAGACCCTGGGGAGCCACGGCGTGGGCGGCGTCGTGCACGAGCTGGCGTGCACGCCCGACGGCCTGCGCTTGTACGCGACGAACGAAGACGGCTGGGTGGACGCGATTCAGCTCACAACCGGCCGGCGCGATTCGTTGCAGTGCGGAACGATGGTCCACGGTCTGGCCCTCAGCCCGGACGGCGCCGTGCTGTATGCCGGACTCCTGCGGGCGGGCGCGGTGGCCGTCGTAGATCGGGAAAGGTTGAGGCACGTAGCGACGATCCACACTGGTGGAAAGCCCCGCCGCATTGCCTTCGACATCACGGGTCGCCGCGCGATTGTCGCGAACGAGGACGGCTGGGTCGACCTCATCACCTGAGCGTCCCGCACACTCGCAGTATGACGCCTGGTGCGGTGCCGCTTGCGACTCCCCCAAGCACCGAGTGCATGTTCCTCCCTGACACCGGCGTTCTGAGATCTTGAGTGTGAGTGACGGGAGGGACCAATGGTGATGACGCGACGTTCCCTGGTTGCGTGCGCGATCGGTTCGTGGATCGCCGTGGCATGCACGAACTCCGTCGGCCCGAATGGGACGACGACGCTCCAAAGCGGCAAGCAGCAGGGGAGCACGAGTCGCGTCTTGATCAGCGGCGGGCCACTCGGCGTCGCCGTGTCGAAGGTCGGCGTCACCTACGTGACTCGTGACCAGGCGGGAAGCGTCGTGCGGTTGAACGGGACCTCGACGGCCTTTGGCGACACCATTGCGGTCGGTTCGATACCCGCGTTCGTCGCGTTCAATCCGGCAGGCACTACGGCCTACGTCGCGAACCTCGCGAGCGACTACATCAGCATCATCGATGTCGCCTCGAACACTCAGACGACGACGATCCCGGTGACCGGAGATCCGCTCCCCGTCGCGGTCGCTTCCGACGGCGGTACCCTGTTCACGACCACCAACGCGAATCAGCTCTTCAAGATCGACTTGGCCACGAACACGGTCGTCGGATCGCTCCCGCTCCCGGCTACCTCGCACCATCTCCTCGTGCATCCCAACGACACCTTGCTCTACGTCGCCACGCGGGACGCAGGAAGCGTACTCGAAGTGAACTGGCGCACGATGACGGTGGCCCGGACGTTCACGCTGGGCGGCCGCCCGCAGGGCATGGCGATCGCGCCCGACCGCAGTGAGCTGTACGTCGCCAACGAATTGTCCAACGTGCTGCAGATCGTCAATCTGTCTACCGGCGCGGTCAGCCAGGTCTCACTCGCGGGGGGTGGGGAAGGCCTCGCCCTCAGCGCGACCGGGACCACGTTGTACGTCGGCCTCGTGTTCAACGGTATGGTGCAGGTCATCGATCGTAGCAGTCGTGCCATCATCAACACCCTTAATACCGGGGGCGTCCCGCGGGAGATAGCCGCCGACCCGACCCAGGACCGGGCTATCGTCGCCAACGAGTCCGGGTGGATCGACATCATCGGGGGCGCCGGGCCTCCGCCTCCGGACACCGGTAGCGTATCTCAGATCTCGCTTTCAGGGGGACCCCTCGGCATCGCGATAACGCCGAGCGGTATCACCTATGTCACCCTCGATCAGGCCAATCTCGTCGCCCGGCTCGATCGGGGAGCCACAAGCTTCAATACCACCATTCCGGTCGGGGTCGTGCCCTCGTTCATTGCATTCAATCCCTCGGGCACCACGGCCTACGTGGCCAATCAGTTCAGCGACAACATCGGCATCATCGATGTCGCCTCTAACACCCAGACGACCACGATCCCGGTGACCGGAGATCCGCTCCCCGTCGCGGTCGCTCCCGACGGCGGTACCCTGTTCACGACCACCAACGCGAATCAGCTGTTCAAGATCGACCTGGCCACCAACACGGTCGTCGGGTCGCTCCCGCTCCCGGCCACCTCGCACCATCTCCTCGTGCATCCCAACGACACCTTGCTCTACGTCGCCACGCGGGACGCAGGAAGCGTGCTCGAGGTGAACTGGCGCACGATGACGGTGGCCCGCACGTTCACGCTCGGCGGGCGCGCGCAGGGCATGGCGATCGCGCCCAACCACAGCGAGCTGTACGTCGCCAACGAATTGTCCAACGTGCTGCAGATCGTGAACCTGTCTACCGGCGCGGTCAGCCAGGTCTCACTCGCGGGGGGCGGGGAAGGCCTGGCCCTGAGCACCGACAACACGAAGCTCTACGTCGGCCTGGTGTTCAACGGGCAGGTGCAAGTCATCGACCGCAACTCGCGCACGATCGTTCAAACCTTCCATACCGGAGGTGTGCCGCGCGAAATTGCGGCCGACCCGGCCATGCGGCGCGTCTTGGTTGCCAATGAGTCGGGGTGGGTAACCGTTATTTCGCCGTAAGCGCAGCGGTGGACCCGCCCGGGCGGGGGTTGGGGGGGCATTATGACGTCTGGTGCGCCTCTCCTTGCCCTGCACCCGGCGCGGTGCAGGTTGGCGCAATGCACTCGTTGAAGCGCTGTTTCATATCGTTACTTGTCATGACGGTGCTGGCCTGTGGGAACTCCACGGCCCCGGCGCCTCTCCATTTCGTTCTCGCGACGCCCATTTCGGTCGCAGGGTCGCCCGTCGACGTCGCCGTTCTTTCCACCGGCCTGGCCCTGGTTACACGCAGTACGGTCGACTCCGTGCAGGAGGTCAACCTCACGGACTCCACGGCGCTCGCGGCCGTTCCGGTCGAGGTATTGCCCACCTTTGTGATCTTCGGTCCGACGGGGACTACGGCCTACGTCAGTAATCAAGGGTCCAACACCATCGGCGTGATCAACGTCGCGACGGCGGTCCAATCGGATTCCATCCGGGTCAACGGCAATCCCGTTCCGATGCAGGTCACCGCCGACGAGAAGACCCTGTTCGTCACAACGAATGTAAACCGGCTATACCGGATCGATCTGGCGACGAAGACGGCGACGGACTCGCTGGACCTGCCGGCCACGTCTCATCATCTGCTCCTTCGGCCAGACGGGGCGCGGCTGTACGTCGCGACACGGGATGGAGGAAGCGTTCTCGAGGTTGATCCGGCGACACTCACGGTGCTCCGCACGTTCACGCTGGGCGGCCGTACACAGGCGATGGCCTTCTCACGAGACGGGACGGTGCTCTACGTGGCGAACGAACTGAAGCCCCTGGTCCAGAGCATCAACCTGACGCCCGGCACTGTGGGAGACTCGGCCATCCTCGCGGGCGAGGCGAACGGCATTGCCCTGGACGCCAGCGGCGCACGGATCTTTGCGTCGCTCATCTTCTCCGGCGCGGTGGCGGTCATCGATCGCGCCACGATGATCGTCGACACGACCATTGCAACGGGCGGCATGCCCCGCGCGGTCGTCAGCGACGCGCCCCGACATCAGATCATCGTCGCGAACCAGGGCGGTTGGCTCGACGTCATCCGGTAGTCCGCCGGCCTGACGTCGCGGCGCTGTAGACCTCCTTCCAACGTTGGACAATCGCGCTCCAGTTGAATCGGTCCCGCACCCGCTGTCGCCCCGCCTCCCCGAGGCGGCTCGCGAGGGCCGGATCTTCGATCAGTCGCCGGAGCGCTCCCGCGAGAGCAGCGGCGTCGCCCGCGGGGACAAGGAGTCCGGATACCCCGTCTTCCACGATGTCCGGGATGCCCCCGATCCGGCTGGCAATGACCGGCGTCCCGTAGTTCATCGCCTCGAGGAGCACCACGCCGAGTCCCTCCGTGTCGCCGCGGGCGTCGACCACCGATGGCAGTACGAATACCGCCGCCCGGGCGTAGCTCGCCTGCAGCTCGTCGGACGTCACCTTCCCCCGAAAGGTGATCCGGTCGGCGACCCCAAGCGCCTCCGCCCGGGCCTGCAAGCTGGCGCGCGCCGGACCGTCGCCGATGATCTCGAGCGAGAGCTCTCGATCGCTCACCCGTGCAATCGCGTCGATCAGATAGGCGACCCCCTTGCGCTCGACGAGGCGGCCCACGAACAACACCGGTCCGCGCGGGTGCCCGGGCAGGGAAGGGCGGGATGCGACGGGGCCGGCGTCGGGTAGGCTGGTGGTGTAGGGAATCACTTCGACCGGCACGCTCACGACTTCGAGCAGCTCTTGGGCTGTATCGCTCGAGATCGCTACGACACGGTCCGATCTCCTCGCCGCCCAGGCGAGGAACCCCTTGAGGAACGGCAGGGAGCGTTTCACCCAACGCACCTCGACCCCGTAGAACGTCGTCACCAGCCGTGAGCCGCCCGCGCGTTGGGCCGCCCAACCCAGTAACGCGAGCGGCAGCGGCCAGTGGACGTGAATGAGGTCGTAGCGGTGTCGGCGGCAATGTCGCCAGATCGCGAACATTCCCGCAGCAACGAAGCACAGGGGCAGTAGCCGGTAGAGGAGAGACCGACGCATGCGGTCGGGGGCGGTCTCCTCATGCGTCAGGTTCTCCCAGTGCCGCAGGAAGTACCGGAAACGGTAGACGGGGATGCCTTCGAAGACCTGATCGCCGAGCCCGCGATACGCCGACGTGAACACGTCCACCTCGAAACCCGCCCCACGCAGTCGCTGGATCAATTCCACGAGCCACGGCGTGATGACGTCCTCGCGCTCGCGAGGGAAGGCCGTGACGACGTGGAGCACACGCATGGGCGTGAAACTATACGCGGAGGGGAGGTCGGTGTCCAAGAGGCGGCCTTTCCTGAACTTACGGGCCCTGGTATCTTGCACGTCCGACCCCTTACCGTACTGCTGTCGAGGATCGCGAACGATGACCAATCGAATCGCTCCGGCCTCCCCGGAGCTCCGGAAGTTCTACAGCGCGCGCTACGACTGGCGTAACTCGGGTGAGGAGCGCATGCGCTTCCGCAAGGCGACGCATCTCGCTCAGGTGCGCCCCGGCAGCGCGGTGCTCGATATCGGCTCACGAAATGGAGATTTGCGAAAGTATCTCCCGCCGGACGTCAAATACCAGGGATTGGACATCGCCCCGGAGTTCGCGGCACCCGAGATCCTGATTCACGACATCACGTCCGGCCTCCCGTTCGCCGACGCGTCGTTCGACTACGTTTTCATGATCGAGGTGCTCGAGCACACGCCGACAGCCTACAACACGGCCGGCGAGATTCACCGGGTGCTCCGACCCGGCGGCACGTGGGTGGTCTCGGTTCCCAACCCGTATCACGTGAAGGAAATCATCTGGAACCTCCTCCGGGTGCCGGACCGGCAGGGGCACATCTACAGCTGGACTCGGCAGACGATCTCGAGACTCGGAGAGATGAACGGCTTTCGGCTGGCGGATTGGGGTGGCACGTACTTCTACCCACCGATCCCGGCGCCGTGGCTGTTGGCGCGGTCCATTGCATACAAGTTCGTGAAGTCCTGATCGCCTCCTCTCCGCTGCTGGCATCGCCCTCCCGACGGCGCTGGCTTCGGGGCGTCCAGGTCCTCGTCACGCTCGTCGTCGTCGGATTCGTTGCCCGATCGATCGCGCGCAACTGGACGGAATTCCAGTCGGTCCACATCGCGCTACAACTTTCGCCCGTCTGGATCGGGAGCTCCGCGCTGCTGGTCTTCGGGACCTACCTGATGCAGATCGAGTCGTGGCGTCGCATCCTCGCGGGCTGGGGCCAGCGGCTCCCCATCCGCGCTGCCGCTCGAGCCTGGAGCCTCGCCAATCTGGGGCGGTATGTGCCCGGAAAGGTGTGGAGCGTGGCCGGGTTGGTGGTCCTCGCAGAACGAGCCGGTGTCCAGCGTGGCCCCGCCGCGGCGTCCGCCGTCGTCATCCAGGCCGTGTCCGTGGGGACCGCAGTGGCCGTGGTCGCCGCGGCGACGCCGCACAGCGCCCCACCGGCACGCCTCGCCCTGGCCGGACTTGCCGCCGTTGCGACCATCGCGGTCCTGGTGTGGCGACCGACGGCCGCGTGGCTCAGCCGACTGGTGGGCGAAGGCAACGGCCTGGAGCCCCTCCACCTGCCCGCCGTCCTAGCAGCGTGTGCCCTCACCGTGCTCACATGGATCACGTATGGCGTCGCGTTCTGGATGCTCACGCGGGGGTTGATTCCCGGGGCGACTCTCCCGGTCGCCACCGCCATCGGCGCATTCACGCTGGGCTACATTCTTGGCCTGTTGGCCCTGTTCGCACCCGGTGGGGTCGGGGTACGCGAGCTGGTGCTCGTCGGCGTGCTCACCCCGTTCCTGGGAAGCGGTGGCGCCATCGCAATCAGCGTTGCATCGCGCGTCTTCCTGACTTTGACCGAGGCGACGTCCGCCCTCGTCACCTTCCCGTTCGCGCACCGCTCACAGGAGTCGGCCTAAGATGCCGAATGTCGTCCCTCCCACCGCCGAGGCGGCGGTCTCCTCGATGAGCGCGACGCCGCGCTTCGAGCCGCGGCGGCCGAAGCTTTGGGCCACGCTGGCATTGGCGATCTGGCCAGTGCTCTTGTCGATACCCATGCTCGCGGGGCGCTGGCTCGCGAGTCCTTGGAGCGACCAATTGATCTCGGGGGTCCCGTTCCAGACGTGGAGCGCCGAGTGGTTCGAGCGCAGCGGGCAGCTTCCCCTCTGGAACCCGGAGATCTTCGGCGGACTGCCGTTCATCGCAGCCGGGAGCGGCGACATCTTTTACCCGACGTGGTTGCTTCGCTTTGTCGTCCCCGCGACCACCGCCGGCAACCTGAGCTTCTTCGTCCACTACATTCTCGCCGGCCTGTTCACCTACCTGCTGCTCCGACGCCTGCAGGTGGGCTGGATCGGCTCCGTCATCGGCGGGCTGGCCTACGAGCTGTCAGGACTGATTGCCTCGTATCCGTCGCCGGGGCACGACGGCAAGCTGTTCGCCTCCACGATGCTGCCGCTCATGCTGCTCGCGCTGGTGCTGGCGCTGCGCGATCGACGCTGGGAAGGCTATCCGCTCCTTGGCGTGGCGACGGCGCTCACCTTGCTCGGTCACTTCCAATTGGCGTACTACTCGCTCATCGTTGCGGGTCTGTTCGCCCTGTACCTCACACTCGAAGAGGCCGGAGCGAGCAGGGGAGGGGAGCGCGTGCTCCGGCTCGGCGGGGCGCTGGCGGCGGTGTTGATCGGATTCGGGGTCGCCGCGATCCAGATTCTGCCGTTCTTCGAGTACATACCATTCTCGCCCCGCGCCCAGGGGTTTCACGGGTTCGAAGGGTCGACGTCCTACGCAATCCCGTGGTCTCACGTGCCTGAGTTCTTTCTCAAGAACTTCGTTGGCTGGACGCCTCTGGGGACGTACTGGGGCGCCAACCCGATCAAGCTGCACTCGGAGTATCTCGGCCTGCCGGTGATCGCGCTCGCCGGGTTCGGCGCGCTCGTGCGCGAGCGGCGCCGTTTCGTGCTGTGGGTGGGTGGCATCGGGCTCCTCTTCCTGCTGATCAGCCTCGGCGCCGGGACGCCATTCTATCAATTGTGGTGGGCCGTCATGCCGTTGGTGAAGAAGACCCGGGCGCCCGGCATGGCGTTTTACGTAGTCGCGCTCGTCACGGCCCTGCTGGCGGGACTCGGCGTCGACCGACTGCTCACCACCTCCAGTCACCGCCGCGCGATGACCGTGACGTTGATCGTCGGCGCCGTCGTCACATTGCTCGGGATCACCGGCGCATTCGGCCAGCTCGCCGAGGGGCTCGCGTCGGGCATTCAGGCCGCCACGGGACGGAACGCCGTCGGCGCCGCCGTCGCCGATGGGCCGGCGATCCTGTGGGGCGGGGCGACGAGCGGGCTCGCCCTGGCCGCCGTCGCGGCGCTCCTGGGCTATGGGAGGGACCGCTTCACACCACGGTTACTCGCCCTCGCGCTGATCCTGATTGTTGGCACGGATCTCTGGCTCAATGCGCGCACCTTCTGGCATTACACGAAGCCGCTCGGGCGCGACCCGCTCGTCGACCACATCACGGCGACGCCGGTGCCGTACCGCGTGATCGATCTCGGTCCCGCCTATCGGGGCTCCGTGCTCGGGACCTTCGACATCCCTCAGGTCCTGGGGTACCACGGCAACGAGCTCCGCTATTATGACGAGCTGCTCGGCGGGCAGGGTGAGTGGCGAAACATCGGGTTCCTGCCATTGTGGGATCTGCTGGCGGTACGCTACGCCATCGCCCCGGCGGAAGCGAAGGGGATCGATTCCATTCCCGGTTACCGCCGGGTGCTCGACACCGTGCCGATCGCGAACGGCGATGCGGGACGCGCCCGCCTGTTCGAGCGCGTCGCGCCCACGCTGTACGCGCGGGTGGTGCCAGGAGCCGTTAAGGCGGACTCGGCCGCGATCATCCCGACCGTCGTTGACCCGCGCATGGACTACTCGCGGATCGTGTTGTTCAGTAACGATCAGCCGGTCGCGCCCGAACCGCTCAAGCAAATGCCTCCGCCCAGTCCCGCCCGGGCCGCCGTCACCGCCTGGCAGCCCGGGCGAATGACGGTCAGCCTCGATCCGCCGCCCCCGCAAGCCAGCTACCTGCTGATCGCCGAAAACTGGTATCCGGACTGGCGGGCCGCCGTCGACGGCCGCCCGGCTCCTGTGCTGCGCGGCGACTACACCTTCATAACGGTCGCCGTGCCCGCCGGGACTAAGGTTGTGGAGCTCACGTTTCGCTCCGAGCTGTATGAGCGGGGCAAACTGATCACCATCGTGTCCCTGGTAGTGTTGCTTCTCGGGCTTCTGGTGACGGTCGCCCGCCGCATGCGCAACCCGCATGGGTGAACGAGCCCTGGTCGTGGTTCCCACGTACAACGAAGTGGGGAACCTTTCACACCTGGTCCCGCAAGTCCTCGCCCAGGATGCCCGCCTCGAGATCCTGATCGTCGACGACAACTCGCCGGATGGCACAGGACACCTGGCCGAGGCGCTGGCCGCCAAGGAGCCCCGGCTCCACGTCCTCCATCGGGAGGGCAAGCAGGGCCTCGGGACCGCCTATCTCACCGGGTTTCGCTGGGCCCTGGAGAAGGGGTATGACTATGTGTTCGAAATGGATGCCGACTTTTCGCATGACCCGGCTCACCTAAAGGAGTTTCTCAGCACGATTTGCCAGGCCGACCTGGTGCTCGGCTCCCGGTACCTCAATGGAAAGGTGACGGTCGTCAACTGGCCGATGGGGCGTCTGGTGCTATCGTATTGTGCCAATATTTACGCCCGTTGGCTCACCGGGCTCCGGATCTGGGACCTGACGGGGGGGTTCAAGTGCTTTCGCAGGTCCGTGCTCGAAGCGATCGACCTGTCACGGGTCCGCTCGAACGGGTACGCTTTTCAGATTGAAATGAGTGTGAGAGCATGGCGCAAAGGGTTCACGCTGAAGGAAATCCCGATCGTGTTCGTCGATCGAACCGAGGGGCAAAGCAAGATGAATCGGGCGATCGTCCGGGAAGCGGTGTGGATGGTGCCGCGGCTCAGGCTGATGGCCTGGTTCGGCCGCATCTAGTCGGGACGACGATCTACAAGATGACGGGGTCGGGAAACGACTTCGTCATGGTCGACGCCCGGCACACGCCCCCCGGCGATTGGTCGCCTCAGGACATCCGGGCCGTGTGCGCCCGCGGGACGGGCGTCGGGGCCGACGGCCTCGTGTTCGTCGGGCCTGGATCCCGCGCGGACTCCGTGCGGATGATCTACTTCAACTCCGACGGCTCACGGGCCGCGATGTGCGGCAACGCCGCCCTGTGCAGTACTCGCCTCGCCGCCCGCCTCGGCCTCGCGCCCGCGACGCAGATGATCCTCGAAACCGATGCCGGCACGTACGACAGTCGCTGCGACGGACAGAGCGACGGTACGCGTGCCGAGCTGCATCTCGCGCCGGTCAAGACACCCGCGCCCGTGAAAGGGCTCGGCATCGCGACGGGCGAGCGGCAGGCGGTGCTCGGGACGGTCGGTGTGCCACACCTGGTGGTGCTCGTGGAAGACGTGGACCTGGTGGACGTCCTCACGCGGGGCAAGGCGCTCCGGTCCGACCCGGCACTCGGTCCAGCCGGCGCCAACGTCAACTTCGTCTCCGGCGGGGGCCGTAGTTCGGAGTGGCGCATGCGCACCTACGAGCGCGGCATCGAAGACGAGACGTTGGCGTGTGGCACCGGTGCGGTCGCTGCGGCATGCGCGCTCGCGGAATGGGGCCTGGCGCAGCCGCCCCTCTCGTTCTGGACCCGGTCCGGTCGGCGCCTGGAGGTGCGGGCGAGGCGAGTCTCGGCGGATCTTTATGACGATGTCTGGCTCGACGGGGAGGCTCGGCTGGTGGTTCGCGGTGTGATTAACTGAGGTGCTTCTCCACATTTGTGTTGGCCTGTACTTAACATAACATATCTTATACGAAGTACGGGAGCACAAAAAGGGGCTACTTTGCCCCACTCGACACCCCCCTCGTCAGCTCACCGATCCTCACCTTCGCCTCCCCGACGGCGCTCGTCGAGTCCAGCTTCTGCGCAATGGTTCGGTACGCCGCCAGGGCCCTCGCCGTATCACCAGCTGCCACCCAGGCCCGCCCCGCGTCCGAAAGGAATTGCGCCCGGAGGAACGGGTACTCGGCCTCGTCCGCCGCAGACTGGTACGCCGCGGCCGCGTCCTTGGGCCGCGCGGCGTTCTCGAATGCCGCGCCGAGCAGGCCGTACGCTTGGGACTGGAACTGCCTGTCCGCCTTGGGGGCGTACCGCTGCAGCACGTCGATCGCCTGCTGAGTCTGGCCCTGCGCGAGCCGCACTTGAGCCAGGAGGACGATCCCTTCATCAGCCGCCCGGGTTCCCGAGTAGTTCTCCACGACCTGGGATAGCACGCTCGCCGCGAAGGGATAGTTCTTCGTGTCGAGCGCGAGACGGCCTTGCTCGAGCTGCCGGCTGGCGCTCGCCTCCGCTGTTTTCGACGACAGCACACTCCACCCGAACAGTCCGGCGGCGATAATAAGTATCACGCCCGCCCACGCCGACCACTTCTTGTGGGCCTTGAGCCATTCCGCCACCCCTGCCAACGCGCTCGGATCGTCTGCCGCTGTTACTGTCGTAGCCATGCCCACTCCGTTGGAAGGTTCGGGAGGTTGGGAAGGTTCGGGAGCTTTGGGGAGGTCCCTTCCGAACCTCCCCAACCTCATCAACCTCCCCAACCTGCTTCTCAGTCGTGCCCCTGGGGTGACTCGAACACCCGGCCAACGGTTTAGGAAACCGCTGCTCTATCCACCTGAGCTACAGGGGCGCTAAGCCTAGTAATGTACGGGGCTTACGCGTAGTGCAGCAAGGCCTCGATTCGCTCGCCGTGAAGGCGCTCTCGCCCCTTGAGAAAGTCGAGCTCGATGAGAAACGTGAACCCCACGACCTGCGCTCCATGGTTGCGCACAAGTTTCGCGGCCGCCTGAGCCGTCCCGCCGGTCGCGAGCACATCATCGACGATGAGCACTCGGTCACGGCCGCTCACCGCGTCCTGATGCATTTCGAGCGCGTCAGTGCCGTACTCCAACGCGTACTCGACGCGTCCCCGCGCCGCCGGCAACTTGCCCGGCTTCCGGATCGGTACGAGGCCCGCCTCGATCGCCAGGGCGATCGGCGCACCCAGGAGAAACCCTCGAGACTCGATCGAGACGACCCGCGTCACACCGGCAGCACGGAACGGCGCCGCCATGAGATCGATCGCGCTCCGAAATAGCAGCGCGTTCAGGAGGAGCGGCGTGATATCCTTGAAGAGAATCCCGGGCTTCGGAAAGTCGGGAACGTCCCGGATGCTCGCGTAGATGTCGCGGACCGCCGTCGCCTCGTTCACCGGTGCCTTCTCCAACTACCTGATCTCAAAGTTGTTGGACAATGTCTCTTCATGTGGAAACTCACTTGCGTCCACACGCTCGACACGCGCCATGGCAGGACCGCGAGCGAGGACCTGCGCAAGCTCATGCAACGCCGATTCCGGCCCCGCCGCCACCACCTCTACCGAGCCGTCGCGCAGGTTGCGGGCAAAGCCGCGCAGCCGCAGCGCCTCGGCCTTCCGTCCGACGAACCAGCGGAATCCCACTCCCTGAACCCGGCCGTGCACGAGAAAGCGCTTGGCCGCCATCGTGGACCTATTCCTGGCGACTCTGTGCAGCCCCTGCCGCCCCCGCCGCCCTGGCCCGCCGGCGGTGCCACCAGATATAGCCCGCGGTGATCACCGCCAGGATGGGCAACAGGAGTAAGATGGCACGCCCGGCGTACCTCTGTGCTTCGCGGTTCAGGACCTCGAGGATCACGTCCTCGCGGCTCCCGATGAACCAGCCGATGCCCGTAAGAATGCTGCACCACAGGAGCGCGCCGAGCCCGGTGAACACGACGAACCGGCCCAGGCGCATCCTCGCGATGCCCGCCGGGATGGAGATGAGGTGCCGCACCACGGGGAGCATGCGCCCGAGGAACGTGCTGATTTCTCCATGAGCGGCGAAGTACCGCTCCGATCGATCCAGCCCCTTTTCCGTAATGAGCACGTATCTCCCCAGGCGCAGGAAAAACGCGCGGCCCAGCCAACGCGCGAGCCCATAGTTAGCCAGCGCGCCGAGGATGCTCCCCAGGACGCCGCAGGCCACCGCTACGGCCAGGTTCATCTCTCCCTTGGCGGCGAGGTAGCCAGCGGGGGGCATGACCAACTCGCTCGGCAGGGGCAGGATCGACGACTCCACGGCCATGAGGGCGATGATCCCCGGGTATCCCATCCCGCGGAACAGGCTCAGCAGCCAGCTGACGAACGACTCAAGCATCGAATCCATGCTCTCCGACCAGGGGGACGAATCGGGCCGCCCCGAGGGGCGTGTAGCGGAGCTCGGGCGCGGTTGGCCCAGCGTCGCGCTGGACCAGCGTGAGGACCTGGGCACCCCGCTTCCCCAACGGAATGAGGAGCCGGCCGTCCGGCGCCAGCTGCTCCACGAGCGGCGGAGGCACCTCGGGACCGCCCGCGGCGACGAGGATGGCGTCGTAGGGCGCGTATGCGCTCCACCCCAGGGTGCCGTCGCCGAGGAGCACCGACGCATTGGCAACCCCCGCCTCCCGCAACGCCCGTTGGGCCGACACGGCAAGCTTTTCCACGCGCTCCACCGAGAAGACCGTGTCCGCCAGCGCTCCCAGGAGCGCCGTCTGGTACCCCGACCCTGTACCGATCTCGAGGACGCGCTCCGTTCCCCTCAACCGCAACGCCTCGAGGTACCGAGCCTGCATGAAGGGCTGCGAAATCGTCTGACCATTGCCGATGGGCAGCGCCGTGTCGTCGTACGCGCGGTGCCGAACCGCCGGGGGCACGAACAGATGTCGCGGGGTTTCGGCGAAGGCCTTGAGCACGGCGAGGTCGCGGATGCCGCGATGCCGCAGCGTCTCGACCAACCGCACGCGGTATCCGGCGTAAGTGTCCGCGGGCCCCCCCCCCGCTCCCGCCGCCCCCCCCGCCCCGATCAGTCGCCGGCGAGCCACTGTCGCACGACTTCGATGAGTCGATAGTTGGTCATGTCCATGTGGAGCGGCGTCACCGAGATGTAGCCGTCACTGGTCGCGCGGAAATCCGACTCCGCTCCGCCGGTCCAGGTAATGTGCCCACCACCGATCCAGTAGATGTCCTTGCCCCAGGGATCCTTCATAAGGGCGATCTCCTCGCTGAACACCCGGCTGCCGAGGTGCGTGACCTTCACGCCTTTGACCTGATCGCCGGGGATCGCCGGGAGATTGATGTTCAGGAGGGTCTCCTTGGGGAAATCCTTGACCGCCGTGATGCGCTTGAGCAGCGCCCGCAGTCCATCCTTGTGCGTCTCGAGCGTGTCCAGGTCCGATCCCGCGAACGAGATGGCGATGCTCGGGATGCCGGCGACCAGGCCTTCCATAGCCGCGGCGACGGTCCCCGAATAAAACACATCCTCCCCCATGTTCTGCCCGTGGTTGATTCCCGAGATCACGAAGTCGGGCTTCTGGGGCATGAGCATCCCGATAGCGAGCAACACACAGTCCGTCGGCGTGCCGTCGAGCTGGAAGGCGCCGTCGGGCCTCCTGGTGGCGCGGAGCGGTCGGTGCAGTGTGAGCGAGTGCGATGTGCCGCTCTGCTCACGGTCAGGTGCGACAACGGTCACCTGCCCCAAGCCCGCGCAGACGTCGCCCAAAACCGCGAGCCCGCGGGCCAAGATGCCATCGTCGTTCGAGATCAGGATGTTCAACGGTTCTTGCCCCTCCCCGTGCTCCGCCCTCCCAAGATCTGCCGTCCGTAGCGGGCGAAGACGCGCGCCAGCCGCCAGGTATCGGTCCAGCGCCGGAAGTGACTGGGCCGCCCCTCGTATACCGTCGGGATCGGCTCCGAGCGCACGGCAAACCCCCGCGCGAGCGCCGCCAGGAGAAACGCGGTCTCGTAGTCGTAGCGTCGCTCTCCGGGCCGGATGGTTTCGGCGATGCGACGTGACAGGGCGCGGAACCCGGTCTGGGCGTCCGGGATCGGCACGCCCCCGATGCGGGAGGCGAGCGTCGCCGAGAGCCAGTTGGTGCAGCGCCGTCCCCATGGCATCGTGCCGGTCCGGGCGCGAGCACCAAGGACGAGATCCGCTTCACCCGAGGCGACCGCTGCAGCAAGGCGTGGGATCTCCTCCGGCGGATGCTGCCCGTCGCCGTCGAGTGTGACGATGACGCGCGCGCCGTTCTGGAGCGCGGCCGCGATGCCCGTCTCGAGCGCGGCGCCCTTCCCGCGATTGTGTGGATGGGTCAGCACGGTCGCCCCCTTCCCGCGCCCCCGTTCCCCGGTCCCGTCGGTGGAGCCGTCGTCCACAAGGTACACGATCGCGCCGGGCGCGGCGTGGCGACTCCGGCTGACGACCTCGGTGATGGTGGCGGCGGCCTGGTATGCGGGGATGACGACCGCGAGGGTCTCGTCAGCGCGCCCCGGCACTGGGCGCGTTTCCTTCGAGGACTGCCAGGACGGCCTTGAGCTCCGCGCGCAGGTCCTTCACCGTCTGGGTCGCGAGCGCGCGGCGCGCCTCGGGCTTGAGCTCGCCCGATCGCCGATACTGCTCGATCTTCTGTCGAGCCCCTTCGATCGTGTACTTCTCCGTGTACAGGAGGTGCTTGACGAGCATGATGAGCTCGATTTCGCGCCGCTGGTACACGCGGTTCCCCGAGCGGTTCTTGGCGGGATTGAGAAACCGGAACTGACTCTCCCAGTAGCGCAGCACGTGCGGCTTGAGGTCGGTGAGCTGACACACTTCCCCGATCGAGAAGAACTCCTGAACCGGATGCGGCGCGCTCATGATCCCCCTCCCCCTACTCCCCACTGCTCCGGCTTGAGCTCACGCTCCATCAGGTCCACCAGGGCGCGCTGCGGCGATTTTCCCTCGAACAGCACGGCGGCCACTTCGCGCGCGATCGGCAGCTCCACACCGTGCCGCTCGCCGAGCGTCACGGCCGAGCGCGCCGTGTTCACACCCTCCGCCACCGAGGCACGGCTCGAGAGCGCATCCTCGAGGCGCTTGCCGCGCCCCAGCTCGACTCCGAGCGTGTGATTGCGCGACAACGGCCCCGTGGCGGTGAGGATCAAGTCTCCCATGCCGGCGAGCCCCGCGAACGTCGCGGCCTCGGCCCCGAGGGCGACGCCGAGCCGCGTAATTTCGGCGAGCCCGCGCGTCACGAGCGCGGCGCGCGTGTTGTACCCCATGCCGAGGCCTTCCAGAATCCCGGCCGCGAGCGCGATGACGTTCTTGAGGGCGCCACCGAGCTCGACGCCGATCACGTCCGTGGCGGAGTAGACGCGAAAATGCGACACGGAAAACACCTGCTGCACCTCCTGGGCGACGTTGTGCTCCCGGGCGGCCGCCACAACCGCCGTCGGCTGGCGCGCATACACTTCTTGCGCGAAGGACGGCCCCGACAGCACGGCGATCCGCGTCCCCTTCGTGAGGACGTCCTGCAGGACGCACGAGAGGGTGCCCAGCCGCTCCGGCTCGAGGCCCTTCGACACGCTCACGACGAGCGCCCGGCGGTCCATCGCGCCGCTCGCCTGCGTCATCACCTCCCGGACCGCATGGGAAGGCGCGGCCGAGACGACGACATCGGCGCCGCGTACCGCGGCCGCGATGCTCCCTTCCGCAGTCAGCGACTCGGCCAGGGTCGCGCCGGGAAGAAACGGGCGGTTGACGTGCTCCCGGTTGACGCTCTCGATCACCTCGGGCTCCCGTGCCCACAGCGTTACGGTCTCGAACGCGCCTTTGCGCGCCAGAAGGTCCGCGAGCGCCGTCCCCCACGCGCCCCCGCCGACGACCGCCACGCGCGTCATGAGTCGGATACTCCGACGCCCCGGCGCGTACGGAACCGGTTCTCCGTCCCCTCACGCAGACGTCGGATGTTGTGCCGGTGCGAGTAGACGATGATCATCGCCAGCACGACCGCGGCCCAGAAGGTGTACGGCTGCTCCGGAGCCGTGAGCCGTACCCACACGGGGAACAACGCGGCGACGGTGAGCGAAGCGACCGACACGTACCCCGACAGCCAGAGCGCGAAGATCCAGATGGGAATCGAGATCGCGACTGCGAGGGGCGTCAAGGCGAGGAACATTCCTGCCGCCGTCGCCACCCCCTTACCGCCCTTGAACCGCACATAGGGCGAGAAAATGTGCCCCACCACCGCCGCCAGCCCGAGCGCGACCGTAAACCACGCTGGGCCGTTGGCCCAGGGACCCAGAATGGCGACCGGGATCGCGCCTTTGGCGACATCGATCAATGCCACGGGAATCGCGTAGGCCCAGCCGAGGACGCGGTAGACGTTGGTCGCCCCGAGGTTCTTGGAGCCGTGCTCGCGCAGGTCGATCCGACGCCCCAGCTTGCCGGCCACGTAACTCGTGGGCGTCGCGCCGATCAGGTAGGCGAGTAGGAGCATCACGACGAGGCCGTAGTCGTTCATCGGCGGGCCGTCTCCCGCTTGCGGCGGAACTTGAGGTTCACCGGGGAGCCCGTGAACTGCCAAGCCTCGCGGAAGCCGTTCAGGAGATAGCGCGTGTACGATTCGGGGATGGCATCGGGCCGGTTCGACACGATGGCGAACCGGGGCGGCGCCGTGCCGATCTGTGAGGCGTACAGGAGTCGCACCGACTCACCGACCGGCTGGGGTGGCTGCTGGCGGTCGAGCAGGCTCTCGAGCACCCGGTTCACCTCGGCCGTAGGCACCCGCTTGGCGCGCTCCTCCGCCACCTCGAGGATCAGGTCGGGGAGCTTGGTCACGCGCTGTCCGGTCTTCGCGGACACGTACAGGAAGGGGATGAACGCCAGGAACGGAGCGCGAGTCCGCAGCTCCTCCTCACCCCGCACCGCCGTGTTCGAGTCCTTCTCCTCCACCAGATCCCACTTGTTCACCGCGACAATCACCGCCACGCCGCGGTCCCACGCGTCGTTGGCGATTTTCAAGTCCTGGACGTGCATCCCGTCCTTCGCATCCACGACCAGCACGCACACCTCCGCATGCTCCATGGCGCGGGAGGTCCGGAGCGTCGAGTAGAACTCCACGTCGTCCTCGACCTTGCTGCGCTTGCGCAGACCCGCCGTGTCGATGAAGACGAGGGTTCGACCGTGCCACTCCAGGGGCGTGTCGATCGCATCCCGGGTGGTGCCGGGCTCGTCCGCGACGACCAGACGGTCCGCGCCGAGCAGCCGATTGACCAGGCTCGACTTGCCAACGTTGGGGCGCCCCACCACGGCCACGCGGATCTCGTTCGCCTCGCCCGGCTCCGCGGCAGTCGGGAGTCGCGCCACGATGGCGTCGAGCAGGTCCCCGGAGCTCGTGCCGATGGCCGCCGACATCGGAAACGGATCGCCCAGGCCGAGCTCGTAGAAGGCCAGGTGCCGGGTGTCCGCGGGCAGGTGGTCCGCCTTGTTGGCGACCAGGATCATCGGGCGGTGGGCCTTGCGGAGGTAGGCGGCGATCTCCAGGTCCGCGGGGTGGACTCCCTCGGTCACATCCACCAGAAACAGCACCAGATCGCTCTCGGCCACCGCCAGCTCGACCTGCTCCAGCACGGCACGGCCGAGCTGGTCCTGCGCGCCGGGCACCATGCCACCTGTATCCACGAGCCAGAAACGGCGCCCATTCCATTCCGCCGCCCCGAAATGCCGATCCCGGGTGACGCCCGGGCGATCGTCCACGATCGCCTCCCGCCGACCGATCAGCCGGTTGAAGAGCGTGGACTTCCCGACGTTCGGCCGGCCGATGATCGCGACCGTCGGGGTTTTCACGCGACTTCGCTCCCCCCACCCCCACCCAACGCGTCCACGAAATCGTGGGAGAACCGGACCGGGCTCGAAAGCTTGCCCGCGAGATCGTGCGCGTCTACGTCGTCGATGAACCGCAAGTCGTCGTTGACCGCCTCCGCCGGCAAGAGAACGAGATCGAGATCGGTGCGGGCTCGCACGGCGGCTTCGATCGCCGCGGCCGGCAAGAGGCCTGCCGTCGTCACGGAGGGCCCGAACAACGTGTTCTCCACGATAACGATCTCAAACCTTCCGCCCGTCGCGCTGCCGAGGCCGTCCAGTACCTGCGGCATGAGCCGTCCCATCGCCGGGCCCGTGACCACCCCGATCGTCCTACCGGTCAGGTCCGGAAGCCGTCCCCCTCCCCCGGCCGCCGCAATCCGCGTCTGGAGGAACCGCACGGAGCCCACGCCGTTCTCCCGCTGCTCGAAGTCCCCGTACCACTCGGCCGCCGGCAAGGGCTCTCCCGCCTGCAGGTACAGATCGTCGGCCCCGAAGCACCAGGGCGTCCCGCGCTCGGCGAGCGCCCGCGTGGCCATCCGATCGACGGTTCGAAGGGCGGCTCCACACTCCTCCTGCGTCGGCTCGCGTACCAGCTGGCGCTTGGAAAACTCGGTGAGCGCCACGGGAACGACGGACACCGACAAGATCCCGGGGCCGATCGCATACAGGTCCGCCAATGTCCGCTCCAGCTCCGCCCCGTCGTTCACGCCCGGCACGAGCACCACCTGCGCGTGAAACGCGATCCCCTGCCCCGTGAACCAGCGCAGCTGCGGCACGATCTCAGGCGCTTCCGGGTTGCGGAGCAACCAGCGGCGGACGGTGGGATCGGTCGCGTGTACCGACACGTAGAGCGGCGACAACCGGTATTCGACGATGCGCTCGACGTCCCAGGGCTTGAGGTTCGTCAGTGTCGCGAAATTGCCGTAGCGGAAGGACAGCCGGTAGTCATCGTCCCGTATGTACAGGGGCGCCCGCAACCCCACAGGATTCCCATCGACGAAGCAAAAATCACAATGGTTGGCGCAGCGTCGAATTCGCGGTGGCTCGAGCATGACGCCCATGGGGATTCCCTCGGGACGCTCGATGTCATACTCCATCTCCGCCCCGCCCGGCAGGCGCGCCTGCAGGAGGAATCGCTCGTCCGCTGAATGAAACTCCCAGTCGAGAAAGTCCTCGAGCGCCCGGCCGTTGATGGCCAGGAGCTCCGTTCCAGGAAGGAGCCCCAGCTCACGGCCGATGGAGTTGGGCATCACTGCTTGAACACGAATCACGTCGTTGGCACTACCTTCAAGGACTTTATGAAGCCTGATGTCGCAACTCTAATGCAGGCTATGACTTCCGACAGCCCACGTAATATGACTTATGAAGCCCGGTAACGCCAGCCGGTGATGCCCCGACCGTTCACTTTCAGGTCGAAGGCCTGGCTCTGCCGGGGGGAAAGGGTGGGAATGTCTTGGGTCTGGGTGGCGACCGGCTGGCCGGTCATATCGAGGAAGTCCAAGGTGATGCGGAACGGCCGGGACGGCCCTGCCTTGAGATTGACCGCCACAACTGAGG
>DATLVU010000004.1:0-4017 GCA_035577025.1 Gemmatimonadales bacterium
TGATGGCGTCGAGCCCCAGCGACTCGTAGAGCGTGAAGGCGCTGTCCATCTGCCGCTCGTAGTTCTCGATTCCGCCCGACGTCTCGTTGTGCACGATCAGCTTCACGCCTTTCGACTGCGCATAGCGGGCGAGCCCGGCGAGATCGTAATCGGGATAGGGTTGCGTGAACGAAAACGCGTTGCGGTTCTGGATCCAGTCGCCGTCCCAGCCGACGTTCCAGCCCTCGACCAACACGCCACCGAAGCCGTTCGCTGCCGCAAAGTCGATGTACTGTTTCGTATTCGCCGTCGTGGCGCCGTGCTTGGGCCCTGAGCTCCACGTCATCGTGTTGATGTGCATCCCCCACCAGATGCCGACGTACTTCATCGGCTTGATCCAGTCGGTCTTCGCGAGCACGCTGGGCGGATTGAGATTGAGACCCAGCAGCGATGGGGCGAGATCGGTGACGCGGTCGGCGACCTGAATAGTCCGCCACGGCGTCACGAACGGCGTGTGGCCCCGCACCTTGATCCCATCGGCCATCGGCTGGAGGGCCGCGCGGAGCGTGCGGCCTTCCATACGCGGCCCCGCGAGAAACATCCGCGCGTAGTCCTCGAGGTCGGCTTCGTGGATCACCATACACGTGTGGCCGTCTGTGAGCTCGAGCGTGAGCGGCGTCTGCACGCTGTCCAGCGTGCTCAGCGGCGCGGACGAGAACAGCTCTTCCGAGCGGTCCAGCCGGGGGCGGTTGGACGGAATCCACCAGGCCTTCGCGTTATCGGCAAGCGTGAACTCGGTGAGCTCGTCCGTGATCTCAAAGGCGCCAAGACCGGGCTGCTCCGGGAGCTCGTAACGAAATCCCACGCCGTCGTCGAACGCGCGTACCCGCAGCGTAAAGCGCCGTTTCAGCGCCGTCGTCTCCTCGACGGACACCGCGACCTCGTTGTGGTGGTCGCGCACGCGCGCCACTTCGCCCCATGGTTGCGTCCACGTCTCATCGTGCGTGTCGCGGGTTGTGTCCGTGATGCGAAGGCTGTCGCGCAGCGGTGGGGCGTCTTTGAAGGCAAAGCCGAGGATCGAAGGATCGATCAGCGCGCGCCCATCACGCGCGAGCGTGTAATACAAATGGCCTTCCCGCACCGACAGCGTGACCTGGTTTCGGCCGTCGGGGGACGTGACGCTGACTTGACTGGCCGCCGGCGCCGCGAGGGTAGCGGCGAGCGCGAGCGCGAGATAGATGGGGTGTCGAGGCATGGGGCGAAATACTAGAGCGAGCGTCGAAAACCCGCTACATTGGCGTCCGAATGCCCCCCCCGAAGACCCTGATTGCAACGCTTGCCGGCCTTGCACTGGTGGCGCAAGGCGCCGCGGCTCAGTCCGCACCCGACACCGCCTGGGTCCGCCGCTGCGCGATCTACGAGGTCTTCGTCCGCGATTTCTCGCCCAGCGGTGACTTCACAGGGGTGACCCGCGGGCTCGACCGGATCCGGTCCACCGGGGCGAACGTCATCTGGCTCATGCCGATCTATCCCGTTGGCGTCCTGAATCACAAGGGGGCGCTGGGCTCCTCGTACGCGGTGCGGGACTATCGCGGGATCAACCCAGCTTACGGCAGCGCCGCGGATTTCCGCGCGCTGGTGCGGGCCGTGCACACGCGCGGCATGAAGCTCATCCTCGACTGGGTGCCGAATCACACCGCCTGGGACAACGTCTGGATCAAAGAGCACCCCGACTTCTACGTGCGGAATGAGCGCGGCGAGATCAGCGTGCCGCGAGACCCGGATGGCAAGCTCACCGACTGGACGGACGTCGCGCAGCTCGACTACAAGAACCCCGAGCTGCGGCGCACGATGATCGCCACGATACAATGGTGGCTCACCGAATACGGGATCGACGGGTTCCGGGTAGACGCGGCGGGCTTCGTCCCGGACGCCTTCTGGCGCGAAGCGGTCCCGGCGCTGCGCGCCACGGTGCCACGGCCGATCCTTCTGCTGGCCGAGTGGGGCGATCTCAAGATGCACCGCTTCGGATTCGACCTCACCTACGCCTGGGATTCCTACGGCCGCCTCAAGGCGGTCTGGGCGGGCGCGCCCGCGGTGAAGTTCGTAACGAACGAACTGACGGACATGCAGGCGATGCCCCGCGGCGGGATGCGGATGCGCTTCACCACCAATCACGACGAGACGGCCTGGGACAAGCCGCCGATTACCCTCTTCGGGGGTGCCGCGGGTGCGCGCGCCGCCTACGTGGCCATGACGCTGCTCCCTGGGCGGCCGCTCCTCTATAACGGCCAGGAGGTCGAGAGTCCCCAGCACCTCGGTCTCTTTGTGCGTGACTCGATCGCTTGGGACCAGCCCGATACGGCCGCGTCCCGCGCATTTTATCGGCGCGTGTTGCACATCGCCGACACCGATTCGGCCTTCTTGTCCGGAACAATCGCGGAGGTCGAAACCAGCTCGGCGAGCGACGTGATCGCGTACGCGCGGGGTAACGCGCTCGTTCTCGTCAACGCGCGGAGCCGTGCCGTGAGTACGGTGGTGAGAGGATTCGAGGTGAAAGGCGCCCGTGATCTCTTGACCGACCGGGTGCAGCGCAGCGATACCGTATCGTTGCCGGCCTACGGAGCCGTCGTCCTCGAGAGATAGAGCACGAGACTCTGCCGAGCGGCGAGCTTCGCCGCCGGGATGTAGCCTTCAATCGCACCATCCTGACTCGCAGTCAGCGTCGCGCCATTCGGGCCAGCGAGTAAGCTGCGCGCCCTGTACTTGCCTGCAGGCAGGCTTCCGGCAGGTCCTGCGATCGAGACCTTCGACGCTATACCGCCGCCCATGTTGGCGACGACCAGCACGGAGCCCTTGTCCGCCCGTCGCAAGTAGGCAGCGACGTGCGTGTCCGTGGTCGTGAGGGGCACAAGCCGTCCCGTTGCCAACGCCTCGTTCTCTTTGCGCAAGTGAATGAGCCGCCGGTAGAGATTGAGCAGCGATCGCGAGTCGTGATCCTCGAGGGCGACGTTTCTCGTCATCGAGTCAGGCTGCGGAGCCTCCCACTCGTGCTCTGTGGTGAAGCCCACTCCCGTGCGCGGGCTCCACTGCATGGGCGTCCGCAGTCGGGGGTCGGGCTTCTCCCCCGTCATCCCAATTTCTTCGCCGTAGTACACGAACGGCAGACCCGGCAGCGTGAGCAGGAGCGTCGCCGCGAGCTTCGCGGAAGGGACGTCGTTGCCGAGGAGCGACATCACGCGCGTGCCGTCGTGATTCGAGAGGAACGGCGAATAACGATACGACGGCATCGTGTCCTGCAGCTTGAGGAAGCCCGAGAGGAAACCGGGGGCCGAGCCATGGCGAACGGCCGAAACGAGCGAGTCGGCGAGCTCGAAGCCGAAATACGAGGTGAGCTGATCTGGGTAATACGGCAGCAGCGCGTCGACGTTTGCCCACACCTCGCCGACGGTGTAGACGTCCGGCTTCACGCTTTTCAGGTGCTCCGAGTATGCTCGCAGGACCGCGTGTGTGCCGGGGCACCCCATGAGACAGCTGCCTTCTTCCACCAGATACGGGACTGCGTCGAGGCGAAACCCATCGACCCCCATGTCCTTGATCCAGAAGTCGGCGATCTTCTCCGCCTCCTGCAACACCGCGGGGGTCTCGTAGTTGAGATCGGGCATCCCGCTCCAGAACACCCCATAGTAGTACTCGTCCCGTACCGGCGACTTGTGCCACGCCTCAGCGCCCCAGGGCCCCTTGCCGAGCGACGTGGGAGAGAAGCGATACCAGGAGCGATACGGCGACGTTGTGTCCGAGAGGGCCGCCTTGAACCATGGGTTCTCGCTCGAGGTGTGATTCAGCACCATGTCGATCAGCACCACGATGCCGCGACGATGCGCCTCGGTCATCAGCCGCTTGAAGTCCTCGTTCGTTCCGTAGGCCGGCTCGACCTTGTAGTAGTCGCTCACGTCGTAGCCGTGGTAGCTCGGCGAGACCATGATGGGCATGAGCCAGATGCACGAAGCGCCGAGGCCCTTGATGTAATCGAGTTTC
>DATLVU010000005.1:0-3917 GCA_035577025.1 Gemmatimonadales bacterium
GTCGATCTCGCGGACGTGGTACGGGTGGAGTCGTGGCAGCCCGGTGGCGAGCGGATCACTGGCGGCGTCGTGTTGGGTATTGTGGCGGTCGTCGCAGCGTTGATTACCGCGATCGGTCTCGCTGTAGCGGACTGATCGCACCGGGGCGCGGCGGCGCCATCGTGAAACGCGCTTCGCTTCGCTGATCCCGCTTCGCTCGACGCGCCCCAGGACAGCGCCGGCCGCCCCTCCGGTCAGCCCACGTTCGCACGGTACCGTCAACCGACCATCAACGCGGTTCCGTAAGTGGAGCCCAGCGACCCGTTTAGCCTGCCCGGCCGCGTTGCCTTTCACTGTGTAAGTGATTATTTTTTAGCAACTTAGGCCGCCCGCGGCCTCCCGAAAACCCGACACCCGACACCTGCCTACTTCATGACCGGACCGAACGCCCGCGAACGCATTCTGCCACGCCTCATCGAAGACGAGATGAGGGAGTCGTTCCTCGACTACTCGATGAGCGTGATCGTGCAGCGGGCGCTGCCCGACGTGCGCGACGGCTTGAAGCCCGTGCACCGCCGGATCCTGTACGCGATGCACGAGCTCGGCCTCGTGCCGGGCCGGCCGTACAAGAAGAGCGCGACGGTCGTCGGGGACGTGCTCGGCAAGTACCACCCGCATGGCGACGTGGCGGTCTACGACTCGCTGGTGCGCATGGTGCAGGCCTTCTCGCTGCGCTACCCGCTCGTGGACGGGCAGGGGAATTTCGGATCGGTGGACGGGGACCCGCCGGCCGCCTACCGCTACACCGAAGCCCGCCTCACGCGCATCGCGATGACGATGCTCGAGGACATCGACAAGAACACCGTCGATTTCGTTCCGAACTTCGACGATCGGCTGCAGGAGCCGACCGTGCTGCCGGCGCGGCTCCCCAACCTCATCGTGAACGGCACGTCGGGCATCGCGGTCGGGATGGCGACCAACATCCCGCCGCATAACCTCGCCGAGACGGTCGAGGCCATCAATCACTTGGTGGACCACCCCACCGCGACCATCAAGGATCTGCGGAAGTTCATCAAGGGCCCGGATTTCCCGACGGGCGCGATCATCTATGGGCGCGAGGGCATCAAGGAGTGCTACGAGAAGGGGCGCGGCCGGATGGTGCTCCGCGCGCGCGCGGTGGTGGAGGAGAAGGAATCGACCGGCAAGCAGCAGATCGTCGTCACCGAGATCCCCTATCAGGTGAACAAGGCGAATCTCATCGCGCAGATCGCCGAGCTCGCCACCGACAAGAAGATCGACGGCATCGCGGACATCCAGGACTACTCGGACCGCGAAGGGATGCGCGTCGTCATCGACCTGAAGCGCGACGCCGTTCCCGCCGTCGTGCTGAACCAGCTGTACAAGCACTCGCAGATGCAGACCACCTTCGGCGCGATCATGCTCGCCCTCTTCGACGGCGCGCCGAAGGAGATGAACCTGAAGGAGCTGCTCGAGCACTTCATCGAGCATCGCCACACCGTCATCGTCCGCCGGACCGAGTTCGAGCTGAAGCGCGCGCAGGACCGGGAGCACATCCTCGAAGGCTTGAAGATCGCCGTCGACAACATCGACGAGGTCATCCGGATCATCAAGAAGGCGAAGGACACGCCCACCGCCGACGCGGCGCTGCGCAAGCGGTTCAAGCTGTCCGAGAAGCAGTCGGCCGAAATCCTCAACATGCGGCTCGCCCGGCTCACCGCCCTCGAGATCACCAAGCTCGAGGAGGAGCTGAAGGAGGTCCGCAAGTTCATCAAGGAATGCAAGGAGATCCTCGCCTCCAAGCCGCGCCGCCTGAAGATCCTGAAGGAAGAGCTCTCGGAGCTCGCCCACGGCTTCGGCGACGAGCGGCGTACGGAAATCGTGGCCGATCAGGGCGAGTTCTCAATCGAGGACCTGATCGCGGAAGAAGACATGGTGATCACCGTGTCCCACGCGGGCTACATCAAGCGGCTGCCGGTCTCGGCCTACCGGCGGCAGCGGCGCGGAGGGCGCGGCGTTATCTCCGCGCATACCAAGGAAGACGACTGGGTCGAACACCTTTTCATCGCCTCGACCCACGACTACGTGATGTTCTTCACCCAGCAGGGGCAGTGCTACTGGCTGAAGGTGCACGAGGTCCCGCAGGCGGCGCGGGCCGCGCGTGGCAAGCCGATCATCTCCTGCATCGCCATGAAGCAGGACGAACGCCTCGCCTCGCTCGTGCCGGTGCGTGAGTTCTCGGAGGACCAGTACCTGCTATTCGCCACGAAGCAGGGCGTGGTCAAGAAGACCCGTCTCTCGGAGTTCGGCAATCCCCGTTCGGTCGGGATCCGGGCGATCAATATCGAGAAGGGCGACGAGCTCATCGACGTCCAGGTGACGGACGGCAAGAACGACATCGTGCTCGCCACGCACCACGGCATGAGCATCCGGTTCCACGAGAAGGACGTGCGCGACATGGGACGCACGGCGACCGGCGTGAAAGGGATCGAGCTCGACAAGAAGGACCAGGTGATCGACATGGTGGTCGTGCGCCGCAAGTCCACGCTGCTCACGGTCACCGAGAAGGGCATGGGGAAGCGCTCCGAGCTGGACGAATACCGGGTGCAGCACCGCGGCGGCCGAGGCATCATCACCTTGAAGCGTGCGGACAAGACCGGCGACATCGTCGCGCTCAAGGAAGTGCTGCCCGACGACGAGCTCATGATGATCACCAAAAAGGGCATCATGATCAGGGTGCCGGTCGAAGGGATCCGGATCTCGGGCCGGAACACCCAGGGCGTGAAGATCATGAACCTGACCGCAGGCGACCTGGTGGTGGACGTGGCCCGCGTAGTGAAGGAAGATGAGGCGGAAAACGGGGACGGCGAGGACGAGGACGGAGACGAGGGTGCGAAAAAGCCTGCGGCCAAGCCGAAGGCGAGCGCCAAGCCCAAGGCCGGCGCCAAGAAGAAAAAGTAGCGTGGTCAGCGCACAGGACGTGCGGGAAGCCGCCGCGGGGCTCGCCGGCGTGGCGGTACGCACGCCCCTCCGCTTCGTCGACCAGCTGAACGCCTACCTGAAGCTCGAGAGCATGCAGCCGATGGGCGCGTTCAAGCTGCGGGGGGCCTACAACGCGATCAGACAACTGTCGCAAGCCGCCAGGCGCCAGGGTGTCATCACGTACTCGAGCGGCAACCATGGGCAGGCCGTCGCGTACGCGGCACAGTTGGTGGGCCTGCGGGCGGTAATCGTGATGCCCGAGACGGCGCCGCCGGTGAAGGTCGCCGGGGTGAAGAAATGGGGTGGCGAGGTGGTGTTCGCGGGGCGCACGTCGGAAGATCGTCAGCACAAGGCCGAGGAGATCGCGGCGCAGGAAGGCCTCGCGATCGTCCCGCCGTTCGATCACCCTGATATCATCGCGGGTCAGGCAACCGTCGGACTCGAGATCGCCGAGCAGCTGCCGGACGTGCGGACAGTGGTCGTTCCGGTCGGCGGCGGCGGCCTCATCGCGGGCGTCGTGACCGGCCTCGCGGCGGCGAACAGCCAAGCCTCCGTCTGGGGCGTGGAGCCCAGCGGGGCGCCCAAGCTCAAGCGCTCGCTCGAGGCCGGGCATCCGGTGCGGCTCGATCGTACCGCGAGTCTCGCCGATGGGCTGATCACGCTCAGCGTGGGCGCCATTCCGTTCGCGCAGCTCGTGGCGGAGCGCGACCGGGTGAAAGGCGTGGCGCTCGTGGAGGATGACGCGCTCCGGGAGGCGGTGCAGTTTCTCTGGCGCGAATGCCAGCTGACGGTCGAGCCGTCCGGCGCCGCTACCACGGCGGCGGTGCGCTCGGGCGCACTTCACCCCGTTCCCCCTACGGTGCTGGTGGTGAGCGGCGGCAACGTCGACCCCGCGCTGCTCGAGGACTGAGAGACGATGGCCACCCCCGAGTCCGGCC
>DATLVU010000006.1:0-12364 GCA_035577025.1 Gemmatimonadales bacterium
GTCGAGCAACGGCGCGACGTGTTGTTCCGGCTCGCCCAGAAGTACGGCCCGACGCTTCCCGATGTGCTGGCGACGCGCGACCGCTCCGCACGGGAGCTCGAGCTCCTCGATACCGCCGATCTCGATCTCCGGAACATGGCCGAGCAACGGGAGGGCGCGGGCGCCGATTTCTCACGGGCGTGCGCCGCGCTGACGGCAAAGCGCACCCGTGGCGCCGCGCGACTGGCAGCTGCAGTAAACAAGCTTTTGCCCGCACTCGGCATGCCCGGCGGTCGGTTCGCGGCCCGGACGGTGCCGCTCGCCGCTCCCCGCTCCTATGGTGCCGAGGACGTGCTCTTCGAAGTTCAGTTGAACGCGGGGCTCGACTCCCGCCCGCTCGCGAAAGTTGCGTCCGGAGGGGAACTATCGCGGCTGATGCTGGCACTCAAGGTCGTCCTCGCCGAGCACGATGCCGTGCCGGCATTGGTCTTCGATGAGGTGGATCAAGGGATCGGCGGTGAAGTCGGCGGCCGCGTGGGCGAGGCGCTCGCGACCATCGCCGGCGGCCAACGAGCGGGCCGGCAGGTCCTGGTCATCACCCATCTCCCGCAGATCGCGGCGTACGCCCACCATCACCTCGTGGTCGCGAAGGGGGCCCGCGGCGGGATCGCGACCAGCGACGTCCGCGTCGTCGGCGGAGAGGAGCGCACGCGAGAGCTGGCGCGCATGCTCGGCGACCCGGACATGAAGTCGGCGCTCGGCCACGCGGCCGAGCTGGTCAGAAAAGCTTCTTCGACGTCCGAAAAACGATCCGGTACACCGTTGCCGCAGGGACGATCCCCCCGCCGCTGACCGTCTGCTCGATCGAAAGGCCGCCCTCGACCATCGGGGCGTGATAGGTCATCGCAAACCCGAGGCGCACCCAGCGCTGCGCCGTGCCGGCATCGAGCACACTTGCAGGCAAACCGACAAGCGCCGAGTCCTGAGGCGACTGGTAGCTGTAGTGATCGCGTGCTTTGGAGAAGTAGCCCGCCGTGAAGCCCGCCGCGAACTCATGGGAGAGATTGATCAGGGGCGCGACGTCGATGCCCAGGTAGTCCCCCGGGTCCCACCGCAGGTTCGCCGTGGCGGTCGCGGGCACGAGTAACGCATCCCACGGCGCCACGCGCTGGATTCGTGTGCCGGGTTGCTGCAGCCCGGCGCGGACCGCGACGTTGAGCCACAGCGGGCCGGCCACGAGCTCCTGCGTCAGCTGGCCTTCGAGATCCGTCTGGTGATCGCCGATCGACTGTCGCAGCCAATCGTTGGCCGAGTCGCGGGCTCCCGTCGGCAGCCGCACGAGCGCCTGCGCCGCGGCGGCGTAATGCGTACCCGCCACGATGCGGTACTTGGCTGCGAGCTCCACGTCACCCAGGCCGTACCGCCAGCTGCTGCGGAATGGGAGGCCCGCGTACCCAAAGCCGATGCCCGTGTTGTCGAGCATCGCGGCTTCCACGTGCGAGCCCGTGAGGCTGTCTGGTGAGAACGTGAACGCCGAGTCGAATCCCGTGACGCCGAGCGAATCGAGGGCACGCTGGATGCGCGCGACGGTGCTGTCGATGGCCCTGCCGGCGGCCGAGCTGTCGCGCGGCACGAAGGGAGCGATGGCAACAGCCCGGAGCGCATCACGGATCGCGCTCCACTGGCCGCCGGTGCTCAGACTCGCGCACGACGGACTCAGCGCGCAATGCGCGAGCGCGGTGTCGAATTGGGCGAGGAACACGGCGTTCGCGGCGGCCCCACTCAGGAGCCGGGGGTTGAGGCCAAGATTGCCTCCGTTGCTCGACAGCTGGAACGACGTGCGGGTCGCGAGCCGCACGAGCGGCACCAGCAGACTCACCGACAGTCGATTCGTGAGGCCCAGCTCGGCTTTGACGGGATACGAGCGGCGCTCCTGGCGCACGCTCAAGAGCCCCTGGCCGAGGTTCGCCACGAAAGAGGCAAGCCCGCTTGCGACACGGACATTCTGCTGCATGCTGGCGATGGCGGGGATGTACCGACCGCCGACCGAGTCGCCGCTGAGCCCGGCGCCGAGCCGCAACCGACCGGCGGGCGTGAACTCGTCGTTCCAGGTCATGACCTGAGGGTCGAAGGTCACGCGGAGTATTCCGCGCGCCGGTACGTCCGTGCGCTCGACGGCCTGGGCGACGAGTACCCGCCCCGGTGTCAGGGCGGCGCTCGCGAGCAGGGCCAGGACGAAGAGTGTGGAGGGTCGCATTAGCGAAACGGCACCCGCCGAAAGGCGGATGCCGTGTTCGCTACCCCCGACGGCGGGTGAGGTTCGCGTCAGGGGATGGCCGGAATCGCGGAGTGATAGAAGGCGTTGATCGCCTGCTGCAGCGACTGCGCGACGAGCTTCTGCGTCGACGTGCTCGGATGAACCCCGTCGCGGCTGACCGCCGTGCCGAACGGTGCGGTCGTCGAGTTCGGATCCGGTGGGAAGGCGGGGAACGGCCGGATGGCCCCTGCCTGGGCGAGCGTCTGGAGCAGCGGGTTGGGGTCGACGAACAACCAATTCCGCGCCGTCGCGGCGGCCTGAATCGTCGCGTTGTATTGGGCCACGGTGCTGATCATGTTGACCGCTTCGGGCACGGAGATCACGTGGTAGTTCGAGCAATCGAGCGTTTGCGGGGTCCCGCCTGCTGCCGCCTCGAGAATAGGCGCGCCGTAGTGGATGGGCACCAACACCCTCACGGTGTCCCCCGGAGCGATCACGAGGCTGTCGAGGCAATTGTCGAGCACCGTCAAGGTCGGGATCGACGCCGAAGCGGCTTTATAATACCGTCCCTGCGACACGTAAGGCGCGCCCGCCACCTGGACCACACCGATTAGCGCGCCGCCCTGAACGCTGCCGAACGAGTCGATGCTGTCCATCAGGGCGTTATACTGCGTGGCGAATGTCGCCGGGGGTGTGATGTCGGCGGCTTGCCCGGCATCCCCGGTGTCGAGGATCGCGCCAAGGACATCGTTGTTGCCGATCCACACCGTGACGAAAGTGGGGAGAACCTCTCGCGCCCGCTGCAGCTCCGTGCGACCGCCCAGTAAGAACAGCTTGTAGGCATCGGTGGCCGCCGCCGGGGGTTGAGGCGGACCGTAGTTCGTGTTGAGGAGCTCCAGCACGCTTGCGCCGGGGAAGGCCACGTTGTTGAGCAAGGTCGGTACGTTTTTCCGAAGCGCGCAGAACGTGTCCGGGAGCCCGCCGACCCGTGTCGGCGGATTCGTGAAGATATTCGTGATCGGCGGGGGGCACCCGGGGTTGTTGAGGCTCGGGTAGTTGAACGGCGTTTGCATAGCGCGGGCGAGCAGGACCGGATACGCCAGCGCTTGCGTCGAGTCGCTCAGACCAAACGACTGGATGCCCGCCGTAATGCTGTTCCCGAAGGAGACGTAGCGCGCGAACATCGCTCCACCCGCGTACTGCGGCGGCGTGGGCGTGAACAGGTCGTCGCTCTCGCACGCGACGGCGATGAGTGTCAGGCCGAGGCAGGCGGATAAGAAGACGTGGCGTGATGTCACGGTCAGGCTCCGTCAGAACGTGTAGGCCAGGGACAAGCCGACGAGATGGGCGGAGAACGAATACAGGCCATTGTTGAGCGCGATCAGCTGGTCCGCCGTCGCTCCACTCAGATCCCGCGTCCTGCCCCGCCGGTCGTTCTGCTTGATGAACTGATACGCGAAATCGACCGACCACTTCGGCGTGAGCGCGACTCCAGCTCCTGCCGTGATCTCGTTCCGCGAGCCCTCGGGCAGCAGGGGGGTGACCGTCTCCGGTGGAGCCGCCGCGGTATTGTACAGGTACCCGCCGCGCAGCGTGAGTTTCGCGTTCTTCACCCACTCGGCACCCAGCCGGAAGTCGCTCGTATTGTTGTAGTACGTATTGAGCACCTGCGAGGGCGTTGCCGGGTTGGCGAAATTGATCGGCAACGCTGCGAACCGTTTGCCCCACCGCGTGAACTGGTAGTCGCCGTACAGCGTCCAGCCGGTCTGCGGCTTGAAGGCGACGCCGAACACGACCTGCTCGGGATTCGTGATGGTCGTCGTTACCGCCCCGCTCGGGAGGAGCGACGGGAAGAGCGGCTGCAGCACCGCGTCGACCGGCGTGCCGGCCGGAATCGGACCAAACGCCACCGGTATGATGATCCCAGTCGGGACCTGCGTGAACGTGGCCGTGCCGGAGTAGTCGATCTTCGCATGCATCAAATACCGACCACCGATCGACCAGCGGTCGTTCACTTTGATGATGCCCCCGAAGTGTGCGCCTGTCACTTGCGTGTGACTCGCCTCGAGGTGCGCGTTCGCGAAGCCCGTGCCGGGCGCGATGCCAAGCTGCGCGGCCGTTGTACCGGGAGGCAAGCCTGGCAGCGGCAGCACCTGCGGCGCGAGATCGATCTGCTGGTTCAACTCCACGTGACCGCTGACGATGTCCAATCCTACGCCCAACGAGAGCCAGGGCGTGACCTGATAGGCCACGCTGGGCTGGATATAGACGTTACGAATGATGTTGTCGTAGCCGGTGAACCGACCGTCGAAGCTCAGAGGCCAACGCGTCTCGAGCCCATAGGGGGCGAATAACCCGATACCCACGCCCAACTTCGGCGACGCCCCGTACGCGACGTACACGCTCGGCACCGGAATCCACGGGTTGTCCAGGTCTGTTTTCGCCTGCGTCGCGTCGCTCGTGAAGTTGCCCAGCGCCTTGATGAGCGTGCCGCCGGCGCTCACGTGCCACCCCTTGAGCCCTGCGAGACCCGCCGGATTGAAGAAGACGGCCGAACCATCCGGGCAGGGGGCCGCCACCCCGGTGCCCGCGCGGGCCATCCCGCAGGCCCCGAGCTCGTAGATCCCGAACCCCTGGGCCCCCAGCACCGCCGGAGCGCCGATGAGCAGTGAGAGCGCAAATCCCACGGACTGCCGCATACGTTTTGTCTCCGGGTGGCTTTTTTCGATGAGATGGTGGAATCGGCTGGTACAGGGTAGCATTGGCCCGAAGCCTTGTCAAACCTCATGCCTCAAAACGCGGCAAGCCTGTTCCGCGCGACCTTCGGCGTTGCGCCGGTCGCCGCGGCCTCCGCGCCTGGACGCGTCAACCTGATCGGGGAGCACACGGACTATAACGGTGGCCCCGTGCTGCCGATCGCGATCGCGGCGCGCACGGTCGTCGCCGTCGGTCCCGCCCAAGACGGATTGCTCGAGCTGGTGTCGACCCGTGACGGTGACTTGCATCGGATCGAATACCGGAACGGGCGCCCGACGGGCTCGGCCGCGTACGTCGCCGGCGTGTTGCGCGAGCTGGCGGCCGCGGGGACGGGCCCCGCTGGGGGCGGTGCCCGCGTCGCGGTCGCGAGCGAGGTCCCGGTGGGCGCGGGGCTCGCGTCATCGGCCGCACTGACCGTCGCGGCGGCCCGCGCGCTCGACCTGCTCGGGAGCGGCCGTCTCGCGGCACGGCAGCTGGCAGGGGTCGCCTTTCGCGCCGAGCACGATCACGTGGGCGTGCGCTGCGGAATCATGGATCAGATGAGCGCGGCCCTCGCACGGTCCGACCGCGCCTTGTTCCTCGAGTGCGCGTCGCTCGCATCGCGCCACGTGCCGGCGCGGGCGCGAATCCTCCTCGTGGACACGGGAGTCCGGCACGAGCTCGCCGCCGGCGCGCTGAACGAGCGGCGCGCCGAATGCGAAGCGGCCGTCGCGCGGCTGCGGCTCGAGCTGCCGGAACTCCGCTGGCTCGCGAGTTGGCCGGCTGGCTGGCTGCCGCGGCTCAAGCGCGCGTTGACAGAGCCGCTGCGCTCGCGCGCCCTTCATGTCGTGGGAGAGACCGCGCGGACACGGTTCGGCGCCCAGCTGCTCGCCCGCGGCTACGTCAAACGCTTCGGTCGGTTGCTCTACGAGTCGCATGAGTCGTGCCGCCGGCTGTACGAGTGCAGCGCTCCCGAGCTCGATCTTGTCGTGAGCGCGGCGCGTCGTGCGGGTGCCCTGGGCGCTCGTCTGACGGGGGCAGGGTGGGGCGGCACTGTGCTGGTTTTGCTGCCTAGGGGAAAAGCAGTTGAGACGAAGGTGGTGCGTGCGATTCGGCGGGCATTCAAGCTCGCGTTCGCGCGCGAGCCGGCGATCTCGAGCGTACGCGCGTCGGGCGGCGTGCGGCGGGAGCGCGTGCGGTGACTGCTTGGCTATGTTACCGCTAGCCGGGGTGGCGAAATGGTAGACGCAGCGGACTTAAAATCCGCTGGGGAGAAATCCCCATGGAGGTTCGAGTCCTCCCCTCGGCATCGCGTAGACCCCACCCCATTGAGCCGCTGTTCCAGTGATCCGGGTCACGGGGCGTTACGAACGTATATATAGGTTCGAGTCCTGCCTCGACTCGACAGGAGCGTGAACTCGAATGAAGGTACGTCGTTCGTCCACGACCATTGCAAGCGTTTGTCTCCTTGCCACCGTGTTCGCCGCCTGTCACTCCCGCGCCGAGGAGCAGGCATTCCTTGCCAGGCGCGTCCCCATCGTTCGGCTCGACTCCGTGCTGCACGCGTCCGATAGCCTCCGGCTGTCTCTGGCCGACGCGCGGACCCTGCTCGCGGCCGCCACCGACACCGGATTCATGCGGCGAGCGCCGCAGGACACCATGAAAGTCGCGGACATTCTCGCGTGGGCACGCGCGGAGGCGGTGAGGAAAACGCAAGCGGAGGCGCAGGAGAGCGCTGCCGAGCGGGCGCGCCAGGATTCGATCAAGCGGCAGCTCGACTCGATGCTCGTCGTCAGCGTCGTGAACAAGACCTTCCTGGCGAAGGATCCGGAGCAGGAGCGCTACGAGGACTACATCTCGCTCGCCTTCGCATACCGCAACAAGGGGACCCGCACGATCACGGCGTTCCAGGGAGACGTCACGTTCTTCGACACATTCGGCGACACCATCTACAGCGCGCATCTCAAGGTGGACGGGCCGCTCAAGCCCGGGCGGACGCTGCGGGAGCCCGAGCGCATCGTCAGATATGACCCGTTCCGCACCGCGCACCAGCGCCTGCGGAATACGCCCCTCAACAAAATGAAGATCGTCTGGCAATCCACAGACGGCATCTTCGCCGAACCCTGACGGCCGAGGGTCCACGACCTCCTGACACTGCCGATGCAACCTTTCCGAGGCTTTGGACGTCTTACACGTCGAAAGCCGTGCCGTCGGACCAGGTGTCTCGGAGGCATCTCATGCGGATTTACGCTCTCATGCTCGGCGTTGCGCTCACGACCGGCTACGGCTACGCCGCACATGTCGCCGTTTCGTCGCTCGGCACCAGTCATCGCGACACGCTACCGGTAGGCGCCGTGACGCCAGACGAAAGCCGGGGCCAGGTGTGGTACGGTGGGGTGCTCGACCCGATCACGGTGGAGTCGGAACGTGGCCCGGTGGCAGCCAAGACTCGGATCTACAGCCGGCCGACGGTCCGGTGTCCGGAGGCCGCGCACTCGCAGTTCAGCGCTGTATCCTAAAGGCTTGGGGGGCTTCGGCCCCCCTCGTCGTTTGGGCCCCCTCCCAGGGGCGTCCGAAACCCCACCTCCCCAACCCCCGTAAGACCCGCCAGTATCAAGCGGGTACAGAGAGGGAGTCGCGATGAGGGGATTCTGGGAAACCTGGCGTTCGGAGATCCTTCGCGGGGCCACGTTGTTTTGCGTGGTGCTCGCGATCGGTCTATTTGCTCGCTATCTCTTGGCCCGCGCGAAGGAGCGGGTCGTCAGCCACCTTCCCGAAGCGCTGCGTGAGATCCGCGGCGACTTCGACACGGAGTCCGAAGGCGGGCCTCGCACCACCGGCGCCACATGGATGGTGCACTCCAAACTCACCCCCAAACACTCGCTCTGGATTCGTAACATACGCGGCTCCGTCACCGTCGAGCCCATCAAAGGCGACTCGGTTCAGATCATGGCCGTCAAGAGCTATCACTCCTCAGACACGGCACGGGTGCGCCTGATCGCGGTTCCGTCGGACGGCGGGCTCACGGTTTGCGCTCTGTGGCCGGGTAGCCGGTCCGACTGCACGGCGGAAGGCGAATACAAGACCGGGGGGCCAGGGCGGAGTGACGTCGCCGTGGACTTCACCGTGCAGCTCCCTCGCGGCGTGCGGCTCGACGCCACCACGATCCTCGGAGACATCCATGTCGCCGGAGCCAGCGCTCCGCTGAAAATCAGGACGGTGAGCGGGGACGTCGATGTGGAAACTGCCGAGGGCCCCGTCAACGTGGGCTCCGTCAACGGGGATGTGCACGCGCGTATTCGCGGTTTCGCGGATACCGGCGAGGTATCCGTCACGACCGTCAACGGCTCCGCCACGCTCGAGCTACCGGCCACGCTCGACGCGGATGTGGAGGCGAACACGATCAATGGAGCGATTTCCACCGATTACCCACTGGCGGTGACCGGGAAATTCACGAAGCACACCTTGAAGGGGACGTTAGGTCGCGGCGGGCGCGACGTGCACATCACCACCGTGAACGGCTCGGTTCAGTTGAAGAAGGCGGCGTCAGCGACTCGCTGACAGGTATCGCGCGACTTCATCGCCGAAGCTGCGCACGTCGATCGGCTTCGCGATATACCCATCGAACCCCGCCGCGAGCGTCTTGTCGCGATCGCCGGGCATCGCATGCGCCGTGAGGGCGACCACCTTCCAGGGATGGTCGCCCTCCAGTTTTTTCAGGTCGCCAAGGATACTGTACCCGTCGCGGCCGGGCAGCTGGATATCGAGCAGCACCAACTGGGGCGCGGGCCGCTCGGCGAGTAGTGTCGCCACGAGTCCTTCACCCGAGGGGAGCCCGATGACGCGGTGCCCCTTCATGGTGAGCAGCGCCTTGAAGAGCTTGAGATTGTCCGGCTGATCCTCCACCACGACGATGGTCGCCATCACGCTGGCTCCGGCCGCGAGTCGGCCCGTGGAAGAGTGAACCAGAAGGTGCTGCCTTTGCCGAGCTCCGAGTCCACACCAATCGTGCCCCCGTGCAGCTCCACTAAGCGTTTCGAGAGCGCGAGGCCCAGGCCCGTTCCTTCATAGCGACGGCTCGCGCTCGCATCGAGCTGGACGAACTCCTTGAAGAGCTTACCCTGATCTTCCGCCGCGATTCCGATGCCGGAGTCACTGACGGCAATCCGCACACGTCCCGTTTCGTCGAGACGCGCACTGAGGGCAATGCGGCCGCCGTCAGTGGTGAACTTGATCGCATTGGACAGGAGATTCAGCAGCACCTGACGGAGGCGTCCTCGGTCGACCTGAACCACGACGTGGTCGCGAGGCGGCTCGATCGCCAGCTTGTGCTTCCGCGCCTCGAGCAGGGCCCGCACGCTGTCGGCCGCTTCCCGCAGCAAGTCGTGCAGGTCGAGCGGCTCGGGCCGCAGCTCCATCCGGCCCGCGGCGATCTTGGACAGATCGAGCAGCTCGTTGATGAGCTCGAGAAGATGGCGGCCGTTACGCGCGATCGTCTCGAGGTAGTCGCGCTGCGTCGCGACGTCCGGCCCGTTGTCCGGCAGCATACTGAGCAACAGGTCGCTGAAGCCGATGACGCTGTTCAACGGCGTGCGCAGCTCGTGCGACATGTTCGCGAGGAACTGGTCCTTGAGCTTGCCCGCCTGATCGAGCTCGGCGTTGAGGCGGGTGACCTCGCGGTGCTGCTCCTCGAGTTTCTCGTTCAACGCGGTGAGATCCGCGTTCTGCGATTCGAGGCGCTGCGCGGCGTGCCGCACTTCCACGGCCAGCCTGCGCTGGTGCTGATGGGCGGATTCGCGTTCGCAGGCGATCGCCAGGTTGGGCGCCGCGTGCTCGAGTGTATGCCGCGCTTCGTCCGAGAGCTGACTCGGAACGGCGCTGACGAGGAGACCCACCAGTCGATCGCGCGAGCGGAGCGGCACCACGGCCAGCGAGCCGTCGGAGGCCGTCTCGCCGTTCGAGAACTGCAGCTCCTGGCGCGCTGCGGCGGCAGCGCTCCCCAGGTAGAGAATCAGGTTGGTCGCGTCGCCGACGACGTGGCGCACCACGTCGCGTGACAGCGACCGGGCCGTGGCCCGGCGCACCGCGGTGGGACTCCACTCATTGGTGTCGTATTGCGGCTGGTAGAGCGCGAGCGCGGTGGCCCCGGTCGCCCCGGCCAGTACGTCGAGCGCCGGTGCCAAGCTCCCACCGGCCCCCCCCCCTTCTCGCGAGGGCGCGTTCAAGGCCGTGAGCAGGCGGGCTTCCTGATCCTGCAATCGTTCCCGCCACGTGAGTGCCGCCGCCATCCGATTCACCCCGCGGGCGATGATCCGGAACTCCTCGGGCTGGTCCTCCGCCAGGCGTTCCTGGTATTGGCCCGCGGCCACACGCTCGAGCGCACCAACCACGTGCGCGAACGGCGCGGCGAGCCGGCGACGATTGTACCATAGGCCGATGCCGAGCGTCACGAGGACGATCGCAAACAAGACCGTCGACTGCGTCGCAGCCTGAATCGCGTTGTCCCCGACCTCGACCGTCGTCTCCTGCATGGCGGCCAGTTCCACCTGCAGGCTCGGGGACGGCGAGAAGCGAGACAGCTGCTCGAGCCGTTGGGTCAGGGCGATCATGTCGCTCTGGGTGCGGCGCGCGCTCTGCCAGACGGCGATGCGCTCGGCGAGGCCGGCGATGGCGATGGCGACGAACGCCGCCGCGAACAAGCGGCTGATGCTGGGGGTGACGAGCAGCCGCCAGGGTCGAATCAGAAACCTGGACGGCGCGCCAGCGGGGCGCAGAGCGGGATCCGGCGCCGGACTGGTCATGCGACCGCCTATAACTAGGGAGCGGGAGGCGACGGGACAAGAGCGCGCGCACCCGCGCGCTGGCGGGGGTCAGGGGCCCGCTGTATGCTAGGCCCTCACACCCGTGCCCGAGCTCCTGGACTCCCTCCGCGACGCCCTCGCCGACCGCTATGCGGTCGAGCGCGAGCTGGGTCGTGGCGGCATGGCGACCGTGTTCCTCGCGGACGACCGGAAGCACGGCCGGCCGGTGGCCATCAAGGTGCTCCACGCGGAGCTGGCGGCCGCGCTCGGCGCCGAGCGGTTCCTGCGGGAGATCGAGATCGCCGCCCGTCTGCAGCATCCCCACATCCTGCCCCTGTACGACTCGGGCTCGGCCGGCGGCTTCCTCTATTACGTCATGCCCTACGTCGAGGGGGAGTCACTGCGCGATCGGCTCACCCGCGAAAAGCAGCTGTCGCTCGAGGACACCCTGCGCGTGGCGACCGAGGTCGCGAGTGCCCTCGCGTACGCCCACAGCCGGGGCGTAGTGCACCGCGACATCAAGCCCGAGAACATCATGCTGTCGGGTGGATCGGCGGTCGTCGCGGATTTCGGTATCGCGCGGGCGGTTACGGCGGCGGGAGAGGGCCAGCACCTCACCCAGACCGGCACGATCATCGGAACGCCCGCCTACATGAGCCCCGAACAGGCGAGTGGCAGCGAGGAGATCGACGGGCGCAGCGATGAGTACAGCCTCGCGTGCGTGGTCTACGAGATGCTGGTGGGGGCGCCGCCGTTCACGGGGCCGACCGCGCAGGCGATCATCGCGCGCCATTCCTTGGACATGGTCTCCCCGCCATCCATCGTCCGCAGCACGATCCCCGATGCCGTAGAAGGCGCGATCCTGCGCGCGCTCTCCAAAATCCCCGCAGACCGCTATCCGACCACCGCGCTCTTTGCCGAGGCGTTGAATACGCCGTCGGCCGCGACTGGCGCGTACCGCCGGGCGACACTGGAGCGGGGCATCAAGCGGCCGGCCTCCGCCCTCCGCCGCCTCGTGCCTGTTGCCGTGGTGGTGGCCGGCCTCGCGGGATACCTCGCCCTCCGCTCAGCGCGGGCGGGCCGGGGGACGACGGCGAGCGGGCTCGACCCGCGGCACCTCGCGGTGCTGTACTTCGACGATTTGAGTCGAGACCACTCCCTCGGCTACCTCGCGGACGGAATGACGGAAGCGCTGATCGCGAACCTGTCCCAAGTGCAGCCGCTGAGTGTGATCTCGCGAAACGGTGTGGCGCCGTATCGAGGCGGGTCGGTCCCGCCCGACAGCATTGCGCGCGCTCTCGCCGTCGGCACGGTCGTCACCGGGAGTGTGGAGCAGGTGGGCGACCTGCTGCACGTGACCGTGCGCCTCGTCGACGGCGCGAGCGGGGCGGACTTCAAGCGGGCGAGCTTCGATCAACGTACCGGAGACATGCTGACGGTGATCCGCGACAGCCTGAGCGGGCGCGTAGCCGAGTTTCTCCGGGAGCGGCTCGGGGAAGAGGTCCGGCTCCGGACGGAGCAGCTGGGCACGAGCAACGTCGCCGCGTGGTCGCTCGAGGAGCGAGCGGAGAAGAGTCGCAAAGACGCGGAA
>DATLVU010000007.1:0-59569 GCA_035577025.1 Gemmatimonadales bacterium
GGCTCGATCGCTCGGAACAGTTGTTCTCGTCGAGCCCCTTGAGCACGCTGGACTCAGTACAGACGCCGCTCACGCTCGAGGGGACGGATGGCCACACGTTCATGGTGGTCCACGAGGCCGATCTCGAGAACTACGCCCGCATGTTTCTCGCGGGGGCGCGCATGGAGAGCCACACGCTGCGCGCAGCGCTGGCACCCATGGCCGACGGAGTGAAGGTCCGCGCGACGACGCCGTTCTCGACGCCGTGGCGCACGATTCAGATCGCCGATAAGGTCACGGACCTCGCCCCCTCGGTACTCGGCCTCAACCTCAATCCGCCCAACGTGCTCCCCGCCACCGACTGGATCAAACCGATGAAGTACGTCGGCATCTGGTGGGGCATGCACCTGGGGATCAACACCTGGAGCTCCGGACCGAAGCACGGCGCGACCACGGCGAATGCCAAGCGGATGATCGACTTCGCTGCGGCGAACGGATTCGGCGGCGTGCTCGTGGAGGGGTGGAACACGGGCTGGGATGGCGACTGGATCAAGAACCGCGAGGCGTTCTCCTTCACGCAGGCGTATCCGGACTACGACCTGGCCGAGGTGGCGCGGTACGCGAAATCGAAAGGCGTGCACCTGATCATCCATAATGAGACGTCCGGCGGTATCGAGAATTACGAGCGGCAGCTGGACACTGCGTACGCCCTGTATCAGTCACTGGGCGTCCATCAGGTCAAGACCGGCTACGTCGCCGACATGACGAGCAAGGGCGATTCCCATTATTCGCAGTACATGGTGCGGCATTACCGTCACGTGATCGACGAGGCGGCGAAGCACCAGCTCACGCTCGACGTGCACGAGCCGATGCACGACACCGGTGAGCGCCGCACGTACCCGAACATGATGACGCGCGAGGGCGCGCGCGGGCAGGAGTACAACGCGTGGAGCGGAGACGGCGGCAACCCGCCCGAGCACGAGACGATCCTGTTTTTCACGCGCATGCTCGATGGCCCGATGGACTTCACGCCGGGGATCTTCGATATCCTGGAGCGCTCGAGCGGGCACGCCCGCGCGCTCGACCAGCCGCGCGTCCGCACGACCATCGCGAAGCAGCTCGCCCTGTACGTGGTGCTCTACTCGCCGCTGCAGATGGCCGCCGATCTCCCCGAGAACTACGCGAATCAGCCCGCGTTCCAGTTCATCAAGGACGTCGCGGTGGACTGGGACACGACGCGTGTCCTCGACGCCCGGATCGGCGATTACGTGATCGTGGCGCGGCGCGAGCGCGGTGGTCAGACCTGGTTCCTCGGCGCCATCACCGATGAGCAGGCGCGGACGTTCGATGTCCCGCTCTCATTCCTCACCCCGGGGAAGTCGTACGTCGCCGAGATCTACGCCGACGGTCCCAAGGCTAACTGGCAGGACAATCCCTTCCCGCTGACGATCACGCGCCGCACCGTGACCTCTGCCACGCGGTTGCACGTCGTGCTGGCGCCCGGGGGCGGCCAGGCGATCCGGTTCCGTCCGGCACGGTGAAGTCGTGGACGAGCTGAAGGCGCTTCGTGCCCTCGCCACGGAGCTCGGGGTCCACACCCGCTACACGGACGGCCTCGGGAAGAAGATCACGGTGGCGCCCGAGACGCTGGTGCGCGTCTGTGCGGCCCTTGGCGCGCCTATCACGCGAGTCTCCGAGGCCGTCCACGCACTGGGCGCACATCGCGCCGCCAAGGCGGCGGAGCGCCTGCCGCCCGTCGTGGTCGCCTGGGACGGCGTCCTCCCGGCCCATTCGATCGAGAACAAAGAGATCCAGCTCGAGTCGGGACACACCGCCCCGCCAGGCACACGTCAACTTCCCCTGGGATATCACCGCGTCGAGAGCTGTACCATCATCGCGGCTCCGGTCGAGGCGTGGCGCAGGCCGGGGTCGCATCGCAGCTGGGGAGTGGGGACGCATCTCGCCGCGCTGCGATCCGGCCGCAGCCGCTCCCTGGCGGATCTCCGGGACCTCGAGTCGCTATGTCGCTGGGTGCGCGAAAAGGGCGGGGATCTCGTCACCGTCCTGCCGCTTCTTCCCACCTTCAACGCCAATCCCCCCGATCCCAGCCCCTACTCACCGGTCAGCCGGCTCTTCTGGTCGGAGCTGATCCTCGATCTCGAGGGCGCTCATCGTCCAACGGGCGCCGTGAAGACTCTGGATGTGACGCGGGGAGACGACGAGGTTCGCGCGGCGCTCGCACAGTACCCGGTGCCCGAAGAAGCACTGAAAGACGGGGAGCTCGTGCGCTACGCGCATTTCCGAGGCGCGCAGAAGCGGTTCGGCAGAAATTGGCGCGACTGGCCGGGCCCCGCCCGGGCCGGGAAGCTCGGAGTCGAGCACCTCGATGCCGAGGAAGAGCGGTATCACCTCGTGGCGCAGACGCTCGCGCGGCGGCAGCTGCGCGACCTGCGAGAGCGGCTGGACCGTGTGGGGTTGCGGCTGGGACTCGATCTCGCCGTGGGCGTTCACCCCGATGGCTACGATCCCTGGTCGCGCCAATCGCTGTTCGGCGACGGCATGTCGGTGGGCGCGCCCCCCGACGCCGGGTTCCCGAGCGGGCAGGACTGGGGGTTCTCTCCCGTCCTTCCAGAAGCCTCCCGGCGCGAAGGGCATCGCTACGTGGCGGCCTCGATCGCCCACCAGGCGCGGCTCGCGGGCGTCTTGCGCGTGGATCACATCATGGCGTGGACGCGCCTCTACTGGATCCCCCACGGCATGGGGTTGCACCAGGGCACGTACGTGTCGTATCCCGCGGAGGAGCTTTTCGCGATTCTCACGCTCGAATCGCATCGTCACCACTGCGAGGTGGTGGGTGAGAACCTCGGCAACGTGCCTCCCGAGATCGATAAGGCGCTCCCGCGCCACCGGATCTGGGGGATGTACCTGGCACAGTTTCAGGATTGGAGCGGCAAGGAAGGCGGCCAGCTCCCGACTCCTCCGACCGACCGGGATATGGCGCTCATCGGCACGCACGATACGCCGACCTTCGCCGGATGGCTCGTGGGCAACGACATCGGCGAGCGGGTGCGGTACGGACTCCTGGCGGAACACTCGGCTCCCACCGTTCACAAGGAGCGTACACAGACGGGGGAGGCGCTCGCCAGGCGCTTCGACCGCGCGGACCCACGGGCGCTGTTGGCCGATCTGCTCGAGTGGCTCGGCCGCTCGGAGAGCCCGCTCGTCGTTCCGTGGCTCGAGGATCTCTGGCTCGAGGATGAAGGCGTGAACCTGCCAGGGACGCCGTCCTCGGTGCGACCCAACTGGCAGCGTCCTATGCGGCGGCTGCTCGAAGAGATCTTCCGGGATCCCGAGGTCGACGCCCTGATCCGCCGACTCCAACACGCGCGGCACGCCTGAGGCTCACGATGACGACCAAGCCGACCCTCTCGTACTGGCAGATCTGGAACATGAGCTTCGGGTTCCTGGGCATCCAGTTCGGCTTCGCGCTCCAGAACGCGAACGTGAGCCGGATCTTCGAGACGCTGGGCGCCAAGGTCGAGAACATTCCGATCCTGTGGATCGCCGCGCCGGTCACCGGGCTTCTCGTCCAGCCGATCGTGGGCTACCTGAGCGACCGGACGTGGAACCGCCTCGGCCGCCGGCGCCCGTACTTCTTGACGGGCGCGATTCTCGCGTCGCTCGCGCTGCTCGTCATGCCCAATTCCCCCGCGCTGTGGGTGGCGGCAGGAATGCTCTGGATCATGGACGCGTCGATCAACATCTCGATGGAGCCGTTCCGCGCGTTCGTGGGCGACAATCTTCCCGCCGCGCAGCGGGTTACCGGGTTCGCGATGCAGAGCTTCTTCATCGGCACGGGCGCCGTCGTGGCGTCCGCGCTGCCCTGGATCCTCACGAACCTGTTCGGTGTGAAGAACGAGGCGGCGGCCGGCCAGATCCCTGAGTCCGTGCGGCTCTCGTTCTACCTGGGCGCCGCGGTGTTCTTCTGCGCCGTCCTTTGGACGGTGTTCAGGTCGAGGGAGTACTCACCCGAGCAAATGGCATCGTTCGCCGAGAACCGGGCGCGTGAGGACGGGCGTCAGGGTTCCGACAACCGGAACGCCCTTATCACGATCCTAAAAGACTTCCTCGACATGCCGCGGACCATGAGGCAACTGGCCTGGGCGCAGTTCTTCTCCTGGTTCGCCCTGTTCGCGATGTGGATCTATACCACAGTCGGGGTGACGAGCCACGTCTACGGCACGAGCGACACGACGTCGGCACTCTACAACCAGGGCGCGAACTGGGTCGGGATCTGCTTTGCGTTCTACAGTCTCGTGGCCGCCGTGGTGGCGTTCGCCATCCCGCCACTCGCCAGGTGGTCGAGCCCGAAGACCGCGCACATCATCTGCCTGGTCTGTGGGGCGCTCGGCCTGGCGTCGATCTACTTCATCACGAGCCCGAAGTACCTGCTCGGCTCGATGGTCGGCGTGGGGATCGCGTGGGCCAGCATCCTCTCCATGCCGTATGCGATTCTCACCGGCTCGCTGCCGCCGTCGAAGCTCGGCTACTACATGGGGGTCTTCAATTTCTTCATCGTCATCCCGCAGATCGTCGCCGCGGCGGTGCTCGGCTTCATCGTCGGGCACTTCTTCCACCATGAAGCGATCTTCGCCCTCCTGATCGGCGGCGGGTCGCTGCTCCTCGCCGCGGCTCTCATGCTCAGAGTGAAGGACGAATGATTCTCGTGCTCGCGTGGCTGGCGGTCGCCAGCCAGACCCCCAGTCCACGACGCCTGTCCATGGACCCCGGTTGGCGCTTCGCGCTCGGCGATCCGAGAGGAGCCGAGCAGCCGAAATTCGACGATCACACATGGCGGCGCGTGGACCTGCCGCACGATTGGAGCATCGAGGGCACGCCGAGCCGTGACGCGCCGGGTGGCGGGCGTGTGGGCTACTTCCCGACGGGGATCGGCTGGTACCGGAAGGCGTTTCGCCTCCCTGCGGGAGCGGGCGGGCGAGAGGCGTGGCTTGAGTTCGACGGCGTCTACATGAACAGCGACGTGTGGATCAACGGTGTCCATCTGGGCAACCGGCCGTACGGCTACTCGAGCTTCGCCTACGATATCACGAAGCGTCTCGTTCCCGGCATCAACGTGGTCGCCGTCCGCGTGGACAACTCGCTCCAGCCAAACTCCCGTTGGTACTCGGGGAGCGGCATCTACCGCCACGTCTGGCTGACGATCGTTGATCGCCTACACGTGGCCCATTGGGGCGTCTCGGTGACGACCCCGCAAGTCGACACGACCGACGCGGTGATCGTCGTCCATACCAGCATCGAGAGCGATTACGCCGCTGGGCGGAACGGCGTGCTCCGGACGCGGATTCTGGACCGGCAAGGCCGGGAGGTCGCGCTCACCGATGCGACCTTCTCGATGGCTCCGGGCGCCAGGAACGAGGTTGAGCATCGCTTGCGGGTCAAGGAAGCGCAGCTGTGGTCGGTCGATTCGCCGACGTTGTATACGGTGCGCTCGGAGATCGTCGTCGCCGGCCGTGTGGTCGACGTGACCACGACACCGTTCGGCATCCGCACGATCGCTTTCGACAGGGACCGCGGCTTCCTTTTGAACGGCCAGCACGTCAAGCTGAAAGGTGTCAACCTGCATCACGATGGCGGCGCGGTGGGCGCGGCGGTGCCCGAGCGGATCTGGGAGCGCCGCCTCGCGCTGCTCAAGGCGATGGGCGCGAACGCGATTCGCACGTCGCACAATCCCCCCGCGCCCGAGTTTCTGGACTTGTGCGATCGGCTGGGGTTCGTCGTGATGGCGGAGGCGTTCGATGAGTGGACCATCGGCAAGGTGCCGCACGGCTATCACGAGCACTTCGCCGAGTCGTCGGAGCGAGACCTGACTGACTTCATCCATCGCGACCGGAACCATCCTTCGATCGTCTTGTGGAGCGCCGGCAACGAAATCGGCGAGCAGAGCGCGCCGGACGGAACCCAGGTCTTGAGCCGGCTCGTCGGCATCTTCCATCGCGAGGACCCGACACGCCCGGTCACGACGGGGAACGACCAGATCTACGCGGACGGCCACCCGGCGGCGCTGGCCTTCCTCAGTGCCGAGGACGTCGTTGGCTATAACTACGTGGACCGCTGGCACGAGCGCCGGGAAATCTTCGCCGAGCCCGATCGGCACGACCATCCCGACTGGAAAATGGTCGGCACCGAAAGCGGCTCCATCTTCCAGAGCTTCGACGAGGGCTATTCCCTCGGCAACGACTCAGGGGTCGCGCGGCCCAATTACACCACCGGGATGCTGCAGGCCGAGCGGCGCTGGAAGTGGATCGCCATGCGGGACTACTTCGCGGGCGACTTCATGTGGACCGGCATCGACTACCTGGGCGAGAGCGTCTGGCCTTTCAAAGGATTCCCCTCCGGGCCATTGGACATCATCGGACATCCCAAGGACTCATACTACTTGTACCAGAGTCTCTGGACCGATCAGCCGGTGCTCCATCTGTTCCCGCACTGGAACTGGCCCGGGCGGGCGGGGCAGGTGATTCCTGTGCTTGCCTACACCAACTGCAACATCGTAGAGCTGTTCCTGAACGGCCGCTCACTCGGCGAGAAGCGCATCGAGTTTCCCGCGCAGGGCACATCGGGTGGTTGGAACACGTACGCGCTGCCGGTGGTCAACCCCACGACTAACGATCTCCACGTGAGCTGGGACGTACCGTACGAGCCGGGCGTCTTGCGAGCAGTCGGCAAAGGGCGGGACGGCGCGGTGGCGTGTCACGACGAGGTGCGCACGGCGGGACCGGCTGCTGCCCTGCGGCTGACACCGGACCGCGACACGATCGCCGCCGATCCTCACGACGTCTCGCTCGTCAGCTTCGAGGTCGTGGATGCGCAAGGCACCGTCGTTCCCACCGCCGACAACGTCGTCCGCTTCACGGTGACCGGCGGCGCCATCGTGGCCGTCGATAACGCTGACCTGCAGGACCACGATCCCTATCAGGTCGACCATCGCCGCGCATATCACGGTCGCGGGCTCGCGATTCTGCGGGCCACGCAGGTGGGGGGTGGGTTGCTCCGCGTCACGGCGACCGCGGACGGCCTGAAAAGCGCCAGCGCGACCCTGGTCGTTCGGAAGGGTAGCACAGCCGCGGTGGTTGCGCCCGCCCGATAATGCCCCGTTCGGTCATCTTGCTCGCGTTCGCTCTCGTCGGCGTTGCGACGGCGGGCGTCGCGCAGCGCGTGGCCAATCGGGCCGTCTACCTCGACGACCAGGGTGTCGTACGCTGGCGGGACGACCGCGGGGAAGTCACCCTCTTCGGTGCGAACTACGTCTTGCCGACGGCCTCCGACTATCGCGCGGCGGGTTATCTCCACGCCGATCGCAAGAAGATGATCGATGAGGACATGGCGCAGTTTGCTCGGATGGGCTGGGACGGTTTACGGCTGACGTTCTGGGGCGACTGGGAGGCGTCGGACTCCGCCGGCAACCTGATCGCCAACGATCATTTGGACCTCCTGGACTACCTCATCGCCCGGGCGCGCGAGCGCGGGATCTACATGCTGTTCAGTCCCATCCAGCTGTACGGGTCCAACTGGCCGGACGCCTTGCAGGACACGACGCAGCCGGGGTTCGGGCGGCGGTACGGCAAGGCCCGCATGGGAACCGACCCGGCAGCCATCGCCGCCCAGGTGAACTACCTCCGTCAGGTCTTGAATCACGTGAATCCGTACACGCACTTGGCGTTGAAGGACGAGCCGGCCATCCTGTTCATCGAGCTCCTCAACGAGCCGTGGCATCACCCCGAAGACCTTCAGGGGTCGATCCGCTACATCAACGCGCTCACCGATGCCGTGCGTAGCACGGGCTGCAATAAGCTCGTGTTTTACAACGTCAGCCAGGACTTCCGCATCGGCGCAGCGATCCGGCGGTCCAAGGCGCAGGGCGTGACGTTCGGCTGGTATCCCACCGGACTGAACTCCGGTCACGAGCTGGAGGGCAATTATCTCCGCGGTGTGGACACGTTCCCTGACATGCTCCGGCGGGAGCTGGCTCGACTCCCCCGCATCGTGTACGAGTTCGATAGTCCCGACTTGCGGACCGGCACGATGTATCCGGCGATGGCGCGGACGTTCCGCGCGGTGGGCGCGCAGTTCGCGGCCATGTTCGCCTACGACATGCTCGAGACCGCGTCGCGCAATCTCGGGTGGCAAACCCATTACCTGAACCTGGTCTACACGCCGCGCAAGGCGATGAGCGCCATCGTCGCCGCCGAGGCCATGCACCGATTGCCGCGGCTGCGTTCCTATGGGCGGTATCCCGGGAATACGACGTTCGGTGATTTCCACGTCTCGCCTGACAGCAACCTGGGCGAGCTCGTGGCGCGCGACGCGTTCCTGTATGCCGGGTCGACGCGCTCCATGCCGCCGGACCCGGCGGCGCTGCGTCGCATCGCAGGCTACGGCTCTTCTCCGGTCGTCACGTATGAAGGGGAGGGGATCTACTTCCTGGACAAGGTGCATCCCGGCCTCTGGCGCCTCGAGGTCTATCCTGACGCGGTGCCCGTCGCCGACCCGTTCGAGCCGCCCAACCCCGAGAAGATCGTGACCCGCGCGATCCGCCGATCCTGGCCGATGACCATCACGCTTCCCGACCTCGGCGGCGCATTCACGGCGCAGCCGATCGCCGGAGGTAACGCGAGAACCGAGAAGGTTACGGACGGCCGGTTCACCGTCACGCCCGGGGTGTACGTGCTCAGCGCCGCCGGCCCCGTGAATGCATCCGATCTACCCGCAGCCGTGGGCAACGTGGGCTTCACGGAGTATCACGCTCCGCCGCCTGATTCGCTGCCTGCATCGGTTCAATCGCTCGCGGCGCCAGAATACCTCACCGGGCGCGATGCGGAGATTATCGCCCGCGTCGCGGAAGCAACGCCCTGCGACTCAGCGGTGCTGTACCTCCGACCGACCGCGGGAGGGTTTTACCGCGGCTTTCCGATGCACCCGGTGCGCGCGTACCTGTACGCCGCGGTTCTGCCTCGCGGCGTTCTGCGGGAGGGCCCCTACGAGTTCGTGATCACGCTCTTCCGCGGAGGCGAGGCGGTCACGTTCCCCACCGGCCTGCACCGAAGACCCACCGATTGGGACTACTATGGGCGGAGCACCTGGACGCTCGATGTCGTGGACCCGAGGGCTTCCCTCCAGTTGTTCACGCCGGGCGTCGACGCGGGGCGATTGGCGTTCACGCGTATCGGGGACGCGGGCCGGCGCGGGCTCTTCCGCGTCTCGATCTCCGCGGCCACAGGTCAACCGGTGTTTCACTTCCCGCTCCCTGTGGACTCGAGTGGCTGGAGCCTCCCCCCGGCCGATTACACGGCATCGTTGGTGATCAGGGATCGGATCAGGGCGAGGCAGGAGACCATCACCAGCGCCGACCAGCTCGTCATGCGGCTGCGCGGCCTGGGACCGCGCCAGACGCTGCGCGTCGCGCTGATGGAAGACGACGGGACGACCTGGAGCACGACGGTGACGGTGGACAGTATCTGGCGCGAGCAGTCGCTGCCGCTCGCCACGTTCACTGTCGGCTGTGGCGTCCTGCTCCCGCAAGGATTCCCCGGGGAGTGGAACTACTGGGTAGGGGCGGCGGCGGGAAGGGGAGGGAGGGGGGATCGGTTGCGCCTAGACCGCGTTGAGCGACTCCAGCTGTCTCTGGGTCGTGACGCGGGCACCCCCAAGGCGCCAGACCGCTACGGCGTAGAGGTAGAATCGGTCCTGCTGGGATTCGGCACGCCCTGACGCTTCGACCGCAGGCTGAACGCCAGCATGGTCATCCCGAACACCAGAAGGACCAAGCCCCACCACAGATTCACGTTGATGCCGAGCGATCGCGCATAGATCGCGTTGTCCGACGTGAGGCCGAACACGACGAAGAGCGCGCCATAGATCGTGAACAGCAGCCCGATCGGAAGGCGGAGATCGAGGTTCATCCCATCACCAGAAGATGACGTTGAGGACGAGCGTCAGCCCCAGCGCGATGATGCCCAGGGTGACGGGCGCCTTGTACCACGGCAGGCCGCGATCGGTCTGGCGCGGCGTGAGGCTGTAGACCAGCCCGTTGAGATCCGCGTCCGACTTCGTGCGCTGGGTCAGGAGCGAGATCACGATCGTCGTGGTAAAGCACGCGGTCCACGCGAAGATCGCGCTCCAGAAGTTCTGCGCCATCTCGCTCGGATACGTATGGACAACGGCACCCAGGAAGCCGCCCTTCAAGCCCGGTGTGGCCCCGTGGGGCAGGGTGAGGCCATGCTGGATCGCCGCGGCGAGCGTGCCCGTCAGGAGCCCGAAGAACGCGCCGTGGCCCGTGGTGCGGCGCCAGAACATACCCAGAAGAAACGTCGCGAATAAAGGCGCGTTCACGAACGCGAAGACGAGCTGGAGCATGTCCATGATATTGTTGAATCGTGTCGTGGCATACGCCGCCGCTCCGCTCAAGATGATGCCGAACACCGTCGCCGCCTGCCCCATGCGGAGGTAGTGCGCGTCCGACTGCCCAGGCCGCAGGTACGATTGATAAATGTCGTACGTCCAGACCGTGTTGAACGCGGTGACGTTCCCCGCCATCCCCGACATGAAGGAGGCCATCAGCGCGGTCAGGCCGAGGCCCAGGAGGCCGGACGGGAGGTAGTGCCCGAGCATCACCGGCACCGCGAGGTTGTAATTGGGCGTGCCGTCGCTCATGAGTGGGAGGAAGGTGCCGCGCGTGACGTGCAACGCGATGGCGAGCATGCCCGGCAGGATCACGAGGAACGGGAACAGCATCTTCGGAAACGCCGCGAGGAGCGGTGTCCGGCGGGCGGCGGCCATCGAGTCGGCGGCCATCGCGCGCTGCACGACCAGGAAGTCCGTGCACCAGTAACCGAACGAGAGCACGAAGCCGAGTCCCATCACCATGCTGAACCACTCGACGCCCATAGGATTCGCGGCGGCGGAATCGAGATGGCGCCAGGATTCGGACCAGGCGCCGGCCGGGTACCCGGCGTTCGTCGCCACGGTCGTGAGCTTCGCGGTCAGGCCGGCCCAGCCGCCCACGTCCTTCAAGCCGAGCAGGACCAGCGGCAGGAATCCCAGCACGATCAAGAAGAACTGCAGCACCTCGTTGTAGATCGCGGAGGTCAGGCCGCCGAGGAAGATGTATCCGAGCACGATGACGGCCGAGAGGAGCACGCTGGCGTGGAAGTTCCAGCCCAGCAGGAGCTCGAGCAGCTTCGCGAACGCGTACATCGAGATGCCCGAAGAGAACACTGTCATCACGGCGAACGTCATCGCGTTGAACCCGCGGGTCTTCTCGTCGAAGCGGAGCTTGAGATACTCTGGGACCGATCGGGCGCGCGAGCCGTAGTAGAACGGCATCATGAAGATGCCGACGAACACCATGGCAGGGATGGCGCCCACCCAATAAAAGTGGCTCGTCATCATGCCGTACTTGGCGCCGGAGGCGCCCATGCCGATCACTTCCTGGGCGCCAAGGTTGGCCGAGATGAACGCGAGCCCCGCGATCCACGCCGGGATGGACCGGCCGGAGAGGAAAAAGTCTTCGCTGCTCCGCACGAATCGCCTGAGTACCCAGCCGATACCGAGTACAAAGACGAAGTACAGCAGCATGACCGTGTAGTCGATCCAGCCGAGCCGCATCATAGCGGCCCCACGCTAGCCCATCACGACCACTCGCGCAACCAACGGGAACCCACGAACTTGGGACCGCACCGTGCGCCAATACACGCTCAAGAACACCCATCGAATGGAGCTCCGGGTCCTCGATTACGGCGGGATCATCGTCTCGCTCGCGGTCCCGGATCGCACTGGCCGGGTCGACGACGTCGTCCTCGGATTCGACCGGCTCGAGGACTACGAGCGGTCGTCCCCGTACTTCGGTGCGATCATCGGTCGCTTCGGCAACCGCATCGCGCGCGGGCGGTTTACGCTGGACGGCCGGACGTACACGCTCGCCACGAACGACGGGCACAATCACCTGCACGGCGGCGTGAAGGGCTTCGACAAGGTCATGTGGGAGGTGTCCCCGTTCGAACGGCAGGACTCAACGGGTCTGATGCTCCGCTATACCAGCCGTGATGGCGAGGAGGGATATCCGGGGACGGTGCGGGCCACGGTGACGTACACGCTGACAGAGGGAAACGAGCTGATCTTCGATTACGAGGCCACCAGCGACCGGGCTACGCCCGTCAACCTCACGCACCACAGCTACTTCAATCTGGCCGGGGAAGGTGAGGGCGACGTCCTGGGCCACGTGCTCACGCTCAATGCCAATTCCTTCACGCCGGTCGACTCCACCCTGATCCCTACGGGGGAGATCCGCAGCGTGGCGGGGACGCCGTTCGACTTCCGTGCCCCAACCGCGATCGGCGCTCGGATCGGCCAAGACGACGAGCAGCTCCGGTACGGGCGGGGGTACGATCACAACTTCGTGCTCGACAAGGATCACGACGTGCCCGCGAGCACCACGCTCGCCGCGCGCGTCTTCGAGCCCTCGAGTGGCCGGGTGATGGAGGTGCACACGACGGAGCCGGGTGTGCAGTTCTACTCCGGCAACTTCCTCGACGGCACGCTGCGGGGAAAAAAAGGCACGGTGTATTCACCCCGGTCGGGCTTCACACTGGAAACGCAGCACTTCCCAGATTCGCCGAACCATCCCGATTTCCCCTCGACGATCCTGGCTCCCGGGCGAGAGTACCGTTCGCGAACGCTACTGCGGTTTGGTGTCCGCTGACGTGGTTGCATTGCGAAACGGCCGCACCAAACGTCACTAGCCAGACGTTCCGACCGGGGACAGGTTGGGACGTGAGGAGGTGCGCAATGCATCGGTGGTGCCTGATCGCTTGTTCGTTGATCCTCTCCGTCGGTTGCTACTTCCACTCGGTGGTCAGCGACGCGTCTCCCAAGCCCGGCTCGACCGTCCTCGTCAAGCTCTCGCAGGACAGCGATCCGCGCCTCACTGCCCTGATCGGGTCCAATGCGTATCTGGTGGATGGTCACGTGCTCAAGAGCACTCCGGATTCGCTCGCGTTGGCGCTCAGCCACGTGCAGCGGTTGGGAGGCCACGTCGAGCCCTGGCATGGCGAGCACGTCGCGTTTCCCAGAAGCATGGTAGCGGGCGTCGAGCGCCGGCGGCTCTCCGTGCCGGCGACGGCGGCGCTGGTGGGTGGGATCATGACCGGGCTGGTGGCACTGGGGAAGGTGGTTGCCAAGCAGCCGGTCATGCGCTGAGGCAGCCCGGCGGATCCCCCCTTGACGCCGTTCCGCGTCTGCGGGGTAGTATTGGCCTAACGGTCGCAAGGTGGCTTGATGGTTTTCCCGCTGCTCGCAGTTCTCCTACAGGCCCCCACGCCAAGCTCGGTACCGCCGGTTGACGTCGCTGCGAGACCGGTGCGGGTCTGGCTCGGGACGACTGGGTCGCTCGTGCGTGGTCAATCCGTGCAGATCTTCGTGCAAGCGGCGCAAGACGGCGACCTCATTGTGCTGCATCGCAGGACCGATGGACGCATCGAGGTCCTGTTCCCATCGAATCCCGCCGCCGATCCGTTCGTCCGATCGGGGACCTATGAGATTCGGGGCGGCGGCAACCGCTCCGCTTGGGTAGTGTCGGAGCCCGACGGGAGCGGGATGGTGCTGGCCGCCCTTTCGGTCGATCGGTTGCGGTTCGACGAGTTCGTGCACGAGGCCTCATGGAATTCCAACGCTCTCATCCCGTCGTGGAACGACCCGAACGCCGAGGGAGCCCTGTCGGACATCGTACAGCGGATGCTGGGCGACGGTGCGTTCAACTACGATCTCGTCACCTACACGGTGGCACCGCCGATTTATGCGCAGCAACCGGCACCCGGCCCCACCTCCGAGGCGGACACCCTTCCCGCCGAGGCACTGCAGCAGCAGCCCGACACGATGCCGAACTACGGGAGCTATCCGGTCTGCCTGAACTGCACTTTCATCGGCTACCAAGAGATCGTTATCGCGCCGCAGCACTTCGGCGCGCGGCACGCTCCGCGGCAGGATGAGGGCATCTGCGGGATTCACACGTCCTGCACCGAGTCCCAGAAGACCCATGCGATCGCACTGGCGCGTCCCGCGGCCCCAGCCCCGGTAATGACGCCGCGCTCGCGGTCGGCCGGGGAACCGATCCCGTATCGGTCGCGGGTACCCACTACGGGCCCCGCCGCGTCCACTGCACCGAGCACTCGCGTGGCGTCGGCGCCGCTCTCGCACGTCCGATACACCGCCCTCTCTGCACCCGAGTCAGAGCGACGAGTGGTCCTCGTGAAGACCGTGGGAGAGGCTCGGGCGCCGACGAATGAGGAGCGGCGCCGCGGGGTGGAGTCAGTGGCCGGTGGTGTGACCGCCGGCGGTGCGGGTTTCGGACGGCAGGGCGGGGGGGGCGGGGGGGGCGGGGGGGCGATGGCAATGGGAGGTCGCGCTGAGCGCGGCACTACCACGGTGTCGACGCCGCGTAGCGCGGGCGCGGCCGTCGCGAGCCGTGCGCCGACCGCGGCTCCGAGCCGCGGGATCGCCCTGCCGCCGGCGGCATTCCAAGGCGCACAGGCGCGCGTTCCTGTAAACCGCGCTACCCGGCGTCGTTAGCGGAGGGCGGGCGCTCCCTGTAGGAAGTTTTCCAGCAGCTCGGTGCCGATCGCGGGGCGCAAGTGCTCGAGCACCAGCCGGCCCAGCCGAGGGATGTCGTCCTTCTGATAGCCGGCGGCCGCGAGCGCCGCCATGAGCCCGGCGGGGCCGACGAGTGCCGCCATCTCCCCGGTGCGCGCGCCGCTCATCAGCGCCCGACCCATCAAGCTCTCGCTGTTCGGGAGCATGTGCTTCACCGCCTTGAACGTGTCGGGGGGCAGACTCATGCGGAGCGCCATGAGAATGGCGCCCACACCCTTCTCGGCTTTGCCCGTATCGATCTCGAGATTGGCAGCGACCTGCCGCACGAGGTCCATGGGGGGACTACGATACGGTGTACGACGCGACGACGCTACGTTGTACGAAGCCGCAATCGCGCGCACCGTACAACGTAGCGTCTTACCGTCGTGCAACGCCTATTGACCTACCGTGAAGTCGAACCGCTTCAACACCGCACCGGACGCATCGCGCACTTCCACGTGCCACGCGCCGGTCCAGTCGGCGGGCACCGTCTTCCGGCTCCACGTGCGCCAGGGCGAGCCGGCGACCTGCAGCTCGACATCACCGACCTGGGTGTCGCCGTGGAACCACACGTGGTGGATGCTCGCGCCGCCGGCGCCTGTCACCTTGGTCCAGCAGATGAGCTGGCCCACGTCGGCGGGGAACGCGCTCCCGGTGTCCTGCGGCACCCGGTCCAGGACCGACTTGGCGATCGCGGCCTCGTCGACCGTGATTTGGGTGGCCGGTGCGGCAGCGGGAGCAGGCGAAGGGGCGGGCGCCGCGGCTTTCGATGTGTCCTGAGCGACGAGACAGCGGCCCGTCACGAGCGACAGGGCCAACAACGTCCCGATGTGCTTCATGTGGGCTCTCCTTCAGGAGTTGACGGTTCTACAGGAGTTGACGGTTGTACGGCGCGGCGGCGGCGGTGTTCCAGTAATGCCCCGACAGTCGCGGCGATCACCAGGCCGATGCCCGCGCCGCCGAGCTGGAATCGCACATGGTACTCGCGCTGGCGCCCGGCGCACTTCCCCGCGAACAGCGCGCCGACCATCGCCCCACACGAACCCTGAATCGTCGTGAAGTAGCGGCCCCCGCCGGCCGCGAACAGGACCGGCAGGGCACACAGGATGAGATACCGCAAGAACGCTTTCATGGAGGGAAAAAAACCCGTTCATTCACTATACAACGATGACGACGCTCACAATGGGCAGGGTCGGATGTCCCGCCCCCCGCCCCCCGCCCCCCCCGCCCCCCTATTCAGCGGCCCCGCTCCACCTTCCAGCGATCCACGACCTTCCCGCCCTGCACGACGTGATACTCATCGAAGTGTGCCACCGTAAGGCACGAATGGTTTGGTACAAGCTCGAGCCGGGTGCCCACCGGGAACCGGCCGTCAAGTTTGGCCGGAGACTCGGCCCGGATCAGGCCGTGCTCCTGCGAGAGGGTGGCGACGGTGAGTTCCGGCGCTCCCTGCACCGCGCCCATGGCCTGCGGGGCCACATGGGCCGGCCCGGGATCCTTCGACAGCTCGAGCGCCCCGGCGTCGACGACGAAGTGCGCCGCACCTGGCTGGTGCGACACTACGGTCGCGAGCACCGTAACGCCGACATCGGCGGGCTCGCAGCAGCCGATCAGGACCATCGTGCGATCGTAGAAGACATAGTTGCCCGGTCGCGCCTCCGTGACGCCGGTCAGATCGCGTACCGCGGCCATCGCGGGCGTCGATCCCACGCTGATCTCGCGCACGGGCACGCCCTGCTCCCGCAGCCGTCCCGCGAATTCGACCATGACGCTCCGCTCCTGTTCGGCGACTTGTGCTGCCTCGGCTTTGTTCGTCGTGCGGTACGAGTGGCCGGAGTGGCTGAGGATGCCGTCGAACACGAGCTGACGCTCAGCGCCAAGCTCGCGCGCGACTTCCAAGGCATAGGCCGACGCGGGATCCACGCCGGCCCGGTGATAGCCGCAATCGACCTTGAGCCAGACATGAAGCCCCGACGCCGCGAGCGCTCGGGCGGTGCGCAGGTCATCGACGACTACGCGCGTGGTGGCCCCCGTGTCCTCCGCGATGCGCCGGGCGTGCGGGACATGGCTCGGATCGATGGGAAACGCCCAGGTGAGATCACGAACCCCGGCTCGGGCGAACACCTCGGCTTCGACCAGCGTCGCGACCGTCAGGCCGCGGGCGCCGTGCTTCAACTGAAGACGGCCGAGCTCCACGCACTTGTGTGTCTTGGCGTGAGGTCGCAGCTGGACGCCCAGATTCCGCGCCCGGTCCGCCATGTGCGCGAGGTTGCGCTCCACAACGTCCAGGTGCAGCAGAAGGGCCGGAGTCTCGAGGTCGTCGTACACGTTGTGCTATCGCACGATGTGAAACTCGGTCTGCCTGCGCAGGATCCAGTGCATCTTGCCATCCGTGCCGAGCTCGGCGTCTTCCTCCTGCGCGGAGCGCAGGGGTTGGTTCCCCCACTCGGCGACCGGTGTCGTGGCCTGGAGCTCGATCGAGAACCAGCTGTTGGGCAGGAGGTGAACGTCGCCACGCCCCGGGACGCCCTCCTGGTGATCCCACAGGCCGATCAGCGGTCCCGCGCCATGGCCTCGGTCGCCGATCGGGTGCGAGTAGATGGTGCCCGTGAGTCCGTCGGCGCGCATGCGGGCCAGCGCCGCGCCCAGGACCTCGTTGCCCGTCCGCCCGGGCTGCATTTCCGCAAGGAGGATGTCCTGCAACCGGTTCGAGTTGCGGAGCGCGCGTTTGAGGCCGTCGGGGGCGTCTTGCTCGCCGGCGCGCAGGACGTATCCCATGTGTTGGGTATCGGTATTCAGCCCCAGGGCGGTGATCCCGAAATCGCAGTGCAGGACGTCGCCGCGCTGGATGACCACCGAACCCGAGTCCGAGAGCTCCACGCCGCGCCGCTGCACATCCACGTCCGTATGGAACCAGGTCCCGAAGCCCAGGTCGTTGACTCGCTGGCGCATCCACCAGGCGACATCGTCCGTGGTGGTCTTGCCCGGGGTGATCACGGCATTCGAGAACGCCGTGTCGATCGTCCCCCACACGACTTCCATCAACCGACGGTACGCGGGAACCATCGCGGGCGTTCGAATCTCCTGGTATTCGAGCGCGAGGTTCTCGGCTCTGACGATGCGAGCCCGATAGCGGTCGGGCAGGACGGCCTGCAGCTGCTCCCACTCGCCCGCCGACAGGCCGTCGGAGAAAGCGTGCGTCGTGGAGATGTCCACCGCGATGGTCGCCGGGTCTCGCTCCTCGATCACCCGCCGTAACAAGTCCCACTGGGCTTGCCCGACCAGCTCGGGCCGACGGCCGATCGACGGGTCGATCGTCTCCCGCGCGTGATAGGCGTCGTACAGCCCGCCCTGCGACGTGCCGCCGAGCGCGAGTCGCTCGACGGGTTGTCCGGGCCCCCGATCGTAAAAGACGTAAATCGTGCGGCGCCGCGCGAAGAACGTGGTGGCCGAGACCAGGGACCAGAACACCGGGTCCTCGTTGTACTCGCGCATCGGCACTACCCACATCGCGACGTGGTACTGTCGCATCAGGCGAGGGAGCACGGAGTCGAGCCGGTAGCGCAGCCACTCCTGCTGCACGGCCGCCTGCTCGCGCAGCGTGCCGAGCGGCCGCGTCGGCGCGGACGTGAGCGCGGGCACGCCCGGTCCCTGGAGCAGGAGGGTCGAAAGCGCGAAAACGGCGAGGGTCATAGCGGGCGAGCTTCCGGTTGAGGTGGACGGAGACGATCGACCACAAGGACGGTGAGGAGCACCAGGCTGCCCCACGTATAGTTGGCCACGCTGACGAAGGACAGCCATTGCGGATAGAGACCGAACGTCAGAACGCCGGACGTCAGGAGTCCCGCGATCCAGAGCGCCGCTCGGCGTGGCATCGAGCTACTGGCGGGTCGGGTGAAGGCGGCGAGCCACGCGGGCATGGCGAGCGTGTGGTAGTACAGCCAGGCGATCGGCGACAACAGCACGGCCGCGAGTCCGGCGACCGCGATACCGGCGAGATGCGCGTCGATCGACCGGCGGATGGTCACGACCACGGCGCCCAGACACGCGAGCGAGAGCGCCAGGATCACGGCGGGAGGCCAACCGAAGAACCTTGCAAAGCCGGGGATGGACTGAGATGGCGGCGGGCCGATCGCCGCCGCCTCCCGGCCCAGTCGCGCCCAGTCGAGGACGGCATGGACGCCGCCCACCATGCCGTACGGCAGCATCGCCCCGAGTGTCAGCCCGCCCGCGACCGCGATGCCGACGAGCAGCCCGCGCCAACGACCGGTGCACAAGAAATACAGGAACATGACGACGGGGAATGCCTTGATCGCCGTCGCCAACCCCAACCAGGCGCCGGCTCGCAGCTCGCGCCCCCCGCGCAGGTCCGCGGCGGTCGCGAGCACGAGCACGAGCAGAATGGGCGTGATGTTCAGGTGCTCGAAGTTGCTCTGCAGCGGTTTGCCGACCGCGGCGACGGCGATCGCGACGGCGCCCCACCCGCTTGTCCACCGTCGCGCGAGGGCCAAGCTCCAGCCGAGACACGAGACGTTGAGGACCGCCCAGAGTGCCTTCGCCACCGCGATGCTCGCGCGGGACACCAGCGCGAACGGAATGAGACCGGCCGCGGTGAAGGGAGGCCACCAGATGCCCGTCCCCGGCAACGCGGCGTAGAGCGGGACGCCATGGAGCAGCCGCTCCGCCTGGCTCAGCTCCGCCACGAAATCACCGCCCTTGTGCACGCCGATCGGAATGACGACGGCGGCGTAGCAGACGCCGATCCCCAGCAGCCAGCGCCGCTCTCGCGCGGTCAGCCCCTCCACACGCCCACCGCGAGCGCGAGCCAGCCTCCGAGAAACGCGAGACCACCGAGCGGCGTCACCGCCCCCCAAAACCGGACACCGGTTCCCGCGTAGAGGTAGAGCGAGCCCGAGAACACGATCGTTCCCACCACGAACAGCCAACCGGCCGCGCGCACGGGTGGCGCGGGCCACCGCGTGGCCGCCCAGGCGACGAAGAGCAGGGCGAGGGCGTGATACATCTGATAGCGGACGCCGGTTTCGAACGCGGCCAGGAGATCGGGCGCGAGGCGCGACCGCAGCGCGTGCGCCCCGAACGCGCCCGCCGCGACCGCGACGAACGCCGACGTCGCGCCGAGCGTGGCGAAGAGCCGGTCCATCAATCGAGCCGGCGGCTCCCCCCGGTCACTTCAATGCGACGACGGTACCGCTCGATCCGGCCCGACCCACCGACGAACGTCGACGCGAACCAGCTCGTCAACCCGACGATCACGGACCCGAGGATCGCGGAGCCGAGCCCGCTCAGCGTGAACCCCGGCATGAGCCACGCGACCACCGAGAGCGAAATGCCGTTCACCACTAGGATGAACAGGCCGAGCGTGAGCACCGTCAGCGGCAATGTGAGGATGAGAATCACCGGTCTGATCACGGCGTTCACGATGCCCAGGAGCAGCGCCGCGACGAGGAGGTTCCCCCAGCCGTTGATCTGCACGCCGGGTATGAGCTTCGCGGCCGCCCAGAGCCCGAGCGCCGTGATCAGGAGCCGAAAGAAGAACCCCATCATGGCCGTTTCCTCGCGCGCCAAAGGTCCCACAGGAGGACCGCCGGTCCGGCCAGACCGGCGACCCAGAGCCAGGGGCGAAAGGCGCGGAACGCCGTAGGTGACGTGCCGTAGTAGAGACCAGCGTCTTGCTCCGGGAGTCGCGGCAGCACGGCGGCGAGAAACGCGGCATCGATCAGGACCACCACCACGATCACGATCCCGAGCACCGACAGGATGCGAGCGGGGTAGCGGAGTGCGGCGCGGGCGCCGAACCACCAGACACCAATCGCCAGGATGGCCCCCGAAGCCCAGATCACAGGATCATGAATCAGCACGCCGGCCACGACGACCCAGATAAACCCACCGAGCGCCACGCCGCCCATCGCACCATACGCCGTTGCGCGCTGCCCGTTCATGGGAATCCCTCCCGTTCGGGACGGTCTCCAAAGATAGTGGCGCGAGTCAGTCGCGCGCGCGCCCGGCCACGAATCGCGCGGTGACTCCGGGACGGACCTCGACGCCCAGCCGTGAGTCGAACAGGATCGCGCCCGCCAGCGAGTCGCCCACGCGCGTGGCGCCGATCCCCGCGAACGGTCCGAGCTCCGCGGGCCAGCCGTAGACCAACGCCTGCTCGGGGAGCCCCTCCCATGTGACCGCAAGCGTCTCCGCGCGCGGGATGGCGAAGATCAGGGTCCCGCGGAAGTGACACGCAGGCCCGACCACGACACGCCCGGTGTCGAGGTCGACGGTGGTGAGCTTGAACCGGTCGCCGAGCTCGGGGAGGGTGAGCGTGTCGCCGCGCGCCACACGCCAGTGGCCCACGTACCGTTGCGCGAACCGTGTCGTCAGGTGCATCTGCGACGAAGTGCACGGATTGGAGGCGCCGCACCCGATCCACGCACCCGAGAGCGTGGCGAGCAGCGCGCAGCGCACCGCCGCGCTCACGGGGAGACGCTGTCGGTGGCCCGGACCCGGGCGCTGGCGGAGTCGGCGGCGCGCATCGCGCTGCCGACGCCCGAGGCGCCGGGAATCTGCGATTTGGCGAGGATCGAGTCGCGCTGGCGCTCAGTGAGCGTGTCGCGGGCGGCGGCGCCACTGCCGCCGGAGCGGCCGCAGGCGGCGAGCAAGACCAGGGAGGCGATGAGTGAGCGGGTCATGCCTCTCATTCTAGCGACCCAGCCCGCGCCGCACGAGCACCCCGTACGCGACGAGATTGACGGCGAGGACCAGCGTTCCCAGTACCGCCTGACTCGGCCGGCTCAGGCTCGCGGGGTAGAGGACCGGAAGGATGTAATGCTCGACGAAACCGCCGGCGTACCCCGCGAGTCCGGCGCGCGAGCGGAGCGCGTTCTCGAGCGGCGTCAGCGGGCAGACCCAGCCGCCGTACTCGATCGCCGTCCCCCAGAGGGCGCACGGCACGTGCGCCCAAACGAGGCTCCGCCATCGCCACGTGAGGAAACCTCCGAGCACCACGAAGGCGACGAACGCCACGTGCACGAGTACGACGCAATCGGCGAGCAGGCGGTAGACCATCTTCAAGCGTCTCATATACGACAAAAACCCCCGTCGGACCAGCGATCCGACGGGGGTCTTGTGCTTCGAGGGCCTCAGGCGCCCATGAGACGTTCGCACGGGTGGAACAACGCCTCGATGGCGGTTTCCAGACTATCCGGCAAGACGAAAAGGTTCTGAAGCGCGCTCAGCTCGTCGGAGGAGAGAGCGCTCCCGTCGGCGTGCCGCGCCTGAATGTTGTTACTCGTCGCGGTTGCCGTGCCGGTGATGGTGGCGAAGGGCACCCCATTGACCGTTATGCTCAGATTGGCCGTGACCGTTGCCGGCGAGACAACGACCGTGACGGTCCCCTGGACCCGCACCGTCTCGGCTCCGCGCGTCACGCTGAAATCGATCGCCAGCGTCGCATCGTTCGCATCCGGTGTCGTCAGCGTCTCGTGCAGCGCGACGTTCACAGAAGGATTGTCGAGACTCCAGGTAACATCGATCTGGGCGTCGGGGTTGTCGGTCGTGAGGTTCGTCGCGGAGAACGCGGCGTTGAAGGTGAGCGTATGCGTCCCGTCGCTCACGAAGCCCACGGCGGTCGCGTCGAACGCCGTCGCTGGGCTCCCCGTAACCGTCGCGGTCACCGTGTAGTTGGCGTAGGTCGTGCCGGGGCTCGCGGGAGTCCCGCCGTTCACGATCACCTGGAGGGAGTTCGTGTTCCCAGTACTCAGGTCGATGAGATCGACGTAGCCCGTGGCGACCGGAGGCTCGACCACCGCCCCGGTGACGGGGTCGACGGCGTACAGGATGATCCGAACGCCGTTGGCCGGCGCCGGAGGCGTGGCGCTGGGATCTGCGACGTATTGATGGGTGGTCACGTCCCAGACGAAGGTCTCCCCGAGCACCGTCGGTGGGATGACGCTGGCGGTGATCCCTCCGCGCAGCGCGCCGGCGGCGGTGCGGAGCGCCTGGAGTCTCGCCGGTGCATTCGCGTAGGGCTGCGTCGAGGTTCGGGGCGGTACGATCGGTGTCGCGCCCAGTAAAGCGCCAACACGTGTAGTCGCAGCGACTGGGGACCCTGTCGCGAGGCCCAGCGCGCTGAAGCTTTGGAATGCCGGTGACGTGAAGATGCTGCCGACCGTTTGGAGGTCGGCGCTGAGCTGCGCGGGATTGGACAGGTGCGCCTGGGGACCCGTGTTGCTGTTGCAAGCGGCCGCCGTAAGGGCGGCGGCGGTCGCGAGGACCCGCCAGGAGCGCGAATAGGCTGGCATGCGATACCTCCGCTGAGCGGAGACCATCCGCCGGGGCGGGGAGCGCCCGGCCTGGTCCACGTTGAAACGTACCCCGGTGCCGATCGAATGGACCGTGACCGCGCGCACGGCGGGGGCGGTCGCGGATCCAGGCGAGGCGAGGTTAGGAGATAGTGCCGCCGCCGAGGAGGCGGTTGTCGGCGTCGTAGAGGGCGCCCGATTGTCCCGGCGTGATGGCGCGCACGGGCTGCGCCAGATCGAGGGCCAGCGTGCTCTCGCCGGCGTCCGTCACGCGCCCCGGCACGGCGCGGGCCCGGTACCGGCACTGCACGAACACGCTGTCGCCGGGCGCGAGCGGCTCGGCGAGCCAGTTTAGCTCGTCGAGCATGACCGCATGGCCGAACAGCGCATCGCCAGCGCCGATGACGACTTCCCGCGTGTCGGGCCGGATTTCGACCACGTACATCGGCTCCGAGAATCCGCCCGGCAAGCCGCGCCGCTGTCCGACGGTGTAGCGCGCGAACCCGTCATGCTCTCCGACCACGTCGCCGCCCACCGTCACCAGGGGTCCGGGTGTCAGGGCCGGCGCGTCGGCGCCGAGGTGACGCTCGAGCACGCCCACGTAGTCGTCGTCGGGAACGAAGCAGATCTCCACCGACTCCGGCTTCTCGGCGGTGACGAGCCCGAGGCGCCGCGCGGCGTCTCGTGTTTCCCGCTTGGTCAGCGTCCCCACGGGCGTCAGCATCCGCGCGACGACGCTGCGATCGATGCCCCAGAGGAAGTACGACTGGTCCTTCTGCACGTCGCGTCCCCGGAACAGTGCGCCGTCGCGGGCGATCGCATAGTGACCGGTCGCGATGTATCGGCAGTCGAGCGCGTCCGCATGATAGAGGAAGTCCCGGAACTTGGTGAATGAATTGCAGCGGACGCAGGGGATGGGCGTGCGGCCGCGCGCGTATTCGGACACGAAGTCCGCGATCACGTCGCGGCTGAACCGGTCTTCCAGGTTCAAGACGTAATGCGGAATACCGAGCTTGTGGGCGACCAATCGCGCGTCGGTGATCGAGTCCAGGGAGCAGCACGGACGGTCGGGCACGCTGTCGCCGTAGCAGAACAGCTTCATGGTAGCGCCGACGACGTCGTAGCCGGCGTCCACGAGCAGGGCGGCCGCGACGGAGGAGTCGACGCCGCCGGACATGGCGACGAGAACGCGGTCGGTCACCGGTGCAGCACGGCGGACAGTGCCCGCACCTTCTCCACGATCTTCGGCATGGCGCCGATGACTGCCTCCACGTCCTCCTCGCTGCTGTCCTTCCCGAACGAGAAACGCAGCGCGGCGACGCCGAGCTCGCGCGGCACCCCCATGGCTGTGAGGACGTGCGAGGGCTCGACCGCCCCCGTGGAGCACGCGGATCCGGACGAGCAGGCGATTCCCGCGAGATCGAAGTGCATCAAGAGAGCTTCGCTGTCCGTCCCGGGGATCGACACGTTCGAGACGTGTGGCGCCCGCGGACCGCGGGCCGCGTTGACGACGGCATCCGGCACCACGGCGAGCAGCCGGCGCTCGAGCTCGTCGCGCAGCGCCGCCACGCGGGTGGCGAAACCCGCCTGCTCCTGGGCGGCGAGCTCGACCGCCTTTCCGAGCGCCGCGATCCCGGGGACGTTCTCCGTGCCTGGTCGGATACCGAACTGCTGCCCCCCGCCATGAATGATGGCTTCGACCACGTGGCGGTCGCGCACGATGAGCGCACCGATCCCCTTCGGAGCGCCGATCTTGTGGCCGGAGAGCGTGAGGAGCGTGCAGGGAACGTCGCGGAGCGAGACGGGGATCTTCCCGAAGGCCTGGACGGCGTCCACGTGGAACGGGACGCCCGCCTCGCGACATCGCTCGGCGAGCCGCGCTACAGGCTGCACCGCGCCGACTTCGTTGTTCACCCACATCACGGCGACGACGGCGACACTGCCCCGGGCGAGCGCCTCGTCCAACGCTTCCAGCGAGACGGCGCCGTCCCCGTCGACCGGAAGGATGACTTCCTCCCCGCCGAGGTGGACGACTGCGTGCGCCGCCGCCAGAACTGCTTTGTGCTCGATAGCGGACACGGCGACGCGGAACGGCCCACCGCGATCGCGGGCGGCCAGCGCGGCGCCAATCACCGCCAGGTTGTCCGCTTCGGTGCCCCCGGACGTGAAGATCACGTGCCCGGGCTCGACGCCGCCGCCCAAGACCTCGGCGATCGTCCGCTTCGCCTCTTCTACGCCCGCGCGCGCGGTGCGCCCGAAGCGGTGCGCCGAAGACGGATTCCCGAAGGCGTCGCGGCCCAGGTAGGGCAGCATCGCCTCGAGCACTTCCGGTCGGACGGGCGTCGTGGCCGCGTTGTCGAGGTAGACCAGGCGCTTGGGCATGTGGGAAATCTAGAGGCTACAGGGACTGCACGCCAAGCGTGACCACGTCCTGCACTTCGACCGTCTCGTAGCAGAAGAAGGGCTCGCCGTAGTGGGCACGGATGAGCGAGCCGTAGTGCGCCGACTGCACGCGGATCAGCTCGTAGAGGTCCTGCCCGGTCGGATGGATCTCGCCGGCTGCCTTCGCCCCATCGAACTGCGACGCATAGCAGCGGATGGCGGCCATCTTCGTCTCGAACACGTCGCTGATGTCCACCACGAACGAGGGCTTCACCGGGTCCTCCCGATACGCGAGCGCGTAGAGAACCTTGAACGGCCGGTGCGGCTCCGCTCCGGTCGGTCCGTATTTCGCGAGTCCCGCCAGGTAGCACGCGTCTCGGCCGAGCTCGGACGCGACGCGATGATCGGGGTGACGGCCGACGGGGAAGGGGAGGATGACCACGCGCGGGCGCGTGGAACGGATCAGCTCGACCAGGCGCGCGCGCGAGGGCTCGTCGTTCTGGAGGTGCGCGTCGGGGAGCCCGGCGTTGAGGCGCCGCGTGACGCCCAGCACCTTGGCCGCGCGCTCGGCTTCGCCGGCGCGCGTGGCCGCGTCGCCGCGCGTCCCGCTCTCGCCCTGCGTGAGGTCGAGGATGCCGACCTGGTGCCCGGCCTTGACCGCCTTCGCGAGCGTGCCGCCGCAGGTCAGCTCGACGTCGTCGCGGTGCGCCGCGATGGCGAGCAAATCAACTTCGTGTGAGGTCACGGTCCCTCTCAGAGTGCGGAGTGCGGAGTTCGGAATGCGGAATAGACCGCGCGGGCGTCGAGTCGCGTGGCGGCTCTCCGCGATCGGACCTTCCCTGGCAATTCCGCATTCCGCATTCCGCACTCCGCACTGTTTCTCATTCGTATCTCAACGCCTCAACGGGATCGAGCCTCGCGGCCCTCGCCGCCGGCGCGATTCCGAAGACCACGCCCACGGTGATGGACACGACCGTCGCGACCACCGCGCTCCAGACCGGGACCGTGGTTGTGAAGTCGAGGAGATGCTTCAGGAACTCCCCGACCCCGATCCCCAATACGATACCGATCACCCCGCCCATCAGGGTGAGCGTCGCTGCCTCGACCAGGAATTGCCACAGGATCTCTCGCCGCGTGGCGCCCGTGGCCTTCCGCAATCCGATCTCCCGCGTACGGCTCGTCACGGACACCATCATGATCGCCATCACGCCGATGCCGCCGACCAGCAGGGCAATGCTCGAGAGCACGAGCATCACGAAGAAGAATGCGAACGTCAAGCTGTCGAACACTCCCAGAACCTGGTCCGACGTGAGGATGTCGAACGTGTTCGGCTGCCCTACCCGAATGCCGCGCATGCGGCGTAACTGGAGCGTGGCGACGTCGATCGCCCGGCCGACACTCACCTCGGGCTTCGGTTTTACGAGAATGATCAGCGCATTCACCTGGTCGATCATGAACCGCGCGCGGGCCGCTTCGAAAGGAACCACGCCGGAGATTTCAGGGGCGCCGGGCACCTCGAAGATGTTCGTCGGGCGCTGCCACACCCCTACCACACGAAACGGATACCCTCCCACGCGCACGATGCGGCCGAGGGGGTCGCGCGCGCCGAACAGCCGGTCCACGGTGCGCTGCTCGATGATCAGCGACGGGGCGCCCCCGCGGAGCTCGGCGGTGGTGAAGACGCGGCCGCGGATGATCTCCCCGCCGAGGATCTCCATGAAGCGGTCATCCGCGCCGAAGACGCTCAAGTTCTGGGTCCGGATGCCGGCGTATTCGAACCGGTAGAATGCCTGCGTCCAGATCGCCGCATAATGAATTTCGGGGAGCCGCGCGATCGCCTCTGCTTCCTCGGGCCTGAGCGCTGGCCGGATCCGGACTTCGCGCGGCAGGGCGTCCGGATTGACGGGGGTCGAGGAGAAGAACCGGAGAACGCGGAACGTGGTCGGTCCGACGACCTCGAGCGTGTTGACGATCTGCTCGCGGAACCCCGCCACAATCGAAGCCATGGCCATGACCGTGGCGATGCCGATCACGACGCCGAGGATGGTGAGGCCCGAGCGAAGCTTGTTCGCTCGCAGCTGGTCCACGGCGATCAGCCAACCTTCGACCACGGAATGGAGGGCCATGCTACTCGTACCGGAGCGCTTCGATCGGATCGAGGCGGGCCGCGCGCAAGGCGGGGTACACGCCGAAGACGACGCCGACCGACACGCCCAGGCCCAGCGCCACGGCCACGGACCAGAGCGTGACGCGCGCGGGCAGCGGTGAGGCGAGCTGCACGAGCGCCGCAAGTCCGGCGCCCGCAAGGAGACCCGCGACACCTCCCAGGAGCGACAGCATGATCGACTCAGCCAGGAACTGACGCCGGATATCCCGCCGGGACGCTCCGAGTGACTTCCGGATGCCGATCTCGCGGGTCCGCTCCGTCACACTCATCAGCATGATGTTCATGATCACGATCCCGCCGACCACGATCCCGATGGCCACGACGGCCGGCACCACCGTGAATATCACGCGCGTGAGCTTTCCCCAGAACGCGATGAGACCCTCCCCGGTGTCGACGGTGAAGTCGTCGTCCTGCCCCGGACGCAGCCGATGCGCGATCCGCATCGCCTCTTCCGCGCGGAGCATGCCGTCGGCGACCTCTGCGGCCGCCGGCATCTTCACCGAGATCACGGTCGTCTGTCGCCGGCCGTACAGGGTCTCGAACGTGGTCAGCGGCAGCATCACGAATCCATCCCAGGACTGTCCCAGGACCGTGCCCTTCTTCGCGATCACCCCTTTGACCACGAACTGGGTCCCGAGTACGCGGATCACGCGGCCGATCGCGCGCTCCGGGCTTCCGAACAGCTTGTCGGCCGGGTCGTAGCCGAGCACGGCGACTAAGCGCCGTTGCCGCAGATCCATTTCGCTGAGGGCCTCGCCGGCCGCGAACGCGTAATCCTGCACCACGACGAAGGGCGGGGTGACGCCGAAGATGAACGCGTCACCGACGGTGCGATTCCCCCACTGCACGTCTGCCAGCGGGGTCGGCCAGCCGGACTGCAGCGCGATGGCCTGCGCATCGGGCAGCGCGCGCTCGACGTACGGGACGTCTTCGAGCCCGATGATCGGCCGGCGCTGGATCCTCTTCACCTCCTCGTCGTCGATGAACCCGACCTGAATGGGGTCCCGACGAATCTGAAAGGCGTTGACGCCCACGATCGCTCCGGCGATCCGCTCCCGGACGTATGCGTTCATGCCCTGAATGACGGCCACCACGGCCACGAGGAATGCCACCGATACGATGATCCCGAGCAGCGTGAAGAACGAGCGGAGCTTGTGGCTCCACGCGGTTTGGAGGGCTTGAAAAATCGCTTCGGAGAGCTGCACGCGAGAAAACTAGTGCGGAATGCGGAATTCGGAATGCGGAGTGAATGCGCGGACTCCGATGCCGCATTCCACACTCCGCACTATTCGTATCGCAGCGCTTCTACCGGATCGAGCCGCGCCGCCCGGTTCGCCGGATACATTCCGAATCCGACGCCGGTGAGGGCCGACGCGGCCAGGGCTGCGAGGATGGACCAGAGGGGCACGTGCGCCGGGATCGGCGTCAGGCTCGACACGACGAACGCGACGATGCCGCCGAAGAGCATCCCCACGGCGCCCCCGACGAGCGTCAGCGTCGAGGCCTCCACGAGGAACTGCCACTGGATGGCACGCCGGGTCGCGCCGAGTGCCTTGCGCACGCCGATCTCGCGGGTGCGCTCCGTGACGGAGATCATCATGATCGCGACCACACCCACGCCGCCGACCATCAGGGCGATGGACGACAGGACGAGCATGACGAGGAAAAACATGCCGGTGACCTTGTTCCAGGCGTCGAGGAGCTTGTCCTGAGTGACGATCGAGAAGCTGTTGTCTTGCCCCGGCTTGAGCCCCCGGAGCGAGCGGAGCGTCGCTACGACTTCGTCCATCGATTCCTGCTGCGTATAGGCAGGGGCGGGCGCGACCGCGAGCCGCATCCATCCCTTGGTGTACGGAACGTGCTTGACGAACGCCCCGTGCGGGATGCCGACCCACGGAGGTGTCGCTCCGCTGAAGAGACTCGGCGGGGGCACGTAGACGCCGATGACCTTGAACGAAGCGCCCGCGACGTGAATCGTCTGGCCGATCGGATCGCGCCCGCGGAACAGCTGGTCCTCGAGCTTCGTGTTGATCACGGCGACGGCGTCGTTGGCCAGATCCTCGAGACGAGTGAACGTGCGCCCGGGATGGACGTCGCCGCCGTTCACCTCCACCCACTGGGCGGACACACCGGAGACGTTGATCGACTCGAGCCGCCGGTCGCCGTACTCCACGGTCGCTGAGCTTTCATCGCGGCGCGTGACGTAACGGACGGAGGGCAGCACGGAAATGTGGTCCGCCTCCATCTCGCTGATCGTCGGATTCCGCTTCCAGGGGCTCGATTCGTCGGAGCCGTCCGACACGTTCACGCCCGCCTGGAAGAACCGCCAGACGAGAAACGTCCGGGGCGCGATCGCCTCGATGTCGTTCGACACGCTCTGATTGATTCCGCCGATCATCGCGGCCATCACCATGACGACCGTGACGCCGATCGCGACGCCGAGGATCGTCAAGGCCGCCCGCCGCTTGTTGCCGCGCAGCGAGTCGAGCGCGATGCCGACGCCCTCGAAGAGCCCCCCCCCGGTCATGTCTCGTGCCGCAGCGCGGCGATCGGATCGAGACGGGCGGCGCGACTTGCCGGATACACACCAGCGAGCACGCCGACGCCGCCGCCCAGGGTCACGCCCAGCACGATCGACCAGGGGGCGACCGCGGCGGGCAGGGGTGTGAGCGCGTTCACCACGCCCGCCAGCCCCACCCCCAGCGCGACGCCGGCTGCGGCCCCCACGGTGGCGAGCATCGTGGCTTCCACCAAGAACTGCCGGAGGATATCGCGCCGCCGGGCACCCAACGACTTCCGGATGCCGATTTCCCGGGTCCGTTCCGCTACCGCCATCAACATGATGTTCATGATCACGATGCCCCCCACCACGAGGGACACCGCCACGAGACCGGGCAACGCCACGAACAGGACTGAGGAGATCTTCCCCCAGAAATCGAGGACCTCATCGGCCGTTTCCAGCGTGAAATCGTCGGGCTGTCGCGGCCGCAGGTGGCGCCGGTTGCGCATGATGGCCTCGGCCTGGCCCAACGCCTCACGCATCTCGGTTTGCGAGGTCGCCTTCATCGCCACGGCTTCGACCACGCGCGGCTGGTTGACGTAGCTCTTGAGGGGGGCGCTCGCCGGCGCCACCGCGAACTTGTCGAGCGACAGGCCGAAGAGATTGCCCTGCTTCTCGACCACGCCGATCACGCGGTAGGGCAGGTCGAAGATCTTCACCTCACGGCCGATCGGGTCCTGGCCTTCGAACAGCTTGTCGGCCAGCTCGAACCCGAGGACGACGACCGGCACGCCGACTTGAACCTCCTGCCCCGTGAATGGGCGGCCCCGCTCGATCGCGAGCGAGCGTATGTCGAAGTAGAGCTCGGTCGCCGCGGTGACCTGGACATCCTTCGCCTGCTTGCGCCCGGCCACGAGGCTGGTGCGGGTGCTCGACTCCCACGCCGCGAGGACCGGAACCGTCACGCCGTGGATGACCGCCTGGGCGTCGTCGTAACTCACGCGCGGCCGGCGGCGCCAGACCCGCCACATGGAGTCGGTCACGTTGCCGATCTGTACGTCCGGAAACTGCCGCAGCCGGAACGTGTTCACGCCGAGGAGCGTCCCCGCGAACTTGTCGGTCATGTACCGGTTCATCCCCTGCACGACCGACACGACGGCGATCAGAAACATCACGCCGATGAACACGCCGATGATGGAGAACGCGCTCTTGAGTTTCTGCGCCCGGATGGTCTGCAGGGCGAGCCGCACGGCTTCGAGAAAGGCCATGCTAGAGGTCCACCGTCCTATTCATATCTCAACGCTTCCACCGGATCGAGCCGCGCGGCCTTGCTGGCCGGGTAGATACCGAACAGCAGTCCCGTCACCGCCGCCAGAGCGAGGGCCAGAATGACGGAGCCGAGCGGGACGTACGCTGGCACGGGCGTGGCATTGGCGAGCACCAGCGACACGAGCCAGCCTACGAGCATGCCGATGACGCCGCCCACCAGCGTCAGAGTGGCCGCTTCCACGAGGAACTGCCACAGGATCTCCCGACGCGTGGCGCCGAGCGCCTTGCGGACCCCGATCTCCCGGGTGCGCTCCGTGACCGAGATCATCATGATGGCGATCACCCCGATACCGCCGACCAGCAGGCCGACCAATGACAGGACAATCATCAGGACGCGGGCCACGAGCGTGAAGCTGTTGACCGCCTGCGTGTAGACCTCTTGGGTAACGGCATCGAAGTTATTGCGCTGTCCCGGTCGCAAGCCTCGCATCGTACGCATCGCGATCGTCACGTCGTCGATCGCGCGGTCGATGCTCACCGAGTCGACCGGCACCACGAACATGTCCATCCAGCCGTGGAAGTACGGCAAGTCCTTCACGAAGGTCCCGTGCGGGATCATCGCCTCCGGCCGGTCCCCGTCGCCGAACAGGCGGGGCGGGGGATCGTACACGCCGATCACATCGTAGGGGACGTCTCCGATCTTGATGCGGCGCGCCACCGGATCCCGCTGCCCGAACAGGTTCTCCGCGAGTTTGGTGTTGACGACCGCCACGTGGGTGTTGGCGGCGTCCTCGAGGTGGCTGAACGAGCGGCCCGGCTGGATGTGCCCACCCTCGATCATGGGCCAGTTGGCGTCACGCCCTCGAATGTTGATGGCGGACAGGCGGTGTCCCTCGAACTGAATGTCGGCCAGCGTATTCTCGTCGACGACCACGAAGGCAATGCTCGGCAGCTGCTCCAGGCGGCGCGCCTCCTCGATCGTCACGGGGGGCCGGCGGCGCCAGGGATCCGGATCTTCCGGGTCCACGTCGCCCTGCCCGCCCCAGTAGCGGCCGACCCAGAACGTTTTCGGGCCGAGCGAGGCGAGCATGTCGGAGATGCCCTTGTTGAAGCCGCTGATCAACGCCCCGATCACCATCACGACCGTGACGCCGATGGCGACGCCGAGGATCGTGAGGCCCGCACGCAGCTTGTGCGCGCGCAGCGAGAACAGGGCGATACCGACGCCTTCGAACAGGGCTGTCACGAGCTACTCCTGGCGTAAGGCCGTGATGGGGTCGAGGCGCGACGCCCGGCTCGCCGGGTAGACGCCCGCGATCACGCCCACGCCCGTGCCCATGACGGCGCCCAGGAGAATCGACGCCGGAGACACGCTCGCGGGCAGCGGGCTGATGGCGTTGATGAGCACGGTGAGGCCGATCCCGGCGAGGATCCCGAACACCGCGCCGACCGAGGCAATCGCCGCGGACTCCGCCAGGAACTGGCGCAACACGTCGCGGCGCCGGGCGCCGAGCGATTTGCGCAGGCCGATCTCACGGGTGCGCTCCGTCACCGCCATGAGCATGATGTTCATGATCACGATGCCGCCGATCACGAGCGACACGATCACGACCCCGGGCAAGACCACGATCAGGATCCGGCTGATCCCGGCCCAGAATTGCTGGACACCCTCGGACGTGTCGAGCACGAAGTTGTCGTCCTGCCGCGGGCGGAGGTGGCGGCGGCTGCGCATGACACCCTCGGCCTGCTCCATCGCCTCGCGCATTTCGACCTCGGAGGAGGCCTTCACGAGCAGGGCATCGAGGACGCCGGGCGGGTTGACGAGATTTTGCGCCGGCGAGCGGGCGGGCACGACCACGAAGCGGTCGAGCGGGAATCCCAGGACGCTGCCCTGCTTCTCGACGACGCCGATCACGCGATACGCGGTCCCGCCGATGCGCACGTTGCGCTCGAGCGGCGTCCGATCCACGAACAGGCGCTTCGCGACGGCGTCGCCGAGGACGGCCACTGGCACTCCCGAGCGGTTTTCCTGCGCGGTGAACGCCCGCCCCACGGCGATCCGGAGGTTCTTGATGTCGAAGTAACGCTCGCTCGCGGCGGTGAGCTCGATGTCCCGGGCTTCCTTGTCGCCGTAAAACACCGAGACGTTTTCGCTCGACTGCCACGCGGTGATGACGGGGACGGTGATGGCGGCGGTCACGGCTTCCGCGTCGCCGAACTGAATGCGGGGCCGGCGCCGCCACGCGCGCCACACGGAGTCCGGCACGTTGGGGGTGAAGATCGGGCGGCGACGCAGCTGGAAGGTGTTCACGCCAAACAGCGTCTGCGCGAACTTCTCGGTCATGTAGCGGTTGACGCCGTTCACGATCGACCACGCTCCGATGAGCGAGGCCACGCCGATGAACACGCCGATCAGGGAGAAGCCGCTCTTCAGTTTCTGCGCCCGGATCATCTGCAGGGCGAGGCGGAACGACTCCCACACCGGCACCGCTTAGGCCGCCTGGCGCTGGTCGGTGGCGATCACGCCGTCACGCAGGGTCACCACGCGCGCCGCGTGGGCCGCGATGTCGCGCTCGTGCGTCACCATGACGATCGTCTGGCCCTGGCCGTGCAGGTCGCGAAACACCGCCATGATCTCGGCGCTCGTGGTGGAGTCGAGGTTGCCGGTCGGCTCGTCGGCGAGGAGAATCGACGGCTCGTTCACGAGCGCGCGCGCGATGGCCACGCGCTGGCGCTGGCCGCCCGAGAGCTCGTTGGGCTTGTGTTCCATGCGATCGCCCAGCCCGACGCGCTCGAGCGCCCGGGCCGCCCGGTCGCGCCGCTCCCGCGCGCCCAGACCCGCATAGATCAGCGGCAGCTCCACGTTGTGCAGCGCAGTCGCGCGGGGGAGGAGGTTGAAGGTCTGGAAGACGAACCCGATCTCTTTGTTGCGGATGCGGGCCAGCTCGTCGTCGTCCAGGTCTGACACCTTCTGGGAGTTGAGCCAGTATTCGCCGGCGGTGGGGGTGTCGAGGCACCCGATGAGATTCATGAGCGTGGATTTCCCCGAGCCCGAGGGACCCATGACCGCGACGTACTCGTTGCGCTTGATCTGCAGGCTCACGCCCCGCAAGGCGCGCACCACTTCGCCGCCCATGTCGTAGTCACGCGCCAGCTTGTGCGTGAGAATAATGATGTCGGGCAGCGGCGTGTCGCCCGTGTGAAACGGCTGGGCCAAGGAAGCGGGCGCCGTCATGCGCCCGCCTTCTTCTTCGCGGAATCCGCCGACTCCTTCATCGCCCGCACGCGCGCGCCCTCCTTGAGGTCGCGGATCGCCTGGTAGGGCCCGCCCACGATCGTCTCGCCGTCCTTCAGGCCATCGGTCACCTCGAAGTACTCGTCGCCCGCGATCCCGACCTTCACCGGGCGGAACGTCGCCACGCCGTCCTTCACGACGAAGACACCCTCGGTCTCCTTCTTCTTGCCGGCGGCGGTCGTGTCGATGCGGCGATTCTCCGTCGACACGAGTTTGTTCTCGCGCACCGTGAGCGCGATGATCGGGATGGAGAGCGCCTGCTTCCGCGTGTCAGTCACGATCCTCGCGGTCGCCGAGAGATCCGGCCGGATGTCGGAGGGCGGCTTGTCCAACGTGATCTCGACCTCGTAGTCGACGGCCCGGTCGTTCTGCCCCGTGGCCGTCGACGTCGCGTCCCGCACGCTCGAGTCGGAGACCTTGGTCACGCGTCCGATGAAGGCGGTGTCGGGGAACGCGTCGATCGAGACTTCGACCGAGTCGCCCAGGTGGACCCGCACCACGTCCGTCTCGTCGACCTTCACCTTGGCCTGAATCACCGAGAGATCCGACACGGTCAGGAGCAGGCCGATGTCCTTCGAGAAGGTGCTCGGCACGGCGACTTCGCCTTCCTCCACGGCGAGGCGCGTCACGCGGCCGGTCATGGGGGCGATGAGCGTGGTCTTCCGCAAGTTGTCCCGCGCGGACTGCACGGCGGCGCGCGCCTGGTCCACTTGATGCTGCGCGGCATTGAGGTTCGCGTCGGCGACGTCGAACGCGGTCTGCGCCTGCTCGAGCTGCTCCTGCGACACGAGGTTGGGGCTCTGGGTGTGCAACTCCTTGGTCCGCCCGAGGGCCCGTTCGGCTTGATCGCTGTTGGCCTTCGCCTGCACGGCCGCCGCCTGGGACGACGCCATGGTGGCGGCGGCCTGCTGGAGGTTGGCCTGATAGACGGTCGGGTCGATCTGGATGAGGAATTGCCCCTGCTTCACGAAGTCTCCTTCGCGCACGGCGATCTTGGTGATCCGGCCCGTGATGTCGGCCGACACGTCGACCTTTTTCTTGGGCTGGATCTTGCCGCTCGCGGTGACGGCGGCGACCAGGTCCCGTCGGCCCACCTTATCGAACCGTACTTCCTGACCGCGGTCCCGTCGGGCGCCGGCGCTGACCACCACGAGCCCGATGACGAACACCACGCCTCCGGCTCCCAACAAGACCTTGCCTCGCGTCGACATTGCAGTTCGATCCTTCCGTTACCGCAGCGGCCGGCCGACGGCAGCCTCGAGCGCGGCCAGCGCTTTGTGGTAGTCGTATACCGCGTTGATATAATCGGTCTCCGCCCGCAGCGCGGCCACCTGGGCGTCGAGCAGCTCGAAAAACGTGCCGGAGCCGACGCGATAGCGCTCGGTGGCGAGCTGCAGTTGTTCGCGCGCCGCGGTGCGGTTCGTGTCCTGGATGGCGATCGCCTGATAGTCCGTCTGGAGCGTGAGGAACGCGCTGTTCACGTCCGTCTCTACCTGGAGGCCGCGAGCGCGCACCGACTCCTGCAGGTCCTGTTGCTGGGCCTTGGCCTGCGAAACCTGAAGGGGCTGCGAGAAATTGCCCCACAGCGGAATCGTCACCGTGAGCCGCGCCTGAAACGGTTGGGGCGTGAAGTTGAAGGGGTAGCGGCCGTTCTGGTCGAGGAAGGCCTGCTGGGCCGCCGCCGTATTGGTCAGCGCCGCGCAGTTGAGCGGCACCTGTCCCGTGTTCAGCCACGCCGTGTTCTCGTAGGCGCACGCCAGGGAATCCGTCTGCGCGCTCGCGCGGATCGACGCGATGGTCGGGTTCACGTCGGAGAGCTTTTGCGTGAATCCGGACCACCCGGCCGAGAGCGACACGGAGGGCGCGTAACTGGACGTCGCGGCCTTCACGCCCCATCCCGCAGCGCGCTCACGCTCGCGGAGCGCCCGGAGAGCGGGGTTCTGCTGCTCCGCCTGGGTAAGCAGATCGTTGAGCTGCCACGTGGGAGTCTGCACGGGAAACGTGTCCGTGAGCTGCACGGTCGCGACCGGTAACGGAGCCGAGACGCCGATGCTCTGGAACAGGCGGAGCTTTTCGACGTCGACGCCGGTTCGGGCGCGGAGCAGCGTAACCTCCGCCTGGCCCCGAGCAACCTGTGCTTGACGCACATCGAGGATCGAGGCGCGTCCCACGTCGTAGCGAGCCTGCGCCAGCTTCAGAAACTCCTCGTCATGCTGTAGCTGCTGTCGGGCGACCTCCGCGTTGTCGCGCGCCTGCAAAACGGTCAGGTACTGCTGCTTGACGCCCGTGACGAGGTTCGTCTCCGCGCCGTTCACGTCGGCGTCGGCCGCGTTGAGCTGCGCCTTCCGCATGCCGGGCTGGCTCAGGGTCTGGCCGTTCAACGTCCAGTCGAGCAGGAAGCTGTAGCTCGAGGACAACGTGGAGACGCTCTGCGAGAAGCTCGACGTCAGGAAGTTCTGCTCGCCGGGGCCCGCGTAGCTGATTCCGCCCGACGCGGTCACCGACGGCAACCACAGGCTGGACCACGCGTTCCGGACGCTCCAGGCGGCCGGCGCTCGGTCGTGGATCGCCTGGCGGTAGACCGGGTTATTCTGGCGGGCGAGTGAAATCGCGTCGGCGAGAGAGAGAGTCGCGGGAACCGGTTGCTGGCTGACGGCCAGTAGCGGGCAGACGACGAGCCCGACGGACAACAGCAAAGGCCTCATGGTGATCCTTGGACTAGTCGTTGGGACGTCCCCTCATACGGGGCGCGGGCCCAAGGGGTTTCGGGGTCCCCGCCCGAGCCCGGGCCGGCGAGAATCTTAACCTACGGTGCGGCTTGAGACGAAGGGCTCAGGAGGCGGGTGCCCGCTCGACCACCAGGCGCCTGGATGGTATCTCGACCTTCGCCAGTCGCCCGTCGGCCCCCAGCCAGACGTGCACCAGTCGGTTCTCCCCCCCCGATACAGTGATGTGCCGCAGGGACGCGGGGTCGCGGTTCAGGGTTGTGGCCTGCGTCCCGAGGTCCTGGACGGTCAGAACATCCCGGCGGCCGGCCCGCGGGAAGAGTCCCGTGACCGTCACCGGCTGGGATCGGGCCTGCCACGCGGCGGGGAGGTAGAGGGCGAACACCGAGTCATCCAACACCGCTGCGGGCGTGGGCGCCGGGAGCTCTCGCGCCCGCTCGGTCCGCCGGCCCAATATCCGGACCGCGAATCGCCCCCGGCCAAGCTGGCCGAGGATGCGCAAGGGGTCGCGCGGGTCCGCGACGTTGTATTCGAGACTCGTGGGATTCGAATCGACACCGAGCTCCACGATCGGATCGAGCACGATCACTGGGCGACTGCGGTTGTAGCGCACGGTGGTAGCGAGCGTCCAGCGCGCCGCGCCGGCCGTCGTCCGCAAGGCCGTCAGCCGGAACCCCTCGCGCGCGATCTCCGCCGTGTCCTCCCGGACTACGAGCGTCCCCTCGTCCACGGGCGTCTGGAGCGCGAGCAGCGCAAGCAGGAGCGCGGTCACGGCACCGGTGCCCCGAGCACTCGCGTGGCGATGCGCTCGCGAATCATCTTATACAGCCGCTCGCCCTTCTCCCGTGTAGCGATCGACGGGCGGCCGAGCGAGCCCGGTGAGCGCTTGGGAAGAGGAAGGGAGCTGACGCGTCCCCGGCTCCGTTGCCGCTCGGGCACGGCGAAGTCCTGCGCGCGCTCCATGCGCACCAGCTCCGGGGCCAGGTAGAGGAGGAGGGAGGTGTCGAGCTCGCCACCATGCGTGGGTCCCTCGGGGTCCTCCAGGTCGTGCGAGAAGTCGAGGGCGAAGACGTCCACGGTGAAGACCCGGGCGCTTCGCGTGCGCAGCGTCGACAGGGCTTCCTGGTGCGGGTCGTGCCCATGGGCCGTCAATATGATGAAAGAGTCTACACCCGCTTGCTCCCAGGAACCGAGCAGGTCGTTCATCCATCGATGTAACGTTTTGCGGCGGACCGATGCATTGCCGGGGAACGGCCGTATCGTCGCGGTGTTGACGCCATATTCGATGGTCGGCGCGCGCAGGATCTCGAACTCGGCCGACAGATCGTCTGCCAGGTGCTCGACGATGATGCTGTCACACCCGAGGGGAAGGTGGGGACCGTGCTGCTCGCACGTTCCCACCGGGACGAGGAGGCGGGCATCGCGCTCGAGAATGAAGCGCACTTCGTCGGGAACGAGGGCTTTGAGGTGCAGCGGCGCGCTCACGTAGCGCTCGCGGGCTGCGTCGTGGCCGTGGGAGCCGCGGAGTGGCTGCACGGCGCCGCGGGGGCCTGGGCCTGGATCGCCGGCGCGGCGGCGGTCGCGGCGGCGGTGCTGGCGCTCGCCAGGCGCCCGCGTGACCTGCGCGCGGCCGGCGCCGCCATCGCCTGCCTGGCGCTCGGCGTCGTGCTCATCACCGGTGTGCTCGAGGTCAAACGCATCGAGTGCTGCTGGCCCGAGGTCCGCGCGAGCCGCGTTCCCCAGGATTCCTCCGAGCTCAAGGCCGCGCTGGCCGCGGCCGTCGCCGAGGCGCGCCGGCTCGCGGAGCGCGGCGCGACCGCCGCCTTGTTGCCGCGCGACGACGAATTCGACCGGCTCAAGGACGCCGTGCGGTCGGGTTCGCGGACACCGGGCGTCGAGCGGGGTGTCGCGATCCTGGCCGCCGACGGGGAGCCCCTCGCCTGGGCCGGCCGGCACCGGTTCGTTCCCACCCCCTCCCGCGACACCGCGGAGCTGCGCGCCGTCATCACATCATTCTACGTGGCGCTCGAGGCCCGGCGCCAGACGCAAGGGGGTGGCACAGCGGTTGGGACCGTCTTGCTCGACGCGGCGCCCGCGGCCCCGGATCGCGGTCATTCGGTCGGCGCGCGCTTCGAGGAAGCGCACGGCGTGACCCTGCGATTCTCCGCGCCCGGCCTCGCGCCTCACGAAGCCGACGTGTTCGATTATTGCCCAGGCGGCTGCGCGAACGGCGACACCCTCTTCAGCGTCGAGCCCGTCGCGCCGGCTCAGGGCGACGCCAAGCTCGCGGCGTGGCGAGCCGCGGCGGTACGCGCGGCTGTTGCGCTCGCGGTCACGCTGCTGCTGCTCCTCCTTGTGGCGCCTGCGGGCCCGTGGCGGTGGCTGGTCGTGCTTGTCGCCGCTTGGTGCACGGCGAGGGCACCGCTCGGCCTCCCCGGACCGGCGGCCGAGTTCTTTTCCCCCGCCGTGTTCTATCGGTCCGCACTCGGCCCGTTCAGCGCGTCGGCGGGATCACTCGCGGTGCTGGGTCTCGTGGCGCTCTTGGCGGCGAGCACCCTCTGGCGCCGGGGGCTCGCGCGGCGCTGGTGGCACATGGCCGCGGCGGGGTTGCTCGTGCTCGCGGCGCCGTATCTCGTGCGCTACCTCGGCCGCGGGATCGCGCCGCCCGCCGGCGGCGTCGGCTTCGCCCTGTGGATGGCGTGGGAGACAGCGGTCGCGGGCGCGGCGATGGCCCTCATTCTCGGCGCCGCCGCGCTCGTGCGAGGCCCGGTCGAGCCCGCCCGCGTCCCTTGGGCCCTGCCGGCCGCGTGCGGCTGGGCGGTCATCGCGGCGCTGGCGGGGCTCTGGCTCTGGAATCCCTACGGCGCCTGGCCCGAGTGGTACACCTTCGTGTGGCTGCCCGCGCTCGTTGGCGTCCTCGTGCCGGCGCCACGCAGCTGGGCGGTGCTCGCGATCGCAACCGTCGCCGGTACCGCGGCCGCCCTCGTCACGTGGGGCGCGGTGGTAGAGGGTCGACTGCGGCTCGCGGAGCGGGACGCGCAAGGGTTGGGACGCGCCGCTGACCCACCGGCCGTGTCGCTGCTCGAGCGGCTGGGACGGGAGCCGCCCGTCGAGGCGCCGCGTACTCCGGGTGAGCTGTACGCCTGGTGGCTGGCGTCGCCGCTCGCGGAGGATGACTACCCGGCGAGCCTCGCGCTCTGGACTCCCGCGGGCGAGCCGGAGGCGGAGATTCGCCTGGCGAGCGTCGACCTGCCGCAGGCGCTGGTCTCGGCGCTCGTGCGCTCGCCCGCGACCCGAGACGGCCCCCGCGTCGAGCGTCTCGACCGCACGCCCGGGGTGCATTACGTGCTCGTCGTTCTATTGGAATCGGGCGACGTGCTGACAGTGGGCGTGGGTCCGCGCACCCGTTACATCCCGGCCGCGCGCGTCGCGCGGTTCCTCGGGGGCGAGGCGGGCGTGACGCCGCCGTATCAGATCTCGCTGTCGCTCCCGTCGCACGGGCCTCCCGAGCCGAGCGCTCGCGTGGTCTGGACACGGACCGGTTGGTCGGCGCGGGGCGAACAACGCATCGAGACACCGGGCGGTGTGCGGCACGTGCACCTGCGGGTGGACCTGCGGGACCCGTGGGCGTTGGCGGTGCGGGGCGCGCTCGTCATGTTGCTCGACGCCGTCCTGCTCGCCGGGTGCTGGCTCGTGAGCCTGGTGCTGGCGGGAGAATGGCGACTCCGTCTCGCGCCGCTCGTCACCACCTTACGCACCAGTCATCGCGCGCGCCTGACGGCCGCCCTGAGCGCGTGCATCGTGGTGCCGGTGCTGCTTTTCGCGCTCTGGAGCTTTGCGCGATTGGGCGACGAGGCCCGACGTGCAGGCGACCTGCTCATCTCGCAGACGCTGCGCGATGCGGCGGCCACCGCGGGACTGGTGGCGTCCGATCGCCCGACGGCGGTCGCCCGGTCCATCGTCGAGCTGGGCGATCGCCTGGACGCCGATTTGTGGTTGTATCGTGACGGCATCCTCGCGGGCACGAGCGCGCCGGTCCTGGGTGAGTTGGGGTTGGTCGATCCGTTCCTCGCACCCGACGTCTTCGTCCGCCTCGCCCTGCGGGACGAGCTCGAGCTCACCGATGATGGTCGCATTGCCGGGCGCTCGATTCGCATCGGCTACGGCGTGGTGCTCGCCGGCCCGCCGCAAGTCCAGGGGATCCTCGCGGCGCCGCAGCTGCTCGATGACGAGCGTGTGCGACAGCAGCAGGAGGACCTGGCGCTCGTCCTGATCCTCGCCACGCTCGTGGGTCTGGTCGGCGCCATGCTGCTGGCGGGCCTCGTGGCCCGCGAGCTGGCTCGACCGGTCGCGGCCCTTCGCGAAGCCGCGGGCGCCGTCGGGCGGGGAGCCGCCCTCCCCGCGTTTCCCCCCGGCGCACCGCGGGAGTTCGAGCCCGTCATTTCCGCATTCGAGCGGATGGCGTCCGACGTGAAACGCAGCCAGTCGGCCGTGGAGGAGGCGCGCGAGCGCACGGCGAGGGTACTGGCCAACGTGGCCACGGGCGTCATCGCGGTGGACGACGGGCTGCGGGTCACGATGGCGAACCCGCGGGCGGCGGAGCTGCTCGGGACGCCACTCACGCCCGGGGACCTGCTGCCGCAAGCGGCCTCCGACGACTGGCGCACGGTATGGACCGCCGTGGGCGAGTTTCTGCGGTCCCGGAGCGAGCGGATCGCGGATCGGGAATTCATCGTGGGCGGCCGCCAGATTCGCGTGCAGCTGGCCCCGCTGGGACCGGCCCCCGACGGCTGCGTCGTAGCACTCGACGACGCCACGGCCCTCACCCGCGCCGCCCGCGTGCTCGCCTGGGGCGAGATGGCGCGCCAAGTCGCCCACGAGATCAAGAATCCCCTCACGCCGATCCGCCTCGGGATCCAGCACCTGCAGCGGGCGCGGGAGAAGAAGGTCGAGCGGGACTTCGACGCGACGCTGGCGGAGACGGCCGAGCGCATCCTCGCCGAGATCGACCGGCTCGACGCCATTGCACGCGCGTTCTCCCGGTTTGCCTCGCCCGGGGCGGAAGGCGCGCCCACGCCCCTCGAGCCGGTCGACCTCCAGACGGTCGCGCGCGAGGTCGTGCACCTGTACACGCTGGGCGGAGCGGAAGCCGGCTCGGTGGTGACGCTCGCCGGAGAGGAGGGGACGGGCGTTCTGGTGCGCGCCAGGCGGGACGAGGTCAAGGAAGTGCTCGTCAATCTGCTCGAGAACTCGCGCAATGCCGGGGCGCGGCGCATCGTCGTCCGGATCTCGGACGGCGGCCGGGAGCTCGCGGTCGTGGACGACGGACGTGGTATCGCCCCCGAGGCCCTGGTGCACGTATTCGACCCCGCCTTCTCGACCACGTCGAGCGGATCCGGCCTCGGCCTCGCCATCGCGCGCCGGTTGGTAGAGAGCTGGGGGGGGACGATCGCGCTCACGAGCCGTCAGGGAGCGGGTACCACCGTCAGCATCACGTTCCAGGTCGCCTCGTCGCACCCCGATTCGTGACGGGGCTCACGCCCCGAGCGGGTGCTTTGTACGATCATTTCCATCCTTGAGGCCGGTTTGAGCACCCTTTTCGCGAGGAGCGCCGTGCGGACATCGGTGATCGGCGTCTGGGTCTTGGCCCTGACGGTGGGCTGGGCGGCGCGGCTCTCCTGCCAGGGGCTTGTGTTCGACGCGCGGCGCATCGGGATGGGTGGGCTCACACTCGGACGCTCGGGCAATCTCGTCCGCTACAACGCGGCCTACCGGGCCGTCCCCCCGGGTGAGGACCGACGTGGTCAACCCAAGGCGACGATCCCGATCCCTCTCGGCGTCATCCAGTTCCTGCACGACCACCCGAACCTTGGCAGCGATCCGGAGTTCAAACCCGGCTCCCCCGGATTCAACCCGGTGCTCGCGGTGAACACCATCCTCAACCTGCCGCTGTACTATGAAATCAAGAAGGCGCCGACGCCGACCAACAACGTGGTCTTCGGGATCGGCAAGGACTCGCTTCGGGTGAACCTGGGCGCATCGGCCCAGCTCGTGCCGGAAGATCAGTTCGGGATCAGTGGCTCGAGTCGTCCGTTGGACCCGGGATTCGGGATCAAGGGCGTGCGGGTCAGCGTGATGGGCTGGCTGCACGACGACGTGGAGCTCCAGCTCGACGACAACTTGCTCGGCTTCCTCGCGGACTCGCAATCGGCGCGGCACGACTCGACCTACAGGGTGTTCGTTCACGGCATCGTTCAGGGAGGGTTCGCGCCCACGGTGGCTTACGCGGGACGCATCGTGGGGGACGGTAGTAGCGGGCTTTATGTCGGTGGTGCGCTGCACTATTACCTCGGCGTTGCATACTTCCGGACGGACGGCACGGGGGGCGACAGCATCGGCAATCCGATATTCGCCAATCCCGTGAACGCGACGGCGCAGACGATCACGCAGTACTCGAGGGCGGGCAACTCGTTCGGACACGGCGTGGGTGGGGATGTCGGTGTCGCCTGGATCTCGGGACCGATCGAGGTGGGCTTGGGCGTGAACGACATCGGCGCCACCATCACCTGGCCCGACACGCGCACGGATACGGCCTTCTACACGAATGCGACCGGCGGTTACTCGAAGCCCGGTCCGAACCACGTCCAGACCACCACGAAGCTGCCGGTGTCGTACATCGCCAACCTCGGCTATACCGTGGGTAACACGACGCTAGGCATGGACGTCCTGAACACGGGACGCGGGGCAACCGTCCACATGGGTGGCGAGCAGCGCATCAGCATCTGGGCGCTGCGCGGTGGTGTGGCGCGGGATGAGCGGAAGCGCGTCGAGTTCGGCTGGGGCGGGGGCGTGCGGCTTGGGCCGCTGGGGCTCGACGTGGGGTTCTGGACCCATACCAACTCGCTGTCGAACGAGCGCGCTGTCACAATGGCCACGTCCGTGTCGATCTATTAGGGAGGGGTCCTCGATGCGTGCAAAGTGGCTTCGGGCGGCGTGCCTCAGCGTGGTCGTAGCGGCTTGCGGCAATGGGGAGGCCATCTTCAACATCGATGTATACAGCTTCATCAAGGGAACCGCGCAGGACACGATTCCATACTTTGTGCTGTCGGGTTCGCTCGACACCTCCAGCGCGCCGCAGCTGATCCGCCTACTTGGGGCAGGCTCTTCCGTGGTCGACTCGGTCCTCATCGCCGGGACCGACACCGTGCAGAGCCAGAGCGGTTCCGGGACGATCGCGTTCAAACTCTACCTGGCCGCCGACTCGGCCGGAACTCGCCTTCCGTCTGCACTGGCCTTGAGCGTGCCCGCAGGAACGGTAGGCTCGGCGGCTGACACGATCAGCTGCCCACCCCGGCCGGCTTCCTGTCTCCTCTTTTCGAGCGCCAATCCGCTCTTCGCTAAGGACTCGGTATGGGCGCGGATCGCCGTCACAGCCTCGAATACGGGCGCCACCCCTTTCGCAGGGAAGATCGTAATCACCTCGCTCGTGTTGTCGGTGTTCATCAACGACAAGATCTTCTAGGCAACCGTACGCCTCTCAACCTTCGCAACGACCCGTAGAGCCGGCGGTTCGCGGTCCCCTTCGCCCGAGGCCGCTCGTCTTATATTGAAGGCCGTGATCAAGCACAAGCGGAGATACGCGGTTGTCGTGGACGTCGCCGGGGTGAAGGTGGGCGGCAGCCACCCGATCGTCGTGCAGTCGATGACCAACACCGACACGGCAGACGTCGACGCCACGGCGGCGCAGGTGCGCGCCCTGCATCAGGCGGGGAGCGAGCTGGTGCGGGTGACGGTCAACAACGAGGCCGCGGCCGCGGCCGTTCCCGCCATCGTGGCCCAGGTCGCCGTGCCGATCATCGGCGATTTTCATTACAACGGCCACCTGTTGCTCACCAAGTTTCCGCAGTGCGCAGCCACGCTGTCCAAGTACCGCATCAACCCCGGCAACGTGGGCGCCAAGCGGCGCGACGAGCACTTCCGCACCATCATCGAGGTGGCGCTGGCGCACGGCAAACCCGTTCGGATCGGCGTGAACTGGGGAAGCCTCGACCAGCAGCTGCTCACCGAGCTGATGGATGAGAACGCCCGGCAGTCCGATCCCCTCGACGCGCGGGACGTGATGATCGAAGCGATGGTCGCCAGCGCCACCCGATCGGCGGCGCTCGCCGAGGAGTGCGGCCTCGCGCACGAGCGGATCATCCTCTCGGCCAAAGTGTCCGGGGTGCAGGATCTGGTCGAGGTCTATCGCCGGCTGGCCGAGCGCTCGGATTATCCCCTCCACCTCGGGCTCACGGAGGCCGGGATGGGCGCGAAGGGGATCATCGCCAGCGCGGCAGGCCTGGCCATCCTGCTCCAGGAGGGGATCGGCGACACGATTCGCGTGTCACTCACGCCACGGCCGGGCGGAGACCGCACCGAAGAGGTGCAGGTGGCGCAGCAGATCCTGCAGTCGCTCGGCCTCCGGAGCTTCACGCCGCAGGTGTCGGCGTGCCCGGGCTGCGGCCGCACGACGTCGACCTTCTTTCAGGAGATGGCCGAGCAGATTCAGGACCACTTGAAGCAGCGGATGACCGTGTGGCGCGCGCGCTATCCTGGCGTCGAGGCCCTGCGGGTCGCGGTGATGGGATGCGTGGTGAACGGCCCCGGAGAATCGAAACACGCCGATATCGGCATCTCGCTCCCGGGCACATTCGAGGAGCCCAAGGCGCCGGTCTATGTCGATGGGCGACTCAAGGTGACGCTCAAGGGTGACTCGATTGTCACGGACTTCCTGAAGCTTCTCGAGGAGTACATCGAGGCGCGCTACGGCACGTCAGCCGATTCGGCTTCCCAGCGGGACATCGCGCTCGGGATGAACCAGCACGATGTCGCCGTCTCCAAGCACGACGCCAAGCGTTAGTACTTCCGAAAAAAAGTTCGCAATCTGACGCGGCGGGAAGTTGACCACCGCCAGCACCAGTTTCCCCACAAGATCGGCCTTGTCGTAGTACTTCGTGATCTGCGCGCTCGACGTCTTGATCCCGAGCTCCCCGAAGTCGATGCGCAGCTGGTAGGCGGGCTTCCTCGCCTTGGGGAAGTCGTCCGCCTGCACGATCCGTCCGACCCGGATGTCGACCTTCGCGAAGTCGTCATAAGTAATGAAGGACATGTGCGGAATCTCCGACGCGGTGGGGGGCACCGCAACAGGGTGTCGCGCCGGCGCCACGCACTTTCGTCACATGCTACGCAGTCGTTCCCCGCTCGCGGCCGGTGTACGGAACGTGCGATGTGTTCATGACCATGCGCACCACCCCACACCTCGCTCTCGTGCTCCTCCTCGGCACAGCGTGCCACGTGGATTCGTTGTTCACGAGTCCACGGCAACCGAGCACCGGGTTCGGGCTCGGAGCGCTGTCGCAATTCCAGAGCGATTCGACGACGACCATTCCCATGGGCGGATCGGCGACGAGCGCCAGCATCGTCCTCGAAGCGGTCGTCGCGGACAGCGATACGACCGAGTCGGTGCGGCTGCAGGTCGAGCTTCACCCCGTCGGCACGGCGTTCACGGGGCAGGCGACGTCCCAGAGCGACCTCGTCAAAAACGGCGCCCGGGCGTACGCGCTCGAGAGCGGTCTTGCGGACAACACGGCGTATCACTGGCAAGCGCGGATCGTCGATCAAAAGGGTGATTCGACGGTGTGGGAGCCGTTTGGCGGCAACGCCGCGAACGCGACGGACTTCCGGATCGCCACCGCGACGCTCCGCCTCATGTTCCGCAGTCAACCGGCGACCACCACGGCGGGCGCTGCAATGTCGCCGGTCGAGGTGGACCTCGTGGACGACCACGGCAGCACGGTCACGACGTTCACGGGCACCGTGACCCTTGCGATCGACCCGAGTGCCAACCCGGGCGGGGCGCCCCTGGGGGGAACGACGAGCGCGAACGCGGTGGCGGGCGCGGCCACGTTCTCGGATTTGGCGATCACGACCGCGGCTAGCGGGTACCGGCTCGAGGCGACCTCCGACACCTTCTCGGCGGCGACGAGCGCGTCGTTCGCGATCAACCCCGGAGCCCCGGATCACTTGTCGTTCTTGAACCAGCCCACGAACACGACCGTGAATCAGGCGATCACGCCCGCGGTGCGTGTCGCGGTTCAGGACGTCTATGGCAACGTGTGTACGTCGTTCACGGACGTCATGTTCATGAACATCGGGAACGACGCAAGCCTCTTGAAGAACGCGACCCTAGATCCGGCAGGGACCCACCGCGCGGCGAGTGCCGGCATCTCGACCTTTGAGGACCTGAAAATCGACCAGATCGGGCTCGCCTACACGATTGCCGTGTCGGCGGATAGCACCCGCGGGACGACCAGCTCGCCGTTCGACGTCAACCCGTGACGGCGGAGCCGGAGAGCGCGCCCGCGGTGGTAGGGTCCGCCCCGAGGCTGGCGAACGCGGTCGTCGCCGCCCGGCGCTCGAGCTCCGCGTCCTCGCCGGCCCCCGTGGTCCGGTAAGCGTCGGCCAGCAACAACCGCGCGCTCGCCGTCTCGTAGGGGAGCTGTACCTCCTGCCATAGCTTGCAGGCGCGCCGCAGCGTCGGTACCGCGCCGGCGCCCGAGCCCTCCGCCAACTCGACGGCGCCCCGGGCTTGCGCCGCGCTCGCTCTCAGTGCGGTGGAGCCGTACGCATTGGCGATCCCTTCGAGCTCCGTCGCCGCGCGACGCGCGACATCGACATCCCCCTTCGCCAACGCGATCCGCACGCGCGCCGGCAACAGGCGCGCCCGCTCGAGGGATCCCTCTGGGCGGTCGGTGACCGCGCGATCGATCAGGCCGCTGGCCGCGTCGACCTTGCCTTCCGCCAGACGCAGGAGCGCGAGCCCCGGTACCGGCTCGCGCCCCAGCTCGTGCGCCTGGCGGAAGACCTCCTCCGCGCGCTTCAAATCGCCCATCCGCAGGCGGATCTCGCCGATCTCGTAAAACGCTTCCCCGGCGGCGATATGGTAGAAACCCTGGAGCTCCTGGGCGGCGCGGAGCGCTTCGGTCTCGGCGCTGCTCCAGGAACCGCGGAGACGCATCAGTTCCGCGCGGTGGACGCGGCAGATCCCCGGGAATCCGGACTCGGTGTGCTGCTCGCACCAGCGGTGGGCCGCCTGGCTCCACTCGGCCGCACGCTGATAATCGGCGAGCTTCTCGCAGGCGCCGAGCATGTTGCAATAGATGCGCCCCGTCACTTCGGGGCCGATCTCCCCGCCCACCGCCGCCGCCATCGCCTCGTCCACCAACGCCATGCCCTGCGCCAGGTCGCCCTGGGACACGAGCATGCGGCCGATGTCGTGCAAGGCGAGCGCGTGCAGATCGTGATCGTGGAAACGCGTCGCGAGGTCCAGCGTGCGCCGCGCGAGCCCCAGGGCCTTGTCGACATCGCCCTCATCGAGGGCGAGGATCGCGTGTAACCGCAACAGCCCACCCTGCTCGACGCATTCGGGAACATCCTGCAGGAGTCTTTCCGCCCGCTTCAACCAGCCGTTCCCGAGCGATTTCGCCTGCCGGCGGAAGAAATCCTCCGCCAGGCGGACGGCCACCACCGCCGCCGACCGTGGGTTGCCCTGATCCATGTAGGCCGCGAAGGCTCGTTCGCGCGCGGCGATACACTCGTCGATCCGGCCGATCCACCACGCCGACTCAGCCAGACGCTCGACGTCTTCGACGGTAAGCGGCTGCTGCTGCTGCGCCTGGCTGAGCGTCTCGAAGGCCTGCCGCCAGGCGTGGCGCGCAAACGCGTTCCGCCCGGCTTCTCGCGCATCCTCACGCGGTCGCGCCTCCACGACCGGCGACGGCGCGAGTGGCTCCTCAACGGGGTCTCCAAGCGCGAGCAGCGCCTTCGCGAAGTCGTGCGGGGTGGCAAACCGGTCCGCCGGCGCGCGCGCCAGCGCCTTCGCGATCGCGCGATCCACGGCCAGCGACACGGTATCCCGCAGGCGCCTCGCCGACGGCGCTGGTTCGGTGAAGCGCTTCGCGATGATGGCCTGCGCGGTCGGCCCGGTGAACGGGGGCTCGCCGGTGAGCATCTCGTACAGGACGCAACCGAGGCTGTAGACGTCCGAGCGCCCATCGAGTCCCCGCTCGCCTGCGCCTTGCTCGGGACTCATGTAGGCGGGCGTACCCAGGATGATGCCGGTTTGCGTGAGCCGTCCGCCCGCCGCGAGCACCGCGCCCGCAATGCCGAAGTCGGCGACGATGGCTCCGCCCTCGGACAGGAGGACGTTGTCGGGCTTCACATCCCGGTGCACCACATCGCGGCTGTGGGCATAGCTCAGGGCACTCGCCACCTGGCGCACGATCGTGAGCGCATCCTCGATCGGCAGCTGTCTCTCTCTGACCAACCGGTCGCGAAGGGACTCGCCTTCGACGTAGGGCATCACGAAGTACAGGAACCCGCTCGCTTCACCCGAGTCGTGGAGCGGCAGGATGTGGGGGTGACTGAGGCGGGCGGCGGTCGCGATCTCGCGGAGAAAGCGCTCCCGGCCGAGTGCCGCGGCGAGTTCGGGCGCCAGTACCTTGATGGCCACCGGCCGGCCGTGCTTCAGGTCTTCGGCCAGGTACACGGTCGCCATCCCGCCGCGGCCGAGCTCGCGCTCGATCGCGTACCGCCCGGTGAAGGCGGCGCGCACTTCGGGGAACATGTTCGACACGGGGGTACTCGGGCGCGCGGGACACTGGATGATATGTCTCAAGAGTGAACGGGGCCAGAGGCTGAGCCGTTCGCGCCTTTTAGCTCAGCATCGCGTAAATTCGCCTACCTCGTTGTCCCCCTTCGCCATACCGTCCTGTCATGCTCGCCCGCGTTCGCTCCGGCGCCGTACTGGGCATCGATGCCTATCTCGTGGATGTCGAGACCGACATCGCGAACGGCTTGCCGACGTTCGTCACGGTCGGCCTGCCGTTGGGCGCGGTGAAGGAAGGTCGCGAGCGGGTATACGCCGCGCTAGCGAACACGGGCTACACGTTCCCGTTGAAGCGCATAACCGTGAACCTCGCCCCGGCGGACATCCGCAAGGAGGGATCGGCGTTCGACCTGCCGATCGCCGTCGGCATTCTGGCCGCCACGGAGCAGATCTCTCCCGAGCGGCTCGGTCGGGTGGCCGTGCTCGGTGAGCTGGGCCTCGAGGGCGCGATCCGGCCGGTGCGCGGTGCGCTGCCCGTGGCGCTGGCGGCGCGCGCTGCCGGGCTCGAGGCGCTCGTCCTGCCGCGCGAGAATCTCCCCGAGGCCGGTGTGGTCTCCGGCGTGCGCGTGCTCGGTGCCGGGACCCTCGCCGAACTGGCCGATTTCCTGGACGGCCGGGCGGAGCTGCACGAGGCACAGGTCGATCTGGCCGCGCTCCTCGCCGAGCGGGCCAGGGGAGACGTGGACTTCGCCGAGGTGAAGGGGCAGGCCCATGCGAAGCGCGCGCTCGAGGTCGCGGCGGCGGGCGGCCACAACATCCTGATGATCGGGCCGCCGGGGAGTGGCAAAACGATGCTCGCGCGACGCCTCCCCACCATACTGCCCAACATGAGTCTTGACGAGGCGCTCGAGACGACGAAGATCCATTCCGTCGCGGGCGTGCTGCCGCTCGGCGAATCGCTCGTGGCCCGGCGGCCATTTCGCGCGCCGCATCACACGATCTCGGACGCGGGATTGATCGGCGGAGGCTCCTACCCCCGGCCGGGCGAGGTCAGCCTCGCCCATGGCGGGGTGTTGTTCCTCGATGAGCTTCCCGAATTCCGCAAGAACGTGCTCGAGGTGTTGCGCCAACCGATGGAAGACGGTGTCGTCACCATCGCCCGTGCGGCGATGAGCCTCACGTATCCCGCCCGCTTCATGCTCGCGGCGGCGATGAACCCGTGCCCGTGCGGCTACTTCGGCGATCCCCAGCACAACTGCGTCTGTGGGCCGCTCGGTGTGGAGCGCTATCTGGCGCGGGTCTCGGGTCCGTTACTCGACCGGATCGACATCCACCTCGAGGTCCCCGCGGTGAAGTACCGCGCGCTCGCGGACCAGGGCGGCGGCGAGCCGAGTGACGCGGTGCGGGAGCGGGTGGACCGGGCGCGGGCGCTCCAGCGCGAGCGCTTCGCAGCGCGCCCGGGAGTGTACGCGAACGCGCACATGTCGGCTCGCGATATCCGCACCTGCTGTCGCATCTCGGACGGGGCGGACGCGCTGCTACGTACCGCGATCACCCGTCTCGCCCTGTCGGCACGCGCGTATCATCGGATCCTCAAGATCGCCCGGACGATCGCCGATCTCGACGGAGCGGCCGACTTGGAGCCCAAGCACGTGAGCGAAGCCATTCAGTATCGGAGTCTCGACCGGCGGGGACTGGCGTGAAGCCGGGTGCGAGCGTGAGTATCTTCCCCCGTCCCCAACCCGCACTCCGCTCATGCCTGGCGCCCACGGCGGCACACCGACCCTCCTCGGCCTTCCTTACGACGGGAGCTCTTCGTTCCGGAAGGGCCCGGCGGCCGCCCCGCCGGTAATCCGCCAGGCGCTGCATTCGCCGGCCGGAAACCCATGGACCGAAACCGGTGTCGACCTGTCGGCGACCGGGGCGCTCGCAGACGCGGGCGACGTGCCGCTCACCAGCGGCGCGGACGCACGGGCGAAGATCGAAGCGTCCGTCCGCACGCTCCTTGAGTCGGGCGGCCGCCCGATCGTGCTCGGCGGCGACCATTCGATCAGCTACCCGGTGGTCCGCGCCGTGCGCTGGTTCCACCCCCACCTCAGCATTCTTCATTTCGACGCGCACCCGGACCTGTATCCCGAGTTCGAAGGCGACCGGTTCTCGCACGCATGTCCGTTCGCGCGCGTGTTGGAGGAAAAGCTGGCCGATCAGCTGGTGCAGGTCGGGATCCGCACTATGAATGCGGTCCAGCGCGCGCAGGCCGAGCGTTATGGGGTGGAAGTGATCGACATGCGGGCGTGGAGCGCCGGACGGCGCCCTACGCTGCGCTATCCCGTGTACGTCTCGATCGACACCGATGCGTTCGACCCAGCCTTCGCGCCGGGCGTGTCGCATCGCGAGCCCGGAGGCCTCAGCGTCCGCGACGTGCTGACCGTGCTACAGGGCGTGAGCGTGCCGATCGTGGGCGCGGACGTAGTGGAGCTCAATCCCGAGCTCGACCCGAGCGGCGTGACGGCGAGTGTGTGCGCGAAGCTCGTGAAGGAGCTCGCGGGGAAAATGACTAGGTCGGCGGGATCGTGATGTTGATGACGTCGCCAGGCTTCACCGAAATCGTCTCGCTGATCGGGTTCCCCCGGCCGCCGATCGGGTGTACCTCGAATTGCAGCTCCGTGCCGTACCCGATTACGTCCGGCCGCACCATGAGGATCTGCTTCGAGAGTCCGGGCACCATGCCGAGCCGGATGCGCTGGCTGCCACGGATCAAGTACACGTTCATGTCGAGGAAATTCTGATTGTCCACCGTGACCGCGACCTCGGCCTGGGGATTGATCGGCTCGGCGGCGCGGTGGTGACACGCCCCCACCCCCGCGAAGACTGCCGCGAGGAGGAGATGGGGTGCGAGGCGCGGATGCATCATAGAGAAGTATACCCCGACAACTGGCGCCGTGCCGGGCCGCCCCCTATCCTTCTGCCGCCACTCACCCACACGCCATGATCGACTGGGTGCAAACCCATCTCGGCATCAGCCCCGAGCTGCAGCTGCGGATCTTCGCCACCCTCGGGACCGTCGTCGGGCTGTGGCTGCTGCACAAGCTCATCCTCGCGTTGGTGTACCGGCGGGTCCACGACCCCTGGAGCCGCTACCGTTGGCGGAAGAGCCTCACCTACGTCTTCATGGTGGCCGGCATCATCATCGTCGGCCGCATGTGGTTCGCCGGCGTCCAGGCGCTCGCCACGTTCTTCGGCCTGCTCTCCGCCGGCCTCGCCATCGCCCTCAAGGAGCCCGTCTCGAACCTCGCCGGCTGGGCGTTCATCATGTGGCGGCGTCCCTTTGAGGTGGGCGATCGGGTCCAGATCGGCGCACACGCCGGGGACGTGATCGACCTCGGCGTGTTCCAGTTCACCCTCAACGAGATCGGCGCGTGGGTCCAGGCCGATCAATCGACCGGGCGGATCATCCATGTCCCGAACGGGAAGGTGTTCACCGATCCGGTCGCGAACTACAACAAGGGATTCCGCTACATCTGGAACGAAGTCCCCGTCGTGGTCACGTTCGAGAGCGACTGGCGAAAGGCCAAGCACATCCTGGGCAAGATCGCCCTCAAGCACGCGGAGCATCTCACCGCCCAGGCGGAGCAGGAGCTCCTCGCCGCCTCCCAGCAATACCTCATCAACTACCGGAAGCTCACGCCGATCGTGTACACGAACGTCGTCGACTACGGCGTACAGCTGACCATCCGCTACCTGATCGAGCCCCGCAAGCGCCGCGGCACGGAGCACGCCATCTGGGAGGATATTCTCACCGAGTTCGCCGATTGCGAGGACATCGACCTGGCCTACCACACGACGCGGTCGTTCAAGTACACGGAAGAGGGAAAGCCGGGCCTGCGGGCGCCGTCGGTCGCCCCCGACGCGCACAGCCCGTCGCCGGTGGACGACTGACGCCCGTTACTGCTCCAGCACCTCGTAGTGCGTGACGGTGGGCTCGAGCTCGAGGAGATAGTCCCGGTCCTCTGGGTAGTAGTGCGCACGCTCCGGGTCGTCGCCCGCGAAGGTCCGGACCGCGTCCATCGAGTCCCAGTACGAAATGAAGACGAAGTGCGTCTCGGCTCCGACCGTGCGCCGCAGCACCTCGACGCCCCGGTTCCCTGGCGTGGCGCGACATTCCTTGACGCCGGTGCGGCGAAGATACTGGGCATACGCCTCGCCCTTCGCGGCCGGCACCGCGCCGTGCCAGTACCGCGCGATCAGCGGACGCTTAGATGCGCTCGAGCTCGCTGACGGTCCGTTCATTGCGGACGTTCCCCGTGTTGAGCGTGGATTTGGGTTCGAGCAGCAGCACGTGCGTCTCCTCCGGCGCGATCGGCAGATGCTCCACGCCGCGTGGCACGATCGCGAATTCTCCCTCGTTCAACCAGACGTCGCGATCGCGGAATCTGAGCTGCAACCTCCCCTTCACGACTAAGAAGAGCTCGTCCTCCGCATCGTGATGGTGCCACACGAACTCACCCTTCAGCTTGACTAGCTTCACATAGTGATCGTTGAGCTCGCCGACGATCTTCGGGCTCCACAGATCGTGGAACGAGCGGAGCTTCTGGGCCAGGTTAACGCTGTCCATAAGACGCTCCTCAGGAGGCCGCTTGTCGGACGGTCGGACTGTCGGCCTGTCTCACCGTAGCTGCGCCTTCAGTCCGACTGTCCGACGGACCGACTTTCCGACTGAACAGTTGGATCCACAGGACCGCGCCGATGATCAGCGCCATGGCCAGGAACGTCCGAGCGGTCACCGGCTCGTGGAGCAGCAGCCATCCGAGCAGCACCGCGATCACCGGGTTCACATACGCATAAGTCCCGACGATGGTCGCCGAGGCGTTCCGGAGGGCGTAGGTGTACGCGCTGTAGCCGATGATCGAACCGAACACGACGAGATACGCGAGCGCGCCGACGCCGCGGCCGGTGAGGTGCCAGCGGCTCCATTCGCCGAGCAATGTGCCGACGAGGGCGGTCGCGGCGCCGCCCACCACCATCTGGATAGCCGCCCCGACGTAGGGGCTCGTCTCGGTCTTGTGCCGCTTGCCGTACACGGAACCGATCGACCAGGAGGCGCTGGCGCAGGTGAGCGCGATGGGCCCCCGCAAATCGGCGCGGAGTATCTCCGCCGGGCTCGCGCCCACGAGGAGGGTGGTGCCGAGGAAGCCGAGCAGCAGTCCCGCCACGACGCGCCAGTTCAAGTCGCCCGAGCCGCCTGGGACGATCGCGTCGAAGAACGCCATCCATAGCGCGACGGTGACCACGAAGATGCTCGCGATTCCCGACGCGATGTACTGCTCGGCCCATACCACGAAGGCATTGCCACCGGCGAGGAGCAACACGCCGACGATCGCCTGCGTCCGCCAGTCCACCGCCCGCCGGGGAAGGGAATCGCCCAGCGCGAGCGCGACCGTGAGGAGCAGCAATCCGGCGATGACGAACCGGAGACCTGCGAAGAGGAACGGGGGCAACACCCCCACGCCGACACGGATCGCCAGATAGGTCGAGCCCCACACCACGCACACGACGAGGTACGCAACGAGCGCTCTCCCGCGCAGCCCGGCCATCAGTCGAGGTCCACCGGGACGAACCCCGGCTTCTCGAACAGCGTGCTCAGGACGATGGTGGTGCGGGTGTCCATCCGGGCCTGTCGCGAGGGACCGCGCAGGTCACGCAACAGACCCTGCAGGCTCTCGAGATCGGGCGCCGCCACCTTGAGGATGTAACAGTCTTCGCCCGCTACATGGTGACATTCGAGGACGCCCGGGTGCTTCTCCATCTCACGCATCCGCGGCTCGTCGCCCACGTAGTCGGAGTTTCCGTAGCGCACCGCGACGAACGCGGTCACCGGAAAGCCGGCCTTCGCGCGATCCACGCGCGCCCCGTAGCCGCCGATGTAGCCCGCTTCCTCGAGTCGCTTCACGCGCTCCATCACGGCGGGCCGTGACAGCCCGACCTCGTCGGCGAGGGCCTGATAGCTCGAGCGTCCATCGGTCGCGAGCACGCGCAGAATCTTGCGGTCGACAGCATCCAACTCGGTCTTGTGCGCCACTTCGGAGCCTCGGTAGGTTTGCGACCTACTAGACGTCACCGTTCGGTGCTCGTGGTGAACGTATCATAAGCCTAGCAGGTTTCCTGCCTACGAACTATCCGGTTTTGATGGAGGAATTGTCCTTTGATGGAGACAGTCTAAGTCATTAGTATTTCGCCATGTCGAACCCTCTCGCTCGCTTGCGGGCCTTGGCCCGCACCTACTCCTCGGCCCTGGTGGGCTACTCGGGTGGCGTCGACTCCGCGCTCGTTGCGGTCGTGCTGCGCCAGGAGCTGGGCAAGGAGAAGATGTTGGCGGTGATCGGTCGGAGCGCCTCGTATCCCGCAGCCCAGTGGGCGGCCGCCCGCGCCGTCGCGGAGCAATTCGATGTGCCGCTCCTGGAGCTCGAGACACACGAGCTCGAGGATCCCAGCTATCTGGCGAATCCCACGAACCGCTGTTTTTTCTGCAAGAGCGAGTTGTGGCGGCAGCTCGTCCCCACAGCTCAAGCTCGCGGACTGGCCGTCGTGTGCGACGGTACGAACGCCGACGATCTCGGCGAGCATCGGCCGGGGTATGCGGCGGGGCGCGCCGCCGGTGTGCGCTCGCCGCTCGCCGAGACCAGTTTGACCAAGGCCGACGTGAGAGGCGCCGCCCGGGAGCTGGGGCTGCCCGTCTGGAACGCTCCCGCCGCGCCCTGTCTGTCGAGCCGGGTTGCCTATGGGCTGTCGATCACGCCGCGGCGGCTTGGACAAGTGGAGCGCGCCGAAGCATACCTGCGTGAGCTGGGTGTCACCGGCGACCTGCGCGTACGCCACCACGGCGACCGCGCGCGGATCGAGGTGGAGCCCCCGTGGATCGCGTGGATGACCGATCGGTTCCCGCTCGTGCAGGAGCGGCTTCTGGCCCTGGGCTTCGCGCGCGTGGAGATCGATCCACGCGGCTACAGGCGCGGCAGCCTGCTCGCCCCCGCCGATCGGGCGTGAGGCTGTTCCTCGCACTGAACCTTCCACCGCCGGTTCGCGACGCGTTGTGGGCTGTAACGGCGCCGCTCCGCGAACGGGGACTTCCGGTCAAGTGGGTGCGCGGCGAAGGCATCCACGTTACGCTCAAGTTTCTCGGTGAAGTGGAAGATGAACGGGAAGGCGAGCTCCGGGACGCGCTGGGCCGGGCCGTGGCCGGCGCGCATGCGCTGCCGCTCGCGCTTGGCGGCTTCGGTGCATTTCCGGACCTCCGGAGGCCCCGCGTGATCTGGGTCGGCATCGCGCCCGAGCCGGCGCTCGAGATCCTGCAGGACCGCGTGGAGCGGGCGTTCGCCCCGCTCGGCTTTCCGACGGAGGCCCGGGCTTTCCACCCCCATGTCACTCTGGGACGCGCCACCCGCGATGCGCGGCCGGCGGCGTTTGGCGGCTTGGAGCGGGCGTTGGCGCCGCTCGCGTTTGCGGAGACAGCGCTCGTGGAGTCCGTCGATCTGATGCAGAGCACGCTCCAATCGGGAGGTGCGGTGTACCACGTGAGACACCGTGAACGGCTGCCTTAAGGGGCTCTTTCGGCTCGCGCTGCTCGCCGTCGTTTTCGCGATGGCCCTCGTGGCGTGGTGGTTCCGGGAGCCGATCCTCCATGCGGCCTCCCGCTGGCTCGGGCCGCGGCGCACGGCGCTTCCCCCGGTGTCGGACACGGCGGTAGGGGCGCCGACCCCGAAGGCCCTTTCCTCGAGTCAGACCAAGTACGACAAGCTCAAGAAACCCATCGGCCCCGACTCGGTCATCCTGTCGCCCAATGAAATCGCTTCGATGATCGGGAGCGGCATCGACTGGTCGGTGCGGAAGAGCTTCGACTCGCTGCGTGTGGAGCTCCTCGAGGGGATTGTCGCCGTGTACTGCCGCCTCGACACCCGCGTCATCCCGCCGGACGCGATCGGCCCGCTCGCCGGCATGCTCAATCCCATGGAGCCGCTGCGGATCGCCGGGCCGCTCCGCATCGACCGGCCCGGGATCGCGCACTTCACGGTGCAGGAGTTGTCGTTGCGCGGTTTCCCGTTCCCGGGACCGGTCGTGAAGCAGCTGGCCCAGCGGGTGGCCGGCGCGGACTCGACCGGGGCGGTGCCGTTGCGCGTGTCGCCGACCTTCGTCGATGTCGCGATCCACCCCACCGGGGTCGTCCTGTACCGGCACCGGCGGAGGAGCCTGTGAATCGGCGCGTGCTGGTGGTCGACGACGAAAAGGGCATTCGCGAGGCGCTGCAGCAGGTGCTCGAGTACGAGGAGATCGACGTGCAAGCGTGCGCCTCGGGATCGGAAGCGCTCGTCCGGTATGCCGAATTCCGCCCGCATCTCGTCTTCCTCGATGTGAAGATGCAGGGGATGGACGGGCTCGAGACGCTGCGCAAGCTGCGCGAGCTCGACGCCCGCGCGCAGGTCGTCATGATCTCCGGCCACGGGACGATCCAGACGGCGGTCGAGGCCACCCAGCTCGGCGCCTACGATTTCCTCGAGAAGCCGCTCGACACCGATCGCATCCTGCTCACGCTGCGGAACGCCCTGCAGCATCTCGATCTGACGAGCGAGAACGTCCGCCTCAAGGCGGAGGTGCACGCACAGTACGAGATCGTGGGGTCGAGCCGCGGGGTGAAGCAAGTGATCGAGCGCATCGAGAAGGTGGCGCCGACCGCCGCCCGCGTGCTCATCACCGGGGAGAACGGAACTGGAAAGGAGCTCGTCGCCCGTGCGATCCATACGCTGTCGACGCGGGCGCGAGGGCCGTTTGTAGAAGTCAACTGCGCGGCGATCCCCACCGAGCTGATCGAGAGCGAGCTCTTCGGGCACATGAAGGGGAGCTTCACCGGCGCGTTCGCCGACCGGGCGGGAAAGTTCGAGCTCGCGGACGGCGGGACGTTGTTCCTCGACGAGATAGGCGACATGAGCCTCTCGGCACAAGCCAAGGTCCTGCGCGCACTGGAAGAGGGCGTCATCTCCCGGGTGGGATCGGGGAAGACGCTCGAGGTGGACGTGCGCGTCGTGGCGGCGACCAACAAGGACCTGCAGGCGGAGATCGCGGCCGGCCGCTTCCGGGAGGACCTGCTCTATCGCCTGAACGTCGTCCCCATCGACGTCCCGCCATTGCGCGCGCGCCGTGCCGACGTTCCCCAGCTGGTCGAGCATTTCGTCGCCGAGATGGGGCGCGGTGGGGGGGGTGGGGGGCTCCCGGCCAAGCGGTTCGATCCGGACGCCGTGAAACGGCTCGCCGCGCACGACTGGCCGGGCAACATTCGCGAGCTCAAGAACGCCATCGAGCGACTCTTGATCCTCGCTCCCGGACCCGTCGTGACCGTGGACGACGTCGAGCGTGTAGCCGGCGTCGGCTCGGGCGACGGGGGCGGCGCGGGCAGAGCGGCGCGGGGCGTGGGCGCGGCGGACGTCGCGAACGCGCCGTGGATGCGTGCCGCCACCTTCGAGGAGTTCAAGCAGGTGGCGGAGCGCGCATACATTTTGGCGAAGCTGAAAGAGAACGACTGGAATGTGTCGGAGACCGCG
>DATLVU010000008.1:0-11005 GCA_035577025.1 Gemmatimonadales bacterium
TACCGCCGCGCGCGGCTCTCGCGGGCAAACGGGAGGTCGAGTTCACGATCGACCCGCCGTACGAGGCTTCGCTGGGCTTGGCCCGTAACCTCAAGGTGGCCGCGGATTTGGACGGCAACTTTCTGCGGATGGAGCTCGGGGGCCACGACGCCGCCCAGATCACCGCCACCGTCAACGCGGTGGCGGATCGGTTCGTCGCGGTCGCGGCGGGGTTGAAGCGCGACAACCTCACGGAGCTCACGCGCATCCTGGGGTCGCAGCTCGGGCAGGCCGAGGCCAACCTGCGGCAGGCCGAGGGCGATCTGAAGTCGTTCCGCGTGGGCGCGGTCACCACCGTCGCGGCCGGCGCCGGGTCGGTGACGGAATCCACGCAGTATCCGCGCGATCCGATGTTCGCCGGCCTCGTGGACCTCAAGGTCAACCTGGACGAAGTGCGGCGGGACCGAAGCGCCATCGAGCGCCTACTCGCGCCGTCTACCGACCCCACGGCCGAAGTGCCGGTGGACGCCCTGTCCATGGTGGGGGCGGTGCAGCGCTCGACGGAGCTGGTGCAGGCGCTGCGGGACCTCACGTCCAAGCAAGCCGAGCTGCGCGCGTTGCGCGCGCACTACACGGATGCGAACCCGCCCGTGCGGCGCCTCGCCTCGGAGGTCGACGAGCTGGCGCACAAGACGGTGCCCGCGCTCGCGGCCTCGCTCGTGTCCGAGCTTCGGGTCCGCGAGTCCGAGCTGGCGCAGCGGGTGGACGGCGCATCGTCGAGCATCCAGAAGATTCCCCCGCTCGCCGTGGAAGAGTCGCGGCTGCAGCGCGGCGTGACGCTGGCGGAGCAGGCGGTCGCCAACCTGCAGGCGCGTTACGAGGAGGCGCGTCTCGCCGAGGTGTCGAGCATGCCGGACGTTCGCCTGCTCGACCGGGCCGTCCGGCCCCAGGTGCCCGTGGGGCATATGAGCGCGATCTTGATCTTCCTGGCGTTCTGGGGTGGGCTCGGCGCGGGCGTGGTGGGCGCGGTCGTGCTCGATCACACGGATCGCAAGGTGCACTACCCCGAGCACGTCACGCGCGCCATGGGCCTGCCGATCCTCGGTGCGGTGCCGCATGTCGATTGGCGTAACGGTCATCGCGACGCGGCCGCGGCGGAGGTCATCGAATCGTTGCGCGGCATTCGACTCAACGTCGTGCATCGACACGGCACCGCCGGCCCCGTGCGCCTCACCGTCACGAGCCCGGGCAAGAGCGACGGGAAGTCGTTCGTGGCGTCGAACCTGGCGCTCGCCTTCGCCGACGCGGGTTACCGCACGCTGCTCGTGGACGGGGATGTGCGGCGGGGTCGCCTGCACCACACATTGTCCGCCGCGCGGCGACCGGGCCTCACCGAGCTGCTCGAAGGTACGGTGCCGCGCGACGAGACGATCCAGGCGACGCGATACAAGAATCTGTCTTTCATCTCTTGTGGGCTGCGCAGCCAGGCCGGTCCCGCGCTGCTGTCCTCCGTGGCCATGGCGCGCCTGCTCGACCAGCTACGCGCGAGCTATGAGGCGATCATCGTCGATAGCCCGCCGCTCGCCGCGGGCGCGGATGGACTCGCCCTCGCGACCGTCACGGGGAGCCTCGTGTTGGTCCTCCGCACGGGTGTGAGCGATCGCGAGCTGACGGAAGCGAAGCTCGGCGTCCTGAATCACCTGCCGGTGCGTGTCTTGGGAGCGGTGCTGAACGACGTGCAGCCGGGCGGGGCCTACCGGTATTACTCGTATTATCTCGAGGGCTACGAGGTCCACGACGAGCCCGCCATGGCGGACGCGCACGTGCTGCGGGGGCCGGCGGAACGCTAGACGCTAGTAACCAGACGGCTAGACGGTTAGTAGATCCTCAGTAACGATCTCTAGCGTCTAGCCGTCTAGCCGTCTAGCCCTCTAGCCCTCTAGCCCACCGGTCTACTCATAAACGGAACAATCGTCCCCGCCTGCGCGGGCTCTTGTTGCTCGGCAACCCGGAGCGCCGTGAGCGCGCGTCCCAGGAGCACGGCCGGATCGAGCGAGGTCGTGTGGAACCCGGAGCGCGCGTCGTAGCCCGCGCGCAGGCGGACGCCCTGATGGTCCGCGCTCGCCGTTCCCGTGGCACCTATCCCGAGCTCCTGAAGCGGACCGACGAGCCGCTGGAACAGCTGGATCGCGCCATCGGCGTCGGTATCGGGGGCGAGGACGGCAAACTCGCGCGGGCCCAGACGTCCGACGGCGTCCGAGTTCCGCGCCGTGGCCCGCAGGGTGCGACCGAGCGATTCCGTGAAGGCGGGGCCGTCCTGGTCGGCCGCGAGGGCGAGGCAGGCGAGCGAGCCCTCGGAGCGGTCCATGTGGGCCGCGAGCTCCCGCGCGCGACGCTCGAGGCCCCGGGCGTTGTACAAGCCGGTGCGCGCGTCGGTGAGGCCATCCGAGCGCGCCTGGTCGGCGTCGAGCTTGGCGCGCAAATGCCCTTCCAGCCGCAGCAGAAACTCCTCGGTGTCGAGCGGCACGCCCCATACTCCATTAGCGCCCGCCCGGAGCGCGTCGAGGACGTCCGCGCGGGTGAGCGGGCCCGAGAACGTGATGAGGATTGGGGTGCTCGGCGTGATGAAGGGGTCGACGCGGAGCGCGCGGGTGAGCGTCAGGACGTCCGATTCCGGCAGGCCGCTGTCGAGGATGATCACGTCGGCGCGCGCGCGGTGCGCCCGCTCGAGGGCGTCGCGCCCGTTGAACGCTTTGAGAACCGTGTACCCGTTGGGGCGCAGGACGCTTTCGAGCGAACGCGAGACCCACTCCTGCGCGTTGGCCAGGAGCACCAACGGGGCGCGGGAGGTAGCCGCTGCATCCGTCATTCGAACCTCGAATTGGCTGTACGTCCGGGATTTGCGAAGTCGGGCGTGGTGCCCACACGTCGATCCACCGCCATGCGCAGTTCCGTGCAGGACTCGTGCGCCGGCGGGACTCCCGGCAACTCCTTGATCGGGGCGTGGTTGAAGGGGTGCCTCAGGGATCCCCCGTGTCGCCGTCGCTGTGTTCCGCCAACAAGCTGTAACGGACCTGCGGCGATTGATACTTACGTCGCACGGGGGCCCGCCCCGAAGCCGCGGCCCCAAACTTGAATTGCCTTCCTCCACGATGCTCTGTCGACGCTGTGACGAGATGCTCCCCGACGCGCGGCCGCCGTACGCCTCAGCCATGCGCGTCGGTGCGGTGGCCGGAGTGCTCTGCGCCCGCTGCGGCGCGGTGCTCGCTCCCGAGGACCTGACCATGCAGCTCGTGGCCAAGCTCGCACAGCTCAACCGGTTCGGCCTGGCGGGCGGGGAGGATCTGCTCCGTCCCGCGCCCCCCACTTCCAAGGACGCCTAGCGGCATGTGCGGCATCGTCGGATACGTCGGGTCACGTCAAGCGGGTCCCCTCCTGCTCGACGGCCTGCATCGGCTCGAGTACCGCGGGTACGACTCCGCCGGGGTTGCCATCCAGAACGGCGCGGGTGTGGTGGTCAACAAGCTCGCGGGACGGGTCGCGGCGCTGCGCGCCCAGCTCGATGGCGCGCCGATCGCCGGCACGAGCGGCATCGCACATACGCGCTGGGCCACGCACGGCGCCCCTACGACGCGCAATGCGCATCCCCACAGCGATTGCGACGGCGAGATCGCCCTGGTCCATAACGGCATCATCGAGAACGCGGACGCGTTGCGCGCGGCGCTCGAGGCCGAGGGCCACGACTTCGCCACCGACACCGACACGGAGACTCTGGCCCACCTCATCGAGGACGCCCAGGGCGAGACGCTCGAGGCGCGCGTGATCGCGGCGCTCACGCACGTGGAAGGCACGTACGGGTTGGCCGTGATGTCCGCCGCGGAGCCCGGCAAGGTCGTCGTCGCGCGCCAGGGCTCACCGGTACTGCTCGGGATCGGTGACAACGAGCTGTTCGTCGCATCGGACGCGTCGGCGGTGCTCGAGCACACGCGCTCGGTGGTGTACCTGGACGACGGCGACATCGCGGTGCTCACGCCTGCCGGCTACCACGTGCTCGACCGTGACTCGCACGTGCAGCTGCGCGAGGTGGACGATGTGGCGTGGGACCTCGCCCAGATCGAGCTGGGCGGCTATCCCCACTTCATGCTCAAAGAGATCTGCGAGCAGGCCGAGACGGTCCGCTCGACCCTGCGCGGCCGGCTGATCGGGGAGCACGGCACCGCACGGCTCAACGGCCTCAACCTCACGCCCGACGATTGCCGCGCTATCCGGCGCGTGGTGATCGTGGCGTGCGGCACGTCGTGGCATTCGGGACTGGTCGGGCGCGAGCTGATCGAAGAGCTGGCGGGGGTGCCGGTGCAGGTCGAGTACGCGTCCGAGTACCGCTACCGGCGCCTCCTGGCCGAGCCCGGCACGCTGACGATCGCGATTTCGCAGTCGGGCGAGACCGCCGATACCCTCGAGGCGATGCGCGCCGCGCGGTCCGCGGGCGGCGCCGGCTCGCGGGTGGTCGGCATCGTCAACGTCGTCGGAAGCACCATCGCGCGCGAGTGCCAGGGCGGCATCTACCTGCACGCGGGGCCGGAGATCGGCGTCGCGTCCACGAAGGCGTTCACGTCCCAGATCGTGGCGTTGGCGCTGCTCGGCTTGTACCTGGGCCGCGAGCGCGGCCGGCTGGACGAGGACGCGGGCCGCGAGCTCGTGTGCCGCTTGATCCAGCTGCCGCAGCTCGTCACGCGCGCGCTCGAAATCGAGCCCCAGGTCAAGGCGCTGGCGCGCCGGTTCGCCTCGGCGCCGAACTTTCTGTATCTCGGGCGTGGCGTGAACTTCCCGGTCGCCCTCGAAGGTGCCTTGAAGCTCAAGGAGATCAGCTATATCCACGCCGAGGGCTATCCCGCGGCGGAAATGAAGCACGGTCCCATCGCGCTGATCGACGAGAACATGCCGGTGCTCTTCGTGGCGCCCAAGGACCACGTCTACGGGAAAGTCTGCTCCAACATGCAGGAAGTGCGCGCGCGTCAGGGCCGCATCATCGCGGTGACGAGCGAAGGCAACGGCGATCTGGGCGCGCTGGCGGAAGAACAGCTGCGCGTACCCGCCACGCTGCCGCTGCTCTCGCCGATCCTCACCATCATCCCCTTACAACTCCTGGCCTATCACATCGCGGTGCTGCGTGGCTGCGACGTGGACCGCCCGCGCAACCTCGCAAAAAGTGTCACGGTGGAATGATCATGCGCATATCGTTTGGGTTCGTTGCTCTCGGTCTGATGATGCTCGCGCTGCCGTCGCCCGGCGCGAGCCAGTCCGTCATCTCCCAGGCCGACTCCGCCGCGCGGCGGCTCATGGCCCGGCGCGACGAGCTGAACGCGCTGGCCCAGATCCTGGACAGCGTGGCCGAGGCTCCGTCCACCGGCGTCGGCGACCGCAACGCCGCGCGCCCGCTCGCCGCGCGGATCCGGGCGCGGCTCGAGGCGGGGGACTTCCAGGCGGGGGATCGCGTGGTGGTGCGCGCGCCCACGGGCGTGGGGGACACGTTCGCGACCACGAACGCGCCGGCCCGCACCGCGGGCGACCTTGGCATCGCCGATACGTTCCCGGTGCAGTTCGGCCCCGCGCTCGTGCTGCCGTCGATCGGCGAGATCCCGCTGCGCGGCGTCCTGCGCAGCGAGCTCGAAGACCAGGTGACTCGTTACGTGAGCCGGCTGGTGCGCGATCCCGAAGTGCACGCGCGCGCGTTGATGCGGTTGTCGGTGCAGGGAGAGGTGGCCAAGCCCGGCTACTACAGCGTCCTGCCTGAGTCCCCACTCGCCGATCTGGTCACCGCGGCCGGGGGCTACACGACCAACGCCAAGCTCGATCAACTCAAGATTCAGCGCGGCGACGCGACGATTCTCGAGAAGGAAAAGTTGCGGCTGTTGATGGCGCAGGGCACGACGCTCGATGCCGCGGGCATCCGCCCCGGTGACGAGCTCATAATCCCGAAGAAGAAAAACACCGATGTGCTCGAGGGATTCCGCCTGGCGGCGGTGCTGCTCGGGATTCCGCTATCGATCTACGCGTTGACGCATCTGCACAACTGAGGCATAAGGGGAGCAGGCGGCGGGGAGCGGGAACCCTCCGAGACACCAGTACCGCGAGCCGAAGTCTGCTCCCTTATAAACTACAAATCGACTACAAATATCGAATGTAGAATATCCAATGTTGAATGTCGAAGTGAACAATTGGGACGCTCTACATTTCGACATTCTACATTCTACATTCGACATTCTACATTTCCTTACCTCTCCGCAGAGTAAAGACCGCCATCTCCGGCGGGCAGAACAGCCTCGCATCAACTAGCACCGTTCCGATGCCGCGGGACACGTACAAGGGTGCCAACGTGTCCCGGTACCACCCCGCTACGAACCGCCCGCTGCCCGACGGCGTGTACGGCGTATAGAACGGCAGCCGCACCTGGCCGCCGTGCGTGTGGCCCGCGAGGATCGCGGCGGGGCGGGGGAAGCGGTCGCGCGGGATGCCGTCGACATACCCCGGGGCGTGCACGAGCCACACGCTGGGGTCGGCGGCGTCGATGTCGCGCACGGCCAGCGCCACGTCGGGCTCGCCGAGCACCGGATCGTCGATCCCGACGATCGTGAGTGCCGATGGACCCGCGCCCACGCGCGCGCTCGAGTTGTACAACAATTCGACCCCCACCTGCCCGTAGGCACGCTCCGCGGTCGCGCGATCGATGCCCGCGTCGTGCTCCCAGTTCCCCAGAGTGGCGAACGTGGCGCGGGTGCCGCGCGCGTCCTGGGCCCACGCGGTGAGCGTGGCGAGGTCGGAGCGGCGGTTGCAGATGTCGCCGATCAGGACGACGACGTCGGGGCGCTCACGCCCCAGCTGCTCGAGCGCGGCGGCCGCCGCCCTGGGCACGCCCTCGTGCAGGTGCACGTCCGACAGGCAGGCGATTCGCAGGTTCTCGAGCTCCGGGCCCAGCCCAGGCATGACGAGGTCGTGGCGCGACACCTGAATGGCGGTCGGCTCGATGAGGAAGCCGTCGCCGAGAGCCGCGGCGCCCACGATGCCCAACGTGCCCGCGAGGAATTGACGGCGGGAGATGGAAAAAGGCATGCACAAGAAAGTAACGGGAGAGGGGAGAGGGGAGAGGTTCGCGACGGTCTGCCGCGGACCTCGTCACTTCAGGCGCGCGCCGGATAGAACCACTCCCCACTCCCTTCTCCCATTTTGTCGTTTCCCATCTTGTCGTTGCCAGCCGCCCCCCGCACCTCCCTCCACAGCTCCTCGACCGCCAGCGGCTTCATCAGGACCCGCTCGGTGGCGCCGAAGAGCTCGAGGCTCCTCCGCTTCGGCAGGGGTTCGGAGGCAATGAGGACGAAATGCCCCCGGAGCTCGGGGCGCTGCAACAGGGTCTGGCGCCAGAGCCACAGTCCGTCCCGCTCCGGCATGTTGAGATCGGTGATCACGACATCCACGCGGATCTGACGCAACAGCTCGAACGCTTCGAGCCCACTTCCGGCCGTGGTGACCTGGCAGCCCCGCCGCGCCAGCGAGCGGGCCAGCGCTTCGCGCAGCGCGAAGCTGGCGTCCACCAACAGGACCGAGAGCATGCGTTCCTCCCGATGTGCGGGCGTAGCTGGTACCGACGGCCGTGCAACGGTGTTCCTCCTCTGCGGTTCACGCCAGTGTGGACGTGACGCATCAGGCGTTGGGTCACATGTCACGCGCACGGAGATAATTGAGGCGCGGTGCGAATTTTTCGTGGAGGAGCACGGCGCTTGCAGGCTACCTGCACGGGAAGAGCCTACTGGGGGGTGCGTGCCGCTCTCGCCGATCACTCGGCACAGCGTGGACCGACGTCAAGGTGCTGGTCGCCGTATCAATCGCGACCGACGTCGGGAGACAGTGCCCGTCGAGGAAGAGCGCCGCAGTGGCATCGACCGTCGCTCTCCCGTGCCCCGGCGGTCGGGCGAGCACCGCCGTGGGGCCGCATGACGCTGCTCCAGGTGAGTGCCCATCCCGGCTGGGTCGACGAGTTGAATGCGGCCCTCGAGCCGTTGCAGCACGCGATCCTCCGGACGCCGGTGGTCGAGCACGCGGCCGCGAACCGGCTCGAGCCGAATCGCATCCAGGGATTCCTCGTCGCCTTCTATCCCATCATCCGGGATTTTCCCGCCTGGCTCGCAATCCTGCTCGAGCGCGCGCCGAACGACGGTCACGAATTCTTCCGGGACAATATCCGCGTCGAGCGACGCCATGAGGCGATGTGGCGCGCGATGGGCGACGCGTTCGGCGTCCCGCGCGAGCGCTTTCACGAGCCGGAGGCGCCGGTCTTACACGTGGAGATCTTTCATGAGTTCCTGACCGCGACGTGCCGCCACGCCCCGTTCGGATGGGCGGTCTCGGCGACCAACTATGCCGTCGAGGGGATGGCGCAGAAGATCTCCGAGAAAGCCCTGCGGGGCTTGAGCAAGAATCAAAAGATCGGGCCGAAAGGGCGGTGGTGGCTCGAGGAGCACGCCAAATACGACGACGAACATCCCGTGCAGGCACTCGAGATCGTGAAGCGCTGCGTCGAGCGCGGCGAGTCCCCGGGTGCGGTGAAGCACGCCGCGTTCCAGAGTCTCGCGCTCATGCGCGAGGCGATGATCGCCGCCTACCGCGATGACGGGGCGGGGGGGGCGTAAAGCCATGCGACCGGTCGCGCACACGCTCATCGACTCCGTGCACGCGCCCATGGCGCAGGTGTTCGCCTTCCTCACGAGCCCAGGCCACATGCCCGACTGGTGGCCCGACTGCACGGGCGTCGAGTACGAGGCGCCGCTCAGGCGCGGCGCGCGGTTCACCGCGAAATTCGGCGGGCGCGCCACTGAGTTCGAAGTGGTCGACTACGCGCCTCCCGCGACGTTCGGCTGGGTGGAGCGTGGCGAGCGCACAGGGTGGAAGACGTTCTTCCGGCTCGACGGGCGCGGCGGATCCACGGCGCTGACGATCCGGGAGGTGTGGATGCCGCGCTCGGTGATCGGCTGGCTCCGTGGGCACTTCCGGGAGAAGCGTGCCGGGCAGCGCCGGTTGAGCGGCCTCCTCGATCGCCTGCGGAGGATGGAAGCGGGGTGCAAACCGCCGGAGCGGAACCTCTAGCCCCGAAACGCCTGAATCCAGTTGGGCGCCCCCATCCCTTTCGCCGCGCGGAGCGCGCTAGTGGCACGCGTGAGCAGGTTGCGCGGCTCGACCGCCGCGTAGCGCGCGTTCGCGACCGCGTCGTAGCCGGCGCGCAGGCTGGGCCGCTCGTCCCCCGCGGCCGTCGCGATACCGCGCGCCAAGCGCTCAGCACAGAGCACCGCGCCCACCCGATCGGTGCCGGGCGCGATGACCGCGAACTCGCCGGGACCCACCCGACCGATCGCGTCCGAGCGACGCCCGATGGCGCGCAGCACGTGCGCCACCAGATCCACGGCGCGCGCGTTTCGCTCGTCGAACGTCACCGGCGCGATCGCCAGACACGCCACCGGCTCCCCATGGTGAAACGCCTGCAGCGTCAGCTCGTGAGCGCGGAGCGCGAGCCCGTGCGGCGTATACAGCCCCTCCTCGTCCACCACCGAATCGGTGCGCCGGGCGCGATCGCCATCGAGCTTGAGCAGCACGTAGGTGTCGAGCTTGGCCGCCATCTCTTCCGCATGGAACGGGTGGAACAGGTACTCCCACACGCCCGCCCGCAGCGCGGCATGATGCTCGGTCGGGGAGCGCTCGCCCGTCGTTAATAGAAGAACAGGTGTGCTTGGGCCGAGCTGCGGATCGTCACGGAGCGCGCGACTCGTGTCCAACACGTCGACATCGGGGAGCGACTCGTCGAGCACCACGACGTCCGGCGCCGCGGCATGGGCCAGCTCGAGCGCATGCGTGCCGGTGAACGCCCGGCGCACCGCGTAGCCCCGCCGCTCGGCGACCTGGGCGAGCTCGGTGGCCGGCGCCGCGTGATGACTCGCGACGAGCAGCTGGGGGGAACGTGACGGGGACATGCCGGAATGTTACGGCAACTGGGCAGGTGATGGGTGATGGGGGTCACGAACAACTACAAAAACAAAAAGGGAGTGGGGAGTAGGGAGTGGTCCGATCCGGTGAGCGTCTGAAGCAACGGAGCGCGCGGGACACCGTCACGAACCACTCCCCACTCCCCACGCTTTTCTTGCTTTTGGTTTAGAAACAGTGCGCCGCCGCCAGGCGTGCGGTCCTGGACGGCGGTCGCAAAGTTCGGCGCCGGTCCGACGGCTCGACCAAGCGCTTCGACATCAATGATGGTCTCGAAATCGATTCGGGACAAGATGCACACTGTGCATTTTGTGCCGTCCCTGTAGCATCGCTGCAACAGCGGACTTTGAAGGAATCTTAGAACGCCAGCCGCACCCCGGCCTCCAGGGGCCACAGCGTCCCCACGTGCCCGACGCCGCTATCGGTCAGCCGCTGGCGCTCGAATCGGAGCTCCGCCGTTACATTGGGAGACAGCCCTACGTCGAGGCCGCCACCCGCCGACCAGAAAAGGTTCGTGTGATAAACGGTCCGCCCGTCGTCGCCGCTCTTTAGGCGATACCCGCCCGCACCGAGTGAGACCACCGGGCTGAGCCGGCCGCGCGGCAGGAGGGACAGCTCCACGCGCCCATACCCTTCGAGCAGCGTGGCCGACGTGGAGCCCGTCGTCTGGTCGATCGTGAGGGAGCCCACGGTACCCCCCAGGGCGAGCGAGATCCCCGGGGTCAGCACGCGGCGCCCGAACAGGCTGAAGTCCCCTCCCGTAATCCCGGTGAGGTTTGGGACGTCGATCCACGGGGTGTTCACGCCGAGTGCGCCCGCTCGCGCGCCGATCGCCCAGGCGCCTCGGGCGGCGGGGGGCAACTGCACGTCCACGGCCACACGCGCCCGCAGTCCCGATGCCGAAACGTCGACGGCGCCCGCGCCGTCGCGTCGAGGGTCGAGCTTCACGATCCCGACCGAGTCACGGGCCTCGGCGGAGCGCAGCGCGATCGCTCGCCCG
>DATLVU010000009.1:0-14197 GCA_035577025.1 Gemmatimonadales bacterium
CACACCCCCCGCATGCGCGGTCTCGGCGGTCTCAATTGTCGCCGGGCCGGATGGCCTCGGCTGCTGCTCGTTGTCCATTAGAGCTCCAATCCGCCTTTGCGCGCGCCATCGGCCACGGCCTTCACGCGCCCGTGATACTGATAGCCGCCCCGATCGAACACGACCTTCGCGATTCCCTTCGCCTTCGCCTTGACGGCGATCAGACGTCCCAGCGCAAAGCTCCGCGCCGTCTTTCCTTTGCCGTCGACCTGAATGCCCTCGGACGTATCGCCAGCGCCGACCAGCGTCACGCCGCGCACGTCGTCCACCACCTGGGCATAGATGTGCTTCGAGGAGCGAAAGACTACCAGCCGAGGGCGCTCCGGGCTGCCGGCGACCTTGCGCCGTACCCTGAGGTGGCGCCGATACCGGCGGTGTGCCTGCGTCCGGATCTTATGGATCTTGCGCATGGGTTATTTCGCCGCCGCCTGGGCCGTCTTGCCGGCCTTCCGCCGGACCTGCTCGCCCACGTAGCGGATTCCTTTGCCTTTGTACGGCTCGGGAGGTCGGATGGCGCGGATCTCCGCCGCGACTTGTCCCACGAGCTCCTTGTCCACGCCCTCGATCTTCACGAGCACGTTGTTATCGACCGAGATCTTGATGCCCTTCGGCGCGTGATACGGGACCGGGTGCGAGAATCCGACGACGAGCTGCACGCCGAAGGGCTTGGGCTCCGCCTTGTAACCCACGCCCTGGATCTCGAGCGCCTTGGCGAATCCTTTGGTGACGCCGTCGACCATGTTGGCGATCAGCGTCCTCGTCAGTCCGTGCAGCGCCTTGTGCCGGGCTTCGTCGGAAGGGCGCTTGACGATGATGGATTCGCCCTCCATGGCGACGGCTAGCTCCGCGTGCAAGGCACGGCTGATCTCGCCCTTGGGGCCCTTGACCGTGACGCGCAGGCCGTCGAGCTGGGCGGTGACGCCCTTCGGTAGCAGCACGGGCTTCCTGCCGATGCGTGACATGACGCGCCTTCCTTACCAGACCACCGCGAGCAGCTCACCACCCACGCGGGCGGTGCGGGCTTCGCGGTCCGTCATGAGGCCTTGCGGCGTAGAAAGGATCGCCATGCCGAGGCCGTTCTTGACGCGCGGGATTTCGCGCGCCTTCACGTAGCGCCGCAGGCCGGGCGCGGACACGCGCTGCAGCTCGCGGATCACGGGCGCGTCGTTGTGATACTTCAGGTACAACCGCAGCAGTCCGTGACGCCCGTCGTCCAGCACCTTGAAGTCCTGGACGTAGTGGTTGTCGCGGAGCAGCCGCGCAATCTCGACCTTGAGCTTCGACACCGGCATGTCGACCCGGCGGTGGCCCGCCTGACAGGCGTTGCGCACCCGGGTGAGCATATCGGCGACGGGATCAGTCATACTCATCTCGTGTACCGTCCTTTACCAGCTGGCTTTGCGCACGCCGGGAATCTCCCCGCGCAGCGCGAGCTCACGGAAACAGATGCGGCACAGCTTGAACTTCCGGAGCGTGCCGCGACTGCGGCCGCAGCGCTGGCACCGGTAATAGGCCCGCACCTTGAACTTCGGCTTCCGCTTGACCTTCTCCATCCACGCCTTCTTCGCCATGACCCAGCCTTTCCTTCCTTAACCGACCGCGACGGGGGATTCGCCCCGGAAGGGCATCCCCAGCTCGCGGAGCAGCGCCAGCGCGGTGTCGTCCCGGCCGGCAGTCGTCACGAACGTGATATCCATCCCGTGGATCTTCTCGACCTTGTCGTAGTCGATCTCCGGGAAGATCATCTGCTCCTTGATGCCGATCGTGTAGTTCCCACGCCCATCGAAGCTGTCGGTCGGCAGGCCGCGGAAGTCGCGCATCCGCGGCACCGCGACGCTGATGAACCGGTCGAGAAACTCGAACATGCGGCCGCCGCGCAGCGTCACCGCGCAACCCACGGGCATGCCCTGCCGCAGGTTGAAGCTCGCGATCGACCTCTTGGCCCGCGTCACCACCGGCCGCTGCCCGGAGATCGCGCCCAGCTCGGCGACCGCGGCCTCGAGCCCCTTCGGGTTCTTCTGCGCGTCCCCCATCCCGACGTTGAGCACGATCTTCACGAGCTTCGGGATCTCGTGCGGGTTCTTGAGGTCGAATTGCTGCGCCAGCTTCGCCCGCACCTGCCGCTCGTAGAAGTCGAGCAGCCGGGCGCGCGGTGCGGGCTCGGGCGGCGGGCCTTCGGGCTCCGCGGGCGCGGCCTTGGCTTCAGCCGGCTTCTTGCCCTTGGACTCCTTGCCCTTCTGCTTCTCCTTGGGCTTTGGAGCCGGCGTCTCCTCACCGGGCTTCGGAGCAGGCGTCTCCTCACCCCGGGGCACGGCGCCGGCCGGTTCCGCTGCCGCCGCGTCACCCCGGGGCGTCGCCCCGGGGTCAGCCGCGCCACGCTGTTTCGGTTCCTTCTCTTTCGTATCCGCCATTGGCTATTTCGCTCTCACGCGCGGGATCGGCTGGCCCGACTTCACCGCCACCCGCTCCGCCGTTCCGTCCTTGTCCAGGCGCCGCCGCACGCGCGTCGGGTCACCGGACTTCGGGTCGAGCAGCATGACCTTCGACGCCGCGATCGGCGCGGTTCGTTCGATGATGCCGCTCTCCTCGTTCGCGGTCGCGGCGCGCTTGTGCTTCTTCACCATGTTCACGCCCTCCACCTCCACCCGAAACTGCTTGGGGAAGACGCGGAGGACTTTGCCTTCCTTCCCACGATGCTCGCCGGAGATCACGCGCACCGTATCGCCCTTGGCGATGTGCATCTTGTGGCGCTCGGGCTCACGGGCCTCCGCCCGCCGCCGGCCCTTCTTGAAGACGAGCGGCTTCATTTCAGATCACCTCCGGCGCCAGCGACACGATTTTCATGAACTTCTTTTCGCGCAGCTCGCGTCCCACCGGTCCGAAGATGCGGGTCGCACGGGGTTCGCCCTGATCAGTGATGAGCACTGCGGCGTTCTCGTCGAACCGGATATAGGAGCCATCCCGGCGCTTGGTTTCCTTGGCCGTCCGCACGATCACCGCCTTCGCCACCTCGCCCTTCTTGATCTGGCCGGTGGGAATGGCGTCCTTGATCGTGACGACCACGATGTCGCCCAGCCCCGCGTAGCGGCGCTTGGACCCGCCGAGCACGCGAATCACGAGCGCCCGCCGCGCGCCCGAGTTGTCCGCGATCTTGAGAATCGATTCCTGCTGTACCACGGTCCCCTCCCCCTCCCGCTACTTCGCGCGCTCGACGATTTCGACCACGCGCCACCGCTTGGTCTTGGACAACGGGCGGGTCTCGACGATCCGCACCGTGTCGCCCGCCTTGGCGCCCTGTTCGTCGTGCGCGGCGACCTGCTTGGTGCGCACGATCTGCTTGCCGTAGAACCCATGCGCGAACCGACGCACGAGCGACACCGTGACGGTCTTCTGCATCTTGTCGCTCACCACCACGCCGGTGCGAACCTTGCGCCGCCCCCTCATGCCCGGGCCCTTTCTCTCAGAATGGTCTTGATCCGCGCGATCTCGCGCCGAACCCTGCGCAGCTCGATCGGGCTCGGGAGCGCTTCGGTCGCGCGGCGGAACCCCAGCCGGAACCGCTCCTCGGTGAGCACCACCAGCTGCTGCTGGAGGTCCTCGCTCTTCATCTCGCGCAGCGCCTCGGCCTTCTTGATCGGCATCTTACCGTTCCTCCCGCCGCACGAACTTCGACTTGATCGGCAACTTGGCCGCGGCGAGCGCCAGCGCCGCGCGTGCCAGATCTTCCGCGATCCCCTCGAGCTCGAACATCACGCGCCCGGGCTTGACCACCGCCACCCAGCCCTCGGGATTCCCCTTGCCCTTCCCCATGCGGGTCTCCGCGGGCTTCTTGGTGATCGGCTTGTCGGGAAAGAGCCGGATCCACACCTTGCCGCCGCGCTTCATCTCCCGGGTGAGCGCCACCCGCGAGGCCTCGATCTGGCGGTTCGTGATCCACCCCGGCTCGAGCGCCATGAGCCCGTAGTGGCCGAACGCGACCGTGTTGCCGCGCGTGGCCATCCCCTTGGTGCGGCCCTTGAACCGCTTGCGGAACTTGACGCGCTTCGGTGCGAGCATGGACCTAGACTCCCGTCGAGTACGTGCGTCCCGACAGCTCCTCGGTCATCTCGCGCGTGAAGATCCACACCTTCACGCCGATCGTACCGTAGGTCGTCTTGGCCGTCGACATCGCGTAATCGATGTCGGCGCGCAGCGTGTGCAGCGGCACCCGACCCTCGTGATAGCCTTCCGTCCGAGCGATCTCCGCGCCCCCCAACCGGCCCGCGGTCTTGATCTTGATTCCCTGCGCCCCCATCCGCATGGCACTTTGGACCGCGCGCTTCATGGCGCGTCGGAATGAAATGCGCTGCGTCAGCTGGTGCGCCACCGAGTCCGCGACGAGCTGGGCATCGAGCTCGGGGCGTTTGATCTCCTCGACGTTGATCCCCACTTCCTTGCCGGTGAGCTGGGCGAGCTCGTCGCGCAGCTTGTCGACCTCCGCTCCGCGCTTGCCGATCACGACGCCCGGCCGCCCGGTGTGCACCGTGACCGTCACCTTCCCCGGCTTCCGCTCGATGTGAATGTCGGCGATGGCCGCGTGGGACAGCCGCGTCTTCAAATAGCGGCGGATGAGGTCGTCTTCTTTCAGGAGCTCGGGGAAGTCGTGGCGCGCGTAGTAGCGCGAGCGCCACGGCTTGATGATGCCGAGCCGGAAGCCGTAGGGGTGCGTTTTCTGGCCCACTTACCTGCTCTCTTTCTTCGTCTTGGACTTGGACGCCGCCTTTTTTGCCTTGGGGCGCTTGCTCTTGGTTTTCTCCGCCTTCGCGGGGGCGGCCTTGGCTTCGGCCTTGGCGCCGGCTTTCGCGGGCGCGGGCTTCGGCGCGCGGGACTCCGCTTCGCCCACGACGTGGATCTCGATGTGACTCGTGCGCTTGGCGATCGGCGTGGCGCGCCCCATGGCCGCGGGGGTGAACCGCTTGAGCGTCTGCCCTTCGTTCACCACCGCGTACTGCACTCGCAGCCGGTCCACGTCGAGCGCCTGATTCTCGCGTTGCGCCCGCTGCTCGGCGTTCGCCACCGCCGACTTGAGCACCTTATGGATCTGTTTCGCCGCCAGCTTCTTCGAGAACCGGAGAATGGCGTATGCCTCCGGCACCGCGCGACCCCGGATCTGGTCGATCACGAGGCGCATCTTGCGCGCCGACTGCCGCACGGTTCGCTGGATCGCTCGGGCTTCCATCGCCTACTCCTTGGGCGCGGGCGGCTGCTCGGCCGCGGCCGCGGCGGCCTCTTCACGCTCCTGCGCCGAGCCCTTGGCCGAGTGGCCGCGGAACAGCCGCGTCGCCGCGAACTCGCCGAGCTTGTGGCCGACCATGTTCTCGGTGATGTACACCGGGATGAACTTGTTCCCGTTGTGCACCGCGAGGGTGTGCCCGACGAAGTCGGGCGTGATGGTCGATCGCCGCGACCAGGTCTTGAAGACCTTCTTCTCGTTTTTCTCGTTCAGGGCCTGGATCTTGACGAGGAGCGACTCCTCGACGTACGGCCCTTTCTTGACACTCCGTCCCATTACTGTGTCGCCTTCCCGCGCTTGCGTCCGCGCACGATCAGTTTCGTCGACGGTTTCTTCTTGTGGCGCGTCTTCTTGCCTTCGACCTTGCCCCACGGATTGGTCGGCGGCCGTCCACCCGACGTCTTGCCCTCACCGCCACCGAGCGGATGGTCGACCGGGTTCATCGCCACTCCACGCACCCGCGGATTCCGACCCAGCCAGCGCGTCTTGCCGGCCTTGCCGATCGAAAGGAGCTCGTGCTCGGGATTGCCGACCTCCCCGATGGTGGCGAGACACTCGCCCCGCACCATGCGCATCTCGGTCGACCGGAGGCGGAGCGTGACGTAGTTGCCTTCCTTGGCTACGACCTGCACACCGGTCCCGGCCGAGCGCGCGAGCTGGCCGCCGCGCCCGATCTTGAGCTCCACGTTGTGCACCGTGGTGCCGAGCGGGATCTCAGACAGCGGCATCGTGTTGCCGACGCGGATGTCCGAGCCCGGCCCCGAGACCACCGTGTCACCGACCGCCAGCCCTTTCGGCGCCAGGATGTAGCGCTTCTCGCCGTCCGCGTAGTGCAGCAGAGCGATGCGCGAGGTGCGGTTCGGATCGTACTCGATGCTCGCCACCTTCGCGAGGATGCCGAACTTGTTCCGCCGGAAATCGATGCGGCGATACTGGCGCTTGTGCCCGCCGCCCTGCCACCGGCTGGTGATGTGGCCCTTGTTGTTGCGCCCGCCCGTGCGCCGCAGCGGCTCGACGAGCGATTTCTCGGGCTCGGTCTTCGTGATTTCGGCGAAGTCCGACACCGAGCGGAACCGCGTGGCCGGCGTGACCGGCTTGAACTGTCGGATACCCATATCAGCCCTCGAACACCGGGATGGCGTCGCCTTCCTTCAGGGTCACGATCGCCTTTTTCCATGCCGGCCGTCGGCCGGCGCGTGCCACGCGCAGACCACCAGTGCGCCGCCGGGCGCGCACTACCAGCGTCCGCACGTCCGTTACGGACACCTTGAAGAGCGCTTCGATCGCCGCGCGGATCTGCGGCTTCGTGGCTTCGGCATGTACGCGAAACGCGTATTCCTTGCGCGCCTGAAAGGCCGCCGAGGATTTCTCGGTGATCACCGGCCCCAGGATCAGACGATGTTGATCAGGCATTCGCCGCCTCTCCTTCGGCCGCCGCCTGCGCCTTCTCGGAGGCTTCCCCGAGCGCGGGCAGCTCGACCACGACGGCATCGGCCCAGAGAATCTCGTAGGCCGTGGCATCGGCGAACCGCATCACGTGCACCTTGGGGATGTTGCGGCCCGAGAGGTAGACGTTGTGCGCGTTGGCGGCGCCTGCGGTGAGCACCAGCACTTTCTTCTCCGCCACACCGAGCTTACCGAGCAGCTCGGCGAGCGTCTTGGTCTTCGGCTTCTCGTACTCGAGCGGGTCCACCACGAAGAAGGCTTCCTCGCGGGCCCGCGCGTTCAACGCCGACTTCTTCGCGAGCTGGCGGATTTTCTTGGGGATGCCCAGGCGATAGTCGCGTGGGTGCGGCCCGAAGACGATGCCGCCGTGCCTCCAGTGCGGGGCGCGCGTGGAGCCCTGCCGCGCCCGGCCGGTGCCCTTCTGCCGCCACGGCTTCTGATTGCCGCCCGAGACCTCGCTCCGCGTTTTCGTGTCGTGTGTGCCCTGGCGCTGGTTGGCGAGATACGTCACCACCGCGCGGTGCAGGACGTCCTCGTTTACCGTGCCGTCGAACAGCGCGTCCGGGAGGCGCACCGACTTCTTCTTGGCGCCGGCGGCGGAGTAATGTGGTGCCTCAATCATGGCGACTCCGCCCTCCCTGCTTGCGCACCGTGAGCAATCCGTTCATCGGCCCGGGCACCGAGCCGCGCACGAACAGCAGGTTCCGCTCCGCGTCCACCTTGACGACGCTCAAGCCCATCTCGGTGAAGTTGCGCGCGCCCATGTGGCCAGGCATCCGTTTGCCTTTGATGATTCGCGACGGGTCGGTTCCGGGAGCGATCGACCCGGGCTTGCGATGCCGCGTGTTCCCGTGGGTTTCGGGGCCGCCTCCGAAATGATGGCGGTGCACAACGCCCTGAAACCCACGACCCTTGCTGACCCCGGTGACCTTCACGAGGTCGCCGGCGGCGAAAATCGCCACGGTCACCGTGTCACCCGCCTTGGGCGGCTCTTTGCCCTCCGCCGGTGCTGCGATCGGGAAGCTCTGGAGCACCCGCGGCGCGGCCTCGAGGCCCGCCTTCTTGGCGTGACCCGCGAGCGCCTTGGCCGTGCGCGTCGCCTTCTTCCGCTCGAAGCCGAGCTGCACTTGCGACCCCGCCACCTGCACGACGGGGCACGGGCCTGCCTCGATCACCGTGACCGGCACGTGTGAGCCTTCGGCGTCGAAGACACGCGTCATGCCGAGTTTCCTGCCGATCAATCCGGTCATTGCGGTCGTCCGTTGTCCGTCATCCGTCGTCCGTTACTGCACTTTGATCTCGACATCGACGCCCGCCGGGAGATCGAGCTTGGTCAGGGCATCGATGGTCTGGGACCGAGTATCCAGGATATCGATCAGCCGCTTATGCGTCTTGAGCTCGAACTGCTCGCGGCTCTTCTTGTCGATGTGCGGGCTCCGGAGCACGGTCCAGAGCTGCCGCTTGGTGGGCAGCGGGATCGGGCCCGAGACCTGCGCGCCGGTTTTTTCGGCGGTACGCACGATGTCGGCCGCGGCCTGATCGATCAGGGCGTGGTCGAATGCCTTGAGACGAATCCGGATTTTGCCAGCCATAGAACCTCGAGTGTGGAGTGCGGGGTGCGGAATGCGGAATTGATACTCCGCACTCCGCATTCCCCACTCCGCACTATTTCAGGATTTTCGTGACCACGCCGGCGCCCACCGTGCGCCCGCCTTCGCGAATCGCGAACCGCAGCTGCTCTTCCATCGCGATCGGCGTGATCAGCTCGATCGTCATCTTCGTGTTGTCCCCCGGCATCACCATCTCCACCCCCGCCGGCAACTCCACCGCCCCCGTCACGTCCGTCGTCCGGAAGTAAAACTGCGGCCGGTAGCCCTTGAAAAATGGGGTATGCCGCCCGCCCTCTTCCTTCGTCAGCACGTACACCTCGCTCTCAAACTGCGTGTGCGGCGTGATGCTCTTCGGCTTCGCCAGCACCATCCCCCGCTCCACATCCGTCTTATCCACCCCCCGCAGCAACAGCCCCACGTTGTCCCCCGCCTGCCCCTCATCCAGTAGCTTGCGGAACATCTCCACCCCCGTCACCACCGTCTTCTTGTCCGTCCCAAACCCCACCAGCTCCACTTCCTCCCCCACCTTCACCTTCCCCCGGTCGATCCGCCCCGTCGCCACCGTCCCCCGCCCCGTGATCGAGAACACGTCCTCCACCGGCATCAGGAACGGCTTCTCCACGTCCCGCTTCGGCACCGGGATATGCTTGTCCAGCGCCGCCAGCAGCTCCTCCACCTTTCCCACCCACGCCTTGTCGCCCGCGATCGCCTTCAGCGCCGACCCGCGGATCACCGGCACGTCGTCCCCGGGGAACTCATACTTGCTCAACAGCTCCCGCACCTCGAGCTCCACCAGGTCCAGCAGCTCCGCGTCGTCCACCAGATCGCACTTATTGAGAAACACGACGATCGCCGGCACGTTCACCTGCCGCGCCAACAAAATGTGCTCCCGCGTCTGCGGCATCGGCCCGTCCACGGCCGAGACCACCAGGATCGCCCCGTCCATCTGCGCCGCCCCCGTGATCATGTTCTTCACGTAGTCGGCGTGTCCCGGGCAGTCCACGTGCGCGTAGTGCCGCTCCGTCGTCGCGTACTCCACGTGCGACGTCGCGATCGTCAGGATCTTCGTCGCGTCGCGCCGCCCCTGCGACTCACTCGCCTTCGCCACCTGATCGTAGGTCACGTAGGTCGCGAGGCCCTTGTCCGCCGCCACCTTCGTCAGCGCCGCGGTCAAGGTCGTCTTCCCGTGGTCCACGTGGCCAATCGTGCCCACGTTGACGTGGGGCTTCGTGCGTTCAAACTTGGCCTTGGCCATGATCTCCTCTCTTAGCCTCTCACCTTCGACACAATCTCTTCCGCTTTCTGTTTCGGCACTTCCTGATAGTGACTGAACTGCATGCTGTAGATCGCGCGGCCCTGGCTCATGGAGCGCAGCGTGGTCGAGTAGCCGAACATCTCCGACAACGGAACGGTCGCGGCGACGACCTGCGCGTCGGCGCGCTGCGTCATGCCTCCGATTTTTCCGCGCCGAGCAGAGAGATCGCCGATGACGTCGCCCATGTAATCAGACGGGGTGACCACCTCCACATCCATCATCGGCTCGAGCAAGACGGGATGCGCCTGGCGGGCGGCCTCTTTCACGGCCATGGAGCCGGCGATCTTGAATGCCATCTCGCTCGAGTCCACGTCGTGGTACGACCCGTCCACGAGCTCGACCTTCACGTCCACCATCGGATAGCCCGCGAGGACCCCATTCTCGAGCGCTTCCTTCACGCCCTGCTCCACCGGGCCGATGTATTCGCGGGGGATCACGCCGCCCACGATGTTGTCCTCGAACACGAAGCCCGTGCCCGGCTCGCCGGGCTCCATGTTGATCACGACGTGGCCGTACTGGCCGCGCCCGCCGGTCTGGCGGATAAACTTCCCCTCGACCTCTTCGACGCGCTTCCGGACCGTCTCGCGGTACGCCACCTGCGGCCGGCCGACGTTCGCGTCGACCTTGAACTCCCGCCGCATGCGCTCGACGATGATCTCCAGGTGCAGCTCGCCCATCCCCGAAATGATCGTCTGCGCCGTCTCGGCGTCCGAATGGACGCGGAACGTCGGGTCTTCTTCGGACAGCTTCTGCAGCGCGATCGAGAGCTTGTCCTGGTCGGCCTTGGTCTTGGGCTCGATGGCGACCGAGATCACCGGCTCGGGGAACTTCATCGCCTCGAGGATAATCGGATGGCCTTCGTCGCACAGCGTGTCACCGGTCTTCGTCTCCTTCAGGCCGATGGCCGCGGCGATGTCGCCCGCGCGCACTTCTTCGATCTCCTCGCGCTTGTTGGCATGCATCTGGAGGAGGCGACCGATGCGCTCTTTGCGGTCCTTGGTGCTGTTATAGATGTACGAGCCGGCGGCGAGGACGCCCGAATACACGCGGAAGAACGTCAGTTTCCCCACGTACGGATCCGTCATGATCTTGAACGCCAGCGCCGAGAACGGCTCTTCGTCCGCGGCCTTGCGGAGCGCGTGGGTCGCGTCGTGATGCGGCAGATGGCCCTGGATCGCCGGTACGTCCATCGGCGACGGCAGGAAGTCCACGACAGCGTCGAGCAGCGCCTGGACGCCCTTGTTCTTGAAGGCGGCGCCCGCGAGTACGGGCACGACCTTGCCCGAGATCGTGGCCTTGCGCAACACCGTGCGGATCTCGTCTTCGGAGAGCTCGTGCTCTTCCAAGTACTTGTGGAGAATGGCGTCGTCCTGCTCGACGATCGACTCGAGCAGGTGATGTCGCATCTCCTTCACCTTGTCCTTCAGGGCCGCCGGGACCGGTCCCTCGACGTATTTCTTACCGAGGGACGCGTCGTCGTCGTCGTAGACGATCTCGACCTGACGGATGAGGTCGATGATGCCGGTGAACAGCTCGCCCGAGCCCAGGGGCAGATGGATCGGCACGACGTTCGCGCCGAGGCGCTCGCGGACCATCTTGACGCACATCTCGAAGTCCGCGCCCACGCGGTCCATCTTGTTGACGAAGATGATGCGCGGGACGTGGTAGCGGTCCGCCTGGCGCCAGACGGTTTCCGTCTGGGGCTCGACGCCGCCGACCGCGTCGAGCACGGTGATGGCGCCGTCGAGGACGCGCAAGCTGCGCTCCACCTCGACGGTGAAGTCCACGTGGCCCGGCGTGTCGATGATGTTGATCCGAAACTGCTCGTTGCGGCGCGGCCAGAAGGCGGTGGTGGCGGCGGACGTAATGGTGATGCCGCGCTCCTGCTCCTGCTCCATCCAGTCCATGGTCGCGGTGCCGTCGTGCACCTCACCCAGCTTGTAGGTGCGGCCCGTGTAGTACAGGATGCGCTCGGTCGTAGTCGTTTTCCCGGCATCGATGTGGGCCATGATGCCGATGTTGCGAATCCTGTCGAGCGGTGTCGTCCGAGCCATCGCGTCCTGTTCAGGCGTTGGGGCAAGGCATGCCTTGCCCATACATTCCTTCAGTCAGCAAAAACGCGGGGCGACCGGGACGCCCGTCATCGGGCCGGTCTCGCTCCGCTCTCGTCGGGAAGCTTTCGGCCTCCTCGACGCAGGATCCCTTAGCGCAGGGTCCCGAAGTTGTCCGTTAAAAGGTGGGGGCAAGGCATGCCTTGCCCGTCCTTACCACCGGTAATGCGCGAAGGCCCGATTAGCCTCTGCCATCCGGTGCGTGTCTTCCTTTTTCTTAATCGTCTCGCCCTCGCCCTTCGAGGCGAGGATCAGCTCGGCGGCCAGCCGTTCGGCCATATTCTTTTCGCGGCGCGCGCGGCTATACGAGATCAGCCAGCGCATGCCGAGCGCGGTGCGCCGCTCCGGCCGCACTTCCACCGGCACCTGGTACGTCGCGCCGCCGACGCGGCGGGACTTCACCTCGAGCGCGGGCTTGACGTTCGACAGCGCCTGCTTGAACACGTTCACGCCCGGCTGCCCGGTGCGTTGCTCGATCAGGTCCATCGCCGAGTAGAACACCCGCTCGGCGAGCGACTTCTTGCCCCGCTCCATCAGGTTATTCAAGAACTTCGACACCGTCTGGCTATCGTAGCGCGGATCGGCCGGCACCGGCCGCCGAACCGCCTTCTTTCTCCTGCTCATGCCGTCGCCGCCTTGGGCCGCTTGGCGCCGTACTTGGAGCGCGACTGCTTGCGCTCGTTCACGCCCGCGGCGTCGAGCGTGCCGCGGATGATGTGATAACGCACCCCCGGCAGATCTTTCACGCGGCCGCCGCGGATCATCACGATCGAGTGCTCCTGCAGGTTATGCCCCTCGCCCGGGATGTAGGCCGTCACCTCGAACCCGTTGGTCAGCCGGACGCGCGCAACCTTGCGGAGCGCCGAGTTCGGCTTCTTGGGCGTCGTGGTGTAGACGCGCGTACAGACGCCCCGCTTCTGCGGATTACCGCGGAGCGCCGGCGCCTTCTCTTTTCCTTCGACGGCGCGGCGGCCGTGTCGGACGAGCTGATTGATTGTCGGCATAACCCCAAGGCAAAAGTTGCCAAATAGACTTCCAAGATAGAGGGGGGATTGGGGTTAGGGCAACCCCTGTCCGCCGGGCTCAGGGGCTTCTCATCCATGATCGATGCGGGCGACACGTGTTCGACCATGGCATAACAATGTAGGGGCGCAGCACGCTGCGCCCCTACATAAAACTGTCCTACTGTCCGACGGTCAGTCCGCTTCCACTTCCTCCGGGAACGGACTCGGCACCGTCCCCGGTGTCGGCTCGGGCGGCGGCGGCGGAGGCTGGAAGCCCTCCGGCGGCTCGATCTCAATGTCGTGGTAGCGGTAGATGCCCGTTCCCGCCGGGATGAGATGCCCGATAATGATGTTCTCCTTCAATCCGAGGAGGTCGTCCCGCGCCCCGCGGATCGCCGCGTCGGTCAGCACCCGGGTCGTCTCCTGGAACGACGCCGCCGAGATGAACGACTGCGTCGTGAGACTCGCCTTGGTGATGCCCAGGAGCAACGGCTCCCGCGTGGCCGGCTTGCCGCCCTTCTTGACGGCGCGCTCGTTGATATCGCTGAACGTCTGCTTGTCGATGTTCTCACCCTCCAGGAATTCTGTGTCTCCCGGCTCCACCACCTTCACCTTCTGCAGCATCTGGCGTACGATGACGCCGATGTGCTTGTCGTTGATCTTCACACCCTGCAGCCGGTACACCTCCTGGACCTCGTTCAGCAGGTACTCCTGCACCGCCCGCGGGCCCTTGATCCGCAGAATGTCGTGCGGATTCACCGGACCCTCGGTCAGCCGGTCACCGGCGCGCACCCGGTCGCCCTCATGCACGCGCAAGTGCTTGCCGGCGGGCACTTCGTACAGCTGCGGCTCGCCCTCCTCGGGGTGGACATAGATCTCGCGCTTCCCGCGCTTGATCTCGCCGAACCGCACGGTGCCGTCGATCTCTGAGATCGTGGCCGGATCCTTCGGCCGGCGGGCCTCGAACAGCTCGGCCACACGCGGCAGGCCGCCCGTGATGTCCCGCGTCTTGTACGCCTCGCGTGACACCTTGGCGAGTACGAGTCCGGCGTACACTTCCTGGCCGTCTTCGACGGTCAGCTGAGCGCCTTCCGGAATCACGAAGTCGCGCAGGCGCTTTTCCTTCTCGCCCTTCTTCTGGATGATCTCGATGTGCGGGTGCAGCTTCTTGTCCCGGTCCTCGATGATCACCCGCTGGCGTCGACCAGTGAGCTCGTCCAGCTCCTCGCGCACCGTCTCGTCTTCGACGATGTCTACGAAGCGCACCACACCCGCCACATCCGTCATGATGGGGTTGGTGTACGGATCCCACGTGAACAGCACGCCGTCGCGCGCCACCTTGGCACCGTCCGCCACCATCAGCGTCGCACCGAGCGGCACATGGAAGCGCGAGTGCACGG
>DATLVU010000010.1:0-69786 GCA_035577025.1 Gemmatimonadales bacterium
GGCGAGGCCCGTGGCGTCCCCGTGACACCCGAGCAAGCCCGTTGCCAGGATACAAGAGGCGATCCAACGGAACCGCTGCATCTCACTGCAGCGGTAGCTTGTACAGCTTCGCCGCATTCGTTCGCAGTACCATGGTGGCAATCTCCTCGGCGCGGGCCCGGGTAATCTCCCTGTCCCGCATCATACCCGTGAGCGCGATCCCGAGTGCCCGGCGCGCCGTCGTCTCGGCGAGCCAGGCGCCCAGCTCCCACCCGGCGTCGGGGCCGAGCGTGAATGCATCGCTCCCGTAGAGCACCTTGTCGGGATACTGCTCCAGCCAGCCGCGGAGCACCGGGGCGAGCGTCGCGGGCGGGAGGAGCTGGTCCATGGCGGACATGTCCAGCCACACGTTCGGCTTCCACAGCATCGCGCCGGCGTGCGACGCGAATATGCCGCCCCCATGGATGATGACGAAGCTGGTGCCACGGAGGGTCGAGTCGTTGAACGCCGATTCCAATAGGAGCGGATCGCTGCCCGCCGCGCGATAGAACCCTCCACCTCCCTCGAGAGAATGGATGTGCACCGCCATGCCGAGGCGACCAGCTTCGCGCGCGATGTACCGAAACAGGAAGTCCTGAAGGGCCTTGTACTGGGCATGCGGCGGCAGGCCACCCGCCGCGTAGCGCGCGTACACCGCCCGCGCACTGACTTCCGATGCCTCGTCGAAATCGAGCGCGCGCAGATATGCCGCCTCGAACTTCACGGCCACACAACCGTTCTGACGCTGTCGCTCGAGCGTTGGCGTGACCACGGTGCGCAGATACGCGGCCAACGTCGGGGGAACCTTCGTCATGTGGAGGTCCGTGAGGTAACGTCGCAGCAGGCGCCCCTCGAGCGGATACAGCACCCGGTAGTCCGGCGTAGCGGCGCGCTCGGCGGTCGTCGACAGGGGCAGCATCAGGGCGTCCACATACGACACCCAGCGGAAACGGGGCGGTGCAACGCCTGGCCCCATCGCGATCCGGTTCGCCAGCATCACCTCGACGCCGATCTTGTCGAGCACCCATTCCGGGAACCGCTCGCCCTGCTCCCGGGCCACGCGCTCCACGGCGGCGTGGAGGTCGGCTCGATGCGCGTCGCTCAGGTCCGTGTACTGGTACCCGTAGAGCTCCTTGTATCCGGCGAGGAGCTCAAGATTGTTCGGGTCGATGCGCGTGGGGAGCGCGAACGGGGGAAGCCCGTCGAGCGGGAGGGCATCGAACTCTGAGTCGCGCGGGACGGTCGTGTTCACGTGCGTATGGTTGTCGACCGCGCGAATGGTCGCGATGAACGCGGCGAGGGCGGAGTCCACGGGGCTCTGGGCACGTGCCACCACCGGAGCGCCGCCGCCCAGCACGAGTGTCGCGAGCAGCGCGTGTCTCATGAAAAGTCCCGAAGAAGAAAGGAAGCTCGGTGCATCGACTGCCTGCCTCGCGGATGGCCTAAGCTGCGCCGCGAGCGGGCACCGGCGCAAGGCAGGCGAGCTAGGTCTGAAGCAGGTGGATCAAGTGTCCGTAATCCTTAAGGGCACGCAAGAGCTCAGAGGGAGATAGCACGCCGGGGATGAACCGCGGAGTGGAGTACGGAGCGACGATGACGTAGCCCTCGGGACCGGACGCATGATCGAGGTCAATACCCTGTCGTCAGATGATGGTGCCGGGGCTGACTGCGAGGCGGTTTCCCGAATCACTTGAGTCCTGCTGATGAGGTCGTGCTTCCAGCCGCGGAATGCGCCCGCGAGCACTACATGTACCGAGTGAAGGCTCATTACCGAGAGCGGTCGGACCAAAGCCCTGATGAGTATCGCACCGAGGCCTGGCCGTGAGCCGTCGAGGCGGACCACGCGTAATTTCAGCGCCGCCTTCCCGAGCGTCTTCTGAAAGAGCAATTCCGTAACCGGATAGTAGAGCACGGCGATGAGGAGCGCCGCTCCTATCCCCCAGTCCCCAGCTGCCCACCCCATCATGACCGCGAGCGCGGCAAGTGTGACCGCGTCCACCGCGATCGCGCCGATGCGCTCCCCGAGCGGAGCCCGTCGCGCCGTCACGTTGGACTCGGTTTCGGCAATCGATACATCGTCTCGCCAGGCCGCAATCACCTCGTCCTCTTGCGCTTCGACTCCGGCCCCGCGTCGCCGGAATTCCCTATCGAGAAGCTCCCAGCTTTCCGGGGAGGCGTACGCCGCTGGCCCTTCGGCATGCAGCTCCGCGATCTTGGCGTCAGATAGCGCACGGTAGTGATGCCACAGCTGTTCCAGCCTCTTCGCGTCCACGGCGCTGCCGGTTCTCCTTAACGTCGCGTCGGCGTTCGCGGGTCGTCCGCGGCGTTGACGAAGGTGATCGTCCAGGGCCCCTGACCGTGCAGCTGCAGAATCGTCTCGCCCTCCGCCCAGGCGAAGTGCCTGGTTCCCGCCGGCCAGTAGCCGAAAGACCCGGCCACGAGTGTCCGCGCGGCCGAGCGGTCGAACTTCTCCCCCATACCTAGATGCAACACGCCGGCGATGACTGTTACGTGCTCGGTCTGTGTGTGCCAGTGCGGCCCCACCGCCGAGCCGTCCGGAAACTTGAGGCGCATCGTGAACATGCCAGGCTGCGCCGGATTTCCTTCGAGCAACGCCATCTTGACGCCCTTCGGGAGCGCGGGCGGGCCATCGGTCCATTTGAGATCCGCCCCCGGGTACAGCGTCTTTGCGTCTTGCCCCTGTGCCACTCCCGTTGAGGCAGCAAGCATGAGGAGCATGCTGACCGGGAGGGCTAGCTTCGTCATAGTCTTCTCCTTGTGATTACCAGAGTAGATGATAATGCCGGTGGGGCCCCTCCTTCACGTGACCATGACGTACCCGAGCCTTCCCCTGACGCGCGGGGGGCGGCATTATCAGCCTCCTTGGCATGGGGAATTCATGGTCATGAGGCCGACCGTCGCCCTCGGCGTGCTCGCCGCCCTCGCATGGTCGCCTGCCGCGGGTCAGGCTCCAGCGGGCGCGGACAGCGCGCGACCGGACTACACCGCGGCGGACGTCCGCTTCATGACGGGCATGATCCATCACCATGCCCAGGCCGTGCTGATCGCCGGCTGGGCTCCCTCGCACGATGCCAGCCCCTCGCTGCGCGCGTTGTGCGAGCGGATCGTCGTGGGCCAGGGGGACGAGATCGCGCTGATGCAGCGCTGGCTGCGTGATCGTCACGAGGCCCTGCCCGACCTGAACGCGTCGCACGCCATGATGCCGGAAATGGATCCGGCCGCCATGATGCCGGGCATGCTGACGGGCGAGCAGCTCGCGCAGCTCGATCGTGCCCGGGGGCGCGAGTTCGATCGCTTGTTTCTCACCTACATGATTCAGCACCATCGGGGCGCCATCACGATGGTGAATCAGCTGTTCGACCAGGGCGCGGGCGAGCAGGAGAGAGTGTACCGGTTCGCCTCCGACGTGTTCGCCGATCAAACGACCGAAATCGCCCGGATGCAGAAGATGCTGGCCGCGCTTCTCTTCCAACCCACCGGCCAATGATGGAGGACTGACGCCATGAGATTCGCAGCATTCCTGGGACTCGCCGTCGGATTGGGCTCTCTCGCCGGCTGCGCATCCTCCGGCGGCGCGAACATGTCGACCGTCGCGCCGAACCCCGACCCGCGGGTCGGCCTCAAGCCGGGACTGTTCAACGCCGGGGAGGCCACCTGGAACCTGCGCGTGCTCTCGCAAACTCCGCCGCCCGAGAAGTTCGCCGGCGTGACCAACTCGGACCTCGCGTTCATCGGCAAGTACGCGATTCAGGGGAACTACAACGGCTTTCAGGTCTGGGACATCTCGAACCCGGCCAAGCCCACCCTAAAGGTCGGGTATGTCTGCCCGGCGTCGCAGAGCGACGTGTCCGTGTACAAGAACCTGCTCTTCGTATCGGGCGAGGGGATGGGCGGGCGGCTCGACTGCGGGACGCAGGGCGTCCACGATTCGGTCAGCACCGCCCGGCTCCGCGGGATCCGGATCTTCGACATCTCGGACATCGCCAATCCCAAGTACATCGCGAACGTGCAGACCTGCCGCGGCTCACATACGCACACCGTGGTGATCGACCCGAACGACCGGGACAACGTGTACGTCTACGTGTCGGGGTCGGCGCCGGTGCGCTCGGCGAGCGAGCTCCCCGGTTGCGTGCGGGTGGCACCGGACTCGAACCCGAACAGCGCGCTCTTCCGGATCGAGGTCATCAAGGTGCCGCTGGCGCATCCCGAGCAGGCGGCGATCGTGACATCGCCGCGGATCTTCAGCGGCCTCACGGCACCGCCCAGACACGGCGAAACGCCTGAAGACATCGCCGCCTCGGCGAAGGCTGCCGCCGAGTGGCGCGCGCAAGGGGGCTTTACCGCGAAGATGGGCGAGAGGGAATTCGTCCTAGAGAAGGAATGGACCAATCCGATGCTGGACAGCGTCATGAAGGCCAGGGGCGGTACGGGAACGCCGACCGCCGCCGATAGCGCCGGCGTGCGCGCCGCCATTCAGAATATGATGGAGGCGATGATGGCCCCCCCTCCGGGGACGCCGAGCGGCGCGAAGCCCGGCCCGAACCAGTGCCACGACATCACCGTGTATCCGGCCATCGGGCTGGCGGGCGGCGCGTGCGGCGGGTACGGCCTCCTGCTCGATATCCGCGACGCGGCGAACCCCAAGCGCCTCGATGCTGTGTCCGACTCGAACTTCTCCTACTGGCACTCCGCGACGTTCAACAACGACGGCACGAAGCTGCTGTTTTCTGACGAGTGGGGTGGGGGCGGGGCACCCAAGTGCCGCGCGACCGACAAGCACGAGTGGGGAGCGGACGCGATCTTTACGGTCGCCGACAACAAGATGACGTTCCAGAGCTACTACAAGATGGTGGCTCCGCAGACCGAGTTCGAGAACTGCGTGGCCCACAACGGCTCGCTCATCCCGATCCCGGGTCGGGACATCATGGTCCAGGCCTGGTACCAGGGCGGGATCTCCGTGTTCGAGTGGACGGATCCAGCGCATCCCAGGGAGATCGCATTTTTCGATCGCGGACCCGTCGACGGGACGAAGATGGCGGACGGTGGAACCTGGTCGGCCTACTGGTACAACGGCGTGATCGTCAGCTCGGAGATCGCCCGCGGACTCGACATCGTCGAGCTCAAGCCGAGTGGGTTCATATCGCAGAACGAGATCGACGCGGCGAAATCGGTGCAGGTCGAGTACTTCAACACGCAGGACCAACCCAAGTTCGTCTGGCCGGCGAGCTTCGTGTTGGCGCGCGCGCATTTGGACCAGCTGGCGCGCTCGAACGGCCTCTCGGCGGACTCTGTGTCGGCGCTGCGGCGGGACCTGGCCAGCGCGGAAAAGCTCGCGGGGCAGGCTCGGCGTGATGCCCTGACGCGTCTGGCCGCACGCCTCGATAGCGACGCGTCCGCTGCGGCGGATCCCGCGAAGGTGCGGGTGCTCGCGGGGACGGTCAGCGAGCTCGGCGGGGCCGGAGGTGCAGCGGGGGCGAACCGCTGATCGCTGATTAGGGCGGTTCCGTCACCTGGTGCTGGGCCCACCACTCCCGGGCCCGGTCTTGGGTCCAGGAGCTCGCGCCCTCGATCTCGGCCAGTCGGCGCGACAGCTCTTTGGCGGACTGCGGCCGATCGGCGGGGTCCTTCGCCAGACAGGCGAGGATGAGGTCTTCGAGTGGCCTGGGGATCGGCCGGCCCGCCCGGGCAGATGGAGGTATGGGCGTGGTCTGGGCGTGTTGCACAAGCATCCCCATCGGCGTGTCCGCGGTGAACACGAGCTGCCCGGTCAGGAGCCAGTAGGCCACGCAGCCGGTCGCATAGATATCGGTGCGGCCGTCCACCGCGGTCCCCATCACCTGCTCTGGGGCCATGAACGCCGGCGTTCCATGAACGACGTTCTCCCGCGTGCGTACCGTGCTCGTCTCCGCGGCATCGCGGACCGTTCGCACGATCCCGAAATCCAGCACCTTTACGAAGTCGAATTCTTCGCCGTAGCGGCAGACGAAGATGTTCGCGGGCTTGATGTCGCGATGCACCAGGCCACAAGACTGGGCCTCCGACAACGAGTGACACACCTGGCGCAGGAGGTAGATGGCCCGCTCGGGCGGGGTGGGCCCGAAGCGCTGCAGGAGCGAGTCGGCGTCGAGGCCGTCGAGCAGCTCCATCACGTAGTAGAACGCGCCGTCGGCGGCGATTCCGAAATCGAAGAGCTCCACCGTATGGGGTGACCGGAGGCGCGCGATCACCTGGGCTTCGCGCTCGAATCGGCGGAGCGCCTCCGTGGACACCCCGGGGCGCGCGTCCCCGACAACGGATGGACGAATGAGCTTGATGGCGGCGGGCCGTGCCAGCATCCGATGGCGCGCTCGCCACACCTCTCCCATCCCTCCCTCTCCGAGCTTTTCCTCCAGGTAGTAGCTCCCCAGCTCGCGCGCGCGTTTGACCTCGGTACCCAGGTAGTAGACCACACGGGCGCCCACGTAGGCCATGCCTACTACGAGGAGGTAGGGGAAGATTAGCCCGAAGAAGAACTGTCCCGGGTCCAGCCTGAGTGAGGTGGCGCGGGACACCATTATGACCCCGATGACGACGGGGACCGAGCTGACCGAAGCCAGGGCGGCTAGCAACGCCCGACGCGGCGCGGTGGGCACGACGACCGTGAACAGCACGACCCACACGGCGACCCACGAAAGCCCCATGTGGCCGCCGCCGTGCATCTCGAGTCCCATCGGATCGGCGAATTCGCCCGCGGCGATGCCGTAGCTGCTGACGATCTCGAATGCTAGGCCGATGTTCATCGCAGCGGGAAGCGGAAGGCGCGCACTCCCGATTACTGCCGCGACGAGCAACGCGACGCCGATCGCGAGCACACTGGGGCCCCATTGCAGGAAGCTCCCTAAGAATCGGGCCCGATCCTCGGCGAACAGCAGGGCCGGAAAGATTCCGGCCATGAAGTAGACGAACGCGTACAGCAGGGCCAGGACGCGGAGGCGTCCGGCAGACTGGCTGAGCAGATCGACTGGGAAGCCCGACGAGATCCCGCGAGGGGTCTGATCGCGTGCGTCGGGGCGCAACAGCGTGGCGTGCTCGTGCATGCCGGGGATCTAGCTCGGTCGCCCCCTGGGGAGACGCGCGCCGGAGCGGCACGCGTCCCGGTAGGCCTCCGCGACCGCGGCGCAGGCCGCCTCGCGCTCCTTCGGGTCGTTGCGCAGCGTCGCGATCTCCTCCCCCACGGCCTCGTAGCACTTGAGCCGGTTGGCGGACCCCGAAAGGTCGCGGCAATACGCGATGCCGTCGTCGACGTTGGCCGTCAGATCGATGAAGTTCTTCACCACGCCCACGTGGCACCACGGCTGATACTCCGCGGGCGACAGGCCGCACAGGCGGATCGCCTCACGGTGGACCTGCCGCGAGTACGCGCTGATCTCGCGCCCGAGGCCCTGGTAGCACACGGGGCGGAGCGACAGCGGCGCGCCCAGGCAGCTCCGTGCCGCCGCCCCGATATCGCCGTGCGTGAAGTACAGCATCACCGACGTCTGCATGTTGTAACAGGCGACGAGATAGCGCTGGGCCACGATCGAGCAGGGGTATTGCAGATCGGTTGAATCCAGAGCTTTGAAGGGCGCCGCGTCGCTCTCGTGCGACTCGGCGTGCGAGTGGAGCATGTGCGAGGCGTGATGCGGCGCCGTCGCGTTGACGACATTCTCCATGAACGCGCCACCGTAGCACGACTCGCGGTCCCATTCGGCGCGCAGCAAGTCGCACCCGGACAGCGCGCGCGGCAGGTTGTGCGCGTAGACCATCATGAGCCCGTGGCCCATGCCGTGCACACACTGGAACCGGAGCCACTGGTCGGCGCCGGGCGACGCGTACGAGCTGCACATCCGGTTCGCGTTGGCCGTGTCCACCGTCCGGACCCGCTCGAAGTACGCCTGAATCACGCCATGATAACAGCCCGACTGGAAAATCTCGGTGCAGCTCGCGAAGGCGCGGGTCAGGTCGGCGCCCCCGGCGCGGCCGGCGGTTATCCCGATAGCGTGCGCGTAGACGTGCCCGTCCACGTGGAGCTGGGGATCCCGCGCGCCGAGGACGTTCAGCGTCCCCATGGCGGTGCGCACGCCGCGCGAGGCGACGAGGGGGTCCAGAAAGCCGTCGTAGCAGTCCATCTGCGCATCCCCGAACAGCCCGCGGCACAAATGCAGGGCCGAGTCCGCCAGGGCGATCGAGTCCGGGGGAGGGGCCTGACGGGCCTGGGATGCGCCGGCCTGGTCGCGGGTGGCGAGACAGCCGCCCGCACCGGCAGCGAAGAGCCCGAGGGCGGCGAGCGAAAGGACACGCGTGTGTTGGGCCATCTACCGGAAGAAGATAGCAGCCCTACTTGTCCGACGGGTCGTCCAGACGGAGTAGCTCGTTTAGCATGCGCTCCGGCCGCTCCAGGAATGCCTTGGTGATCTGGTAGTGCTCGGTGTCGAGGTAGTCGATTCGGGCGAGCTTCGACTCGGCAAAGAGATAGATGGTCGCTCCCGGGTACCCGAGCAGGATGGGAGAGTGTGTGGCGATGATGAACTGCGAATTGCGTCGAACGAGGCGGTGCATCGCGGCGAGCAATGCGAGCTGGCGGGCGGGTGACAGTGCGGCTTCCGGCTCGTCGAAGAGATACAGTCCGTTGCCGCGGAGCCGGTGAAGGACCAGCGACAGAAACGACTCACCGTGCGACTGCTCGTGCAGAGCACGACCACCGTATCGATCCGCATCGCCCGGGTCCACGGCCGATGCCACATTGTAGAAGGATTCGGCCCGCAGAAAATACGAGTCGGTGGGCGCGTCCCGGCTCTTGGTGAGGATCAGCGAAGCGAACAGATCCGAATGTGTCGCCCGAGTGCTGAAGCGCTCATGCTTCGTCCCGCCCTCGGGGTTCAATCCAAACGCGACCGCAATGCCCTCGAGCAGCGTGGACTTGCCCGAGCCGTTCTCCCCGACGAAGAACGTCACTGGTGTCTCGAACACAAGCTCCGTCAGAAGCCGAATCGCCGGGACGGAATACGGATAGTTATGGAGTGGGGGGCCGAACGAGCGCACGCGGGCCACCGCCTGAACGAAGATCCCGGGAACCGTGCGAGCCAACTTGGGGCGGCGCCGTTTGGTCATCGGCGCTGCTCAATGGCTGTGGCTTGGCTGCGATTCGTGCCCCGCCGCGTGATGGGCGCCGCGCTGGAACGCCAGAAACTCGTGGACCGCGGTCACGGCGGCCAGGTCTGTGGTCCGGATCCGCACCTCACCGCCGGAAGGGCGGTCGATCGCTTGGTAGACGATCGTGGCACGCCGGGCGGTCATCACGGCGGTACCGGGTACCGCTTCCGCGTGGACCTGAAAGGGCTTGGCAAAGTCTCCGGCCTGAAAGGCCGCCGCGATCTCACGCATGTGCTGGCGGATCCGCGCGATGCCCAGGCTGTCCGACGGCGTCTCGAGGATGATCCGTCCCCCGTCGGGCAAGTCTTCGAACACATGGGCCGACGTGGACTGATTGACGCCCATGACGGTTTCACCCCTCGCCTGCATGGCCGCAAAGGTCGTATCGGGCGGGGAGGCGCTCGTCGCTCGACGCTCGCGACAGGCCCCCGCCGTGACGATCAGCGCCAGAACGACGAGGCACCGTCCCAATGCCGGTCTCCGCGGTTTAGGGAGCTGGCGACCCGAGGCCGAGGCTCATATCTGGTCGCAGCGTCAAGATCTCGACGGTTACCCTCGTGATCAAGTGACGCGCACTGTCAGGAACCGCCTGTTCACTCCTTCCATCGAGGACCGCGGACAAGGTGGGCCGTGGGCGAAGCCGGACGTAGCGCGGCGTGGAGCCACCCGCGATCATCCGATACCACAGGGTCTCGCCTCGGAGGGCTGATTGGCCTCCTGCGAGGGCCGCCTCGAACGCCTGTTCCGCCCCGGGGAGGGGGACCAGGTCCACCGTGGTGAACTCGAGTCGAGCGGTCGGCTGCGGCTCCCCGGTGCCGCGTGAGAGTGCGGGCAGGTACTCGTAGAGGGCGTTGCCGATGTATTCGACGTGGGGCGCGACGTTGAGGACGTTGTCCCGCTCGTCGTCCGCGGGAGCCACTGCGCTATCCAGGCTCGTAGCCGAGTGGCCGAACGTCGCATACACGAACCATCGGTTTCGGTCACCGGCCCAGATGCTCCAACCATACCAGACCCAGGGGTCTCTGGCCTGCCGGTGCCACGCGAGGTGTCGGATGTATCCGGCCTCGAAGTCGACGGTCTGTCCGTCGTGGGCACGCAAGATCGCGATGCGTGCGTAGGGGCCCCCCCCGCGTCCCGCCTGAGCGCCGAGGAGCGTGGGCAGCACGGCGCCGACCAGTCCGAGCCAGCCGCGTTTCATGAGCGGGCCTCCGTTTGAGAAGAGATGGGGAATATAGTTGTCATTGACAACTAAGCAAGTTGTCTCTAGGATACAGGGCGACCATGACGACCGTGGCAACGCTCATTCGCGAGCTGGAACGCACTCGTGACGAGACGGTGGGGTACTTCTCGCTCGGCAATGCCGACCTGGCCCGCACCTACGGAGCGGGGAAATGGCCGGTTCGCTTCATCCTCCACCACCTCGCGGACAGTGAGACGGTGTTCCTGTATCGCATTCGCCGGGTGGTCAGCGAGCCGGGGCAGGTGATCTGGGTGTACGATCAGGACGCGTGGGCCAGGGGTCTCGACTACGGCCAGCTGCCGTTGGATATGTCGAAACGCCTCTACGAGCCGACCCGGGCGGCCATCATCTATTACGTCGGCACGCAGTATGAGCGAAACGGGGACCGCGAATTCGTGCACAGCACGACCGGCCTGCGCACCTTGAAGGACGAGTTCGATAAGGTGGCGTCCCACAACGAGCACCACCTCGCACAGATCAGGGCCGCGCTGGCCGGTCCTCGGTCAGGCTGAACACGACAGCGCTGAGGAGTCCGACGACCAGCACGCCCCACCAGAGCGCCGTCCCGCCGAATTGCTCGAGCGCGATCGTTCCCGCCCAGGGCCCCACCAAAATCGCCAGGCTGAACATCGAGGCATACACCCCGGCGTATTCGCCGGAGCGTCCCGGGGGTGCGATGTCGGCGATGTAGGCCCCGCTGATGGGGAGCGCGATCATTTCACCGAAGGTCCACACGACCGCCGCTCCGAGCAGTCCGACCTCGCTGTGGAGCACCGCCATGCTGCCGAAGCCGACCGCGTACAATGTGGCGCCCAGCACCAGGGTCCAGCGATACGACCATCCCGCCATCGCGAGATTGAGCGGCACCTCGGCGATGATAATGAGCACGGTGTTCAACGCGAAGAGCAGGCCGTAGAACGACGCGCGGTAGTGCAGGTCGCGCACGAGAAAGAGCGGCATCGCCCCTTCGTGTTGGTAGAACACCACCGCCATGAGAAAGAACCCGGTCAGAAACACGACGGCACGCCGGTCGTGCAACACGCCCACCCTGCGTCGGTCTTCGAGCAGAGCTGCGTCGTGGGAAGACGGCTCGACGAGTCGCGGCGGACGCCACACGAGCAGGACCGTCAGCACGAGCCCAGCGGCGAGCGCGCTCGCCCCGTCGACGAGGAAGAGCAGGGGAAACGACGCGGCCGCGAGAAACCCCCCGACCGCCGGTCCGACACTCATCCCCAGGTTGATGGCAAGTCGGAAGACGGCGACCGCGGCCTTGCGGTGCTCGGGACGCACGGACGTCGTCAGCGCCGCGAGGCTCGCGGGTCGCACGGACTCGGCGACGAGCGACCAGACGAGGGTGATGGCGAGGAACGTTTCGAAGTGCTTTGCGACGGGAAAAATGAAGAGGATGAGGCCCGAGACGAGGAGCGAGCCGCGCAGCACCGCAAAGGAGCCGAATCGATCGCACAGCCGGCCGGCAATCGGCCCACTGACGAGGCCGCCGACGCCGTACACGGTGAGCGCCAGTCCCCCGAGGGCCGGCCGCACGCCGAGGTAGCGGGTCACGTACAGCACCATGAAGGGCACGACCATGGTGCCGGCTCGATTGACGAGCGTCGTCGTGAACACGAGCCAAACGGCGCCGGGCAGGCTCCCCACGCCCCGCCATGGGTTTCGGACGAGCATCGGGTCGACTAGGGCCGGAGCGCGCCGGCCCCTTCGGCGCGCTGCACGAGCTGTCGCAGGATGGTGATCGCCCCGCGCCGCGCCGCCGGGGCGTACGACGCGAGCAAGCGGGCGTTCTCGCGCACGATGGCGCGACGGAGGCGTCCATAGCGCCGCTTCCCTTCGGCCGAAGCGACGATCCACATCGCGCGCCGGTCGTGCTCCGGTCGCGTCCACTCGACCAGCCCATGGCGCTTCATGCCGGCGACGATCCGGCTCGTCGTGCTCTTGTCGAGCTGCAAGGCGTCCGCGAGGCCCGTCAGCCGCTGACCATCCCGTGAGAGCAGAATGTCGAGGGCGTAGGCCTGGACGACGGTGAGGCCGTGCCGGAGCGCGTGATCGCGATCGCGGAACTGGTAGATGCGGATGAACGCGGTGGCCGCCTCATAGAGCTCGGCGGCATCGCGTTGCAAGGAGGAAGGTGAACGGCGTTCCGCCATGGCCGGACGCTCTCCGGAGGAGTCCCGGCACAAGCTAGTTGGCACTGACAACTAATCAAGCCCGCCTCCCCACGGCGTCCAACCCGATGTAGCTTCCCCACCTCCATGTTTCCATTCTTCTTCTTGCTACACGCGGCCGGCGACACCACCGGGTACTGGCAGCAACAGGTCGCCTACCGCGTCATGGCGTCCCTCGACGAGCCCTCCGCGGTGCTCACCGGGCACGTGCGGATCAGCTACGTGAACCGGTCGCCGGACACGCTCCGCGACTTCTACGTGCACCAGTATCTGAACGCCTTCCGCCCGGGATCCCGCTGGGCGGCCGTCGACTCGGCCGAGCAACGGGACCGGTTTCAGCATCTAAAGGATCCCGACTACGCCTTCGAGCGCATCACCGCGGCCACGGTGATGAACGTCCATCGGCTCCCGGACTACCCGTACGCGCCCGACTCGACCATCGCGCACTGGAGCCTCCCGCGATCGCTCGCGCCCGGCGACTCGCTCGTGGTCGAAATCGATTGGCAAGCGCGCCTCTCCACCGTTCCCCGGCGGCAGGGGCGCCAGGGCCGGCGCTTCGATTTCGCGCAGTGGTACCCGAAGGTCGTCGTGTACGACAAGTACGGCTGGGAGGACCACCCGCTCTATCCGGCTGGGGAGTTCTACGGCGAGTTCGCCACCTACGACGTGACTCTCGACCTCGCCGAAGATCAGGTCATCGGTGCCACGGGGGTGCCGGTGGAGGGAGACCCCGGTTGGGAAAAGGCGAAGGCGGATCGCGGACTCCAAATCGATTATCAGCGCCAATGGTACCACTCCCAACTCCCCTCTCCCCGGTGTGGTGAGGTGAAGCCTGCTCCGGGCCGCAAGTGCGTCCGTTTCCACGCCGAGCACGTCCACCACTTCGCGTTCTCGCTCAATCCCGCCTACGTGTACGAGGAGGGCCGCTACGGCGATGCGGTGGTGCGGGTGCTGTACCAACCGCACGACCGCGGCACCTGGGGCGACGGGCAGGCGGTCGGCACCACGGTGCTCGCGCTCGCCTGGCTCGATTCCCTGTACGGGAAATACCAATGGCCCCAGCTCACCAACGTGCACCGCATCGAGGGTGGCGGTACCGAATTCCCGATGATGATCATGGACGGCAGCGCGTCCGTCGGGTTGATCGTGCACGAGAGCGGGCATCAGTACACGATGGGCCAGCTCGCCAACAACGAATGGCGCGAGGGGTGGCTCGACGAAGGGTTCTCGGATTTCCAGGAAGGCTGGTTCTTCGAGCGGCACGGAGGCCCGCCGGCGTACGACGGCCTCGAACCCGACGTCCTCGGGCTCGACCTGGAGCGCTGGAGTGAGCCGGTCTCTACCGTGAGCGAGCACTTCCAGGACTTCGTCATCTATCAGGAGATGGTCTACTCCAAGTCCCAGCTCTTCTACGAGCAGCTGCGTTACGTCGTGGGTGACGAGGTCATGCGGCAGATCTTGCGCACGTACTTTGCGCGGTGGAAGCTCAAACACGTGGACGAGAGCGCGTTCCGCGAGGTGGCCGAAGAAGTGTCGCACCAGGACCTGAAGTGGCTCTTCGGCGAATGGCTCCACGGGACTCCGCTCATCGACTACCGACTGAAGCGCGTGGAGCGCCACCACCTTCCCGATGGTCGCTGGCGCACGGCCGTGACCATCGAGCGCAAGGGCGACGGCCGCATGCCCATAGAGATCGGCGATCGCGATACGATCTACGCCCGGGCTTCGGGTGAGCCAGTAGTCGAACGGATCGCGTTCACCACGGCGCGGAAGCCCAAACGCTTGATGCTCGACCCGCGGGGGCGCAGCCACGACTACGACATGTTGAACAACCGGGAGAAGCGCCCGTTTGTGGGGCGTGGCGCGGTCGCCCTGAAGCTCGACGACCCTACCCGCGAGACCGCGCGCCGCGACCGCACTGTGAGTGCGTGGTTGCCGGTCGCGTGGTCGAACGATTTCGGCGGTGTCACGCTGGGCTTCCGCAACCGCTCGAACTATCTCGGCCGCTACGACCGTGGCCTCACAATCGGCTCGGTCGCCGTCGGGAGCGGTGCCACGGACCGCTTCGGGTTCTACAGCCGCTGGTCCAACCCGATCGGACATCTCATGCCGCGCACCGGGACGAGCGTCGCGGCGTGGGCGGTTGAAGGACGCGCGGGGGTGCAGCTCTCGGTCGATCGGTCGTTGCGCCAACACCTAGCGTTCGGCCCCGATCCACACGTGGGGTTCGACGCATTGTGGATGGCGACCACCAATCTCGGCTATGTCGACCGGCGCCAGTGGGACGACGCGGGGACGGTCGAAGGAGGCCCGTGGGTGTCGACCTCGTTCCGTCAGGGCGGGGCGCAGGTACGGGCTCGGCTCGCGGCCCGCGGAGGTTTGGTCTACTGGAACCCCGGGCCGGGGATCGTCTCGGCGACCCGCTACGACATCGAGGGGTTCGGCCGCTTCACCGGGGAGGCGAGCGTGCGCGCCCCGTTCTGGCTCGGCACCACGTTGGGCCTCCGGGTGTTCGGGGGCGCGTACACCGGCCAATCCGCGCCCGTGCCGCAGCGGCGCATTCCCATCGCCGGCGCCGATCCGTACGAAATGTTCACCGACCCGTTGCTGCGCAGTCGCGGCGCCCTGTTCGTGCGCCCGGACTTCTTCTATCACGCCCCGGGCAACGGCAACCTGCGCGCCTTCCGAAGCGACCTGGGCGGGCGTTGGGCGCTCACGGCCAACCTCGAGCTGACCCGGTCGCTGTGGCGTGGGCGAGGTATCTTGCGGGACGTGGCGCTCATGGGATTTGCGGATGGCGGGCTGGTGGATACCATGGCGGTCGCGCCGGCGACGCCCGGTCGCGGCTCCACGCCGCTGTACGACGCCGGCGTCGGCCTCGTCACCCGCCAGCAGGTGCGCGACCTGGCGTGGACCATGCGGTTCGAGCTGCCGCTCCTCGTGAACCGCTTCGACTACGCGGCCGACATGCGGCCCAACGACGGGAGACTCGCGTTCCGGTGGCAGGTCAGCCTGAGCCCCAGCTTCTGATGGACACGCGCTCGAACGATCGCCGAGGGTTTTTCCGTGAGGCGTTCACCCGGCTCGCGCGGGAAGTGGCCACCCGCACCGAGCGGCGGGTGGCACCGCGGAAGTATTTTCGCCCACCGGGGGCAATCGACGAGTTCGGTTTCCTCGCCTCGTGCACACGGTGCGGCGACTGCATTCCGGTGTGCCCGGTGAACGCCATCATCAAGGCCCCGCCGGGCGCGGGCCTCGCCGCCGGCACGCCCATGATCGACCCCGCCATCCAGGCCTGCGTCGTGTGTGAGGACATGCCCTGCGCGCACGCGTGCCCGACGGGGGCGCTCGTGCCGCCCCCGGGCGGGTGGAGCGAGGTGCACATGGGGGTCCTGGAGCTCGACCCCGAGCGGTGCATCACATTCCAAGGTGTGACCTGCGGCGTCTGTGCGCGCGCCTGTCCGGTGGGCGAGCGGGCGCTCGTGATGGACGCGGGCGGCCGGCCGGTGCTCAGGCCCGAAGGTTGCGTGGGGTGCGGCGTGTGTGTCACCGCCTGCGTGACGACGCCATCGTCTCTGAAACTCAGCCTGCTCCCAGGATGATGAAATCAGCGCATTCCATGACCGACCTCCCCTATCGCGTCGAAAAGCCCTGGGGCCACGAGCTGATCTGGGCCCGCACGGACCGCTACGTCGGCAAGATTCTCCATATCGAGCCCGGGCAGGTGCTGTCGCTGCAGTACCACAACAAAAAGGACGAGTCCATCTACGTACTCACCGGAGAGATCATCTTGCGCGTCCAGAAGGGCGATACCTTGATCGAAAAGCGCATGGGGCGGGGAGCCGCCTTCCATATCGAGCCCAAGGTCATCCATCAATTCGAGGCGGTGGTGTCGACGGATCTGCTCGAGGCATCCACCCCCGAGATCGACGACGTGGTTCGGCTCAAAGACCGCTACGGCAGGGTGTGACATGAAAGTCATCGTACCGCTCGCGGGGAAGGGTACGCGGCTCCTGCCGCTCACCAACCGGGTGCCCAAACCGCTGGTGCACGTCGCGGGGCGGCCCGTCATGGACTATGTCATGGACTCCATCCGGGACCTGGATGTCGAAGAGCTCATCGTCATCACGGGACATCTCAAGGAAACGGTCGAGCGGTACATCGTCGAGCACTACGACGTCAAGGCGAGATTCGTCGAGCAAAAGACGTTGGATGGGACGGCGGGTGCCATTAATCTCGCGAGGCCGTTCGTCGACTGTCCGGTGCTCATCATCTTCGTGGATACGCTCTTCGAAGCCGACATGAGTATCGTCAAGACCGCGGACGCGGACGGCGTCATCTGGGTCAAGGAGGTCGAGGACTACCAGCGATTCGGCGTGATCGTGACCGATGCACGAGGCTACATGAAGAGCATCGTGGAGAAACCGAGCACGCCGGTCTCCCGGTTGGCGAACATCGGCTTGCAGTACGTCAAGGATTGGAAGACGCTGTTCGAGGGCATCGCGCACGTGCTGCAGCAGCCACCAGGTAAGGGCGGCGAGTTTTACCTCACGGACGCGTTCCAGTACATGGTGGACCACGGGAAGCGCCTGCTGACGGCGCCGGTCGCGGGCTGGTATGACTGCGGCAAGGTGGACACCCTGCTCGAGACGAATCAGCATCTGCTCGAGCAGGGGCGCGCACGCGCGCCCTCCGCCCCCGGCCCGCGGTGCCGCATCATTCCTCCGGTCTACGTCGAAGACGGTGTCACGATGCAGGACGTGACCGTGGGCCCCAACGTCTCCATCGAGCGGGGCAGCGTCGTGTCCGACAGTACGATTGCCAACAGCATCCTGGGGCGAAACGTACGCGTTGTGCGCGCTACCGTTCGCGGTTCGCTCGTCGGGGACGATCAGCACATCGAGGGTACGACCGTTCAGCAGAGTGTGCTCGACGCAGGTGAGCTCGCGCCGGCACGGTAGGAGACACGAGCATGACCGTCGCCGAGGTGCGCGAGCTGTTCGCTTACAATGCCTGGGCCAATCGCCGGATGTTCGCCGCGCTCCGGGCGCTCCCCAGCGACGCGTACGTCCGCGACCTGAAGAGCAGCCACGGCGGCCTCCACGGCACGCTGTGTCACATCGTGTGGGCCGAGCAGTTGTGGCTCAGCCGGTGGACCGGCAAGCCGAAGCCCGCGGTTCACCAGGGAAAAGATCTCGCGACGCTCGACGCGGCGGTGGGGCGGTGGGAGGAGATCGAGTGCGAACGGTCGGCGTTCCTGGACGGGCTCACCGAGCCCCGTCTCGAGGAAACGGTCGTGGTGCGGCCGAGCACCGGCGGCGAGTATCGGCACACGTTCCGGGAGATGTTCCGACACGCGGTGGACCATTCCTCATATCACCGCGGACAGGTCGTGACGATGTTGCGGCAAGTGGGCGTTGCACCTCCGAACACGGGACTGATCGTGTTCTATCGGGAGCGTGGCGGCCACGCCACGGCAACTGGTTGATCTGCAGAAACTTACTACTGACCGTCGAGTAACTGACCGAAGCGCTTGACCGGCACGGGGAACTCAAGTTACTTACTGACCGTTCAGTAATTAATTCTGAGGGATCTCTACCGTGAGCACCGCCGTCACTCGTTCGAAGCGCCCGTCTCGTCGCGCCCGTCCCCCCCGTGCCCGCCGCCCCCGGTGGAAGCGCCGCAAGGGCGCGCGGCCAGGCGAGATCGTGGCCGCGGCGCTCGAGCTGTTCGTCGAGCGCGGCTATGAGGCCACCAAGCTGGCGGACGTCGCGCGCCACGCCGGCGTGACCAAGGGGACTCTCTATCTGTACTTCGAGAACAAAGAAGCCCTGTTCAAGGCTGTGGTACGGGAGACGATCGTTCCGGTCATCGCGCAGGGTGAGGCGCTGGCGCGGTCCTTCACGGGTAGCGCTCGCGAGCTCGTGGAGCAGCTGATTCGGGAGTACTGGCGTCTGGTGGGCGAGACATCGCTCGCCGGCATCCCGAAGCTCATGATGGCCGAGGCCGCAACTTTTCCGGAGCTCACGCGCTTTTACTACGAAGAGGTCGTGAGCCGCGGGCACCGGCTCATCGGCGGCGTGATCGAGCGTGGCATCAAGAGCGGCGAATTCCGGCCGGTGGATGTCATGCTCGCCGCCAAGCTGGCGATGTCGCCGCTGATGCACGCCGCGTCGGCGCGTCGAGCGTTCGCCGCCTGCATGCCCGAGGGCTTCGACGCCCGGGCGTATCTCGACACTCACATCCAACTCTATCTTCATGGCATCGCAAAACCGTAGTCGTGCGTTCATAGCCATCCTGTCGTCGTTTGCCGCCGCGCCGGTCGCGGCGCAGGCTCCGACTGCGGCGCCGCTCACGCTCTCGTTCGCGGACGCCGTGCGCGTGGCCGCCGGGGAGGCGCCGGCAGTGACGGTCGCGACGCTCCGGACTACCGAAGCCGACGCCCGCGTCCGTCAGGCGCGCTCGGCGCTGTTGCCGTCGATCTCGGTCGCCGGCGTGTGGCTCAACCGCACGTTTAACACACAGTCTCTGGGCATTCCGTTTCCGCCGCAGTTCCCGCTCCCGAACCCGGTTCCCCCGTTCAACAACTATGACGGGCGGGTGAGCGCGAGCCAGACGGTGTTCGACTGGTCGAGCGTCTCGCGGGTCCGCGCGGCCCGGACGCAGGCGGACGGGAGTCGCGCGGAGCGCGGCGTGACCGTCGAAGGCTCGGCGCTCACGGCTGCGCAAGCGTATCTCCGCGCGGTGCGGGCCCGGTCGGTGGTCGCGGCGCGTCAAGCGGATTCCAGTGTGGCTGCGGAGCTAGTCACGCTCGCCCAGGCGCGGAAGGCCGCTGGCGTGAGTCCGGCGATCGATTTGACGCGCGCCCGGGCGCAGCTGGTGACCTCGGAAGGGTTGTTGATCGTAGCGCGGAACCAGCTCGACCGCGCGCACATCGATGTCTCTCGCGCGCTGGGCCTCGATCCCGCCACGCCGCTGACCCTCACGGACTCGCTCGACCCGTCGCTGGGCGCGGCCGACCTGCCGGGAGATCGCGACGCGGCCGTGACTGCCGCCCTCGCCAACCGACCGGACTTGCGGGCGGAACTGGCGCGCGGCGCGGCGGCCCGTCAGACCGGCTCGGCGATTCGGGCCGAGCGGCTGCCCCGCCTCGAGGTGGCCGGCGACTACGGCGTGAACGGCCTGACCGTGCCGAGCGCCATCGCCACGCGCGACCTCACGGTCCAGGTCAGCCTGCCGATCCTGGATGGCTTCCACCGCGAGGCGCGGGCCGACGAGCAGGACGCGATCGCGCGCGAGTCGCAAACGCGGGAAGCCGACCTCCGCCGCCAGATCGCGGCCGACGTGGACGCCGCGCTCATCGACCTGCGCTCGGCGCAGGCGCAGGGGGCGGTCGCCGCCGAGCAGCTGCGCCTGGCGGAGGACGAGCTGTCTCAGGCCCGCGAGCAGTTTCGCGCGGGTGTGACCGGCAATATCGAAGTCATCAATGCACAGTCGAGCCTGATCCGGGCGCGCGATACCGAGATCGACGCGCGGTACGCCGCCGTCACCGCCCGGGTCTCCCTGGCGCGCGCGGTTGGCGTGGCACGGACGCTTCATTAACCGACAACACCGATGGATGACGACATGGCAACGACGATCGAACGTGAGACTCTTCCTCGGGCCTCGAGGCCCACGCCCGAACCGCCGGCCGAAGCGGACACCGCCAAGCCGAAGAGCAGCCGCGGGAGGGTGTTCCTCGTCATGGGCGTCATCCTGCTCGCCCTGGTCGGCTTCGGCGCGCGCCGCTGGATCTATGGCCTGAGCCACGTGTCGACGGACAATGCGCAGGTGGACGGTCACGTGATCCCCATCCTCCCGAAGGTCGGTGGGTTCGTGAACGAGGTCCGCGTCGATGAGAACAATCGGGTGAAGGCGGGCGATACCCTCGTCGTGCTCGACGACCGCGACTACAAGGTGCGGCTGGCGCAGGCGGATGCCGATCTCGGCGTCGCCCTCGCGGCAGTGAGCAATCGCACCCGAGTGGGTCAGGCGGAAGCGCAGGTCGCCCAGATGCAGGCCAACGCCCAGAAGGCGCATGCCGATCTCGAGCGGCTGAAGCCGCTGGCGGAGCAGGACATCGTGTCGAAGCAGCAGCTCGATGGGGCGCAGGCGGCCACGCAGGCAGCGGACGCGGCCCTGGCCGCGGCGCAGGCGGCGCTGGTCGGTGCGGATGCCCGTGTGGCCGCCGCCCGTGCGGCGCGCGATCAGGCGGCGCTCAACCTGTCGTACACGCGCGTGACCTCGCCATCGAACGGCGTCGTGAGCAAGAAGACCGTCGAGGTCGGCCAGCTGGTACAGGCCGGTCAGCCGTTGATGGCCGCCGTTCCCTTGGACGACATCTGGGTGACGGCCAACCTGAAGGAGACGGAGACGGCCGACGTGCGGCCGGGCGACGCCGCGGATTTCACGGTCGACGCCTATCCCGGCCGCCATTTCAAGGGCCACGTGGAGAGCCTATCGCCGGCCACGGGGGCGAAGTTCTCGCTCCTGCCCCCGGACAACGCCACGGGCAACTACACCAAGGTCGTGCAGCGCGTCCCGGTGCGGATCCGGCTCGACGGCAAGAACGATCCCGATCGGCCGTTGCGGCCCGGGATGAGCGTGGTCGTCACCATTATCACGAAGTAGGCGCACTGTGGCGACGGCTGCCCTCGCACTCAACGGGTCCGGTGCGGACGTAGATCGGTACAAGTACAAGTACATCATCGCGATCACGGTGTCGCTCGCGTCCGTGCTCGAGCTCCTGGACACGAGCATCGTGAACGTGGCGATCCCCCACATGATGGGGAACCTGGGCGCCACGCTGGATGAGATCGCCTGGGTGTCCACCGGCTACATCGTCGCGAACGTGATCATCCTCCCGATCACGGGGTGGCTGTCCGCGTACTTCGGGCGACGGCGCTACTTCGCCGGCTCCATCGCGCTGTTTGTCATTTCGTCGTTCTTCTGCGGCAACGCGCACTCGCTCGCAGCGCTGGTGTTCTGGCGCATCGTCCAGGGCCTAGGGGGGGGCGCGCTGCTTTCCACCTCGCAGGCGATCCTGTATGAAGAATTTCCCCGCGAGGAGTACGGCACCGCGATGGCGATCTTCGGCGTCGGCGTGATGGTTGGCCCCACCCTCGGCCCCACGCTCGGCGGCTACATCACGGACGCGTTCGGCTGGCCCTGGATTTTCTACATCAACATCCCGATCGGCATGCTGGCGCTCGCGTTGTCCCTGAGCTTCATCCAGAACTCGCGCTTTCAACAGCGCACCGAGCGCGTGGACTACGTTGGGCTCGTCCTGCTGGCGGCGGGGATCGGGACGCTGCAGACGATGCTCGAGCGCGGGGAGCGGCTCGATTGGTTCGACTCGCGCGAGGTCATCGCCTACGGGGTGATCAGCGCCCTGTCGCTGATCGCCTTCGTGTGGCACGAGCTCACAACCGACCAGCCCGTGGTGGACCTGAGGATCTTGAAGAGCCGGCAACTCGCGGTGGGCGTGGTATTCGGCGGCGTGCTGGGGGTCTGTTTGTACGCAACCATTTTCGTGCTACCGGTCTATCTCCAAAACCTCCAGGGCTTCACCGCGGAGCAGACCGGCTTCGTGATCCTGCCGGGTGCGCTCGCCAGCGCCTTTACCATGGCGACCATGGGACGCACCACGGGGAAGTTCGATGCCCGGCTCTCCATCCTCGCGGGCGTGGCGATCTTCGCTCTGGCGATGTGGAAGCACGGGCACTTCACGACGGACAGCGGAATGTCGGATTACTTCTGGCCGTTGATCTTCCGCGGTGTTGGACTGGGCTTGATCTTCGTCCCCCTGACGAACCTGGCGCTGGCCGACCTGCCGATGAGCAAGATCCCGAACGGCACGGGTCTGTTCAACCTGATGCGTCAGCTGGGCGGTAGTGTGGGCATCGCGGTCTCCGCCACTCTCGTGCAGCGGTTCCAGGCGATCCATCGGGCGGACCTGATCGCCAACGTCACCCAGTACAGCGAAGTCACGCGGGAGCGGCTCGGCGGGATCATGGCGAGGCTGATCGCGACGGGAACGCCGCAACCGCTGGTCGAGTCGAAGGCGCTCGCGGTCCTGGACGTGCAGGTGACGCGGCAGGCCTTGATGCTTTCGTTCGAGCAGCTGTTCCTCTTGTTCGGCGCCTGCTTCGTGCTGTCACTCCCGCTGCTCCTGCTCATGCACAAGAGCAAGTCGCTGCCGGGTGGCGGCGCCGCGGCGCACTAGGGATGCCTCCCGTGGGTGTCGGCGACCTCGCCCCGGATTTCACGCTGCCCGATCAGACGGGGACGCCCGTGCACCTCCGCGATCTGCTCGGCCGGACCAACGTCGTGCTGTACTTCTATCCGAAGGACCAGACTCCGGGATGTACGCTGGAAGCGCGGGCGTTCCGGGATAGCTATGCGGGCTTCGCCGACGCCGGCGCCGAAGTGGTGGGGATCAGCTCGGACTCGGTGGCCTCGCACCGGCGCTTCGCCGCCAAAGAAGGGCTCCCGTTCCTGCTGCTCTCCGACCGGGGCGGCGCGGTGCGTGAGTTGTACGGCGTCGAGAAGACGCTCGGGATCCTTCCGGGCCGCGTGACGTTCGTGATCGACACGACCGGCGTGGTGCGCCACGTGTACTCCTCACAACTCCGGGCCACACGGCACACACGCGAAGCGCTCGACGCCGTGGACGACCTGCGCGCGCGTCTGGAAAGCGCCCGGTGACGGACCGCGTCGCCCTGATCACCGGGGCGTCGAGCGGCATCGGACTCGAGCTGGCCAAGTTATTCGCCCGGGATGGGCACGATCTCGTGCTCGTCGCCCGGCGTGAGGATCGGCTGCAAGCCCTCGCGGACAAGCTCACCGATCGCCACGATGTGCAGGCGACGGTGATCGCAGCGGATCTTGCCGATCCGTCCGCCCCGCCGGAGGTGGCGCGTCGCGTCGAGGCGGCCGGGCTCGAGGTGCAGTTCCTGGTGAACAACGCCGGATACGGGCTGACAGGCGAGTTCGCCCGTACGGATGTCGCGACCGAGCTGTCGATGATTCAGGTGAACGTCGCTGCGCTCACGCACCTGACCAAGCTCTTCCTCCCCACGATGGTCGCTGAGCATCACGGGGCGATCCTGAACGTGGCCTCGACGGCCGGGTTCGTGCCCGGACCGCTCATGGCCGTGTACTACGCGACCAAGGCCTACGTGATCTCGTTCTCGGAGGCGCTCGCGGAGGAAGTACGGAACGCCGGTGTGACGGTGACCGTGCTGTGCCCCGGCGCCACGCGCACCGAGTTTCAGGAACGCGCCGGCCTCGATCTCGAGGCCCGACCGTTGCAGCGGTTTTGGGTAGCGGATGCGGCGAGCGTCGCTCGCGCGGGGTACGACGGAATGCTACGCGGGAAGCGCCTCGTCATTCCGGGTCTGATCAACAAGGTCATGGTCGGAGCGACGCGTGTCGCATCGCGCGTGCTGCTCGCGAAAGCGGTGCGGCGCGTGCAGGAGAGCGTGCGCGCCTAACGCATCTCCGCCATCGCTGCCGTCACGAGGAGCGCTCGAACGACGCCGAGCGCTCCTTCGACGTTTTCGAACCACTCGGTTGCGAGGTGTGCGTCGCCCGCCTTGCCGCCGGCGCCGAGCGCGATCGCCGGAATACCCAGCGCGATCGGCACGTTCGCATCCGTGGAGGCGCTCACGAGCTCGGCGTCCCGGCCCAGGGCATGATTCACGGCCACGGCGGCTTGCACGAGGGGGTGTGCGCGCGGGGTAATGCCCGAGGGCCGGTCACCCACGAGCTGCATCTCGAGGCGGAGCGCCGGCGTGCCCGCCGTACGGCGACGGTTCTCGTCGTCCGCGGCGCGCTCGAGGGCGGCCCGCACCGTGACGTCCAGCTGGGCGAGCGCGTGCGGGTCCTCGCTGCGCAGGTCGAGATCGAGCCACGCCTCCTGCGGAATGGAATTGAGGCCGGTCCCGCCGCCCAGCCGAACGACCGCGCACGTGGTACGCGGCCGCGAGCCATTGGCGGCAGCGGCAGGGAGGTCCGCGAGCAGGGCGGTGGCACGGCCCACCGCGTTGGCCGGGTTCGCGACGCCGAACGCGGCCCACGAGTGCCCCCCCGGACCGCGGAACGTGATGTGATATCGCTTAGACCCCAGGGCGCGATGGATCACCCGCTCGAGCCCGGCGCCGTCCAAGGCGATGAACGCGACGGGTTGGGGAAAGGGTTGGGGCAAGGGTTGGGGCAAGGCATGCCTTGCCCCAACATCTTTCCCGTTCAGTAGGTACTTCACCCCCCGCAGGTCTCCCGATCCTTCTTCGCCGACCGTCGCCGCGAACAGGATCGGTCGCGCCGTCGGGACACGCGCGGCGACCATGGCCTCGGCCACGGCGACGAGTGCCGCGAGGCCGCGCGCGTTGTCGGAGATGCCGGGGCCCTCGAGGCGGTGGCCGCGTCGCTCGACGGCGACGTCCACATCCGCGCCGAACACCGTATCGAGATGCGCCGCCAGGATGACCGGCGCCGCGCCGTCACCGTTTTTTCCGAACCAGCCGTGGACGTTGCCCGCGTGGTCGACGGTGACGTCGGCGAGCCCGATTTCCCGGAACAGCTCGGCCACGCGCGCCGCGCGCCGGTCCTCCGCCCCCGTCGGGGCCGGAATGGCGGAGAGCGCGGTCTGCCGGGCGAGCGTCACTTCGTCGGTGCGCTCGATATGATGGCGCGCCGCGCGGATACGTTCGTGCGCGAGGAGGCGGGAGACCGCGTGATCCATTGGCTTTCACACTAACCCGCTTGACGCTGGGGGGCGAGAGGGTGAACCTACCCGCATGGACGAGCGCGAGCTGATCCACGACTGGAATCGGGCCGCCGGGAACGCGGCCTTCGACTGGTCGCGGGCCCGCGTGGACCTGAACGACGAGACGCTCCGCGACGGCCTCCAGTCTCCCTCGGTGCGCGACCCCTCGATCGACGTCAAAAAGCGGCTGCTGCATCTGATGGCCGACCTGGGGATCGTGGCCGCGGATATCGGCTTGCCCGGGGCCGGCCCGCGGGTGGTGGAGCAGGTCCGGGCGCTCGCGACCGAGATCCGCGACGCCAGGCTCCCGATCGCCCCGAACTGCGCTGCCCGGACCGTGATCGCGGACGTCGAGCCGATCGTGCGGATCTCCGAAGAGGTCGGCATTCGCATCGAGGCCGCGACGTTCATCGGCTCCTCCCCGATTCGTCAGTACGCCGAGGATTGGACCCTCGACCGGATCGTCAAATCGACGGAGGAGGCGGTGACGTACGCGGTTAAGCACGGCTTGCCCGTCATGTACGTCACCGAGGACACCACCCGAGCCAAGCCCGAGGCGCTCAAGGCGTTGTACGGTGCGGCGATAGAGTGTGGCGCGACCCGGATCTGCCTGGCCGATACGGTCGGCCACGCCACGCCGGACGGCGTGAAAGCGTTGGTCAAATTCGTCAAGGGAGAAATCGTCAAGCAGCACGACGTCAAGATCGACTGGCACGGACACCGCGACCGTGGCATGGGGCTGATCAACTGTCTGGCCGCGATCGAGGCAGGCGTGGACCGCGTGCACGGCACGGCGCTCGGCGTTGGCGAGCGGGTGGGGAACGCGGAGATGGACCTGCTGATCGTCAACCTGAAGCTCCTGGGGGCGCACCGCCACGACATCCGACGCTTGCCCGATTACTGCCGGCTCGTGGCGGACGCGGTGGGCGTACCGATCCCGGTCAACTATCCCGTGATGGGGGCGGACGCCTTCCGCACCGGCACCGGGGTGCATGCGGCCGCGATCATCAAGGCGAAGCGGAAGGGTCACGCGTGGCTGGCCGATCGCATCTACAGCTCGGTCCCGGCGGAGGAATTCGGGCTGGAGCAGAAGATCGAGATCTCGCCGGTGTCGGGACTCTCGAACGTGAAATACTGGCTCGAGACGCATGGGTACGACGCGGAGGACGAGGCGGCGTGCCGGGCATTGTTCGAGGCCGCGAAGCGGACCGACCGCGTGCTCTCGGACGAAGAGTGCCACCGGCTGCTCAAGCAAGCGGCATGGCGCTAGGGACGTTCCGGGAAATCGAGCGCGCGTACCTCGACCTGCGGTGGCACCTCGATCCGGTGGCCGCAACGCAGGCCGGTGTGAAACGGTACGATCACCGCTACGGGCGGTACGGACTCACCGCGCTCCCCCCCCACCTGGCTGCGCTCAAGTCCCTCGCCGCCGCGCTCGAAGAAGTACCAGCCGATCAGCTCGAAGAGGAAATCGACCGCACGGCCCTGTTGAACGACCTGCGCGTGACGGTGCGGCGCTTCGAGCGCGAGCGACCTCAGGCCAGGAATCCTGGGTTCTGGCTCGCCCATTTGCTGGGGGGGCTCCACTTCCTCCTGGGCCGTCGGGATCGGACGCCCGAGGAGAAAGCGGTGGCCCTCGCGGGGCGGCTCGAAGACGTCGCGGGGCTGCTGGACGACGCGCGCGCGACGCTCGTGGAGCCGGTGCGCGTGTTCGTCGAAACGGCGCTGAGTGTCAGCGCGGGCGGGCTGGCGCTGGTCCGGGAAGTCGGCGCGGGCTTCGACGAGCGCGTAGCGAAAGCGGCCGCTGGCGCGATCGATGCGATGACCGCGTTCTCGCGCGACCTCGAGCGCCGGCTCGACGCCGCCTCCGACGAGTTCGCCCTGGGCGAAGAGGACTTCAACTTCCATCTCCATTACGAGCACGCGCTCCGCGATACGGCGCCTGAGCTGTGGCGCTACGGACATCATCTAAAGGAAGAGGTCGAAGCCGACCTGGCGGCCCGGGCGGCGCGTTTAGAAGGAGGGAAGCGCTGGCAGGACGTGGCGGACCGGTTGCGCGCCGATCATCCTCCTGCCGCGGAGCTGGTGGAGGCGTATGCGCGGGAGATGACCCGGGCGCGCGAGTTCGTGGCCGCGCGCGGGCTGGCGCCGATCCCGGAAGCGCCGCTCGACGTCGTGCCGACGCCGGCCTTCATGCGGCCGGTCATTCCGTTCGCTGCCTACGATAGTCCCGGGGCGTACTCGACGGACCGCACCGGTTGGTTCTACGTGACCTTGCCCGATCCTTCGCTGCCGGCGGGGGCGCAGGAGCGCCTCCTGCGCGATCACTGCCGCTACGAGCTCGCCGCCACGGCGCTGCACGAGGGCTATCCTGGTCATCACCTGCACCTGGTGCACGCACAGCAGCAGCCCTCGGACACGCGCAAGAACATCTGGACGCCGCTGACGGTCGAGGGCTGGGCGCTCTACTGCGAGGACATGATGGGAGAAGAGGGCTTCTACCGCTCGGAAGAGGAGAAGTTTTTCCAGCGGGTCCATCTCCTCTGGCGCGCGGTGCGAGTCCTCTTGGATGTCGGCTTGCACACGCGCGGCATGACGTTCGGCCAGGCGGTGGACTATCTCGTCGCCAATCTGGGCGTGGATCGGGCCAATGCGGAGGCGGAGGTACGGCGGTATTGCGCCGAGCCGGCGCAGCCGCTGTGTTACGCGGTGGGGCGGCGGGACATCCTGGCGTTGCGCGACGACTTTAGGGCCGCGCGGGGGAGCGCGTTCACGCTCCGCGGTTTCCACGACGCGATCCTGCGCTACGGCGGCCTGCCCGTCACGCTGATGCGCTGGGGATTGGGTTTGAATGCCGCCTAGGGACCCGGCGGGTCTCCCCCGGCAGGTGAAGCTGTTCGGCTGCGTCTCTCTCCTCAACGATTTCGCGAGCGAGATGATTTATCCGCTCCTCCCCGCGTTCATCACGGGAGTGTTGGGAGCGGGACCGCAGGCATTGGGAGCGCTCGACGGCGCGGCCGAGTTCGCGGCGGCGTTGGTGAAACTCGGCGCCGGGCGTCTGGCCGAGCGTGTGCCGCTCCGCGGGCCGTTGATCGTGCTCGGCTATTTCATCGCGGTGGTCGTGCGGCCGATCATCGCGGTGACGGGCGCGGCGTGGCAGGTGATCGGCCTCCGCGTGGTGGATCGGTTAGGGAAGGGACTGCGCACGCCGCCGCGCGACGCGCTGATCGCCGATGTCACACCGGCGGACCTCCGGGGGCGCGCCTTCGGCCTGCAGCGGGGGATGGATCACGCGGGCGCGATGCTGGGACCGGTCCTCGCGTGGTGGCTGCTCGCGTCGGGGAGCGCGAATCTGCGCACTGTGATCGCGGCGAGTATCCTCCCTGGCATCCTGGTCCTGGTTCTGGCGGCTTGGGCGGTAGAGGACGGTAGAAGTCGGCAGAAGTCGGTAGAGGTGGTGCCGGGGACCAAGCCTCTACCGACCTCTACCGACCTCTACCGACCTCTACCGCCGTCCCTCTTCGCGATTTCGTTTTTCTATCTCCTCCGCATGCCCGACACCCTGATCATCCTGCGCTCGCAGCAGCTCGGGGTGTCGGTGGCGGTGGTGCCCTTGCTGTGGGCGTCCGTGCACGTGGTGCGCTCGTCCTCGAGCTTTCTGGGCGGGTCGGCGACCGATCGGCTCGGGCCTCGGCAGACGATGTGGCTGGGCTGGCTCGTCTACGCGATCCTCGCGGTCGGGATGGCGCGCGCCGGCACCGCAGCGGCAGCGTGGGGCTGGTTCCTCGCGTTCGGCCTGGTCGCCGGGCTGACAGAAAGCCCGGAGCGGGCGCTGGTGGCGCGGTTGGCCGGCTCCCACCAAGGGAGCGGGTTCGGGATGTATCACGGGGTTACTGGATTTGCGGCGCTCGTCGGAGGGGTTGCGCTCGGTGCTGTGTTTCAGGCGTACGGCGCACGACCGGCGTTCCTCGCGAGCGCGGTCGGCGGAGTTGCGCTCGTCATTGTCTGGCCCCTGGTCACGACACGTGAACGGAGGGAACCATGAGAATTGTTTCGATCGCCCTCGTTGTCTTTCTACTTCCAGTGGCACTCGATGCTCAGGACCGCCAGGTGCTTCACGGCCCGGGCGAGGTGAGCGGGTTGCCGTTCTCGATGGCCGTGCGGGTAGGCAACATGCTCTACCTGTCGGGGCAGATTGGCAATAAGCCCGGCACGCGCGAGCTCGCGGATACCGGCATCGCCGGGCAGACCCGCCAGGCGCTCGAGAACATCAAGACGGTGCTCGCCTCGGCTGGGAGTTCGCTCGACCGCGCGGTGAAGTGCACCGTGTTCCTCGCCGACATCAAGGATTATGCGGCGATGAACGCGGTGTACGCGACGTTCTTCCCGAAGGATCCCCCCGCGCGTTCGACGGTGGCCGGGAGCGGGCTCGCGCTCGGCGCGCGGGTGGAGATCGAATGTATGGCGGTGCGGTAGCGCCAGCTTGTTTCCTATCAGGAACAGCCGGGGCTTCGGTCGGCCGTCACTCCACTCGTAGTGACCACTGCTCGCCAACCGATACTGGTGAGCGGATGAATGGAGGCAGACCCGTAGGTGACAGCAGGAGTGGTCACCGAATGGACTTCAACTGGCACCGGGTCCGCGTAGGCGTGGACCGTCGTACAGGCGCTGTCCTTCGGCGCGAGATGGGCCACCCCGGGGTCCAAAGACTCTTCGCCCTCAGCCCGGATGAACACGGTATCGCTCGTGCCGTTTACCAACCGCAACTGAACCTCGACGGGCCACGTCGGCGGCTTCGTCGCCTCGTGACCGCACGCGATCGGCAGTGTGCTTGCCATGACCACCACCGCCACGCCGGCCGTGTGCCTACCCCAACCGGGATTCATGAAGAGGCTCGGAGGGGTGTGACGCACGCCACCCCGCCTGTCAGTGCCCGCTCGGCGCACGGGTGGACATCCAGATGTCGTTGCTGCCCGATCCGCCCGGCCGGCTCGATGTGAACAAGAGCGTCCGACCGTCGTGTGACAGATCCGGCTGCAGCTCGTCGTCCGTAGTATTGAACGGCGGCCCGCCCCAGTTTACCGGCGTGGACCACGGATCGTTCACGCTGCGCCGAGTCGACACCCAAATATCGCTCCCGCCCACTCCGCCCGCGCGGTTCGACCAGAAGAAGATCTCCCGGCCGTCGGCGCGGAGCGTCGGCGCCGCATCATTCGTAGTGGGATCGTTCAGCTCTGTAACCGGCGCGGCGGGACCCTGGGTCCTGCCGTCCCGACCGACTTCAACTCGATACAAGTCGGCCGCGTTCGAGGCGAGGGCTCCCCGCGTGAAATAGAGAGTACCACCCCGGTCGCTCACGACGTACGCCGGTCCCTGTTCGGCATCCGTCGTGTTCACGTCCGGCCCCAGGTTTACGGGGGCCTCCCAGCCGGTGTCGTCGTTAGTGTTGGTTCGATGGGCCACCCAGATGTCGTTTCCGCCGAAACTCCCGGGGCGGCTGCTGTGGATGAACAGCAGGTGCCCGTCAGGCGAGAGAACGGGGCCTCCGTCGGCCGAGGCAGTATTCACGGGCGCGCCGAGGGGAATCGGAGTTTCCCACGGGCCGTCGACTGACGCGCGCCTCGCTACCCAGATATCGGTGTTGCCGAGCCCGCCCGGCCGGTCGGACGCGAAATAGAGACTCAGTCCGTCGGACGAGAGTGTTGGGTTGTTGTCGCCGGCGCTCGAGTTGACCACCGGACCGAGATTCACTGGGTCTGACCAGTCGGACCTGGCGAACGACATGGCCTGCATCTTCACCGCGGCGGGGCCTGACGCCGTGTCGCACCCGACGACTGGGGCTAGGATGAACAGCGACGCAAACCTAGCAACTGATGCGGTTCTCATCGAGCCTCCTTAGTGGCCACTCGGCGTGCGGGTGGACATCCATAGGTCGTTGCCACCAGAGCCCCCCAGCCGATTGGAACCGAAGATCAGGGTGCGCCCGTCCCAAGAGAGGCTCGGCGTGACGTCGTCGAACTCCGAATTCAAGGCCGTCCCCGGGTTCACAGGTGGCGACCACGAATCGCGGATCGTTTGCCGGGTGGACACCCAGAGGTCATTTCCACCGAGGCCGCCCGTGCGGCTCGACCAGAACAGCAGCTCTCGGCCATCAGCCCGGATCGTGACGGCGGCGTCGTTAGCGCTCGGGTCGCTGAGTTCGACGACGAGTTGGGCCGGCCCCAGGGTCTCCCCATCGCGTGTCACGGACGCGACGTAGATGTCCGCTTGGTTCTGTGCCAGAGCTCCCCGATTGAAGTACAGGTTCGCCGATCCGTCTTCCGCGTTCTGCAGGTACATGGGGGCCTGTTCTCCCGCTGCGGTGTTCACGCCTGGGCCCAGTGGCAGCGGGTCCTCCCAGCCGAAGTCGTCGTTCGGGTCGGCTCGCTGCGACACGAAGATGTCGGTCGCGCCACCCGCTCGGTTGCTCGCAAAGAACAGCAAGTGGCCGTCGCGGGACAGGTTGGGCGCAAAGTCGGCCCCCGCGCTATTGATGGGCGCGCCGAGGTTCATGGGGGTCTGCCAGGCGCATGCGGGATCGCCTCCGTCGGTGCAGGCGCGCTGGGACACCCAGATATCGAGCGGGCCGGAGCTACCGAGCCGGTTCGAGGAGAAGTAGAGGCTGAGCCCGTCCCGCGCGAGCACGGCGTTCTGTTCGTTGGAGGATGAATTGACGACGGGGCCCAGGTTTACGGGTGCGGACCACTCGGAATTGGCGAAGGACATGGCATCAACCCTGGCCGCGGTGGACACGTACTCAGATCGACACGCGAGCAGAGTCGCGACCGTGGAGAGCGTTACGAGTCTCGTTACTGACAGTGTGTACATCGTACATCCTCCTGTTGGTGCGCTCGTCTTCGCGTCCCGATGCGCGATCACGGCCGCGGCGGGCGGGACGAGAGCGGCTTCAACGCCCTCGCTGTGTGCCGCGCGCTGCGGGTCATCTGTGCCACCCGGAGCGGCGCCGGTCCCGGCGCGCCCGCCTGGCCGAGCACCCCCACCGGCGCCCAGGTCTCGGACCCCGTGCCGTCGCCGATCTGACCCCAGCCGTTGTAGCCCCAGCAATACGCCAGGCTCCCCGTGGTCAGGCCGCAACTGTGCCACCGTCCGAAGGCGCTCACCGCTGCAAAGCTGAGCCCGCCGGCGATCAACGTCGGCGCCGGAGCGAAATCGGTCGTGCCGGTCCCCAGTTGACCGTCGCTGTTGGATCCCCAGCAGTAGCCGGCACCCGTTGCTGTCACACCGCAACTGTGGAAGATGCCGGCGCTGATGCTCGTAAAGGCGACACCGCCATCCACCGGGAGCGGGGTGGTGCTGCAGTCGAAGAAGAACCCTCCGAAGGAGCAGGTCTCCGTCGTGGAGACACCGAGCTGGCCGTTGGCGTTGTCGCCCCAGCAATACCCTGCGCCGCCGGACGTGACGCCGCACACGTGAAACTGCCCGGCGCTTAACGCCACGAAGGTGAGGTTGCCCGAGACTGCAACGGGTGCGGTGCTGCACGGCTCGCTACTGCACACTTGGGGACCCGTAGGCCCGATCCCGAGCTCGCCGGCAGAGTTGTTGCCCCAGCAGTACGCAGCACCGCCTGCGATCAAACCGCAGGCGAACTCGTTGCCGACCACGATGTGTTCGAACGCGATGCCGCCCGTTACCGCTACCGGGGTCCGCGAGCTCGCGGTCGACCCGTCACCCAGCCCGCCAACCGGGTTGTCGCCCCAGCAAAACGCGGCGGAGGATTCGAGAGCGCACGTCAGAACCCAGCCAGCAGTGATCGACGAGAACGTGTGACCCCCAGCGACGGCGAGCGGCGTCGAGCTGCAAGGCTCAGCGTCGATTCCGCATACCTGCGCGCCAGGTGTCCCCGCGCCGAGCTGGCCGGCGGCGTCGTCGCCCCAGCAGTACGCAGTGCCGCCGGCCGCCAGACCGCAGCTGTGAACCCCGCCCACAGTGATGCTGGTCAGGCTCGTAAGGTTGGCGACCAGTTCGGGAGCAAAGGCGTTCGCTTTCGCGCCGTCGCCTATCTGGCCGTAGGTGCCGTTGCCCCAGCAGTAGGCCGTCCCGCCCGTAGTCAGGCCGCAGGAGTTGTAGGCGCCCGCGTAGACTGCCGCGAAGGTCACGACGCCCACGCCAACCGTCGCCGAACCGCTCTTGGACTCGGCGGTGGCGGTGATCGTCGCGGAGCCCGATGCAACTCCGGTGACGACACCCAACGCATCGACGGTTGCAATGGCCGGCGCGTCGCTGGTCCACGCGACCGTGGGGCCGACCCGCCGGCTTCCACTCGCGTCCGTCATGATCGGACGTAGTCGGGCCGTTCCGCCCGCGACGACTGAGCGGGTCGCGGGTGACACGCTCACGGACGTCACCGCGCCTCCGCCGCGCACGGCCGTCCACGTTCCGGGCCCAGACGAGCACTGAATGGACCCATTCGTCAGACGATCAGGTGGGGAGCCGGCCACATCGGCGGAGAAAGAGCAGTCCGCGACCGAGAGACTGACCGAGATGGCTCCGGCCGCGGAATAGCTGAGTGCTCCGGTGACGGGGCCCGAAAAGGAGTGATCGATCGAACCGTCCTGCAGATCGCATGTCCCCACGAGATCGTCGGTCCCCCCCAGGCCGCTTCCGGTCACGTTGAGCACGTATGATCCAGTGTCGTTGCAAGCGAGTGGACTGCCGAATCGCGACGTGTAATTCCACACGCCCGTGAGGTCGACGCGCTGTACGCACGCGATTTGGAAAGCGACCTGCGCGTTTCCGCCGGCGGTAACCGTGACCCCTCGCGGATTCTGGGACGCGATCGGGCAGTTCACCGCCGCTCCGCCCAAGAGCAGCGAGTAGGTGCCCGGACGCACGTCCGAAAACGTGACCTTCCCGTTGACGCCGATCGGCAGTGTCGTCGAGCCCGATGTGCCGTGTGTCGTGTCGCCCTGGAGCGTGACGCCGTATCCGTCGGGGTCGACGTCCGCCCCGGTCGTCGCGGTCGTTACCTCGATCTTCCCGGTGGTGGGGGGCTCGGTCCCCTTGCACGCAAGAGCTGCGAGCGCGACCGCGGCGAACAGAGTTGGTATGCTGCGACGGACGTTGCAGTTCATGGCTCGCTTCTCCGTTCGGGTGCTGGGGGTGGCGGCGTGATCCAGGCGACTGCCGTGTCGCAGGTCGTCGAGACGTACGTCACGCCCCACCCGACGCGCGTCGCTGCGGGCGTGCATGCAGGATCGACGGCACTTGCGCAGCCCACGATTAAAGTGGTCGCCGCAGTTGCTTGGATTGCGAGAAGTCCTCGATGGGCGCGACGCGCGGCTTTCATAAGGTCCTTGTGCATTGCGTTTCAATCGGTTACGCGACGACTCTCGTCGCTGGTTGCAACGGCCCCGGGGCGGCGTATCTTCCGCAAAGGTGCGCACATAGGGTTTGCCGAGGGTTTGGTATCCGTTAGACGGCGGCTAACGGCGCGCACCCGTGAGGTCGGGGCCATGCTCCGGTTCCGGATGCTGGGGACTGTGGATCTTGAGGACGCCGAAGGACCGGAGGTACGCTCCGTTCTGCGGCGGCCCAAGCTGTTGGCCCTACTCGGTTATCTCGCCGCCGCCCGCCCCCGTGGCTTCCATCGCCGTGACACGCTCGTCGCCGTGCTCTGGCCCGAGCTCGACAACGCGCACGCACGAAACGCGCTGCGTCAGGCCGTCCACTCGCTCCGGGAAGCCCTCGGGCGCGACGCGCTGCTCGCGAGAGGAGAGGAAGAACTCGGGCTCAACGAGAGCTGCGTCTGGTGCGATGTCCGGGCGTTCGACGGAGCGCTCGACGCCGGGCAGACGGAGCAGGCGCTCGAATTGTACGGGGGCGGGTTACTCACCGGTCTCCATGTTCCGGGTGTCCCCGAGTTCGAACGTTGGCTCGACGAAGAGCGAGAAGACCTGCGGCGGCGCGCGTGTCGAGCGGCACAGGTCTTGAGCGAGGGCGCGGAGGCAGCCGGCCGGGTGACCGACGCGGTCGCCTGGGCCCGGCGGCTGACCGACTTGTCCCCGTTTGACGAGACAGCCCTACGGCGCCTGGTCGAGCTGCTGGATCGCGGCGGTGATCGAGCGGGGGCGGTGCGCGCCTATGGGGAATTCGAGCGGCGACTCGAGCGCGACCTGGAGGTCGAGCCGTCGTCGGAGACGCACGCGCTCATGCATGAGATCCGTGCCCGCAAGCGGACGGCGGAAATCGTGGCGGCTCGTGAGCAACGTGCCACGCCGGTCGGCGTATTGGAGACGGACCGGCACCCGATTCAAGACGCATCTCGTCCTGTGGCGCCGCGCCAGCGCGTGGTCCCCGTTCTCGCGCTCGTGGTTGTGGTCTTGCTGATGGGTGCCTTGTTGCTATTGCGAACCCATAGCGGCGCGCGGCGGGCCGAAGCCGCCCGGAGCCAGAAACGGCTCGTGGTACTTCCCTTCACCAATCTGGGGCCATCCGAAGACGAGTACCTCACCGATGGTGTCACGGAGGAGATTTCGGCGCGATTAGCCGCCATCCATCGCCTCCGAGTCATCGAAGGCCCGGGTGGGAATCCCTCTCAGCGCACGAAAAAGACAGCGCAACAAATCGGCTCCGAGCTCGGAGCGGATTACATCCTTGAGGGAAGGCTTCGGTGGCAAAAGCAGGACCAGGGGCGCGCCCGCCTGCGCGTCACGCCCCAGCTGATCAGCGCGGCGGACGGCACGATTTTGTGGGCCGAGGTCTACGACGAGCCCTTGGACGAGATTTTCAAAGTCCAGTCCGATGTCGCTCACAAAGTGGTAGCCGCTCTCGACGTGACGCTGCTCGAGCCGGAACGCCGCCTTGTGGAAGCCACGCCGACCGGCAACCTCCAGGCATACGACTATTACCTCCGCGGAAAAGATTACATGCATCGCGGCACGGAGGAACGCTTCGCGCGAACCGCCCTCCGGATGTACGAGAAGGCCGTGGAGCTCGATCCCGGCTTCGCGCTGGCCTACGCCGAGCTCTCCCAGGCGCATACTCGGCTGTACTGGTTCTACTACGACCACTCGGAGGCACGCCGAGCGAAGGCGAAGCGGGCCGCAGACAAAGCATTCGAGCTGGACCCGGGGCTCCCGGAAGCGCACGAGGTGATGGGCTTCTACTTCCTTGGCACGATGGAGTACGACGACGCCTTACGAGAATTCGATGCCGCGGCGGCCGGTCGGCCCAGCGACAGCCGCATCTACATCGGCAAAGGCGCGGTCTGGAACCGGCAGGGGAATCCCCGCTTGGGGCTCGTAGAGTACGAGAGAGCGCTACAACTCGATCCCGGGTCCCCCATCGTCGCCAATAGCTATGCGCAGGATTACGACCGGCTGCGCGAGTTTGCGCGCGCCGAACCCCTCTACGACCGCGCGATCGCCCTCTCGCCGGATTGGTTCTATCCGTACTTCTGGAAGGCGGGAATGTACCTGCGATGGGACGGCGCTACGCGGCGGGCCCGTGCCGTGCTCGATGAGTCGCAGTCCGTCGGCGTCGGCGACAATCCCCTCATCGTCTTCGAACGAGTGCTGGTCGATGTCTTCGACCACGAGTACGACGCCGCGCTGGGAGAGCTCGCGCGAGGGAATCCGGAGGTCATGCAGGACCAGTTTCGGTTTATCCCGAGAGCCCAGCTGTGCGCACAGCTCTATGGTCTGACGCGTCGTTACGACATGGAGCGAAGCTACTACGACTCGGCGCGAGTCTTTGTCTCCAGGCGGGTTCAGGAACGGCCCGACGATCCCCGTTTGCACAGCGCCTTGGGAATCGCCTACGCCGGCCTCGGCCGAAGACAAGAGGCCATTCAGGAAGGCCGGCGGGCGACCGAGCTCATGCCGGTCGGCAAGGAGGCGTACCGAGGATACTATCGCGCGTGGGATCTGGCTCGGATCTATACGATGGTGGGGGAGTACGAGGCCGCCATCGCCGAGATCGAGCACCTCCTGGCCATTCCTGGACACCTGACCGTCCCATGGCTGCGCATCGATCCCACCTGGGATCCGCTGCGCGGGGACCCCCGGTTTCGCAAACTGATCTCGGAGGAGCCGCGCTCGTCTTCAGGGCTAACGAATGGAGGCGAGTAAGTAGCCCGCTGCCGCGAGGATGATCGGCGCCGAGTACACTCCCGGCATCGCTCTCCTCATATAGGCCGACCCCACCAGGTGTAGCACCCCGTTCCCCGCCATCACGATACCGAACACGTACGCCACCGGCCGCAACCCGGGAGCCCCACGGAACGCAACCGGGGTCAGGCTCGCCAGCAGGAGCACCGCCACGACGAGCCCCGTGAGCCACACACGAAACGTGAAGGTCGGGATCAAGAGAAAAGGAAAGCGTGCCCGAATCGCCCGTGCGGTGGTGTTGTATACAGAGAGAAAGTCAGTACGCGCTTCATCCGCCACGTGGATCGCGAACGCCACACACAACGCCGCCCACGCGACGCCGTAGCTCGCGCTCACGCCGCGGAAATCCCTTGCTTAGCGTCGAGCATCTGCCGCACGCGGCCGAGCAGGTCGGCCACCGACCAGGGCTTGTGCAGCACCGGCAGATCGGGGTCGAGCTTCTCCGCCGAGTCTGCGTCTCGCGCCGCGTAGCCGCTCATGAAGAGAAACGGAATGGAGTGGCCCGCTCGCACGACCGCTTCGTGCAGCTCGGGTCCGCCACATCGGGGCATGACGACGTCCGAGACTACGAGACGAATCTCCTTGGCGTGGACCCGCACCACGTCGAGCGCCTCGACGCCGTCCTCGGCGGTGAGCACGCGATAGCCGGCGCGCTCGAGCGCGCGCTGCGCCACCCGACGAATACCTGCCTCGTCTTCCACGAGGAGGATCGTCTCCGAGCCTCCGACGCCGGGAGGCGGTGCGGCGCGGGGGCGCGCGGGTGCCGCCACGGCCCGCGTGGCCGCCGGGAAATACACGCGAACCGCGGTCCCGCGACCGGGCGCCGAGTCGACATTCACCAGGCCCCCGTGCTGTCGCACCAGACCGTACACCATGGCCATGCCAAGGCCGGTGCCCACGCCCGGCGGCTTGGTGGTGAAGAACGGCTCGAACAGGCGTTCCTGCACGGTGGCATCCATTCCCGCGCCGGTGTCGGAGACCGTGAGACACACATACAGACCCGCCCGGCCGTCCCCCATCGCGTCACGGAACTGGTCGTCGAGCGACCGGGGCTCCACCACGATGTTCAAGGCACCGCCGTGGGGCATGGCGTCCCGCGCGTTGGTGGCGAGGTTGAGCAAGATCTGCTCGACGGCGCCCGGGTCGGCCAGCACCGGAGGGCAATCTGGGGCCGCCGTGACCCCTACGTCGATGCTTTCAGGCAACAGGCGCCGCAGCATCTCCGAGAGATCCCGCACGAGCCGCGTGAGCTCGACCGGCCCCAGCTCGAGCTGACCGGTACGGCTGAAGGCGAGGAGCTTGCGGACCATCGCCGCGCCCTTTCTGGCCGCCGCCTCGATTTCGGCGAGGTCGGGTCCGGGCTCCTCGCCGACCGGGACGTCGCTCTTCACCAGCTCGACGTTGGAGAGGATGATCGTCAGGAGGTTGTTGAAGTCGTGGGCGATCCCGCCGGTAAGCTGTCCGATCGCCTCCATCTTCTGCGCCTGTCGCAGCTGGCCCTCGAGGGCGCGCCGGTTGGTTTCCGCCGCCCGCGCGTGGCGCGCGAGGCGCCAGGAAAGCGTGGCACCGACCGCAATGAGGAATGCGGCCGTCCCGAGGATGACGCTCCATAGGACGCGCCGTGCCCAGCGCGCGCCCGCCCCCAGCGTGGCGGAGAACCGATCCTCGAGCGCCGCCAGTCGGGCGTCGACGCGGTCGACGCGGTCGAGCAAGCCCGCGAGGCGAACGGCGTCCGGCCGGGCACGAGTCGCTTCCGCGTGAATCGAGTCCCCGAGCGCCGCCAGGTCCGCGATGCCGCTGTCGCCCGCTGCCCAGATGTCGATGGCTTCCGAGACGTAGCTCACGTGCCGGAATCGGCGGAAGAACCACGCGAGGCCATCCACGTCCGCAGGGTGGATGCGGCCGCGGAGGAATCCCTCGCGCACCAGCCGGTAGTCGGGCCGCGGGCGGTCGAGCTCGCTTCGTGCCTGGCGGTCGCCGAGCTGCACGTCGAGCAGTTGGCGGAAGTGCCGGTATTCCACGGTATCGCCGGACCGGGCGTAGCGGACCAGTCGGTACGTCGCGTCCTTCTGTGCCTTGGACCACAGTCCCTCGCCGCCGACGTACGCGCGGACGGCGGAGAGGGTCTCGAACCCGAAATACGTGATGGCCGCACTCCCGCCGACCGTGACCGCGAGCAAAGCCCAGAACGCAAGCATCTGCCGACCCGGCGCGTCGAGCCGAGGGATGCCACGGGGAGCCCGCACGGCCGCTAACAGCAGCGGACGCCCTTTCCCTTCGATTCGAAAAACTGATCTACGTACTCCCGCTCCGTGAGCCGCGGCGGATGCCCGGCGGTGCGGCAATGCTCGAGGTAGGCCTGGTAGTCAGGTGCGCCGATGATGCGGCGGACGATTCGGAGCAGACGTTGCACGAGGGGAGGCGTGCCGCCGTGCCGCCCTGCCGCCATGTTAGTCTCCCGCCGCATACGCACTCTCCACATACGGCGCCTCGTGTACGACGGCCACCTTGCGCCGCGAGAGCACGAGCCACCACTCGCGCAGCGACGTCACGATCAGGATGGTCACGACCGCCATAAAAAGCAGCGCCATGAACGTGTTCAGACGGTCGTTGAAGATCAGGCGGCGCGCGTCGGGGCTGGTCGATCCCGCGAGCGACGCGGCATGCGCCAGGAACCCAAGCCGTGGATCGGCGGAGAACACCTTCTGCCATCCGGCGGTCATGGTCACCGTGACGAGCCAGGCCAGCGGCGCGGCCGTCACCCATGCGAATCGCGCCCGCCTCATCTTAATGAGGATGGTGGTGCCGACGCACAGGGCCACAGCGGCGAGGAGCTGGTTCGAGATCCCGAACAACGGCCAGAGCGAGTTGATCCCGCCCAGCGGGTCCACCACACCCTGATACAGGAAATACCCCCATCCCGCCACGATCACGGCGCTCGACGCGATCACGCTCGGGTACCAGGACGTCTCCGCGAACCGTGGCCAGACATGCCCGACGATCTCCTGGAGCATGAAGCGCCCCACGCGCGTACCGGCGTCGATCGTCGTCAGGATGAAGAGCGCCTCGAACATGATCGCGAAGTGGTACCACAGGGCATCGAGCGTCTTCCCGCCGAGGACGCTGGTCGCGCCGGCGAAGATCTGCGCCATCCCGACGGCGAGTGACGGCGCGCCCCCCGAGCGCGCGACGAGCGTGGTCTCTCCCATACGGGCGGCCAGCGCGTGCATGGCGTCCGGCGTGACCACGAAGCCCGCCTGCGTCAGGGCCTGCGACGCCTGCGCGAGCGCCGCCGGAGTCGTGTTCATCGCGAAGTAGACGCCGGGATCGAGCGTGCAGGCCGCGATCATCGCCATGACGCCCACGAACGACTCCATCAGCATGCCGCCGTACCCAATGAACCGGGCATCGGACTCGCGCGCGATCATCTTGGGCGTGGTGCCCGAGGAGACGAGCGCGTGAAATCCCGATATGGCCCCGCACGCGATCGTGATGAAGGCGAAGGGGAAGAGCTTCCCGGCGAACACGGGTCCTTCGCCGCCCGAAGCGAAGGGCGTCAGCGCCGGCATGCGGAGTGGCGGCAGGATCACGAGGATCGCTACCGCCAGCACGAGGATGGTGGTGATCTTCAGGAAGGTAGAGAGATAGTCGCGCGGGGCGAGGAGCATCCAGACGGGCAGCACGCTCGCCACGAAACCGTACCCGATCATCATCCACGTGATCGCCAGTCCGGTGTGCGTGAATGCCGCGCCGAGCGTGGGGTGGCCGGCTACGACGCCGCCTCCCACGAGCGCCGCGATCAGGAGAATCGCCCCCACCGCGGACGCTTCGCCCACATGCCCCGGCCGCCACGATTTCATCCACCATCCCATGAGGAGCGCGATGGGAATCGTGCACGCGATCGTGAACAGCCCCCACGGCGAGGCCTTGAGCGCGTTCACCACGATCAAGGCCAGCACGGCGAGCAGGATGATCATGATGAACAGGACCGCGAGCATCGCCGTGGCGCCCGTGGCCGGGTTCACTTCTTCCTTCGCCATCTGTCCGAGGGACTTGCCGTTCCGTCGCAGCGAGCAAAACAGAATCGTGAAGTCCTGCACCGCGCCCCCGAGCACGACGCCGATCACGAGCCACAAGGTGCCCGGGAGGAACCCGAACTGCGCGGCGAGCACGGGGCCCACGAGTGGCCCGGCCCCCGCGATGGCGGCGAAGTGGTGGCCGTACAGCACCCATTTATTGGTCGGGACGAAGTCGCGGCCGTTGTTGCACCGCTCGGCGGGCGTCGCCCGGCGGTCGTCGAGGCCGAACACGCGGGTGGCGAGGAAGCGGCTGTAGAATCGGTAGCCGACGGCGTACGTGCAGACGGCGGCCGTCAGGAGCCAGGCGGCGTTGACGGTCTCTCCCCGCGACAGGGCGAGCACGCCAAAGGCGGCCGCGCCCAGGACGGAGACCCCGCCCCACAGGAGCACGGAGGCGAGCCGTTTCATGGGGCGTAAGTTACGCCGTGCCTTGCCGATGATCAATTTCGAACATAGGTTCGAAATCGCTTGACACCGACTGCCTCCTGGCTCATGGCACCGCGCGCGGCGAACGCCGTCGGCGCGCCGGCCACCGAGACGCGCCCCGATCCCCAGCGCCTGGCCGAGACGGTCCAGGGCCGGGTCGCCATCGTCACCGGAGGCGCCACTGGGCTGGGGCGGGCCACCGCGCTCGAGTTCGCCCAGCGCGGCACCGCCGTCGCGATCAATTACGTTGACCTCCCGGACCGTGACGTCGCCGCCCAGGCGTTGCTGACCGAGACGGCCATCCGCGCGCTCGGCGTGCCCGTCTACTGCGCGCGCTGCGACGTCCGCAGTCGCGACGACGTGGAGAAGTTCGTCACCACGGTGCGCGAGCGGCTTGGGGGCATCCACTTCCTCGTGAACAACGCGGGTGTCACGCACGATGGCGCCCTGTGGCGGCTGACCACCGAGGCCTGGCGCGAGGTGCTCGACACGAACGTTACCGGCGCCTTCAACTGCATTCAGGCGGTGGCGGGCCCGATGCGCGCCCAGCGCTTCGGCAAGATCGTGAACATCGCGAGCCATCAGGCGTTCCGTCCGGGGTTCGGGATCGCCAACTACGCCGCGAGTAAAGCCGCGCTGATCGGGCTCACGAAATCCGCGGCGGTCGATCTGGGACCGTCGAACATCAACGTCAATGCGATCGCGCCCGGCTTCGTCAAGACGGATCTGCTCTCGACGTTGCCGCGCGAGGTACTCGAGCGCGCCGAGCACGAATCCGTGCTGGGGCGCGTGGCGGAGCCCGAGGACGTGGCGCGCGTGATCGCGTTCCTGTGCAGCGAAGCCGCGCGTCATATCACCGGACAGGTGATCATCGTCGATGGCGGGCTGACCCTCGCCTCTTGAAACGGTGACTAATTCCTTGAAAATCTTGGTGTTAGGGGTCTCGTGCTTGGTGTGTGTGGGGTGCGGGGGAAAGTCTCAGACACCCACTCCCGAGCCGACGGCGCCCCTCCCCACGGCCGGCATCGCCGCGCAGCAGGTGGCCGTGCTGCCGCTCACGCTGGTCGCCGCGGAAGACTCGCTGCGCTGGGGTGGGCTCCTCGGTGAGCGACGGGCCGCGCTCACCAAAGCCGACAGCGTGTTCGGCTCGCTGCTTCAAGCGCGAGCGCCGGAAGTCACGTGGATCCTGCCCGATGCATTGCGCCGCGCGGCGCGCCGGGCACCCGGGATCGCGCCCGACCCCGACCAAATGGGCTCGGCGATCCTGCTGCATCCGTCGAAGCAAAGTCCCGAAGTGGTGCCGGACCCGTTGCGGAACGAGCTCCGGACACTTGCCGCACTCGCGGGGAGTGGGGGTGGGCGGTACGTCTTGGTCCCGGCCGGATTGGTGTTTCGACGGACGACCGGTCCGGCGGACGCGCGGTCGGGAGGGGCGGCGGCACGACCGACCCCCCCGCCGGACCGCTCGTCTGGTACCGCCGAGCTCACGATCGTGCTGGCCGATGTTCGCACCGGCCGGGTCGGCTTCCGCACGGTGGCGCGAGGGGAGGGTGATGATCCCTGGACCGCGCTCACGCGCGCGGTGAAGAACCTCACGCCTGGACTTCCGTGACGGGGAAGTGCCGCGAGGCGACCCTCATCGCGGGCGACGGCATCGGGCCCGAGATCACACAGGCTACGCTCCACGTGCTCGACGCCCTCGGCGTCGCGTTCGAGTGGGACGAGCAGTACGGCGGGATGAGCGCGGTGGAAAAGGCCGGGACGCCCCTCCCGGATGCCACGGTCGATTCGATCCGGCGCACCGGGCTCGCGCTCAAGGGGCCGCTCACCACGCCGGTCGGCGGGGGCTATCGATCGGTCAACGTCGCCCTGCGCCAGGAATTCGACCTCTATTCCAACGTGCGCCCCGTGAAGTCGATCGTGCCGGGAGGCCGCTACCCGAACATCGATCTGGTCGTCATTCGGGAGAACACGGAGGGGATGTACACGGGGTACGACCGTACCTTCAAGGTCGGCAACGATCCCAAGGCGCTGGCGCAGGCGACGTCCGTGATGACGCGCGACGGATGCCGGCGGATCGTTCGCTACGCCTTCGAGTACGCCAAACGGCACGGCCGCAACAAGGTGACTGTGGTACACAAGGCAAACATCCTCAAGGCGACGTCAGGGCTCTTTCTCGAGACCGCGAAGATGATCGCCAAAGAGTACGAAGGGCAGATTGCGTCGGACGACAAGATCGTGGATAACGCGGCGATGCAGCTCGTGATCAACCCCGCGCAGTTCGACGTGATCGTCACGACCAACATGTTCGGCGATATTCTTTCGGACGAGGCGTCGGGCCTGGTGGGTGGGCTCGGCCTCGCACCGGGCGCGAACATCGGCGAGCGGGCGGCGATCTTCGAGGCGGTGCACGGCTCCGCCCCGGACATCGCGGGGCAGGGCATCGCGAACCCCGCGGCCCAAATGCTCGCGGCGGCCATGATGCTGGACCATGTGAACGAGCTCGAAGCCGCCGGCCGGCTGCGCCGCGCGCTCGAGACGGCGATCGTCAAGGACAACGTCCGGACCAAGGATCTGGGAGGCAGTGCTTCGACCACTGAATTCGCCCGGGCTGTGGCCCGACGCCTCTAGCAATCCGTGCGCGCGCTGTGGCGAGCAAACCGCGGGGCTCGCACCGGGCGACCTGTGTGCACCGTGCACCAGAGAACTCTCGAAGCGCGCCTCGCGGATCGGGCGCTTGGTGTCGATCGTGACCACGCTCCTGCTGGCGGGGTATCTCATCCTCACGCTCAGGTCCGCGCCGCCCGGCTCGCAGGCCACGGCGCGCACGATGGGCGCCGTCGTCGCGGTGGCCTGGTACCTCCTGACGTTTCGTATCGTGCAACGGGTGACCTTCGAATGGCTCAAATCACGGCGTCCGTAATGGTGGCGATGGCGGCCGCCATCATGCCCATGATGGCGCAGACGTCGCTCTCGATCTATAGTGACGGACGCGTCGTGGTGCGGCGCAGTCTCGCCCAGCCGCTCGAAAAGGGCCGCAACACCCTCAGCCTGAAGCTCGACGCACTCGATCCCGCGACGCTGTTTTCGCCGGACACGGCGGTGGCGCTGGTGTCGGCGGTGTTGCGCCCGGCGACCGATCAGGGGACGGCGCTGCAGCGCGCGGTCGGACAGACGCTGGCGTTCGTGCGGGTGCGGGAGTCTGGTGGCGCTGATACCGTGCGCGCGACGGTGACGCGCGCCGACCCACCGCAATACCGGCTCCCGGATGGACGGTTTCTCCTTTCGTCTCCCGGGGAGCCCCTCTTTCCCGCGGACCTGATTCGCACGACATCGGAAGTCACGGTGACTCTCGACGCGACCCGCCAACGTCCTCGCACCGATATCGCGTACGTCGTAACGGCAGGGGCGCACTGGGAGGCCGTGTATCAAGTCGTCCTGTCGGGCGGAGCCTGTCAGGTATCCGGCACGGCCACAATCACACCGCAATCCATCCGGGCCGACAGCGCCGAGGTGCAGCTTGTGGCGGGGTCCGTCAACCAGGCGAGGTCCGGGGCGCCGGCCCTGAAAGCGTACCGCGCGGGAGCGATGCAACTCTCCGAGGCGGTCGTTTCGGGCGCGCCGAGTGAAGAATCCGTCGGCGAAACGCACGTGTATCTGCTGCCGGCTCGTGTCTCGCTCGAGCCGGCGACCGCGGTCGCGAGCGCACTCTTTCCACGCGCCACGGCGGCCTACACGCAGGAGTACATCGTGCCCGGGGTGCTCCCGTGGCGCGGGTTCCTGGGTCAAACGCCTGGTGAGGCGAATCGCGTACCGGTACAGGTGTGGTACACGCTGAAGCGCGCGCGCGGTACGGCATTCGGTGATCGCCCCCTTCCGGGTGGGACAGTTCAGCTCTATCAGTCGGATTCGGCCGGTCGGCTCCAGCTCGTGGGCGAGGCGCGGAGTGATCACGCCCCGCCGGGGCGCGACGTGCGCGTCCAATCGGGCGATGCATTCGACGTCACGGCGGATCGCGTGCAGACGGATTACAACCAGGAACAGATCCCGCCGCCGAAGCGCGGGATGCCCACGCGCCAGCGCGTCACCGCTTCGTACCGCGTCACCATCTCGAACGCGAAGACGGCCGCCGTGACGGTCGATGTGCGCGAGGCTCGGTTCGGCGTGTGGCGCGTGACGGACAGCAGCGTGCCCGCCGAAAAGTTGTCCGCCACCGAGGTCCGCTTCCGTGTGCAGGTGCCGGCGGGGGGCGACGCGACGCTCACCTACACCGTACAGGCCGAGTCGTGACCGTTCAACTCTTGCACGTCTCCGATCTCCACTTCGGCGGGCTCGCCGATCTGGACCAGGTCGAAGCGCTCGAGCAGATGATCCCCGATCTGCGACCCGACGCCGTGGTGATTTCGGGGGACCTGTCGCAGCGTGCCCGGCACGGTGAGTTCCAGCGGGCGCGGGCGCTCGTGCAAACGGCGACGCGGACCGCGCCGGTCCACATCATGCCGGGGAACCACGACGTCCGTTGGTGGACGCGTCCCTTGATCCCGTTAGGTCGGGCACCGCTGTATGCGAAGTACGCCCGCTACTTCGGCGTGGACCTCGCGCCGACGATCACGCTCCCGGGCGCGGTCGTCGTCGGCGTGCTTACGTCCTACGGCGTGGCGTGGGGCTCGCTCACGCTGCGGCTGCGCGACCTGGCCGTCAAAGGGCATCTCCCCAAGCGGGAAATCGAGCGGGCACGGGCGGCGTTCGCGGCGGCGCCGCCGGAGCAGGCGCGCGTGCTCGTGGTGCATCACAACGTGTTGCGGGGCGAGTTGTCGCAGCGCATGGGTCTGGCGCGCTGGCGCCAGGCGCAGCGGCGCATCGCGGGCTCCGGCGCGGAGGTCGTCCTGTGCGGGCACGATCACCAGGAGGGCGCGGAGCTCCTGGAGGGCCGGGTCGTGGTCTCGACCGCGGGGACCCTGTGCCGCCGCACGCGAGGTGGCCGTCCATCGAGCTTCAACTTCGTGACCATCGAGCCTACGGCCGTCCACATCACGTTCTTCCGGTGGTCGTCTGAGCACCGGCGGTTCAATGCGTCCGATACGGTCGCTTTTGCGCGAGCGGGTGCGCCCACGTCTCCCGCTCGGGACTCGCTGCCGGCGGGTCAGGTGGGGTAGTTTTGAGGCCCCGGGCCACCGGGGCGATGCCCGGGGTTTCTCACACCGATTAGAGGGTTCCATGGCACCCAAGTTCCAGGGCGTCGATTTCTACGACGTCGACGGATTGTTGTCCGAAGAGGAGCGCGCGGTCCGCGACACGGTGCGCGCCTGGGTGGACGACAACCTCATCCCCGTCATCGGCGAGCACTACGTCGAGGGGCGGTTCCCCAAGCAGCTCGTGCCGCAGATGGCGGAACTGGGTCTCTTCGGTGCCAACCTCCCGGAGGAGTACGGCTGCGCGGGCCTGAACAACGTCGCGTACGGGCTCATCATGCAGGAGCTCGAGCGCGGTGACTCGGGCGTGCGCTCGTTCGCGTCGGTGCAGGGCGCGCTGGCGATGTACCCGATCTACGCCTTCGGCTCGGACGAGCAAAAGAAGCAATGGCTGCCTCGGATGGCGTCCGGCGAGATCATCGGATGCTTCGGGCTGACCGAGCCGGACTACGGGTCGAACCCTGCGGGCATGATCACCGTCGCGAAGGAAATGAAAGACGGCTGGGTCTTGAATGGCGCCAAGATGTGGATCACGAACGGCTCCACGGCCCAGATCGCCATCGTGTGGGCCAAGACCGGCAAGGTCGACGACGCGGAGTCGATTCGTGGCTTCATCGTCCCGACCGACACGAAGGGCTTCTCCGCCAAGGATCAAAAAGGCAAGCTCAGCCTCCGCGCCAGCGATACCAGCGAGCTCGTGCTCCAGGATGTGTGCGTGCCGAAGCACGCCGTGCTGCCCAAGTCCGGTGGGCTCAAGTCCCCGCTCATGTGTCTCACCCAGGCACGCTACGGCATCGCGTGGGGCGCGATCGGCGCGGCGATGGCGTGCTTCGACGAGGCCGCGAGCTACGCGAAGAATCGTGTGATGTTCGGGAAGCCCATCGGCGGCCACCAGCTGCAGCAGGCGCGGCTGGCGGAGATGCTGACGGAGATCACCAAGGCCCAGCTCTTGTGCCTCCAGCTCGGCCGTCTCAAGGATCAGGGCAAGGCCACGCCGCAGCAGGTGTCGCTCGCCAAGCGCAACAACGTCAACATCGCCACGGACGTGGCGCGCGAAGCGCGCCGGTTGCTCGGCGCCAACGGCATTCTGGCGGAGTATCAGGCGATGCGGCACCTCGCGAACCTCGAGTCGGTATACACGTACGAGGGGACGCACGATATCCACACGCTGATCTTGGGGCAGGAGATCACCGGGCTGAATGCGTTTAACTGATTGCGGATTTGCGATTGCGGATTGCGGATTGGACGCCCCTCTCACGAATCCGCAATCCGCAATCCGCAATCCGCAATTGCTGGCTGCAGCAATGGCGCTGGCTCTACTCCCCATGCTAGCCCGCGCCCAACAGCCCGATTCGCTTCCCAAGGACACCACCACCCTCGCGCCCGTCGTCGTCACCGGGACCCGGCTCCCGAGCGTCCATGAAGTGGTCCGCGGCCTCACTGGGCGGACGGCTACGCTCACGTCGTCCGATCTCGACGAGCGGGGCGTCCGCTCGCTCGCCGACGCGCTCGAGGAGCTCCCCGGGGTCACCACCTCCGACGCGCTCGGCGCCCCCGCGCAGCTCGACGTCACGCTCCGGGGCTTTCAAGTGTCCCCGACGATCGGACTCCCGCAGGGCGTGACCGTGTATGTCGATGGCGTGCGGATGAACGAGCCCGATGCGAACGAAGTGAACTTCGACCTGCTGCCGCTCGAGGACGTGGAACGCGTCGAGGTGATGTACGGCCCGTCGGTGCTGCTGGGCCGGAACTCACTCGGCGCGGCCGTCAACCTCGTGACGCGTCGGGGGTCGGCGCCGGGAGCGCGCGAGGTGGAGGTGTCCGGGGGAAGTTACGGCCGGTACGAGGTGAAGCTTCAGGCGGGCGATCGACACGGCAATTGGGACTACTACCTCGGCGCCCGCTACGAGCACGAGACGGGCTGGCGCCAAGCGACCACGAGTCGTATCGGAACGCTGTTCGGAAAACTCGGCGTGATCGCAGGCGGCTGGAACGCGACCCTCAGCTATAGTGGCGCCGATAACAAGATTTTTCAGGCGGGGAGCCTTCCGGACAACATCGTGGATTCCCGGCCGGACTCGAACTTCACGGGGGGCGATTACTTCGCCCCGACAAGCCACCTCGTCACGTTGAACGCCCAGCGCCGCGTCGGTGGCGCGCAACTCGCAGTCAACGTATTCGGTCGGTCCCTGAACACGGATCAGTTCAACGTGAACGCGAGCCCGCCCGACTCGCGCCAGAGGAATCACGAGCGAATCGGCGGGGGCGCCGTGCAGCTCACAGGTTCGCTCGCGTTCGCTGGCCGCCCGCTCCGCTGGTTCGGCGGCGTGGACGGCACGTACTCGCACACGGTGGTTGGCCTGTACGCGGTCCCGCCGTCGGGCGCGGATTCGCTCACCGATTCCGTGCGGGCCAACGAGGTGGACCTGGGTGTGTTCGCGGGGGCGAGCTGGGAGCTCACCCCCTCGTTCGCGGCGACGGTCGTCGGCCGCTTTGACTACATCCGTCTCCCGTACGAGGATCTGCTCGACCCAACGCAGAACGGTCTCAATCTCTACCACCGGGTGAGCCCTCGCGTCGGCGTATCGTGGACCGGGCTGCGCAATCAGGAGGTATACGCGTCCTGGAGTCGCGGCTTTCGTCCGGCCGCGCTCGTCGAGATCGCCTGCAGCGATCCGACCGCGGCCTGCCCGCTGCCGTTCGCCCTCGGCCCGGATCCCGCGCTCCGACCGGTGGTGGCGACGACCTATGAGCTGGGCTGGCAGCTGCGTCGGACGGCCACGGGCCTGAGCGCGAGCGCCGATGTGTACAGAACCGATGTGCGGGACGACATCTTCTTCGTGGCCCCGACGGCCACCACGGGCTACTTCCAGAACATCGCCGCCACTCGACGGGCGGGCGTAGAGACCGCCGTGCGCTGGGCCTCGCGCGCGGGAGTGCAGCTGTACGCGAACTACGGCTACACCGCCGCCACGTTCGAAACGAGGGCGGTGCTGAGTACCGGGCGGCCCCCCGGGAACGAGACCGTCACGCCGGGTGACCGCCTGCCCATGGTCCCCGCCCATCGCTTCAACGCCGGTGCATCGCTTCCGCTGTTCAAGGACGTTCTGCGACTGCGCGTCGATGGGCGCTACATCGGCACCCAATACCTCCGCGGTGACGAAGAGAACGTCGAGGCACGCTTGCCCGACTACGCGCTGGGCGACGCGTCGCTCGAAGCGAACGTGGGCCGCTACTCGGTGAGGATCATGGTGCCGAACGTGCTCGACCGCAGATACGTGACGTTTGGAACGTTCGCGGAGAATCCGACCGTGACCGGCGCGCCGGTGCAACGGTTTCTCACGCCGGGACAGCCGCGACACCTCCTCGTGAGTATCAGCGCGGACTTCTGAGCGGTTGCCAGACGGCACGAGCCGGGTTTCTTTTCCTCCGCCATGAAAATCGCTGTCTGCATCAAGCGCGTCCCCGACTCGGAAACGCGCGTGAAAATCGCCCCCGACGGCAAGTCGATCGACGAGGCCGGCGTCAAGTTCATCCTCAATCCGTACGACGAGTTCGCGGTCGAGGAGGCGTTGCGCCGCAAGGAAAAGGCCGGCGCGGGTGAGGTCGTGGTCATCGCGCTCGGGCCGGCGGCGGCCCAGGAGACGATCCGCACGGCGCTCGCCATGGGCGCGGACCGCGGCGTGTTGCTCCAGGCCGACCGGATTCCCGCCGACGGTCTCCAGGCCGCCACCGCCCTCGCCGCCGAGCTGAAAGCCGGCGGCTACGACCTGATCCTGTTTGGCAAGATGGCCATCGACGACTACAACCATCAGGTCGGCCCGATGGTGGCGGAGCTGCTCGACCTGCCGTGTGTGACGACCGTCGCCCACCTCGAGATCGAAAACGGCAAAGGAACCGCGGAGCGTGAGATCGAGGGCGGCGTCGAAGTCGTGGAATTCCCGTTGCCCGCCGTCCTCACGACCGACAAAGGACTGAACGAGCCCCGTTATCCGGCGTTGAAGGGGATCATGGCGGCAAAAAAGAAGCCGCTCGATACCAAGCCGACCACGCTCGCCGCTGGAGGGCTCGACGTCCTCGCCCTCATGCCGCCGCCCGAGCGACAGGCGGGGAAGATCGTGGGGGAGGGCGCCGCGGCGGTCGCGGAGCTTGTGCGGCTGCTGCGGGAGGAGGCGAAGGTCCTGTGAGCCGCGTCCTCGCGGTGTTGGAGCAGCGTGACGGCGCGCTGCGAAAGGTCTCGCACGAAGTGGTGACCGGGGCCCGTCGCTTGGCGGACGCCTTCGGGAATAGCACGGTGGACGCGCTCGTGATGGCCGCCGGAGCAGCACGAGGTGCGGACGCAGTGGGTGGGTTCGGCGCCGACAAGGTGATCACGTTGACCAACGCCGCGTTTGGCAGCTATGCCCCCGAAGGGTACGCGCGGGCGATCGTGGACCGGGTGAAGGCCGGCGGCTACGACGCCGTGGTGTTCGCCGCGAGCGCCACCGGGAAGGATCTCGCCCCGCGAGTGGCGGCACAGCTCGGTCGACCGCTCGCCCAGGAGGTTACCGATGTGGCGGTCGAAGGCGGCGCCGTCATCGCGATTCGGCCGGTCTACGCGGGCAAGGCGTTGCTCAAGATCAAGATCGCGGGGAGCCCCGCCGTGCTCTCATTGCGGCCCAACGTGTTCACACCGGTCCAACGTCCCAAGGCCGGCGCGGCCGAGACGGCGTCCGTGGATGGATCGGCCGGACGTGTGGTGGTGAAGCAGATCAAAGCCGCGCCCGCGGGCACGCTCGACGTGGCCGAAGCGCCGATCGTCGTATCCGGCGGGCGCGGGCTCAAAGAGCCGGCGAACTTCAAGGTCCTGGAGGAGCTGGCGGCGGCGTTCGGTGGGCGGGCGGCGGTCGGGGCATCGCGCGCCGTCGTGGACGCCGGGTGGCGTCCCCACGCGGACCAGGTGGGACAGACCGGCAAGACGGTGAGCCCGACGCTCTACGTGGCGGTGGGCGTCTCCGGCGCGATTCAGCATCTCGCCGGCATGCGCACGTCCAAGGTCATCGTCGCGATCAACAAGGACAAGGACGCGCCGATCTTCAAGGTGGCGGACTACGGGATCGTGGGAGACCTCTTCGAAGTCGTGCCGAAGCTCACGGAAGAGATCAAGAAACTCCATGGGTGAGTGGTAAGCGGTGAGCAGTGAGCGGTTCGTCCCGGCACAGTACCAGCCGCCGTTGCCGTTGGACCGGCTCATACTGAAAAACGGCGCCGCAGGTGCGGGCGACCGGATGGACTTGGACGTGCTGATCGTGGGTGCGGGGCCGGCCGGGCTCGCCTGCGCGATCGAGCTGGCTCAGCTCGCCAAGCGCGACAATAGTGACCTCAACATCGGCGTGCTCGAGAAAGCGGAGGCCCTGGGCGAGCACTCCCTTTCGGGCGCCGTCGTGAATCCGCGGGCGTTCCGGGAGCTCTTCCCCGACGTGCCAGCGGCCGAGCTCCCGTTCCGCGGGCCCGTGACGCACGAACGGGTGTGCCTCCTGACCTCGCGCGCCACCATCCCCCTGCCGACGCCGCCCACCATGCGCAACGCGGGGAATTACATCGCCTCGTTGTGCGAGGTCGTGCGGTGGCTCGGGGCACGTGCCGAGGCGCTGGGCGTGAACCTCTTCACCGGATTTCCGGGGGCGAGTCTCATCGTGGACGGGCAACGCGTGGCCGGCGTCCGGACAGCCGCCACCGGTCTCGATCGGGATGGCCAGCCGCTCGCCAACTACATGGCGCCGAACGATCTGGTCGCGGGCGTCACCGTCCTCGCGGAGGGCACGCGAGGCACGCTGTCCCAAGCGTGGATCCAGTGGCAGAACGTCGGGGCCGCGAATCCGCAGATCTATGCGCTGGGTGTCAAGGAGATTTGGGAGACGAAGCGGCCGCTCGACACGATCGTGCACACGCTCGGATGGCCGCTTCCGACAGATGCCTTCGGGGGGAGCTTCATGTATCCGCTCGAACCCAATCTCGTCGCCCTGGGATTGGTGGTAGGCCTCGACTACCGCGACGCCGGGCTCGATGTCCACGCTCTGTTGCAGCGGATGAAGCAACACCCGCTCTTCCGGCAGTACCTCGAGGGTGGGGAGATGGTCGAGTGGGGCGCGAAGACGATTCCCGAAGGCGGGTACTACTCCGTGCCCGCGCGTCGCTCGGGCGAGGGCGTCGTGATCCTCGGTGACTCGGCGGGTCTCGTCGACGTGCCGTCCCTCAAGGGGATCCATTATGCCATGCAGTCGGGCATGTTCGCGGCGCGCTCGATCTTCCAGGCGCTCAAGGCGAACGATCCGTCGGCGGAGCGACTCGCGGATTACGACCGACTGGTCAACGAATCCTTCATCATGAAGGACCTGTACCGCACGCGAAACATGCGACTTGTGTTCAAGGATGGGTTCTACGTGGGGGGACTCAAGGCGGCGCTCATGACGGCGACGGGAGGTCGGACTCCTGGTCGCATGATCAAGATGGAGAGCGATGCCGAGGTCTCCCGTCGGGTAACCCCGGGCTTGCGCCCGGGGTCAGTGACGCCTGACGGCAAGTTGACCTTCTCCAAGGTCGAGGGAGTGTTCAAGGCGGGCAACGCGACGCGGGACACGATCCCGGTTCACCTCACGGTAGGGAAGGACGTGCCCGCCGACGTGGCCGAGTTTTACGCGCACATGTGCCCGGCGGGTGTGTACGAGGTGGTGCAGGGGACGCTGCGCATCAACGCGCCCAACTGCGTGGACTGCAAGGCCACCGACGTCTTGGGCCCGCGGTGGACGCCGCGCGAAGGGGGCAGCGGGCCCAAGTACAAGCGGATGTAGCTCAGAGCGCCGCCATTTTAATCCCGTCGAGGATGAACTGCACCGCGATGGCACACAGCACCAAGCCCATGAGCCGCGTGAGGATCCGCATCCCCGTCTGGCCGAGCCGTCGCTCCAGCCGGGTGGCGGCCGCGAGCGTCACGTAGCAAAGAAAAGCCGTGAGGGCGATGGCCGCGTAGACGCCGATCGTGGCCACCGGACTCTTCGACGCCCCGGCGAGCACCATCACCGTGGAGATCGCGCCGGGCCCCGCGAGCATCGGGACGCCGAGTGGCATGATCCCCACATCTTCCTTCTGAATCCCTTCCGCCTTTTCGACCGGCGTTTCCTTTTGTTGGCTGCGGCGCGCTTGGACCATGTCGAGCGCGTTCAAGCCGATGAGCACGCCACCCGCGACCTTGAACGCCGCGATGGTGATGCCGAACAGACGGAAGATGAGGCTGCCACCGAGGGCGAACGACGTCAGGGTGATCAAGCAGGTCCAGGCGCCCCGGCGAGCCATGAGGCGACGCGTTTCCGGCGAATCGCGCGCGGTCATGGCGAGGAACGTCGGTACGGCCGTGAGGGGATCGACGATGAACAGGACCGACGTGAAAATCAGGAACAGCTCCTGCAGGATCCTCACCATGCCCGTCACATCGCAACCTGGACCACCCGGTCCTTCCCGCTCTGCTTCGCCGCGTACATCGCTTGATCGGCCTTCCGCAGTAGCTCGTCGCTCCCCGCTTCCGTGCCGGACACCGCCACGACGCCGATGCTCGCGGTGACGGAGGGCGTGCCCCGGAACACCGTGCGGATCCCCGCCACCAGGCGTGACGCGGCGGCGTGCGCCACGTCTCCATCGGTTTCGGGCATGAGCACGGCGAACTCGTCGCCGCCCAGGCGGCCCACGACGTCGGCCTGGCGCACGGCACCGCGCATCGCGTCCGCGACGAGGCGGAGCACCGCGTCGCCCGTGGCGTGGCCGTGGGCGTCGTTGACCTTCTTGAAGTCGTCGAGATCGAGGTAGATCAGCGCCAGCGGGCGCCCGTACCGCCGGTTGCGCCCCAGCTCCTGCGTCAGCTCGCGCGAGAAGGCGCGCGCGTTCAGCACGTTCGTGAGCGGATCCTGCGTGGCCAGCTCGGCGAGCTGGTCCTGCGTCCGGCGGAGCTGCGACAAGCCGGCGATCGCCACCCCCACCACGGCGAGGTATGCCACTTCGTTCAGAATGCGGAGCTGGAGCGGCGTGGTCTCGGGCATCTGGTCGATCCCGATACGGAACCGGAGGAGACTGGTCGCCGCCGCGAAGGCGAGGCCCCACCCTGTCCCTTCCGACCAGGTCGCCAGCAGGATGGGAATGACGTACAGAATGCCCAGCCGCAGCTCGCCGGGCGTCCGGGCGTTCAGGACGTAGACCCCCGCCACGATCGCTGCCAGCCCGATCAGCCGCAGCGCCCTCACTAAAAGGGAGCCTCGGCGACGTGGTGCGGATCGTCGAGCAGCAGGGCCGCCAGGGTCTCCCCGGCGGGCACCGCGGGGCGGTCTTCCGGCACGATCAGGAGCGCGTTCGCGCGGACCATGGACGTCAGGATGCCGGAACCCTGCGGGCCCGTCAAGCGCGCGGTGAGGCGCCCGTCCGAGCCCTCCGGCTTGACAACCGCCCGGAGGAAGTGCCGGAGTTTCGGCCCGAGCGTGATCGGCTCGCCCACGCACACGGGCACGGCGCGGCGAAACGGCAAGCGATGGCCGAGCAACCGGCGCAGCGCGGGTCGGACGAACAGCTCGAACGTCACCATGACGCTCACCGGGTTGCCCGGCAAGCCGATCCACGGCTTGCCGTGCAATGCCCCGAATCCGACGGGAGCACCCGGCCGCATCGCGATGCGCCACAGCTTGATCTCTCCACCGAGCTCGGTCAGCACCTCGCGGACCAGATCGTGCTCCCCGACGCTCACACCTGCGGTCGTGACGAGGAGATCCGTCCCACGCGCGGCGGCGAGTCGCTCGCGGAGGCTCTCCTTGGTGTCGCGGGCCACTCCGAGCTCCACGGGAATGCCGCCCGTCCGTCGAATGAGCGCACCGAGCGTGTAGGAGTTCGAGGTCGCCACCTTCCGTCCGGACAGGATCTCGTCCGCCCGATCCAGGTCGACGATCTCGTCGCCCGAGCCCATGAACGCGACGCGCGGAGCGCCGTGCACCAGCGGGCTGCCGTGGGCGATAGACGCGAGGACGCCAAGCTGCGCCGGGCCGAGCGGCGTGCCGGCCGCGAGGACCACCGTGTCCTTCCGGATGTCCTCGCCCCGGTGGCGCACGTTCTTTCGGGCGTCTCGTCCCCGCACGATCGTCACGCGTCCGGGAGGACCTGGCTCGGTGTCCTCCTGGCGCACGACGGTGTCGGCTCCGGCGGGCAGCGGTGCACCCGTGAAAATGCGGGTGACCTCGCCGGGACCGATCGGTTTGGTGGGGAATTGACCGGCGGCCACCGACTCGACCACCGTCAGCGTGATCCTGCCGTTGGGCCCCTCCGCGGCGCGCTCCATGTCGGCCGCGCGCGCCGCGTAGCCGTCCATCGCGGAGTTGTCCCAGCCGGGCAGGTCGATGGGGCTCGACACATCCTCGGCGAGCACCATGTCCAGCGCCTCCCGGAGCGGCCGGCGCGTCGCGGGGAGCGGTGCCAGGTGCTCGAGGATCTGCCGCGCTGCTTCTGTCGGGGTGAGCATGGTCAGGGCGGCAGAATCTTGGCGCGGTCCCATGCGATGTTCGCGAGCGTGACCAGCCAGGCGGTGTCCGAGAACCGGAAGACCGGAACGTCGTCGGCCCGAAGGGCGGGGTGATCCGTGAGCAGTGCGATCCAGTCGCTCGCGTTGGGTGCCGCCGGGTCGAAGAGCGGCTCGGGGCCCGCCGCCAATCGGTAGACCTCGATCTTGGGCAGGGGTGCCCTCTTGAAGCCTTCGACCAGCACGATATCGGCTCCCTGGAGGTAGCGGCGGGCCAGGGTGATCGGATCGGCCTCGTGCTCGGTTTTCTCCCAGAGCACGCGCTGGCCCGGACCTTCCATGAGGACGCGCTCGGCGTGCCCTTCGTGCCAATGGCGCCAGGAGTCCTTGCCGCGCTGGTCGGTGTCGGCGGGATGTGTGCCGTGCTTGATCGTCATCACCCGGAACTTGCGGCGCGCCAGCTCGGCGCCGAGCGCCACGAGCAGGGTGGTCTTGCCGGCGTTCTTCCGCCCGATGATGGACATCATCCGCGTCGCCGCCACGCCGCCTCCGCCCGCTCCAGGTCTGCTGGAGTGTTCACGTTGAAAAACAGCTCGTCGGGGTCACCAAATACCCGGACGCGCTCGAGGGGTAGTGTACCGACCTTCACATCGGCGTGGAAGCCGATGGCCCGTAGGTCGCCACGCTCGAGCTGCCGCTCGATGGCGGGGCCGCAGGCGGGGCCGTACACGGCGCATAGAGGCTCGACGCCCCGGCGCCCGTCGCTCTCGGGGAGAAAGGCGTCCCACCCCCCGCTCGCGACCCCCTGCACGAGCGTGTCGAGTAAGTCCGTGGTCAGAAACGGCATGTCCCACGCGACGCACAGGACGGGTCCGGCACCGGACACCACCGCGGTGTAGATGCCGCCCAGGCTGCCGGAGTCCCGCCGCACATCGGGAATGGTCCGGAGGTCGGGACGCCAGCGATCGGCGTCCGGTGCGTTCGCCACGAGCAGCGGAGGACTGCCGGTCACGGCGGCGACCACGTCCACAACCCGGTCGAGGATCCGCCGGCCGCCGAGCTCCACCAGTCCCTTGGGACGTCCACCGTAGCGGCGGGCGGCACCGCCCGCGAGCACGGCGCCGCGCACGCTCACCCGCCGAGCGCCCGGTGGTCTACCATCAGACAGCGGTCCATCACGAAGGGGATACGGGCCGCCTGTGCCCGCTGCGCGGCGGCCTGGTCTACGACCCCCATCTGCAGCCAGATCAGTCGGGGTTGGGGCCGAAGGCGGATCGCTTCGTCGACGATCGGGCCCGCGAACTGACTGCGTCGGAACACGTCCACGATGTCGATGGCGTGGTCCGTCGCGGCCGCGGTGAGCGTGGGGTAGCTCCGCTCGCCGAGGATCGTGTCGTGGTGCGGGTTCACGGGTACGATGCGGTAGCCCGCATCCCGGAGGTACGTTGCGACACCGTGGCTCGGTCGTTCCGGTGAGGGCGAGAGGCCCACCACCGCGATCGTCCGCGCCGAGCCGAGAATGCCGCGAAGCTCCTCGGCCGTCACGCGTCCGGCCGGTGGACGTGCGGGGTGCCGCTCACCGCCCGTCCCACCAGCACGAGGCCCGAGCGGCGGCCGATCGTGAGGGCGAGCGTCGACGGCACACTCGGCGTCGCGATGTACGCGACCCCTGCACGCGCGGCCTTGTACGCCAGCTCGGCGGAGATGCGGCCGGTGACGAGCAGCCCGCGCCCCACGATCGGCTCGCGCGCGATGACCGCCGCGCCGATCACCTTGTCCACCGCGTTGTGACGCCCGATGTCTTCCGCGTGAAACAGCAGCCGCTCGTTGTCCGTGAGCGCCGCCGCGTGGATGCCGCCGGTCTCGTTGTATCGCTCCCCACGGCCGAACAGCTCCTTGAAAAGCGCACGCATCCGCTCTGCCGCCGGCGGCTCGCCCCGCGAGGGCGTGCGGCTGTGCGCCACCGCGTTGGGATCGGCCAGGAACGTCGAGACCGCGCCGCATCCCGAGGCGAGCACTCGCCGGCGGTTCTCGCCCTTCACCGCCGCCAGACGCTCGGGTTTGATGTCGGCCCAGAAGCCGAGATCGGTCGCGCACGGGCGCAACTTCACGAGATCGTCGAGGCTTTCGATGTAGCCCTCGCCGTGCAGCCAACCCGTGGCCAGCTCCTCGAGCAGGTCGGGCGTACACATCCACGTCACCGCCGGCTCTCCGTTCACCTCGAGCCAAACCGGGACTTCTTCAACGGCGGCCGACTCGGCCAGCATCCGGCCGCGACGGCTTCCGGGTTCAGGCTTCACCGAAATATTCCGAATAGATGTGCGGCCCCTCCTGCACCCGCACGGCATGCAGCCGCACGCCCGGCGGGAGCCGCTGGGCGATCCGCTCCCACACGTAGACCGTGAGCGCTTCGCCGGTTGCGAGTCGCTGTCCGTCGGCAAATTCGGGCGCCGCGGCGTTGATGCTCTTGCCGTCGAACCGTCGCACGACCTCCTCGTCGAGCAGGGTGTCGAGCTGCTGCAGGCGCATCACCCCTCCCGCTTCCGCTTGAAGCGGCCCCTTGACCGTCACCCGGCATTGATAGCGGTGCCCGTGGTCGGTGGCCGCCCGCGCGAACTCCGCGGCATTGCGCTCGTCGCTCCAATCGGCGCGCCGAATGCGGTGCGTCGCGCTAAACTCAACGATGCGTGTAAGATAGCAGATGGGCATGCTCAGAACACGCGCACGGCGCTTGCCTTGAAGGAGAAGACGACGGGAGCGCCCGGCATGAGCCCGAGATCACGCACCGCCTCTTCGGTAATCACCGCCACCAATTCCACACCGACATCTGCGGCGACGTGAACCACGCCCGGCCGCGGATGGCTGAGCCGCGTGATGCGTCCCGAGAAGACGTTGCGCGCGGAAGACGCGAGCGGCTCTCGGCTCACGAAGATATCCGTGGGCGGTATCGCAAGGATGGCCGGTCCAGTCTTATCGGTGTTGGTGGCGACCTCGATCGAGCCCACGCACACGTGCTTGAGACCCGCGAGGCTCTCGCCCGGCGGGAGGTCGACGCGGAACAAATTCTCCGGGGTGACGGGCGCGAGCTTTCCGTCCGCAAGGGCACGCACATCGTCCGCCCAGCGATACGCGTCTTCGAGCTGGTGCGACGCGAGACAAATGGCGAGCGGGCGACGCGCGCGCTCCGCTGCCAGCGCGCGATACAACGTCTGCGCCGCCGCACGATCGGCCGAGCTCGTGGGCTCGTCCAGCAGCAGCACATCGGGCTCGATCGCGAGCGCGCGCGCGACCGCGACCCGCTGCACCTCGCCGTCGGAGAGCTCATGCCGGCGACGCGCGAGGAGCTGGGCGACGCCGAGCCGTTCCGCGACGTCGTCTATCAACCTGGTCACCGCTGTGCGTCCGTGCCCGCGCAACCGCAAACCGAACTCCAGATTCTCCCGCACTGTCCCGCGGAACAACACCGGCCGTTGCTCCACGAGCGTGACCCGCCGGCGCGCCGCGGGCCCGGTTGCCCGCACGCCGTCGAGCCGCACCTCACCCTGGGTCGGTCGCTCGACCAGCGCGAGCAGCCGCAGCAGGGTGCTCTTGCCCGATCCGTTCGGGCCCACGATCGCGATCGCGGCGCCGGGCGGGACCTGGAACCGCTCGAGGTCGAGCACGACGCGATCGTCGTAGCGATGCGTGACTCCCACCAGCTCAAGCACGACCCACGGTTCCTCGACCCTGGAGGGCCTGCAACGCGACGTTCACGAGCAGCGCGAGGAGCAGCAGGATGATCCCCAGCGCGAGCGCAAGACCGAAGTCGCCCTGGCTGGTGTACAGCGTGACGGCGGTGGTGAGCGTGCGCGTCTGGCCGCGGATATTGCCGCCGACGGTCATGGCCGACCCGATCTCGGCCACGACGTGGCCGAACGCGGTCGTGATAACGGCCGCGAGCGCGAAGCGGGCTTCCCGCGCCACGGTCCACGCGGCCAGCCAGCGGCCCGCGCCGAGGGTTTCGGCCGTACGTCGGATGCGGGGATCCACGCCCTGGACGGCCGCGGCGGCCAGCGCCGCGGCGATGGGAAATGCGAGCATCACGTCGCCGACCACGATCGCCTGCCACGTGTAGAGCCATTCGAGGCCCCCGAGCGGGCCGCGACGCGAGAGGAGCCCATAAAGGAGGAGCCCCACGACCACGGTGGGGAAGGCGAGGGCGGTGTTGACCACGGTGAGCGCGGCGCGCCGGCCCCAAAACGGTTTGGTCGCGAGCACGAACCCCGCCGGGATACCCAGCCCACACGCGACGAGCGTGGCGAGGAGACCGATCTTGAGCGTGAGGAGGGCGATGCCGTACACCTCGGCATCGACCGAGAAGATCAGCGCGAACGCGCGCCGGAATCCCTCCGCTAGAAAATCCATCCCAGGCCGATCGTCGCCCACGGGTGCGCCGTCCACTCGGTCAGTGACGCGGCCGCCGGCAGGACCGTGGGGTCGTTGTTATTGTCCGGCGCTTTGTACTGCAAGGGATACGAAAGCTTCCAGAGCAGGAGACGGAAGTCGGCCCGCACCGAAAAGCGCCGGGCCGGGTACCAGCGCACGCCCGCGTTGGGCGCGAGCGTCACTTTGGTGCCGAACTTGTAGCCGCTCGTGTCCTTGGGTGCCGCACCGCTGACGGCCACTCCCAACGCGCCGCCCACGTAGGGAGCGAAACCGCGCCAGGTCTTGCGGCCCGTGAGCTGGAGTTGAAGCGCCGCATCGACGAGCACGACGTTGTTGTCGAACGGCCCGGTCCTGCGGGAGGCGGGGGCCACGAAGGGGTTGACGACGAATCGGTCCGTCTTGCCGTAGCCAATGCCGAGCGATGCGCCGATCGCACCGAACGGCACCTCGTACCGTATCCCGCCGGTGGCGCCGTCCGAGATGCCGACGCCGACGCTCCCCCGGCTCCCGCTCAGGTACCCGAATGTGGCGACCCACGCCGCCCCTTTGGGGAGGTCGTGGTAGGGAGAGTGGCCGGGGTCGTGGCCGACCTGGGAGGCTAGACGGCTAGACGGATAGACGGCTAGTAACGCCGTCGCGAATACGAGCCTGGTTGCTCTAGCCGTCCAGCCGTCTAGCCTCCTAGCCGTCTGCCGTCGCATCAATCAGTCTCCCTGAGATCCCGCCCTGTCATTTCCGGCGGCGGTTCGATGTCGAGCATTTGGAGCACTGTCGGGCCCACGTCCCGCAGGGCGCCGCCGTGCCGCAGGGGCCCGCGCGCCGCGTCCCCCGCGATGACGAACGGCACGGGGTTGGTCGTGTGCGCGGTATGCGGTCCGTCCGTCGTCGGGTCGATCATCAGCTCACAGTTGCCATGGTCGGCCGTCACGAGCAAAGTGGCGCCGCGCCGCTCGGCGCTCTTGAGGACGCGCTCGAGGCACTGGTCCACAACCTCCACCGCCTGGACGGCGGCGCTTAGTACCCCGGAATGCCCGACCATGTCTCCGTTCGCGTAGTTGCACAGAATGAAATCGTGCTCGCCGGCCTCGATGGCCTTGCACAATACATCCGTCACAGCGGGCGCGCTCATCTCGGGCATCAGATCGTAGGTCGCCACCTTCTGCGAGGGGACGAGCAAGCGCTCCTCGCCCGGGAAGGGAGTCTCGCGGCCGCCGTTGAAGAAATAGGTGACGTGCGCGTACTTCTCCGTCTCCGCGGTCCGGAACATCGTTTTGCCCCGCTCGGAGAGCACCTGGGCCACGATTTGAGAGAGCACCATGGGTCCGAATGCCATCGGGAACGTGAACGTCTCGTCGTACTGCGTCATGGTGACGAGGTCGATCGCCGGCCGCGCGCCGGTGTCGAACGCGTCGAACCCGCCGACGGCGAGCGCTCGGACGATCTGACGCATCCGGTCCGCGCGAAAGTTGAAGCAGAACACGCCGTCGCCCGATCGAATACGCGGCGTACCGGTGATCACGCGTGGCTTCACGAATTCGTCGGTCTCCCCGGCCTCGTATGCCCGGCGGACCGCGGCGATGGCGTCGGACGCGGGCTCGCCCACGCCATGCACCATCGCGTCGTACGCGAGTCGGGTGCGCTCCCACCGCTTGTCGCGGTCCATCGCGTAATAGCGACCGACTACCGTCGAGACCACCGCCCGACCGCCGTACTGACCGAGGAGATCCGCGAGCTCCTGCATGAACGCGAGGCCCGATTGCGGCGGGGTGTCGCGCCCGTCGAGCCAGGCGTGGATGGCGACGGGCAACTCGTGGAGATGGCCGAGCCTGACGGCCGCTACGAGGTGTTGATCGAGGGCGTGCACGCCGCCGGTCCCGATGAGACCCATCAGATGCAGCGTGCCGCCGCGTCGCTTCACCGTCTCGCACAGCTCGACGAGCGGCGGCAGCCGGAAGAACTCGCCGGACGCGATCGATTGCGAGATGCGCACCATGTCCTGCGCGACGACGCGGCCCGCGCCCAGGTTCAGGTGACCCACTTCGCTGTTGCCGATCTGGCCTTCCGGAAGCCCGACCTCGAGCCCGGAAGCGTTGAGAAGCGTGCGCGGCGCTTTGGCCCAGAGTCGATGCCACGTGGGCGTCCGCCCGAGCTCGATGGCGTTGCCTTCGCGGCCGGGTCGGAAACCCCAGCCATCGAGCACGATCAGGACGACCGGGGTGCGCGGCCCATGCCTCTTTGCCATATTGAAGGGGATGCAATCTAGCCGGGCCCTCCGCGCCCTTCCAGTTGTGGTGTGGCTCGTGACGCCCCCGCTGCTCGCCTCCCAAGCGCGCTATCGAGTCACTACCGACGGCGCCTGGTTCTACCAGGAGGCCAACGGCAAGCGTTTGGCGCGCCTCGCGCGCGGTGCCGTCCTCATGGCGGGCGACGCCCAGGGCGACTGGCAGGGCGTGATCCTCGAAGGATGGATCTTCACCACCTCTGTCGGTCCCACGCCCCGGGCAGGTTACGATCTCGCGGTCACTCGGGCACCCGAGGAGAATCTCCGCTCCTCGCCGGCGGGCGCCCTCATCGCCAAGCTGCCCGAGGGATTCGTCTTGAATCGTGTGGCCGAAGGCAGCGCGGGCCGCTGGGTGCATGTCACGCGCGCAGGCTGGGTGGAGCGGAGCGACGTCGAGCCGGTCGCACAGGTGGCGGGGTCGCGCACGGCGGCACCTGAGTCGGATAGCGCCGCGGTCGAGCCACCGCCGACGACGAGCGTCCCGGCGCCCCTGTCGCGACCCGGAGGGTCGAGCGGCACCGGGACACCCGGCCGCAGCCCGGGGGTCGGGCAGCCCGATACGAGCGCTGGCGCCACCGCGCCGGTTGATCCCGCGCGGGTCGAATCGGCGCGGCGCACGGTGCTGTACCGGGCCCCGGAGGGACAGCCCGCGGGTACGCTCGCGCCCTCGGCTCCACTGCGCGTCCTCGGCAAGTCGGGTGAATGGACTCGCGTCGAGCTCGAAGGATGGGTGAAGAGCGCCGACCTGCAGATCGCGCCGCCCGGCGTCCTGGTCGGCGTGACTGCCGCCGAGCTGCGAACCGACCCGCAGCGGTACGCCGGGCAGGTACTCCGTTGGACGCTGCAATTCATCTCGACTCAGAAGGCCGACGAGTTGCGCCCCGAGATGCCCGCGGGTGCGACCTACCTGCTGGCGCGCGGGCCGCTCCCCGAGCGCGGCTTCGTCTACGTCGTGGTGCCGGACGCGAAGCGACCGCAGCTCGAAAGCATCACGCCGCTGGCGACCGTCCAGGTCACCGCGCGCGTGCGGCTGGGCCGCACCCGGTTCCTCGGCAACCCCGTCCTGGACCTGATCAGTCTCGAGACCCTTCCATGAATGAGATTCTGCGCGACCGCTTGTGGCGGAAGCTCGAAGCGCTTCCCGAGGAAAAGGCCTACATGGTGCTCGACTACCTCGAGTTTCTCGAGTCGAAGTATGCCGACCGACCGGCGGGTGCGCCGCCGTTCCAGAGAGTCGCGGAAACGCTCGAGGACACGCTCCGTGCGGGTCGCGTGCCCGTGAACATCATCCGCGGGACGATGGACGCGGTCGGGAAAGCGGGAAAACTTCTGGAGAAGGTAGCGGCCGCGGGGAAGGCCGCGGTCGATGAGGCGTCGAAGAAGTCGGCGGACAAGCCCAAGGTTGAGGAAACCCCACCCGCCCAGTAACTTTCGCCATGGGTACCTTCCGACCAGCCTCCGCTCTCACTTTCGACGACGTATTGCTCGTGCCGCGGCTGTCGAGCGTGCACCCGCGCAGCGTTGATGTGCGTTCCCGGTTTACCCGCGGCATCCCGCTCAACATTCCCCTCGTCTCCGCCGCCATGGACACCGTCACAGAGGCGGAAATGGCGATCGCGATCGCGCGTGAGGGCGGGATCGGCGTGATCCACAAGAACATGCCCGTGGATCGCCAGGCCGCCGAGGTGGACCGCGTGAAGCGCAGCGAGTCGGGGATGATCCTGCATCCGATCACCCTGGGCCCCGACCGGCCGGTGCGCGAAGCGGTCCGGCTGATGGAGCGGTTCCGCATCTCGGGCGTGCCGATCGTGGATGACGCGGGGCGCCTCGTGGGCATCATCACGAACCGTGATCTGCAGTTCGAGCGCGAGCTCGACCGGCCGATCCGGGAGGCGATGACGAAGGATCGCCTCGTCACGGCGCCCGTCGGCACCACGCTCGATGAGGCGGAGAAGATCCTCGCGAAGCACCGCATCGAGAAACTGCCCGTCGTCGACGAGCGCGGCGTCTTGAAGGGCCTGATCACCATCAAGGACATCTTCAAGCGTCGGCGCCATCCGGACGCGAACAAGGATCAGCACGGTCGGCTGCGGGTCGCCGGTGCGGTCGGTGGCACGCCGGACGCGCTGGCGCGCGCGCGGGCGCTCGTGGAAGCGGGGTGCGATGTGATCGTCGTGGACTCGGCGCACGGGCATTCGGAGGGTGTGCTCAAGACCGTCGCTTGCCTGCGCGAGGCGTTCCCGGACGCGCAGCTCGTCGGCGGGAATGTGGCGACCGAATCGGGGGCGCGGGCGCTGGTGGAGCGCGGCGTGGATGCCGTGAAGGTGGGCGTGGGCCCCGGCTCCATCTGCACGACGCGGGTCGTGACGGGCGTCGGCGTTCCTCAAATCACCGCGATCCTCGAGGCGGTGCAAGGCGCGGACGACGTGCCGGTGATCGCGGATGGCGGCATCAAGTATTCGGGCGACGTGGTCAAGGCGCTCGCCGCAGGCGCCGAAAGCGTGATGATGGGCTCCATGCTCGCGGGCACCGAGGAAAGCCCGGGCGAGTCCTTCCTGCTCGAGGGGCGTCGCTTCAAGGTGATCCGCGGCATGGGCAGCCTCGGCGCCATGGAAGAGGGCTCGGCCGACCGCTACTTCCAGGAGGGCGAGGTCTCCCCGACCAAGCTCGTTCCGGAAGGTATCGAAGGGCGCGTTCCGTACCGCGGCCCCGCGTCCGATGTGCTCTTCCAGATGGTCGGCGGCCTCCGCAGCGGCATGGGGTATTGTGGCGTGTGCGACGTCAAGGCACTGCGCGAGGAGACCGAATTCATCCAGGTCACGAGCGCCGGACTGCGCGAGTCCCATCCGCACGACGTCGTCGTCACGCGGGAAGCCCCCAACTACTCGATTTGAGCTTGACACTCCGTACGACCAGTCGTAGTCTAGCGCGTCTTACCGTCTCCGCCGTCGCTAACCTCCCGCATACGAGGTCCGCATGAGCTTATGGGCTACGAAGTCGATCGCCCTCCTGCGCGCTGAGGCCGACGCCACAGGGGAGGGGACGCTCAAGAAGACCCTGGGCGCGCTGAACCTCACGACCCTCGGGATCGGCGCCATCATCGGCGCGGGCATCTTCGTGCTCACCGGTCTTGCTGCCGCCCGCCATGCCGGCCCGGCGGTACCACTCTCCTTCATCGCTGCCGGGATCGCGTGCGCGTTCGCTGGCCTGTGTTATGCCGAGATGGCGAGCGCCGTCCCCGTGGCCGGGAGTGCGTACACGTACTCCTATGCCACCATGGGCGAGTTCATGGCGTGGATCATCGGCTGGGACTTGGTCCTCGAGTACGCGATGGGTGCGTCCACCGTCGGCGTCGGTTGGTCGGGATACTTCGTCGGCCTCCTGGAGAACGTCAACATCCACTTGCCCGCTGCTCTGACTTCAGCGCCGTATCGATGGTGCGAGGCGTCTGAAGTGGCCAAGGCGGTAGTGGGCTGCGTAACGCCGGGCCTCAACTCGACCGGGTCGATTGTGAACCTCCCCGCCATCGCGATCGTGGCGATCATGTCGTTCGTGCTGGTCGTCGGGATCAAAGAGTCGGCGACCGTCAACAACTTCATCGTGGCGCTGAAGCTCACCGTCGTAGCATTGTTCATCGTCGCGGGCGCGTTCTATATCAACTCGGCCAATTGGCATCCGTTCATTCCGCCGAACCAAGGGGAGTTCGGCAAGTTCGGATTCAGCGGGGTGCTGCGTGGCGCCGGACTGATCTTCTTCGCATACATCGGCTTCGATGCGGTGAGCACCGCCGCACAGGAAGCCAAAAACCCCCAGAAGGACATGCCCAAGGGTATTCTGGGGTCGCTCGCCATCTGCACCGTGCTGTACATCCTGGTGTCGGGCATCCTCACCGGCATCATGCCCTACACCGAGCTCGATGTTTCGCACCCGGTCGGGTACGCCGTCGATTCGATCCCAGGCCTGCGCTGGATGGGCTGGATGATCAACCTCGGAGCCGTCTTGGGGCTCGCGTCGGTCATCTTGGTCATGCTCCTCGGCCAGTCCCGCGTCTTCTACTCGATGTCCCGCGACGGCCTGCTGCCTCCCTGGGTCGGGAAGATCCATCCCCGATTCCGTACCCCCTGGCTCACGCAGATCTTCGTCGGCCTCTTCGCGATGTTCTTCACCGGCGTCTTCCCGATCCAGCTGCTTGGGGAGCTGGTGAACATCGGGACGCTGCTCGCGTTTGTGCTGGTGTGTGCGGGCGTCTGGATCCTCCGCCACACTCGGCCTGACTTGGATCGACCATTCAAGACCCCCTGGGTGCCCGCTGTGCCGATCCTGGGTGTGCTGTGCTGTGGGGGATTGATGGCCACGCTTCCTGGTGACACCTGGATCCGGTTGTTCGTTTGGATGGCGATCGGGTTAGTGATCTATTTCCTGTATGGTCGGCGCCATAGTACGCTACATACAGGCGTGGACGGCCAGAAGTCGGCGCGCTGAGACCTCGCCGGGCTGCCATGGGGAGTCGCTTCGGAGGAACGTGACGTGCTGAACCAGGACGCATCGGTCCGCCGCGAGCACACGCGGTGGGTGAGATGGCTGATCTTTTGGACCGCACTGGGTCTCGCGTTCACGGCGCAGGTCTTCCTCGCCGGGCGGCGGTTGGGCCAGCCGTCCGACACGTGGGGACAGGCCATCCGCATGAGCCTTCCCGACTGGTACGTGTGGGGGCTCTTCGCGCTCCTCATCGCTCGTTTGAAACAGCGGGTCGCGATTGACGCGATCACGTGGGGGTACAACTTCGCGTTTCACGTCGCGGCAAGCTTGCTCGTGGCGCTCGCCCATGTCGCCGTCTCCGTCCCCGTGCAGATGTTGCTCCAACTCGTTGCCGGTGAACCGCGTCACGTCTCTACCTACTTCGTCAGCAACTTCGCCACGCTGTACCTCTGGAACGTCGTGGTGTACTGGGGCATTCTGGCGGGCGTGCACGCGCGTGACTACCGCCGGGACCTCCGGGAGCACCGGCTGCGCAGTGCGGAGCTCGAGGCGCGGCTGCTGGAGCTGCACGCGACGGCAGCCGCCGAGGAGCCGGCCGTGCGCCGGCACCCCGAACGCCTGCTCGTCGCCGACAATGGGCGCAGTTTCTTCGTGCGGACGGTCGACGTGCACTGGTTCGAAGCGGCGCGCAATTACGTGCGCGTGCACGCCGGCGACCGCGTGCACATCCTTCGCACCACCCTCGTGTCGCTCGAAGGACGGCTCGATCCGGAGCGGTTCCGTCGCATCAGCCGTTCGGCGGTCGTCAATCTCGACCGCGTGCGCGAGGTGCAGCCGTGGTTTCACGGTGACGCGGTAGTGATTCTCGAGACCGGCGCCCGCCTGCCTCTTTCGCGTCGGTTTCGCGCCAACCTGCTCGGCGCACCGGTCTCCTAACTCCCGCTCGTCCCCGCTTCAGTCCCGCCCGTCCCATCTCACTGGGATGGGGCGCGTGAGCCTCGCAGATTCTCTCGATGAACCTCTTCGCCACGAAACCGATCGCCACACTGCGCGCCGAAGCGGAGGCGACCGGCGAGCACTCACTGAAGCGGGTGCTTGGGCCCCTCAACCTCGTCACCCTCGGTATCGGTGCCGTCATCGGCGCGGGGATCTTCGTGATCACCGGGCAGGTGGCCGCGCTGTACGCGGGTCCCGCGGTGCCCCTCTCGATGATCCTCGTCGGCGTGGCCTGCGGCTTCGCGGGGCTCTGCTATGCCGAGATGGCGAGCGCGGTGCCCGTCGCGGGCAGCGCCTACACGTACGCCTACGCCACGATGGGGGAGTTCGCCGCCTGGATCATCGGGTGGGACCTGGTGCTGGAATACGCCGCCGGCGCAGCGACCGTGGGTGTCGGGTGGTCGGGCCACTTCGTGTCTCTGCTCGGCCTGTTCGGCGTCCAGATTCCCCCGAGCCTCACGGCCCCGCCTACGCAGCTGTGCAACGCCACGCAGGTAGCCGCTCACGCGGTCGGATGCGCCCACCCGGGGCTGAACCTGACGGGGGCGATCATCAACCTCCCGGCCGTGCTCATCGTCGTCCTGATGTCGGCCGTGCTGGTGATCGGGATCAGGGAGTCGGCGCGGGTGAACAGCCTCATCGTGATCCTCAAAGTCGCGATCGTCCTGCTGGTGGTGCTCGTCGGGGTGTCGCACATCAAACCGGCCAATTGGACGCCGTTCATCCCTCCCAATGCGGGAGAGTGGGGCACCTACGGGTGGTCCGGCGTGCTCCGGG
>DATLVU010000011.1:0-5744 GCA_035577025.1 Gemmatimonadales bacterium
CGAGCCGTCCACCAGCAGGATGCCTTGCCCCTCCTGGCCATTGATGACCGCGCCATTCCCCGTGATGTGGATGATCGGGAAGTAGCTCCCGCACGCTCCCGTCGGCGTAGTGGGGCTCCCCCAGTTCGTCTGCACCGTTAAATCGCACGCACCGTTCGTTATCACCGGGGCGATCGAGTTGGAGAAGTTAGTGGCCGCGAGGGTGATGGTAGCTTGCGCAGCCAGTTGCGTATACGTCACGTCACCGTAGTGCGAAAACGAGCTGTCGGTGAGCGTCGGGTCCTTGAGGACGGGCGGGTTTCCGAGAATCGTCGGGTGCCCGCTGGCGGAAACTGTCGCGGAGTCTTCGATGCGAATTCCCGCCTTCGCCGAATCGAGCGGAGGGCAGCCCGCCCAACCGGTGGGCTGGTGGTCATTCCCGTCGATGCTCGCGTTGCCGGCAGCGACGAGCCCGCCGCCCGCCGTGAGGGACGCTTGAGCGTTGATCTGAAGAGGCCGAATTCTGGCCAGCAGGCCAACCCGCTGGCTTGCGCCGCCCCCACGGATACGTCCGGCGAGGCTCATCGTGTCCTGCGCGCTCATATCGATCAGATAATTCACATCATTGAACTTGTAGAGCGTGCCATTATAGCTCCCGGTCTTGCTCGCAGCGGTCCGCATCGGGATGGCCCTCTGGCTCGTGGCAGCCCCGCCCGCAGGGTACGGGTACATCCCGTTGTACACCTGCGTGCTGTTCGGCCAGACGCGGATGATGTCGTACACACCCTGCTCGGCTACGCCGAACGACGCCTGCACGCGGCGGACGTTCTCCGCCACCCGCTGCTCCTGGGTGCCGGAGAAGAACGCACCGGCGATCAGCGCGCCCACAACCACCAGGGCGACGATCGCGAGGGCGAGCGCCATGCCGCGCTCGTTCTTCAAGACCTGCTTCATAGACCGCTCCTTGAGGTTCACGTATGCACCCGTCAGCTGCACGGAATGGGAGGCATCGAGCCCGTGCCGCACCGCGGGTTGTTCCGCAGCGCCACGCGCGTCACGATGCTGTCCACCTTGAATGCCTGCACACCACTCGCATCCCGAATCGGCGACACCGTCCGTGCACGCAACAGGATCTGGATCTGCGCAACCGACGTTGGCGCGCCCGTAACCGTGCCGACACTGTCGTAGTAGCTGAACGTCACTCCATTGGCGCCAATCAACGGACCGATGATCGGCTGAATGCCGCCGCCCGCGCTGTTATTGGTCTGGCCCAGATACCAGGTGTTGTCCGTGGGGCTCTGGTAGACGCTGTAGGTGACGTTGTCGAAGCCGCGCACCGGCGCGCCCCGAGTGATCGCGTTCGCGACGTTGAGCGCCGGGTTGTTGATCCACTGGGGCTGCAACGTGAGCGTGTAGCCTTGGTTGACGGCCGCGAGCGTGTCCTGGGTGCACACGGGTCCGGGCACGACCGTCTTGATCTGCCCGAGCAGCCACTGGTCGTCCGCCCGCGTCAGGGGGTTACCCTCCCAGTAGATGAGCAGGGAATCGTTCACGTTGAACGTCTGTCGAGTGCCGTACATCGGCGCCTTGCGGACGGTGAGCGTGAGCTGGCCGATCCCGCCGCCCAACGGCGGCGTCAGGCACACGAAGGCCAGCTGTCGCATCGCGCGGATGGTGATGGACGTTGCCGTCATGGCCTGGATATCGCCGTCCGCCGCATCGAGCTCCCGGAACTCGGCGGGCAGGATCGCGACGGCCGCGCGCATGTTCTGGTTCAGGTCGATGGTCTGCGTCTGCGCCAGGTACAAGCGCTGATTGTTCACCAGCACCTTGTAGATGGCGGCCGACACCATGCTCAGAAGCACGAGCGCGATGAGGAGCTCGATGATCGAGTACCCTCTACGTCCTAGAAGAGACATGAGATCTCCGTCTCCGTACTGTCGGTACGCCACTTCCCAAGCGCCGTTTGATATTTGCTCCGCACCACGACTTGCCAATGCTTGGCCGCCATGTTGTTGAAGCGCCAGGTGACGGAGTCGATCGGCACCCCACCGCGCCACCACACCTCGTTGCCGCCCGCTTGCGTCTTACAGCCGCTCGCCCGTAGCTGCTCGAGGCGCATCTGCGAGTACTGCGCCGCAACGGCGGAACGTTGACCGCGCCCGATCATGCGCGTCACCAATGCAGCCGACGTCACGAGTCCGAGAATCCCGACGGTGAGGACCAGGATCGCGATGATCACCTCGACGATCGTGAAACCCTGTTCGCGTTTCATTGCCGCACCACCTTGCCGATCGTGTTGATCATGACTGAGTCCTTGTTTCCCGCGGCGCCCGTGATGCGAACGACCGTCACGGCGTTGTCCATGCTGAGGCCGCGCGGATCGTACTGCACCGAGTCGCGCGTGGCGGTGAGCGTGACGTTGAACCGCGTGCTCAGCTTCTCCACGCCCGCTATGGTGTCCACCTTCGCGGGACATGCGGTCGTGACCCACACCGTCGCCGTAGCCCCCGACGTGAAGTGGAGCACACCGCGACAGCCCCGCTGGATCGCGGCCGAGCGCGCGATCGCCGCTTCGGTGCCGAGCGCATCCCGGCTGGAGCGGACGTTGGACTTGTCGAGCGCGTTGCGAATCTTGGGGAAGCCGATAGACGCGATGATCCCAATCAGGATCACGCAAATCACCATCTCGATCGTGGTGAAGCCAGAACGCCGCATGACAGTCTCCTCCCGTTCGCCAGCAACACATATCACATGTTATGCCGTGACGTAACTTATTGTAGAATAATTACTTATGATTACTGGTTGCTTCGAAAGAGTACTGCAAATTGCTGCATTCGTGCAGATTGTTGCACTATTCGAGGCCGTACCGGTCCATCTTGTAAAACAGGGTTCGCAAGCTCACGCCGAGGCGCTTCGCGGCCTCGCGGCGGTTGCCGCCCGCCGCCCGCAATGCATCGGAGATCGCGCCGCGCTCCGCGCGCTCGACCACTTCTCGGAGCGTACCTCTCCCTTCTCCCCTCTCCCCGGGGGAGAAGGGAGGAGGGAGAGGTCCCTTCCCAAAGTCGACCGGCTCAAGGATCTCCTTGTCCGACAGCACCGCCGCCCGCTCGATCGAATGCTCGAGCGCCCGCACGTTTCCGGGCCAGGCCTGCTCCCGCAGCCAAGCGATCGCCGTGTCACTCAGCTCGAGGCGACGACCCAATCGACGCGCGAGCAGCGCGGCGAAGTGTCGAGCCAGCGGGGCGATGTCCTCCCGCCGCTCGGAGAGGGGCGGGAGAGGAATCGCGACGACGTTCAGCCGATCGAACAAGTCATGCCGGAACCGCCCTGCCGCCGCGTCTGCGGCTAGGTCCCGCGCGGTGGCGGCGAGCAATCGGACGTTCACGCGCCTCGTCTTCTGGTCGCCCACTCGCCGGATCTCGTTCTCTTGCAGCACGCGTAACAGTTTCGCCTGAAGCGGAAGGGGCAACTCCCCGATCTCGTCGAGCAGGAGTGTGCCACCCTCCGCCTGCTCGAACAATCCGGGACGGTCCGCTTGGGCGCCCGTGAAGGCCCCCTTCACGTACCCGAACAGCTCCGACTCGAGCAGCGTGTCGGGAATCGCGGCGCAATTCACCGCCACGAACGGTCCGCCGGCCCGGGGGCTCGCCCGATGAATCGCCTGGGCGATCATCTCCTTCCCGGTGCCCCGGTCTCCGGTGATGAGCACTGTGGTCGGATGCGCCGCCACGCGCGCCACGATTTCGAGCGCCTGGCGCATGGCCGGGCTTTCCACCACGAGCGCCCGCGCGCCAGGTCGCGTGTCGAGCTGTGCCCTTAGTGTCGCGATGGTGTTGCCGAGTCGTTCCCGCTCCTCCGCCTTGCGGAGTGTGAGGATCACCTCGTCTGGACGGAACGGCTTCGGGATGTAGTCGTACGCGCCCTCCTTCATTGCGGCGAGCGCGGCCTCTTCGCCGCCGTACGCGCTCATCATGACGACGAGGGCGTTGCCGCCACGCCCCTTGTAGGCGCGCAGGAATGCGATCCCGTCCATCTCCGGCATGCGCACGTCGCAGAGCACGAGGTCGAACGACTCCGCCAACGCTCGCTCGAGCGCCTTGGCGCCGTTTCCCTCGGCGGTAACGTCGTAGCCGGCGTCGGCCAGCAGGAGACCGAGCGACTGACGCAGTCCAGGCTCGTCGTCGACGACGAGGACGCGAGTCATAGCGCCGGGAAGAACATCTTGAAAGCCGCGCCACCCTCTCGCGCCGTGTCCACCCACACCACGCCTCCCATGTCGTCTACCGCACGGGCGACGATCGCCAGCCCCAATCCCGTCCCCCGGCCAGGCTCCTTGGTCGTGTAGAACGGCTCGAAGATTTTCTCGCGGTCTTCGGGTGGCACGCCGGGCCCCGAGTCCGCGACGTAGAGCAGCGCTCCCGGCTGCCCCGGGGAGAACTCACTCCGCACCGGGCGGCGTTCGGTCCGGCGCGGGAACGCCAATTGACCGGGGTCACTGTCACGCCTAGGCGGGGCGCCGCGGGTCTCGTAACTCCAGCCCCGCGCGCCCAGGATCACGACGCCGCCCGGGGCGGCGTCCACGGCGTTCAGTACCAAGTTGACGATCGCCTGCTCGAGCAGGTGCGCCCGCCCGAGGATTCGGAGAGGGGGGCCATCCTCGGCTACCTCGAGGGTCGGGCGCACGGGCTTCAGGGCCCCCTGGGCGTCGAGGAGGCCGTAGGCCCCTCGCATCACGGCGCCGGGATCGACCGGTGCCAGGGCTTCATCCCCGGGGCGCGCGTAGTCGAGCAGCCCCCGCACGATGCGGTCGAGGCGCTCGAGCTCGCGCGTGACGCCGGCGACGACCTCGGGGTCCGCCCCGCGACGCCGCATGACCTCCACGTAGGTCCCGATAGCGCCGAGCGGGTTCCCGACTTCGTGAGCGATGCCGGCGGCCAGCCGGCCGACACTCGCGAGCTTTTCGGACCGTATCAGCTGGCTTTGCGCGTCGAGCAAATGGTCCGTCATCCGATTGAGTCGTTCGGCCAGGGTCGCGAAATCGCGCGTTTCGGCATCGGGCGCCCGCCGGGCAAGATCCCCATCCGCCACGGCATCGGCGGTCGCGACCACACGTTCGAGAGGAAACAGCACGAGCCGGTTGATCAGGTGCCGGCCGAACACGACAAACACCGTTACCTCGAGCGCGACCAACAGCATGACGAGGATGTAGGTCCGATCCGGGGCGAACACGCCGGCGACGAGGATGGTCAACACGCCCACGAGCAACGCTGCGGCGGCGAGGAACGACAAGTAGAAGAGTAACTCGGTCCGGAGCGCGGGCTTGGCCGGCATGGCGCTGGAATAGGCAGAAAAACGAAGCGGCGGGGAAGTCCCCGCCGCTCGCGTAGTCACTACACCGCCGCCGCTTACTGGCAGGCGGGCGCGCCTTCCGTAGTCGCCGGCGCCACTGCGTTCGTGTTCACGAAAATCGCGCAGGTCACCAAGGGGTTGGTGAGGTTGTTGTTCGTGATCGTCGCGCTCCAACCACCACCGTTCACGGTCGGACCAGCAAGAACGTTACCGACCGTGACGCAGAAGTTCACGGTGCCCGCGGTAGGCGGGGTGGTGCACGAAGTGGTGGTGCTGTACTTGACCGAGTCGGCGAAGAACGCTTCCTCGGCGGTCACCAGGTTCCGAAGATCCGACTTCATCGAGGCGATATATGCCTTCGCCTTGGTGTTGGCGAACTTCGGGATCGCGATGGCGGCCAGAATGCCGATGAT
>DATLVU010000012.1:0-52513 GCA_035577025.1 Gemmatimonadales bacterium
GGCCCAGCTACCGCCGAGCGGGTCGACGACGTTCACGACGCCGCTCTCTTCCGCGATGATCTGCTGCGTGCGAAGCGCGACCATCGCCGCCTGCTCGGACGGGAGCGCGAGCGTCTCGTCGAGCGAGTTCGTATGCAACGACTGTGTGCCCCCGAGCACCGCCGCGAGCGCCTGATAAGCCACTCGCACCACGTTGTTCATCGGCTGCTGGGCCGTGAGCGTGACCCCCGCCGTCTGCGAGTGGAACCGCATCATGCAGGAGCGGGGATTCGCGTGATAGCGCTCCTTCATGTGCCGCGCCCAGATCCGGCGCGCCGCCCGGAGCTTGGCGATCTCCTCGAAGAAATCGTTATGAATATCCCAGAAGAACGACAGGCGCGGCGCGAAGGCGTCCACGTCCAAGCCGCGCGCCAGGCCCCGCTCCACGTACGTGAGGCCGTTGGCGAGCGTGAACGCCAGCTCCTGGGCGGCGGTGGCTCCCGCCTCACGAATGTGATAGCCCGAGATCGAAATCGTATTCCACAGCGGGGCGTGCTCGGCGCACCACTCGAACATGTCTACGATGATCTTGAGCGCGGGCTCGACCGGATACACCCAGGCATGCTGGGCCATGTACTCCTTGAGGATGTCGTTCTGCACCGTGCCGCGGAGCTTGTCGGCCGACACGCCTTGCTTCTCGGCGGCGGCGACGTAGAAGCAGAACAGCATCGCCGCCGGACCGTTGATCGTCATCGACGTCGAGACCCGATCGAGCGGGATGCCGCGAAACAGATCCTCCATATCGGCGAGTGAGGAGATCGCGACGCCGCACTTCCCCACCTCGCCTTCGGCGCGGGGATGATCGGAGTCGTAGCCCATGAGCGTCGGGAAGTCGAATGCGACCGACAGACCCGTTTGTCCGTGCTCGAGCAGGAACTTGTAGCGCTGGTTCGTGTCTTCGGCGCTCCCGAAGCCGGCGAACTGGCGCATGGTCCAGAGCCTGCCACGGTACATGGTCGGGTGGATCCCACGCGTGAACGGATGCTCACCCGGCCCGCCCAACGCGCGACGCGCGTCGAAGCCGTCCCGCACGAGGTCGTCCGCCGTGTAGACGGACTTCCGCTCGTCTCCGCTCATCGGGCCACCCCCGTCTTCACCTGATCCAGGATTTCCGCCGCGACGTCGTAAGGACTGCGCCGGCCATCTGCCACCTCGTCGAGGCGCTGGCGCAATAGCTCCTCGGCGTGCGTCGCTTCGACGAGCCAGCGCTGCACACCACGCTCCAAAACGGCCCGCGTTCGCGCCGCGAGCCGTCGCCGGCGCCGCTCGACGAGCTGGCCGCTCGCTTCAAGATAGGCGTGGTGACGATCGAGGGCAGCCGCGAGCTCGTCGACGCCTTGACCCGTCGACGCGACCGTGCCCAACACGGGCGGCTCCCATGGCTCGGACGGTCGGACGGCCGGACCCTCGGACTGTAAACGCTTTCGGTCCGACTGTCCGACTGTCCGACTGTCCGACCTGTGGTGCGGAGCGACGTGCCGGAACGCATTGCCCCTCCGGATGCCGAGCATCACTTCGACTTCCTGGCGTAGCTTGTCCGCTCCGAGGCGATCGCTCTTGTTCACCACGTACAGGTCGGCGATCTCCATCACGCCGGCCTTGAGCGTCTGAATCCCGTCGCCCGATTCGGGGACCAGGACCAGCACCGTGGTCTCGGCCGTCCGCGCGATGTCGAGCTCCGTCTGCCCCACGCCTACCGTTTCCACGATGATCCGTTGGAAGCCGAACGCCTCCAGCAGGTCGGCGACCTCCTCCGTCGTTGTCGCGAGTCCTCCGTGGGCCCCCCGCGTGGCCATCGATCGAATGAATACGTGCGGGTCGAGGCTCACGGACTCCATGCGAATCCGGTCGCCCAGAAGGGCGCCTCCGGTAAACGGGCTGGTGGGGTCCACGGCGACGACGCCGACCGAAAGCTCCTGTGCCCGGAAGCGCTGGATGAGGGCTTCCGTGAGCGTGCTCTTCCCCGCCCCCGGCGGTCCCGTGATGCCGATCCGCCTCGCCCCGCCGCGGCCGAGGAGCCCGTGGGCGTGCGACATCACGCGCTCGAACCCGTCCCGCTGGTTCTCGACGAGGGTGATGGCACGCGCCAATGCGGCCGGCTCGCGTTTGCCGAGCCCTTCGAGGATGCGCTCCACGCTCATGCAAGGTAACCGTGCGATGGGTGGGACTTCATGGGCGCTCTTCGACGCGTTCCAGGGGTACCGTCCGGACCGGCCCGGGACGCACGGCGATGCGCTCGACCCGCGTCGCCGTCGCGGCGAGGATGTCGAATTCGAGCCCGTGGAGCGCGAACCGCTCCCCCGGCCGCGGAATGCGGCCCAGCGTGTGCACCAACAGGCCGCCGACCGTCTGGACCCCGGGGACGTTGAGGGTCACGCCAAGGGTCTCTTCGAGCCGGCTGGCGGGCGCGCTGCCCTCGAGCTCCACGATGCGGGCCGGCGCCTCGGCGGCCGCCGACGGTTCTGCCGGCTCGAAGATCTCGGACACGAGATCTCGCAGGAGATCCTCGAAGGTCACGAGGCCGGCCGTTCCTCCGAACTCGTCGAGGACGACTGCGAGGTGGCTGCGGCCGCGTTGCATCTCGAGCATCAAGTCGGCTGCCCGGGTCGTCCCCGGCACGACGAGCGCAGGGTGCACGGGGATCGGTGCATCCGGCGACAAGCGCAGCAGGTCGAACGCGTGGGCGACCCCGACCACCTCGTCGAGGGACCCCCGATACACGGGATATCGGCTGTAGCCCGATTGCAGGGCCACGTGCGCGGCTTCCGCGGCGAGCAACCCCTCGGGGATCGCGACGATCGAGGTGCGCGGAGTCATCAGCTCGCGCACGGGGCGGTCCGCGAACGCCAGCACACCCGACACGACCGCCATTTCATCGGCCGACGCCAAGGCTTGGGTGTCCGCGCTCGTCAACACGGCCGCGAGCGTCGTGCGCCGCGACGGGTCGCGCCAGGGCACGAAGGGCGCGAACAGCTTGCCGAGCGTCTCGAGCCGGGGCGCGGCATGGGCCACGATCGGCTCGGCCCACCGCCGGCCCACCACCCGGGGCACCAGGTACGCCGCGCTCACGAGCAGGGGCACGCCGAGGGCGACGGTAAACACCCCGAGCACCGTGGGCGTCGTCCGAGCGAGCAGCGCCGGGATCACGGCGGCCGCACAGAGTGTCCCGACGGTCGTGAGCGCGTTCGCCGTGGCGAGCACCCGGCCGGGATTCTCGAGCACGCCCGCGGCTCCACCGGATCCGCGAAGCTTGTACGACACCCAGCGCGTCAGCTCGAGCTGGCTGACGGCCGCCGCTGCCACGCCGACCGCCGCGGATGTCACGGCGAGGGCCAGGGCGCCGATGAGCAAGATGAGCGGCAGCATCATGACTGCCTCTGCACCAGCACGCGCATCACGCGCCGACGGTCCACTCGCTCCACGACTACTCGATAGCCGTCGAGGGTCAGCTCATCGCCCGCTCGCGGCACGCGGCCGAGCACGGAATAGACCAGTCCTCCCACCGTCGAGACTTCGGGGTGCTCGAAGCTCCGCCCCAGGGCGTGCGAGAGATCGTCCAGCGTTACCCGGCCGTCCACCCAGTACCGGTCGCCGTCCTGCCGGATCGACGGGGCCTCCCCCACGTCGTGCTCGTCCTTGATGTCGCCGACGATCTCTTCGAGGATGTCCTCGAGCGTGAGGAGGCCGGCCGTGCCGCCGAATTCGTCGACCACGATCGCGAGATGCGCGGGCCCGCGCTGGAAATCGTGCAGCTGGCTGTCGAGCGTCTTGCCTTCCGGCACGTACGAGGCGGGCCGCACCACGGCCTGCCAGCGGGGACCGCCCGTGCCGCTCGGATCGGTGAGACCCATCGCGAGGGGTACGAGGTCCTTCGCGAACACGATCCCGACGATGTTATCCGGGGTGCCGTCGTAGACGGGCAGGCGCGTATGCTCGCTCTGGTGGAACGCCTCGAGCACATCGTCGAGCGGGGCGGCCACATCCACGGCGATCATGTCCAGTCGGGGCGTCATGACCTCGTCGGTCCGCGTATCGGCCAGCGTGAAGACGCCGAGCAGCATGTCGCGCTGCGCCACGCCTAAATCCGGCTCGAGCGGGCGACGCGTCGAGACGAGGCCGTGCAGCCCGCGGTCCACCCAGCCCAGCAGCCAGAACAGCGGCCCGAAGGGCGCGAGCGTACGACGGGCCAGCGTCAGCGCCAGAGCCGCGACTTCGGGCGCGACGCGGGCCAGGCTCCGCGGCAGCGCGTCACCCACGACGAAGAGAAAGCCGACCGCGACGGCCCACCCGCCGAGCGCTTCCCCCCAGGGGCGGCGCCACCAGTCCAGGGCTTCCGCCGCAGCCACGGCGCCGAGGACGAGCAACGCCAGGCGCGCGACGTACAGGCCGCGGTGCAACGGCACGCGACCTCCGCCGGTGGTCGGCGCGTCGCCCATGGTGTGAAGCGCTTCACCGACGGCCGCCTCCTCGCCCAACGCCAGAAGGCCGGCCCAGAGCGCGGCCACCCCCGCGACGAGGGCGGCACCCAGCGTGAGCGCGGCGCCGGTGAACGTCATAGCGCCCGCCGGACCAGACGATGGACATACCGCTCTTGCCGGCGCCACATCGCCGACCGCGTCCGGGTCGACCCCTCGGGGTGGTCGTAGCCGAGCACGTGCAGCGTGCCATGCACGACCAGCCGGAGTAGTTCCTCGTCCATCCCGCGGTGCTCCCTCTTCCCTCGGCCCCGCCCCCCGTTCACCCATTGGTTCGCCGCCGCCGGACAGACGTACACGTCCCCGAGCAGCGTGCCATCGGGTTGCGGCAGCGCGAACGCGATGACGTCGGTCAGGCCGCGGCGACCCGTGGTGCGCCGGTTCAGGCGCCGCATCGCCGCGGCATCGAGCAGGGTCAGCTCGACCCGCGCGGTCCCTCCGGCGCCTTCCCAGGCGAGTACCCGGTCCGTCGCGCGCCGGAGCCGGGCCGGCGGCTCATGCCTTGGCCGCGGGCTGCCAGGTCGCCGTGATGCCACCGCTGGACTCCGGGTAGTCGATGCGATTGTGGTACATGCCGCTGATGATGCGCACGAACTCCTGTTTGGCCTGGTCGATCTGCCGCAGCGTCATCGGCGCTTCATCGAGCTGGCCTGCGTTCAGCTTGTTGCGCACGATGTGATTGATGACTTCTTCGATCTTCTTCGGCGTCAGATCCTCGAGCACGCGCAGGGCCGCCTCGACGGAATCGGCGAGCATCGTGATCGCCGTTTCCGCCGAATGCGGCTTGGGGCCCGGATAGGCGTAATCCCCCGGCTGGGGCGAGCCGCCGTCGCCGCTCTTCTTCGCGCGGTCGAGGAAGTACGTGATTTCCGTCGTGCCGTGATGCTCCGGAATAAACGCCGCGACAGCGTCCGGCAGGCGCGCTTCGCGTGCCAGCACGAGCCCATCGGTCACGTGCGCCTTGATGATCTGCGCCGACTGGAAGGCCTTGAGGCGATCGTGCGGGTTGTTTCCGCGCGTCTGGTTTTCGACGAAATATTGCGGGTTGTTGATCTTCCCGATGTCGTGGTAGTAGCAGCCCACCCGGCCCAGCAAGCCGTCGGCGCCCACCCGGTTGCAAGCGGCCTCCACGAGGTTCGCCATGGCCACCGAGTGCGCGTACGTGCCCGGGGCCTCGAGCGAGAGTCGCCGCAGCAAGGGCCGGCTCGGATCCGACAGCTCGAGCAGCGTCAGGTCCGTCGTGATTCCAGTGATCGATTCCGCGACCGGCAGCAGGAAGAACGTCAGGCCGGCCGACACGAGCCCGTTCGCGGCGCCCCATACGCCGCGCAGCGCGATCTCGAGGACCGTCCAGCTGCCGGCGAGGCCGAGCGCGAAGGCGCCGGCAAGATACCCGAGGGCGATGATTAATACCGGAACGTAGAAGTTGCTGCGACTCCGCATGGTTCGGACGGACAGGGCGGCAGTCACGCCACCGACCACGCACAGGAACAGCGCGGGGATGTCGTGGAACACCGGCTGCTGGCCGATCACGATGGACACGATCATGGCGCCGATCATCGACACGCGCCCGTTGAAGAGGACGCTGAGCATCATCGCCATGAACGGAAGGATCGCGATCTCGGGGTGCCCCGGAACGAAATGGGCCATGACGGCCGCTTCGACCAACACGAGTCCGAAGAGCCCGCCGATGAGCGCCACCTGCCGGCGTTCGTGATACGTCTCCCGCCGGTAGAAGATCATCAGCACCCAAAAGATCCCGAGGATCAAGGAGTCGCGCAGCACCGGACCGAGCAAGCCGCCCAGGGAGCGGCTGGTCGCCGCGCCTCGTCGCACCAGGTCCGCGTGGAGGGCAGCGAGCTTTTCGTGCGCCTCATTCGTCACGACCTCGCGGGCGCCGACGATCCGGTCGCCCGCGCGCACGATGTACTTGCTGGGGTCGACGCTGCGGCGCAGCTCGTCACGCCGGCGCTCGGTCTCGAGCGTGTTGGGCACGAGGGTGGGCCGGAAAAAGTGTCCGGACAGGCGCACGTAGAGCTGGTCACCGACGCTCGACCCCTTGTCCGGGTGCACCGCTCGCGCGCGCGCGAGATACTGGGCGTACGACAGCACCTGATCGCGGGCCACCGATTGCTCGCCCGAGCGTCGGCGGACGATCAGATCCGAGGACTGCTCCACCTGCAGGATGCCCGGGCCCGTGACGCCCAGGACGAGCGTGCGGTCGAAGAGCTCGGTCAGCGACTTTTGGAGGGCGTGCCGCTTGCCGCCCTTGGTGAGGTACCCGGCCTCGGGCGCGCTCAGCGCGAACCCCTGCACCTTGGCTGCCTGTGAGATGGCCGCGGCGCCGCCCTGATCGGCCGCCGTCTCGATGCTCGAGAAAAACGCCAGCATGGCGGTCCGTGCGCTGTCCAGCGCGCGGTCCTGAAACTGATAGATCGGCTTGACAGTGCCCGCGAGCTCCTCCGCCTCCCGCGCGAGCTCCTGGTCCGATTTGTTGACGGGGAACGTGAACGGGGCGACCACGTCCCGGTCCGCCAGCGCTCCCACCGCGAGCGGCTCGACGTTCGTGGCGCTCGAGGGGAAGACGAGATAGGCGAGCAGCGCCAGGCCCGGCACCCACGCCCAGCGGCTGCCGTGATACTCCAGCTGCTGCTTCGACGGCACTCTCATATCAGCCCTGCACGTCCTCGGCGTACGCCCGGATGATGTCCCGGACCAGCCGATGCCGGACGACGTCGGTGTCGCCGAGGTAGCAGAAGGCGATGCCCTCGATGCCGGGCAGGATTCGCTCCACCTGGAGGAGCCCGGAGTCTTCGCGGTTCGCGAGGTCGATCTGCGTCTTGTCGCCGGTGATCACCGCGCGTGAGTTCACGCCGAGGCGCGTGAGAAACATCTTCATCTGCATGCCCGTGGCGTTTTGGGCCTCGTCCAGAATGACGAAGGCGTCCGAGAGAGTACGGCCGCGCATGTAGGCGAGCGGCGCGATCTCGATCGTCCGGCTGTCGATGGCCTTCTGGACGCGGTCACGCGGCATCATGTCCTCGAGCGCGTCGTAAAGCGGGCGCAGGTACGGATCGACCTTCTCGTGGAGGTCGCCGGGGAGGAAGCCGAGGCTCTCGCCCGCTTCGACCGCCGGGCGGGCGAGCACGATGCGCCGGACGCGCTTGCGCGAAAGCGCGTCGACGGCCGCCGCCACGGCGAGATAGGTCTTCCCGGTGCCCGCGGGGCCGATGCCGATCACGATGTCGTGCCCGGCGATGGCCTTGAGATAGTCCCCCTGCCCTGCTGTCTTCGCCTGGATCACGCGGCGCAGGCCGGGTAGGATGATCCGGGTGTCGCCTTCCGTCTTCTCGCCGGGCGGCTGGTGGCTTTCGTCGCTGACGAGGCGATCGACGTCGCCCACGTCGAGCGTCTCCCCCATGCGGGCGCGGTCCACCAGTGCCTGCGCCACGGAGGTGGCTCGCTCCACCGCGGCGAGCGACCCCTGCAGCATCAGGGTGTCCCCTCGGAGCGAAACGCGCACGCCGAGCCGCTTCGCCAGCTGGACCAAATTGCCGTCGTTCACGCCCGCGAGCATGAGGGGATCCACGCCTTCGGTCGAAAGCCGGTGCGTGACGTCGTCACTCATGGCCTCACCTCGATGTGGAGCGCGGCCAGGTCGGCTGGATTCGCCGGCGCCGGCGCGCCCTCGAACAGCGCGCGGGCTGTCGTCGTCTTCGGAAAAGCGATCACGTCGCGTAGGCTCCCCGCGCTGGCGAGGAGCATGACGACGCGATCGAACCCGATCGCGAATCCGCCGTGGGGCGGCGCGCCCGCCTGGAGCCCGTTCAACAGAAACCCGAAGCGCGCATCGATGTCGGCCCGCGACAATCCCAGGTGCGCGAACACCCTGCGCTGCACCGCGGGGTCCGTGATCCGGATCGAGCCCGATCCGAGCTCGTTTCCGTTATAGACCGCGTCATAGTGAAGGGCGCGGCACGAGAAGGGGTCCGTGTCGAGCCGGGCGACGTCGTCCGGGTGCGGGGACGTGAACGGATGGTGGGCGAACACCGGGTGCCCCGTCTCGGCGTCGGGCTCGAAGAGCGGGAAGTCTACCACCCAGGTGAACGCGTGGGCGCTCTTCGGCTTCACGCCGAGCCGGTGGATCACTTCCCGCCGCACCCGATCGAGTACGGGGGAGGTCACACGGTCCGGCCCGATGGTCATGAGCCCCGCGTCACCGTCGCCCACGCCGATCGTCCCGAGCGCGTCGGCCGTGAAATGCTTCGCGACCGAGCCCGAGATCTGCTCGCCCTGTCGCTTCACCCACGCGAGCCCGGCGCCACCCAATTGCTTCGCGGCATCGGCGAGCTGGTCCACGTCCTTGCGCGACAGGGCGCCGCCCCCTCTGACCGCGAGGCCGCGCACGCGGGCGCCATCCTTCAACGCCGACTGGAAGAACGGTACCCCGAGCGGCTTGACCTGCGCGGTCCAGTCGACGATCGGCAGGTCGTACCGCAGGTCGGGCTTGTCGGTGCCGTAGCGCTCCATGGCTTCGCGCCAGGTCATCCGCGGGAACGGCCGCGTGATCCGTTGTTCCGCGCCCTCTTCCCAGAGATCGACGAGCACGGTCTCCACATAGCCGAGCACGTCCTCCATTCCGACGAACGAGGCCTCGAGGTCGATCTGCGTGAAATCGGGTTGGCGGTCGTTACGCAGGTCTTCGTCACGGAAGCAGCGCGCGATCTGGAAGTAGCGATCGAAGCCGGCCACCATCAGGAGCTGCTTGTAGATCTGCGGCGACTGGGGGAGCGCGTAGAACTCCCCGGGGTGCACGCGCGACGGCACCAAGTAGTCGCGCGCTCCCTCCGGCGTCGGCTTGGTGAGGATCGGTGTCTCGATCTCGAGGAACCCGAGCTCGGACAGGGTGCGCCGGGCCCGCTGCAGCAAGCGGTGACGCAGGATGAGATTCGCCTGCATTTCGGGGCGACGCAGGTCCAGGAGACGATACTTGAGGCGCAGCTCCTCCGCCGGTAACTCCTCACCCTTGCCCCGCGCGACCGGAATGGCCGGCGTCACCGCGGGGCCGACCACCACGAGCTTGGTCGCCTGAACCTCGACGTCGCCCGTCGCGAGCTCCGGGTTCTTCATATTTGCGGGGCGCGCCGTGACCTGTCCCTCGACCTCCACCACGCTCTCGCTCGAGAGCCCGCCCGCGATGCGCCGTACCTCCTCGGGAGCGCCCGGCCCGATGGCGACCTGGACGATGCCTGCCCGGTCCCGCAGATCGACGAACACGATGCCCCCGAGATCACGCCGGCGGTGCACCCAGCCGCCCAAGCGGACCCGCTGCCCGACATGCTCCGCGCGCAGCTCACCGCACCGGTGTGTCCGCCGGGACGTTCCGCTGGCGGTCGTTATGGAGCCTCCGCGTCGCATAGCGCTCGGTAGAATTCTTCGGGCGTGCGGGCGCTCAAGAGCTTCCCCCGGACCGGCTCGCGGCGCACGAGTCGCGAAATGCGGCTCAAGGCCTTCACATGCGCGCCCGCGGCGGATTCCGGCCCCGCCAGCAGGAAGAAGAGCCGCACCGGTTGGCCGTCGATCGTTTCATAGGGCACCGGCATGGGCGTCGTGCCGGCGGCGACCATGAGACAGGTCAGGGCCGGCGTCTTGCCATGCGGAACGGCCACGCCGTATCCGATACCGGTGGGAAACTGTCGTTCGCGCTCCAGAATGGCTCCGAGGACCTCGTCCGACGGGCCCGCGTTCCCAACGGCCACCACGTCCACCAATTCTCGGAGGACCCCCTCTTTGTCGGTCGCACGTAGGGGGACTCGGATGCGGGCGGGAGTCAGCAGCTCGGACAGGCGCACGATGGCCCAAGTGTCGTAAGCGGTTGAAGATAGTTAAGTTACCTGCGACATGCAACGCATTCCCCAGAGGGCACTTACGTGGCAGATCCGCTGAATCTGACACCCGACCAGGCTCGGGTGGCGTTGACGACGTGGCTCGCCGAGCGCGGTGAGCCCGCCTACCGAGCGAAACAGATCCTACCTCGCCTCTGGAGACGGCCCGTCGGGTCGTGGGAGGAGGCAACGGAGCTGCCCGCAGCTCTGAGGCGCGATCTCCAGGCCGCGTTCCCGCTGCGTCGGCTAAAGCTCACCGCCCGCCAAGTATCGAAGGACGCCACGGAGAAATATCTCTGGGACCTGGGCGACGGCGAAGCGGTCGAGTCGGTCCTCATCCCCGAGGGGAAGCGCCGCACCCTGTGCATCTCGTCTCAGGTCGGGTGCGCGCTGGGTTGCGTATTCTGCGCCACTGGGCGCATGGGCTTCCGGCGCAACCTCAGCACCGCGGAAATCGTTGCGCAGGTTCGCGAGGTCGTGTTGCTCGACCCTGCCCTCACCCCCACCAACGTGGTGTTCATGGGGATGGGCGAGCCGCTCCTCAACTGGGAATCGGTGGACCCCGCTCTCACCATCCTCAACGGTGCGGACGGCTTCGGCATCGGGGCGCGCCACATCACGGTCTCGACCGTCGGCATCGTCCCGGCGCTCGCGAAGCTCGCCGCCCGCCCCGAGCAGTTCCGGCTCGCGCTGTCGTTACACGCGCCGACACCCGACCTGCGGCACGAGCTGATGCCGATCGAGAAGAAGTACGCGCTCCCGCAGGTCCTGAGCGCGCTCAAACAATTCCGCCGGCGCGTCACCCTCGAGTACGTGCTGATCGGAGGACAGAACGACGGATTGGAGCAGGCGGACCGACTCGCCCAGCTGGCGCGGCCGCTCGGCGCGCTCGTGAACCTGCTACCGCTGCACCCCGGCGGCGCCCCGGACCTCTCGCCCAGCCCGCGGACCCAGATGCTCGCGTTCGAGCGCCGGCTGAAGCGTCACACGGTGGAGGCGGTGCTGCGCCGCAGCCGCGGTCTGGATATCAGCGCGGCGTGCGGGCAGTTACGGGTGGAACTCGAGGCGCGTCGGCGCAAAATCCACCCCCAGGAACACGCTGGCGTCGAGTAGCCGGGCGCTGTCGAGCTGCACCGTTACCCGGCCCACCCCCAAAGCGCGACGGATCCTCTCGCCGACGCCCGAGTCCCCGCGGCGCACGACCACACGGGTCGAATCGAGGATTCCTCCACGGACCGAGTCCGGTGCGTTCCTGAATGTCACCACGTCGATGCGCGCGCGGCGCAGCAGGCGGGTCCCGATCTTGGCAAGGCCGGGCTTGCCCGTGGCGTTCAGCACTTCGACGGTAATGTGGGGGCCGTTCTCGCCCGGGATCGGGAGGCTCGCCGAGGCGTTCCGGTCACCCCGGCACGTCCCTCCCGCCGCAGCCGCGAGGATCGCGAGAGGGATCAGTACCCGACGAGAGAGCTCCAGAAGTCCGCCGTCTCGCGTGGGAGGGGCCAGCGTTCATCGATGATCCGGGAGATCCGACGTGCCGCCACCTGCTTGAGGACGGCGTCGCGCTCCTCCGCCACGCGCGCGGCGAGGGCGCGGCGCAGGTCCTGGTCGAACGTGCGACCGGGCTCCAGGTAGTCCGCCAGGTAGAGCATCCTGCCGACGTCGTCCCACCCGGCGTAACCGATCGAGTGATAGCGAACGGCATCGAGGACGCCTTGATCGGTCTCGCCGTCGTGTGCCGCCCGCTCCGCCGCCATGGGGCCATGCGCGAGCTCGTTCGCCGCGGGGGCGTCGCGCAGCGCATCGTGCAGCCACCCGGCCCGGAGCCAGCGCGCCCGCTCCGCGTCGGGCGTCGCGCGCGCCATCGCCCACGCCGACAGCAGCGCGGCCACGCGCTCGATGTGGGCGCGGCGCTCCGGGGTCACGACCGCCCAGGGTGGGAGCGCCAGATCAGTCCTTCCCGGCCGTGCGGACCGACACGTCGTTCGCGATTCCCTCTCCCAATATCACGTTGTCGATGAGCCTGGTGCCGCCGACCTTGGCGGCTACAACCACGATCGTCTTGGCGTCGACGCGGGCGACGGGATGGAGCTGCGCGTCGACGAGCGCGAGGTATTCGGGCGTCACGCCCGGCGCCGCCAGGACGTCCAGGCCTCGGCGCTCGAGGGCTCGAGGATCGGCCTCACCACCACGCCATGCCTGCTCGACGGCGCGGAGCGCGCGCGACAGCGCGAGCGCCGCGCGGCGGTCGTCACCCTTCAGGTAGACGTTGCGCGACGAGAGGGCGAGGCCGTCGAGCTCGCGTACCGTGGGCGCGATCTCGATGTCGCATGGGAAATCGAGGTCGGCCGCCATCCGTCGCACGAGCATGGCCTGCTGAAAATCCTTCCGGCCGAAGACCGCGACGTCCGGCTCGACCAGGTGCAGCAGTTTAGCGACGACCGTGAGCACGCCCGTGAAATGCCCCGGTCGAGCGGCTCCTTCGAGCGTGTCGGCCATGGGCCCGCCAAGGACGCGCACCACTGGTTCGGTCGGGTACATAGCCTCGGCCGACGGGACGAACAGGCAGTCCACGCCGCGCTCCGTGGCGAGCTGCCGGTCTTGTGCCAGGTCGCGCGGATACGAGCCGAAGTCTTCGCGTGGCCCGAACTGCAGCGGATTGACGAAGATGCTCATCACCACGCGGTCGGCGACCTCCCGGGCGCGGTCGACCAGACGCAGGTGTCCCTCGTGCAGGAACCCCATCGTCGGGACGAAGCCAATGCGACGGCCTCGGACGCGCTCGGTGCGCGACCAGGCTCGCACGTCGCTTGGCTTGGCGATCTCGAGCGTGGTGCTCTACTCCGCCTTCATGACCACGCAATCGGTCAGATAGGGATCGCTGAAACGTGCGACCTCGCCGACCTTTCTCCCCGGCACGGGGAACAGCCGGGCGGACAGCGGCTTGCGCAGCTTGGTGGAGAGGGCCGCGACATCGGCGATCAGGGCGGCCAGTTGATCCGCGCCCACGTCCCCACGCACCGGGACGACATCGAGGCCCGTGCCGCACACGGTGGAATAGAGGAGCAGGTCGCGGACGGTGAATCGCCCTTCGGAAGCCCGCTGTGCCAGCACCGGATCCTCCAGAACGGGCAACATCAGCCCGGAGTACCCGCACGTCTTGATCTTCAAGTTCTTGAGGACATCGGTAATCGCGGCGCAGCCGGCGAGGGTCGAGGCGCTGCCGAACGGGACTCCCGTGAGCGTCTCGATGGCGGCCCCGATGCTGGCGTCCTTCCCAGGCGCCGGCGAGACGTCGATCCCCCCGTAGCCCCGCTCGTCCCGACGCGCGGCGTCTCGCACCAGCTGCTCGATGGGACGCAGGCGAGTCTCGAGCGCCGCCGTCAGCCGCTGCTTCGCCTCCGCGAGCGTGTTCGCGCCGGCGAACGCGGCGGCGAGGAGCGGGGGGGACTCGAGGCCGACCGCCACGGTCTCCGAGCCGTGATGGTAGGCGACGGGAAAGAACGGTGTCCCGGCCGGAACGTTCGCCGCGGCGGCGAACCGGAAGTTGCCGATCCCGCCGGCCGTCGACCGCGCGATGGCCACCATCGCGTCGCCCGCGGCGGTGACGCCGCGAGGTGACGCGCTGCGGTCGGGCGACGCGACCCGTACGCTGAAGCTGACGTTCTTCGTCGAACGGGCGAGCTCCGACGCCCATGAGCCGAAATCCGGGTCGTTGCCGTCGGGGGCGAGCGCCGGACCGATGCTCAGCAGCACGCCCTCGGCCACGACCGTACGGTCGAGCGCCTGGAGGGCCGGAAGTGCGTCGGCCCGCGCGCGCGGTGCCGCCTCCTCGAGAAACGGCTGCGTGGCGATGCGCGTGGTCTGTACCTCGTAGCCGGCATCGGCCACCGCGCGCTTCGCCCGCTTGAGAAAGGCCAGCGCGGCTTCGACCGGCTCCGGCTCGGTCGGGCTGCGCAGGTTGATCCCGGCCGTGATGGTGCGAATCCGGAACCCCGGGCCTGCGCCGTCGCGCGACGACGCGTACGCGTCGGAGGTGAGGGGAGCCAACGCCACGGCGCTCAACATCTCGATCACTTCCCGTCGGGACAGGTCGGTCATTTTGGAAACGAGTGTTCGGGTCCGGGATAGCGGCCCTCGCGTACCTCGGCCGCATAGAGAGTGACCGCTTCGCGAACATCTTCCGCGAGGGCGGCATATCGCTTCACGAACTTCGCGGTGAACTGCTCGTTCAACCCGAGCATGTCCGGGAGCACCAGGACCTGACCGTCGCACGCGGGGCCGGCGCCGATGCCGATTGTGGGAATCGTCAATGCCTTGGTGATCTGGGACGCGAGTGGGGCGGGCACGAGCTCGAGCACGATCGCGAACGCGCCGGCCTGCTCGAGCGCCGCCGCGTCCGCCTTCAGCCGCTCGGCCGACTGCTCGTCGCGACCCTGCACACGGTATCCCCCGAGTGCGTGGACCGACTGCGGCGTGAGGCCGAGGTGCCCCATGACCGGAATCCCGACCTCGACGAGGGCGCGCGTCGTCTCCGCGATAGGGGCGCCACCCTCGAGCTTCACGGCCTGGCACCCGGTCTGCTGCATCACCCGGCCCGCGTTGCGGATCGCATCCTCGCGGGACACCTGATATGTAAGGAAGGGCATGTCACACACCACCATGGCGCGCGTGGCGCCGCGCCGCACGATCCGGGTGTGATAGATCATCTGGTCCAGCGTGGCGGAGAGGGTGCTGTCGGCGCCCGCGAGCACCTGATTCACCGAATCTCCGACGAGCAGGATGTCCACCCCCGCCCCGTCCAGCAGCCGGGCGAAGAGGGTGTCGTAACAGGTCAGGACGACGATGCGCTCGCCCCGCTGCTTCATGCTCAGCAGCTCGTGTACCGTGACGGGCTTTCGTCCGTCAGCCACGGGCGGGCTCCGTCCGAGACGTAGCCGGGTTGGGGGCGTCGAGCTCGGCCAGTTCCCGCTGCCAGAAGTCGCGCTCCGGGAGGCCGGGATGAGGAATGGTCAGGTCCGGTTGCCGCATGACGCGGTCGCCGTACCGGACGATATCCAGGTCGAGCGTGCGGGGGCCCCACCGCACACGCCGCTCTCGCCCGCGCTCGGCTTCGATGGCATGGAGGTGATCGAGCAGCGTCCCCGGCTCGAGGGTCGTCTCGAGCAGGACCATCTGGTTCAGGTAGGGGCCTTGCGGCACCGGCCCAAGGGGGGCGGTCTCCTCGACGCGGGATGCCTTCAGCAGGCGACTGTCCGGGAGGCCCGCGAGCCGGTCGCGCGCGTACGCCAGATGCGCCGCGCGATCGCCCATGTTCGACCCGAGCGCCACGTACACCCGTTCCCGCTTGGCCACTGGAGAATGGTAAGCGGGCTAGGCGATGCTGGCAAAGCCGCGCGTCAGCTCCCGCAGCATGGCGGCGACATCCCCGAGCTCCCGGGTGGCGCGCTCCAGGTCGGTGAGCCCGCGCGCGGCTTCGTCCGCACGCGTCGCCACATCGTCCGCCTCGGCGCGATTCTTCCCCGCGATCTGGGCGACCGCGTGGATCCGCTCGCGGAGCCGGCCGAACGCCTTGTCCTGCTCACCCGCCGCGGCGGCGATGCGTTGGGCATGCGAGGTAGCCTCGGCCGTCGCGGCCACGATCGCGTCCAGGGCCTGCAAGGCCGCCGACGACAGCTCTTCCACGCCCCCGACGTTCACCTGCCCGCGCCGCATCTGCTCGACGACCTCACCGACCTGTCGGTGGATGTCTTGCACCAGATCGCCCGCCTCGACGGCGGCGCTCGCGCTCTGCTCCGCCAGCCGGCGCACCTCATCCGCGACGACCGCGAATCCCTTGCCGTGCTTCCCCGCCCGGGCGGCCTCGATCGCGGCGTTCAGCGCCAGCAGGTTCGTCATGTCGGCGAGCTCACGGATCGAGGCGATGAAGCCGGTGATGCGCCGGCTGACCTGCCCGAGCTGCTGGACCTTGGTCGAGGCTTCCCCCACGAACGTCTTCAACGCCACCAGCCGGCCGATGGCGTCCTGGATCTGGTGGCGGTTTTGGCTCGCGACCTCGCTGGCGGTGCTCGAGGCTTGCGCCGCCTCGGTGCCGTCTTCGGACACGCGGCGCGAGACCTGAGCCAGGCTCTCGGTGGCCTCGAGGCCTCCCGAAACCTCGCCCTCCTCCGCGAGGACGCCTTGCCGGATGGTGGCGGTCGATTGTGCCACCGCCCCCGCGGCTTGGCGGAGGGACTCCGCGGCGCGCACCAACGTGCCGAGCTGCTGGGTGAGCGTTTCGACCGTCTCCACCAGCGGCCGCCGCAGCTCCGTGATGTGGATCGCCGTGGCGAGCTGATTCGCGAACGTATTGATGGTCACGACGTCCTTGCCGCGATACACCTTCCGCTTGTGGTGCTCGAGCTCCAGCGTGCCGATCACCTGATCCCCGAACTTGAGCGGCACCATCACGAGGCTCTGGACTACGATCGGCGCGTCGGCAATCCGTTTATCGCGCGTGACGTCGTCGATCACTACGGACTCTCCCGTGACGGCGACCGTCTCGCGCAGGGTGGCGGTGTCGGAGCTGGGCGCGCCCCGGTCCGCCCGCCCGATCTCGCCGCGATATGCCAGCTGCAGCGTGCCCTCTTGCCGGCGATAGATCCGGAAGTCTCCCCAATCGACCAGCCGGTGGGCGAGGCGCTCGATGCGCGCGAACGAATCCTGGAGGCTGATGTTGCTCGTGATCACGGCTTCCATCGCGTGGATCTTGTTCAGCTCCTCGGCCGCGATCGCCTCCTCGAGCGTGTGCTTGAAGAGGAGGCCCAGCGCCGCGAGCGCGACGGCGACGAAGAGCCAGGCGAGCGGGGCCCAGTACGTCACCGTGCCGATCACGAGGGCGACGGCGATGATCGTGGCGCCGTAGCCGATGCACTCGTATCGCAGGATCAAGAGGCGCTCGTCCTGCTCGAGCTTGCCGCGGATGATCAGGGCGAAGTAGAACAGCAGCCGGCTGATGACGAAGTACGCGAGACAGTAGAAGAACAGCGCCGGGACGAGCTCCACGCGCAGGCCCGGCGCGGTGACGTCAGAGAGCCGGAGGATGCCGGCGTACACGCCGTACGCGCCCATGAGCGCGATCACTTCGCGCCCGAGGTTCACGAGCGCCGCGCGAAACATTTTCTTTTGCCACAGCCAGTCTGCCAAGAGCACGCCGCCCGCCACCGCGACGGCGGTCGCCGGCACGCCCACCAGGAGGCTCCCCGCCAGGGCGACGAGGCTGGTCTGCGTGAGGTAGGAGTACTTGCTCAACGGCACCTGCGCCCCGCGCAGCAGCAGTGCGGCCACGAGCATCCCGGCCATGTCGAACAGCTGGCCGGTCCACCGCTGATCCGCGACCAGTGCGACACCGAGCATCACCGGCCCACCGATGGCGAGCGCCTGACTATAGATGGTGACGAGCCGGTTCGCGGTCATGCCGGCCCTTTCCCCATGGCGACGGACAGCTCCCGGACCAGGCGGCCGGCGGCGTCCGGCCCGCCCGAGCCCAGCGCGTCGACCACGGCGCTCCCGACGACCACACCGTCCGCGAGCGCGGCCGCGGCGCGTGCCTGCGCGGGCGTGCTGATGCCGAACCCCACGGCCAGCGGCAGCGGACTCGCGGCGCGCACGCGTGCGACGTACTCGCCCAAATCGGGCGGCACGTTGTCGCGAACGCCGGTCACGCCGAGCCGCGAGATGAGATAGAGGAATCCGCTCGCGCCCCGGACCGCCTCGGCCAAGCGATCGGCGGTCGTCGTCGGCGCGATGAGCCGAATGAGCGCGAGCGGGCTCGCCGCCACCGTCCCCTCGAGCGCGGGATCCGTCCCAGCCGGCAAGTCGGTGAGCAACAGGCCCGCGACGCCCGCCGCCGCCGCCTCGCGGAGGAAGCGCTCGAGTCCGAAGGCCATGACGGGGTTCAGGTACGTCATGACGATCACGGGCACGGGAAGCGCCGCCCGATGGATCTGCTCGAGTACGCCGGCGACGGTCATGCCCTGATCGAGCGCGGTCTGGGTCGAGCGCTGAACGGTGGGGCCATCGGCGAGGGGATCGGAGAACGGCACGCCGACTTCGATGAAGTCCGCGCCGGCGGCCGCGACCGCCCGGAGGGCTTCGAGCGACGACGCCGGCGTGGGAAAGCCCGCTGTCAAGTACGGCATCAGCGCGGCGCGCCGCGAGCTCCCCCCTCCCCCTCCCCCTCCCCTTCCCTCTCTCCCTCCAGCGCCCTTTCCCAACACTCGCCAGCGCGCGGCGATGGGATGCTCAGACAAAGTAGTCGGCGACGTTGATGCCGTACTTGAGTGGGTCGGTGACCTTCACGATCGACCGTGGGAAATGACCCTCTGCGTCGCGTTGGGCGAGGTCCGCCAGGAAGCCCGGGTGCTGAACGCCGCCGTCCGGCGTCGTGACGATGCGGACCACGGGGCGATGCACGTGCGCGACGTCCGGGTTGGCGCTGTGGACCAGGGCGACCTCGTAGGTGTCGAGGATGATGCACGTCCCAACGGGATAGATCCCGATCAGGTTGATGAACGCCTTGACGACGATCTGATCGTAGCCGCGGCGCGGATTCTCCCACATTTCCTTGAGCACCTGGTCCGGCTGGATCGGCACTGTTTGATAGACGCGCCGGCTGGTGGCGGCGTCGAACCCATCGGCGACGGCGACGATCTTCGAGTAAATGGAGAGCTCGCGGCCGCGAAGTGACTTCGGGTACCCCGTGAGGTCCGTCTTCATGTGGTGCTCGTACGCGACGATCATCCCACGGTAGGGGATCTCGCCGTACCCGCGCAGCCCGAACAGCGTGAGCACGCCGAGCCAGGGGTGCGCCTGCATGATGCGCCACTCTTCGTCGCTCAAGCCGCCCTGCTTGTTCAGGACCTCGAGCGGGACGCGCGATTTCCCGACGTCGTGAAACAACGCGGCCATGCCAAGGTCGTAGAGCTGCAGTTTGGTGAGCCCGAGCTTCCGGCCCAGCGCGACCGAGAAGATGCAGACGTTCACGGAGTGGGTGAACGTGTATTCATCGTAATCGCGGAGCGTCGTGAGGCCCATCAGCGAGGCCTCGTTGTTCAGGACCTGGTCGACGATCGCTTGCACGGCGCGCTTCACCTTCTTCACGTTGGCCGTGCGTCCCATGCGGATGGAGTTGATGACCTCCTTGGTCACCGCGACCGATCGCGCGTACGTCCGCTTCGCGGCTTCTTTCTGGCGCTCTTCGTCCTCGGCGTCCTCGTCGGTCTCGAGCGGCGGCTCGACGCCGATGTGAGTCACCCCACCGTCCGCGAGCTTCTGGCCGATCTCGAAGACCTTGTTCGGGGTCGCTTCCCTGGCCGCGTAGGACAGGAGGAGCGACACGAAGATCTGCAGCTGCTTGCGCTCCACGCCCTCGTCGATGCGGACCGCGCCGATGCCACATTGCGTGAGCACGCCGAGGATGTGGGAGAAGGAGGCGTAGTTGTCGAGGTCGAGCCGGAGGCGCGTGGAATTAACGAAGATGAATTCCCCCTGCAGCCGGACCTCGAGCTCCTTCTCGACGTCGAGGAGGTGCTGCGTGGTCTGGGTGAGGTCGTCGAGCGCCTTCTGCACCTGCGCGTTTTCGAGCGGGTAGAGCTTCAGGGACCGGAAGGCCGTGTACAGGACGACCAAGAAGTCCCGCCCGGCGTGGCGCAGGAACCCGTCGGTGGTCTGGACCGTCTCGGCGATGGACGCGCGTGCGGCGGGCCGCTTCTCGGTCACGCGCTTCCCCCCGCCCCAACTTCACGCAACGCCCGGCTCACCGCGTTTTTCACGAGCGGCTCCTTGTCCTGGGCCGCGCGCTCGAGGACGGCGCGCGCTTCGGGCGTGCGGATCTTGCCCAGCGCCATCGCGGCGCACGCGCGCGTCTCGGGATCCTCCTTCTTGCCGAGCAGGCTCTTGGCCGAGAGCATCTTTTCGAGCGCCGGGATGCCCTTGGTGCCCACGAGCGCGCCGTACGCCTCGAAGAACGCCATCTTTTCGGTCAGGTCGGCGTTCTTGAGCTTCGATCCCGACACCATGGACTCGACGCGTGCCGCGGCATTGCGGTAGCCGCGGGAGGCGAGGAAACGGACGGCCGCGATGCGGACGTCGCGGTCGGAATCGTCCACGGCCTTCTCGAGCAGACGCATCGCCGACGGACTCGCGATCGCCGTCAACGCCTCGACCACCGCCAGCTTCAACGTGCGGTCCTCCGACCCGAGCAGCGGCTCCATACCTTCGGGCGCGCCCGGCAGCCGCAGCCGGCCGGCGAGCTTTACCATCTCGAGCTGGGCGGTGGCGTCCTGGCTGGCCAGCGCCTTGAGAACCTCGGCCGCGTTTGCCTGCGCCAAGCGGGCGGCCGCGCCCTGCACCAGGTCCCGGACGTACGGCTCGTGGAGCTTGCCGATCCACACCATGAGCGTGGAGAGCGCCTCGGGCTTGAGCTCCTGGAACAGCTCCGACAGCTCCTCTTCGGTCGGGTGGACGGTCGCCTCGTCGAGCGCCTGGAGGAGCTGCGACAGGGCTTCGCTCTGCGACAGTCGGGAGGGCAGGACCTCGAGCGTCTGGCGGTGCTCGGGGATCAGCTCACGGGCCCGCTGCAACACGGCCCGGGTCTCACGCAGGATGAGCGCCACGGAGCGAAAATCGCCCGCGCCGAGCAGGTACGGAATGAAGTTCTCGACGATCGAGATGAGCTCCGCGCGCACGGTGCCGTACGTTTGGAGCTCGAGCAGGTCGAACAGCATCGACAGCACGTTGCGCCGGAGATCCTGAGAGTATTCCCGCTCGACGTCCTTCTTGAGGTACTCGATCTCGCTGTCCTCGAGGAAGTAGAGCGTGGTGTCGAAGTCGTCCATCGACACCAAGCCTTCGCGCTTGGGCGGGGCCTCCTCCTCGACCTGGTGGCGCAGCTGCGTCGGCGGGGTGGACGTGGGGACGGTCTCGGTGGCCTCGATCGGCACCGCGTTTTCGGTGGCGAGCTCGCGGAACGTGTAGGCGATGAGCTGGAAATCCTCGGACCAGAGCAGCGTCAGCAGGTCGTCGGGGGCGTCCGCTTGGAGGTTGCGCGCCTGCTGGAGCACGCCCAGGAAACGCACGATCTCCGTTTCCTCGACGCCGGGCTTGAACGCGAGCGAGCGTACGCCGTCCTTGTACAGCGTCCAGGCAATGCTCTCGTTCCGCTGGTCCTGGCTGTACACCACGTTGTCTTCCCAGCGCAGCTCCGTCTCGCCCACGTCGAACACGAGGTCGTCGGTGGCCTGCCAGATTTGGCGGAACGCCGTACGGATGTTGTCGACCGCGCGCTGGTAAACGGGATTGTTCGGGAGATACAGCTGAGTGGCCCGGATGCCCTTGGAGACGACCTGCATCAGGTCCTCGACCTGTTGCGGCGGCAGCGCCAGCTCGGGTACGGGCCCGTTGGTCAGAGGGTGGCTCCCGTCAGTTCGGCGACCATGGCGACGTCCTTGTCGCCGCGTCCGCTCAGGTTGACCATGACGATGTCGCCGGCTTGCCAGCGGCCGCGGCGGGCCAACACCCAGGCGACGGCATGTGCGCTCTCCAGCGCCGGCAGGATGCCCTCGAGCCGGGACAGAGCCGCGAATGCCTCCAGCGCCTGCCGGTCGGTCACCGCCTCATACAATACGCGACCGCTGTCCTTGAGAAAAGCATGTTCGGGGCCCACCCCCGGGTAATCGAGGCCCGCGGACACGCTGTGCGCCGGCTGGACCTGCCCGTCGGCATCCTGGAGCAGGTAGCTCAAGCTGCCGTGGAAGACACCGGGTCGGCCCCGGCCGAGCGAGGCGGCGTGGCGACCGCTGTCGAGTCCTTCCCCGGCAGCTTCCACCCCCACGAGGGCCACTGCCTGGTCATCAAGGAACGCCGTGAAGATACCCATGGCGTTGGAGCCGCCACCCACACACGCCACCACGGTCCCCGGGAGCCGGCCCCACCGCTCGACCGCCTGCGCCCGCGCTTCGCGCCCGATCACCGCCTGGAAATCCCGGACGATGCGCGGGAAGGGGTCAGGGCCGACGACGGATCCGATGATGTAGTGGGTGTTGGTGACGTTCGTGACCCAATCGCGCAGCGCCTCGTTCGTCGCATCCTTGAGCGTCCGCGTCCCCGAGGTGACCGGCACGACGCGGGCGCCCATCAGCTCCATGCGATAGACATTCAATCGCTGGCGCCGCATGTCCTCTTCACCCATGTAGACGACGCACTCCAGGCCGAAGCGGGCGCAGACAGTCGCCGTGGCTACCCCGTGTTGGCCCGCGCCCGTCTCGGCGATGATCCGCACCTTCCCCATGCGGCGCGCCAACAGGACCTGACCCAGCGTGTTGTTGATCTTGTGCGCGCCGGTGTGGTTCAGGTCCTCGCGCTTCAACGCCACCACCACGCCCGTCCCGAGCTGGGCGGCGAGACGCGGTGCCTCGGACAGGGGCGTCGGTCGGCCGACATAGTCCTTGAGGAGTCCTTCGAGCTCTCCCCAGAATGCCCGATCCTGCCGCGCGGCGGCGTACACACGATCGAGCTCCTCGAGCGCCGCCATCAGCGTTTCCGGGACATAGCGGCCACCGTATGGGCCGAAACGGCCGACCGTCAATGTGCTCATGGACTCCTCCCCCTCTCCCTCCCTACTCTACGAACGCCCGTCAAGGCGCGGACCGCGGCCGCGGGCTCGGCGGTCTGGGCGACCGACGTCCCGACCAACACCAGGTCCGCTCCCGCAGCCGCCATGCGCTCCACGTCCGCGCGGGTGGCGATGCCACTCTCGGCGATGGCCGGCAAGCCAGCCGGCACCTGCGCCACCAGCCGCTCCGCCCGGGCGAGATCCACGGCGAACGTCGCCAGGTCGCGGCTGTTCACTCCAACCGCCGTCGGCTGCGCCGCGACGGCGACGGCGAGCTCCGCGTCGGTGTGCACCTCCACGAGCACGCCGAGTCCCTGGGCCCGAGCCGCCGCCGCGAGCGCCCGCACGCGGGACGGTGTCAGCGCCCGAGCGATCAACAGAATCGCACTCGCCCCTGCCGCCCGCGCTTCGTAGAGCTGCAGCTCATCGAGGATGAAGTCTTTCCGCAGCACCGGCACGGCGACCGCCGCGGCCACGCGGGCCAGGTCGTCGAGGGACCCTCCGAAATGCGGCTCGTCGGTGAGTACCGAGATCGCGACCGCCCCGCCCTGCGCATACGCGCGCGCGTGCTCCACCGGATTTAGGTCTTCGCGGATCGCCCCGGCGGACGGCGAGCGTCGCTTCACTTCGGCGATGACGCCGACGTTCGGCCCGGCGGTAGCTCGATCGAAGGGCTGAGGCGCGGGTGCGTCGGCGGCCTGCCGCTCGAGCGCTCGCGCGTGGGATCGCAGGGCGGCGACCCGGGCTCGGGTCGTTTCGAGGATGGCTTCGAGCCGGTCGGCGGCCATGAACTTGCGTTCGGTCGATTTTCGGGTAGATTAAGCTTCGGTTTCCGTTCGGGAGCACATGTGCCGCTCACCAGGCGTCAACGCGAAATTCTCGATTTCATCTCCGCCCAGATCTCGGAGCAGGGCTATGCGCCGAGCTTCGAGGAGATCGCCAAGCGTTTCACTTTCCGGTCGCTCGCCACGGTCCATGAGCACCTCACCAACCTGGAACGGAAAGGGTACATCCGTCGGGCGCACAACGAGAGTCGCGGCATCGAAGTCGTGCCCCCGCGCGGTCAAAGCGGCGCCACCGAATTGCCGTTGTTCGGTCTGGTCGCAGCGGGCGAGCCGATCGAAGCCGTCAATGGCAATGACACGATCGCCGTGCCCGACGACCTCATTCCGCGCCGCGGGCGCAGCTACGTGCTCCGCGTCCGGGGCCAATCGATGATCGACGAGCATATCAAGGACGGCGACTTCATCGTGGTTCAAGAGCGCAACCAGGCCGACAACGGGCAAACCGTGGTCGCGCTGGTGCAGGGCTCGAGCGCTACGGTCAAGCGCTTTTATCGCGAGCCGGGCGGTTGGATCCGGCTCGAGCCTGCGAACGCCGCGATGACACCGCTCCGTCTGAACGAGCGCGATGTTATGGTCCAGGGCGTGGTCGTGGGCGTGATTCGGAAGTACTAGTCGCCCGGCGCAGCCGCTCGAGCGCTTCGCGACCGGCTCCACTCCGCACAGTCCCCTGCGCTCGGGTCACCCCATCCGCGTACGATGGGGCAAGTCCCGCCACGTAGATCGCGGCGCCCGCATTGAGCACGAGCGCGGCATAACCCGCCGCGTCGTCCCGGCCATCGGCCAGCAACCGCTCGATGCGGGCGGCGTTGGCGGGGGGATCGCCGCCCGCCAGGGCCGCCACATCGCTGGTGCCGAGACCATAGCGCGCCGACTCAAGCTCCCACGTCGACACGTTGGGCCCCCGCACTTCCCATACATCGGTAACGCCGTGGGGAGAGATCTCGTCCATGCCGATTCTGGCGTGCACGACGAGGGCGTGCTCGGTGCCGAGGCGCGCGAGGGCCGCGGCCACGAGCGGCGCGCGGTCGCGCTCGGCGACGCCGATCACCTGGCGCCGCACCCTGGCCGGGTTGGCCAGCGGGCCCAGGAGGTTCATCACCGAAGTGATCGCGAGCTCGCGCCGCACCGGGTTCGCGTGCCGCATCGCCGGATGGAAATTGGGCGCGAAGAGAAACGTGACGCACGCTTCCCGCAGCACCCGCGCGGCCTCGGCGGCGTCCATGCTGATGGCAACACCCAGCGCCTCAAGCACGTCCGCCGAGCCGCATTTCGAGGTGAACGAGCGGTTACCATGCTTCGCGACCACCGCGCCCGCGCCCGCGGCTACGAATGCCGCGGCCGTTGAGATATTGAAGGTGGGAACGGCGCCCCCGCCCGTGCCGCACGTATCGATCAGCGCGCTGCCATCCACCTCGACCGGGACCATCGCCTCGCGGAGCGCCCGGGCCGCGCCGGCGACCTCATCGCCCGTTTCGCCCTTCACGCGCATCCCCATCAGCAACGCCGCGATTTCGGCGGCCGTGGCCTCGCCCCGCATGATGACGCCGAACGCGTCGGCGGCTTCGTGCTCGGCGAGCGAGCGGCGCTCTGCCAGCGCGGCGATCGCGCGACGTAGGGGGGAGGGTTCGGGGTGCGAGGGGGCGGGGGCGGGGGGGGGGGCGGGCACGGGGCTAGGGGTTTCGGGGCCTGCGAAACGTACCCGGGAAAATCGCGTTTTGTCAAACACCACAATGGGTTGCGTGGCTTGATTGGCCGTTTCTACGACCCTATCTTTCGCCCGTGACGAGCCGGCCCTACCTCGCCGTGGTGCACTACGACGGGGCGCAGTTCGCGGGCTGGCAGCGGCAGCCGAATGCGCGCACGGTGCAGGCGGAGTTCGAGGCCACGTTGGCCCAGCTTATGGGCCGGCCGACCGCCGCGACCGGAGCAGGCCGCACCGACACCGGCGTCCACGCGCTCGGTCAGGGCGTCGGGTTCACGGCCGAGGAGCGCTGGGCGGCGGACGCCAACGGGTTACGGCGTGCGCTCAATGCCCTGCTCCCGCGCGACATCTGGGTGGAGCGCGTGCACGCAATGCGGCCGCGGTTCGATGCGCGCCGGAGCGCGATCGCCCGCCGCTATCGGTACGTGATCGGCACGGACGACGCGGCGCACTCGCCTTTCCGGCGGCCGTACGAGTGGGCCCTGGGTCGCCCGCTCGATCTGAGCGTGCTCGGCCGCGCGGCCGACGCGCTCCCCGGCGAGCACGATTTCCGCGGGCTCGCCGCGACCGGCCTGGGCTCGGACCGGCCCCATTACCGCAGCCGCGTGGCGCTCGCCGAGTGGGCGCCGCGGACCGACGGAGTGGGAGTGACGTTCACGATCGAGGCCGACCGGTTCCTGCATCGGATGGTGCGCTTCCTGGTAGGCGCGATGGTGGACATCGCGCTCGACCGGCGTCCCCTCGAGGATTTTTCTCACCTGCTCGTCGCGACCGATAACCAGGCGGCCAGCCCGCCCGCTCCGCCGCAGGGCCTGTATCTCGTGGCGGTGCGTTATCCCGCTGACCTCTACGCCGAGGACTGAGTCATGAAGTTCTTTCTCGATACCGCGAGCCTCAAAGACATCAGCTGGGCCGCGCAGGCGGGCCTGATCGACGGTATCACGACCAACCCCTCGCTCTTGGCCAAGCAGGCCGGCGATCTCGATCCCCGCGATGTGCTCAAGGAGATTTGCTCGCTGGTGGACGGCCCGGTGTCCGCCGAGGTGGTCGCGATCGACGCGGGTGGGATGGTCAGCGAAGGCCAGGAGCTCGCCAAGATCGCCGACAACATCGTCGTCAAGATCCCGATGCTCGAGGCAGGCATGGTGGCGGTCCGCCGGCTCGCTGAGGCCGGGATCAAGACGAACGTCACCCTGTGCTTCTCGAGCGTACAGTGTCTCATCGCGGCCAAGGCGGGGGCATCCTACGTGAGTCCGTTCATCGGCCGGCTCGACGACGTCGGGCAGGAGGGGATGGATGTGATCCGCGAGGCACGGGTGATCTTCGACAACTATCAGCTCGCCACGGAGATCCTGGCAGCGTCCATTCGGCACCCCCGCCACGTGGTCGAAGCCGCGATGATCGGCGCCGATGTGGCGACGCTCCCGCCCGAGGTCCTGCGCAAGTTGCTGCAACATCCCCTCACCGACCGCGGGCTCGAGCAGTTCCTCGCGGATTGGGGCAAGTTGTCGGCGCGCGCGAAAGCCGCGGTGTGACGTACAGCTCGCCCTTATCCCGGCGCTATGCGTCCCCGGCCATGCAGGCGCTGTGGGGGGAACGGCGCCGCATCGGCCTGTGGCGCCGGTTGTGGTTCGCGCTCATGGAGGCCCAACGGGAGCTGGGCGTCGCTGTGCCGGAGCGCGCGCTCGCGGAGCTCAGGAGCCATCTCGATGACGCGGATCTGGAGCGAGCGGCGGAGCACGAGAAGCGGTTGCGCCACGACGTGATGGCGCACATCCACCACCTCGGCGAGCAGGCCCCGGCGGCGCGCCCCTTCATTCATCTGGGCGCGACCAGCGCCTACGTCACGGATAACGCTGACCTGCTCCTGATGCGCGAAGGTCTCGAGCTGCTCCTCGGGCGGCTGGCTGCCGTGCTCGTCGCCCTCTCCAAGCTCGCCCGTCGCTACCGCGACCTGCCGTGCCTCGCGTACACCCACTTCCAGCCGGCGCAACTCACGACCGTGGGCAAGCGGGTCACGCTGTGGATGCAGGAATTCCTACTCGACGCGGAGGAGGTGTTGCATCGTCTCGAGACGCTGCAGTTCCGAGGCGTGAAGGGGACCACCGGCACCCAGGCCAGCTTCCTCGAGCTGTTCGACGGGGACGACGAGAAGGTCCGCGAGCTCGATGCCCGCGTGACGCGGAAGATGGGCTTCACGCGCGTCTTTCCGGTCACCGGGCAGACGTATCCGCGGAAGATCGACGCGCAGGTGCTCGCGGCCCTGGCGGGCATCGCGCAATCCGCGGCGAAGTTCGCGACCGACCTGCGGCTGCTCCAGCACGAAGGGGAAATGCTGGAGCCGTTCGAGAGCGACCAGGTGGGCTCGTCGGCGATGGCGTACAAACGCAATCCCATGCGCGCCGAGCGGATGACGAGCCTGGCGCGATTCACCATCGAGCTCGAGGGGAACGCCTGGCATACCGCGGCGGAGCAATGGCTCGAGCGCACGCTCGACGACAGCGCCAACCGGCGGCTCGTCCTGCCCGAGGCGTTCCTCGCCACCGATGCGATCCTGGTGCTCGCCACGAACGTCGCGGCCGGCCTCGAGGTGCGCGAGCCCGTGATCGCGCGCCACGTGGCGGGGCAGCTCCCGTTCCTCGCGACCGAACGGCTGCTCGTCCGGGGGGTGAAAGCCGGCGGCGACCGGCAGCGACTCCACGAGGTCATCCGCACGCACAGCCTCGCGGTCGCGCAGGCCGTGGCGGAGCGCGGCGCGCCGAACGATCTGCTCGAGCGTTTGGCCCGCGATCCGGCGTTCAAGTCGCTCAAGGTCGCCATCCAGGCCGATGAGCTCGACGCCACGGCCTACACCGGCCGCGCCGCCCGGCAGGTCGACGAGTTTCTCGAGCACGTGCTGCCCGCCGTGCTGCGACGCATCGAAACCGCGGCGCCGGCCGCCAATTCCGCGGAGGTCACCGTATGACGGCGACATTGATCGCGAGCGCCCTGCCCCTTCCGCTCGTACGGCGGGGGAAGGTGCGCGAGGTGTACGAGGTGGATGCCCAGACCCTGCTGCTGGTCGCGAGCGACCGCGTGAGCGCGTTCGACGTGGTGTTGCGGGAGCCCGTGCCGCACAAGGGCGCGGTCCTCACGCAGCTCAGCGCATTCTGGTTCGAGCGGCTCGCGTCGGTGATCTCGAGTCATTTTCTCTCCGCCGACGTCGACGAGATCATCGCGCGACTGCCCGCCCTCGAGCCGTTCCGGACGACGTTGACCGGCCGCGCGATGCTCGTGCGGCGCACGACGCCCGTGCTGTTCGAGTGCGTGGTGCGGGGGTACATCAGCGGGTCGGCCTGGGTCGAGTACCAGCGCGCGGGGACCCTGGCGGGCGAGCCGCTCGCGAAGGGACTCGTCGAAAGCGCGCGCCTCGATCCCCCGATCTTCTCGCCGGCCACCAAGGCGGACGTCGGCCACGATGAGAACGTCACGTTCCGTCACGTCACCGAGGCGCTGGGCCAGGCGCTCGCGGAGCAGCTCAAAGGGGCGAGCCTCGGCTTGTACGAGGCCGGTCGCGCCTATGCGGCGCCGCGCGGCATCATTATCGCCGACACGAAGTTCGAATTCGGCACGACGCCCGACGGTCGACTCCTCGTCATCGATGAGATCCTGACCCCCGATTCGTCGCGCTTCTGGCCCGCGGATCGCTATGCACCGGGCCGCGGCCAGCCGAGCTTCGACAAGCAGCCGCTGCGGGATTACCTCGCGGGCCTGAAGCAGGAGGGGCAGTGGGATGGCAACGCCCCCCCACCCGCGCTGCCCGCCACTGTGGTCCAGGCCACGAGCGACCGCTACCTGGAAGCGTACCGGCGCATCACGGGCAAGCCCCTTGCGACCGCCTGATGCGCATCGCGCCCGAGGGCTGGCCCTTCATCGTTCCGGGGTGGGCCCTGGTCGCCGTCGGGGCTTGGGGGGTAGGCGTATGGGGTGCGTGGGTGTGGGCCGCGCTCGTGCCCTGGACGCTGATCGCGGTATGGCTGCTCGTGTTCTTCCGCGATCCCGTCCGCACAGGCCCACGGGGCGACCAATACGTCATCGCGCCCGCGGACGGGAAGATCGTGGACATCCGGGAGACCGATGAGCCCATGTACCTGAGAACGCGGGCCACGCGCATCTCGATCTTCATGAGCGTGTTCGACGTGCACGTGAACCGCTATCCAGTGACCGGTACGAACGAGCTCGTGCGCTATAATCCGGGCCGGTTCCTGCATGCGGCTTCGGACAAGGCGAGCCTCGACAACGAGCAATCCTCGGTCGGCGTGCGTGGAGCTCGGGGGCCGCTGCTCGTGCGCCAGATCGCCGGCCTCATCGCCCGACGCATTGTCACCGACGGGAAGCCGGGGGACCGCGTGACCCAAGGTGCGCGCATGGGGATGATTCGCTTCGGCTCACGCGTGGATGTGTTCGTACCGGCCGCGGCCCGCCCGTCGCTCCGGGTCGCGATCGGCGACCGGGTGCGTGCCGGGGCTACGGTGCTCGCGGAGTATGACGGATGAGACCCTTCCGGGGTCCCGGTATTCGCCGGGTCGTGATCGTGGTGCCGAGCCTGTTCACCCTCTTCAATCTGTTTTTCGGCATCTGGTCGATGGTGCTGGCGTCGCGCGGGGAGTTCTACCGGGCGGGCTGGTACATCTTCTTCGCCGGGGTGCTCGATGCGCTCGACGGTCGCGTGGCTCGGCTCTCGAAGACCGGCACGCGCTTCGGCGCCGAGCTCGACAGCCTGGTGGATGTGGTGAGCTTCGGCGTGGCCCCCGCCTTCCTCATCTACCAGCTGGAGTTCGCGGTCGGCGGGCAGGCGGAGTGGATCTTCTGCTACTTCTACGTGATGGCGGCGGCCATTCGGCTCGCCCGGTTCAATCTCACCCAGGCCGGGCGGGCGAAGCAGTATTTCATCGGGCTGCCATCACCGGCGGCGGGTATGACCCTGGCGACGTTCTACCCCTTCACGACCACCGACCTGTACCAGCAGGTGTTTCGCTTCCTGCCCCGGCACCACGTGATGCAGTTCGTGATGATCCTGCTCACGATCCTGATGGTCAGCAACGTCCGCTACGCCACGTTTCCGCGTGCCGGGTTCCGTACCGTGAAGGGCCTCTTGGGGCTCGCGACCATTCTGTTTATCCTGATCTTCGGGCTGTTCGAGCACGATGCGTTCTTCTTCCCACTCGGGTTCGCGTACATGGCATACGGCATCCTGCGGGCGACGTTGCTGGGGTTCTTCGCCGAGGCGGCAGAGGATCCGGAGACGGAGATCGCCGGGCCGATCGTCATTCAGAACGGTGCGGAGACGGACGACGCCTACCGGAGGGGGAGCGGTCAAGGATGAGCGCCTTCCGAGTCGAAGTCCGGGTCATGCCGCGCGGCACCTTGCTCGACCCGCAGGGCCAGGCGGTGGAGCACGCGCTGCACGCGCTAGGATTCGGTGACGTGGCGCGCGTGCGGATGGGGAAGCACCTCGTGCTCGACGTGAACGCAGGCTCGCGCGACGAAGCGCTTGCGCGGGCGCGCGCGATGTGCGACCGGTTGCTCGCGAACCCGGTCACGGAGGACTACGACCTCGTGGTGGACGGAGGCGCGTCCCGATGAAGCGAGTGGCGGTGATCGTCTTTCCGGGGTCCAACTGCGACGCGGAGACGCTCGCGGCAGCGCGTGCCGCCGGCTCCGATGCGTACTTCGTCTGGCATCATGACGCCGATCTGCGGCAGCCCGACGTGGTGATTCTGCCAGGCGGGTTCAGCTACGGTGACTATCTCCGCTCCGGGGCGATCGCCCGCTTCTCCAAGGTGATGGCGGCCGTGACCGCGCACGCGCGTGCCGGCGGGCCCGTTCTCGGGATCTGCAACGGATTCCAGATCTTGTGCGAGGCGGGCTTGCTCCCCGGCGGCCTGATGCGCAATGCGCGACTGCGCTTCCTGTCGCGGCCCGCGTGGGTGCGGGTCGATCAGACCGACACGCCCTTCACGTGTCTGTACGAGAAGGGAGAGGTGTTGGAGATTCCAATCGCCCACGGCGACGGTCGGTACGTGGTGGATCCTCGAACGGCGGCCGAGCTCGAGGCGACGGGTCGGGTGGTCTGGCGGTACGTCCGCGATAACCCCAACGGCTCGACCAACGACATTGCCGGCATCGTCAATGCCGGCCGCAATGTACTGGGAATCATGCCGCACCCCGAGCGCCGCATGCGTGCGGTCGTAGGAACGGGCGACGGGGACGGCGACGATGGCGCCCGCGTCTTTCACTCGATGGAGGCTCGACATGCGACGCAGCACGCTGTGGATGTGCGCGCTGTTGACGATCGCCACCTTAGGGTGTAAGCAAGTCAACGAGCAGTGGGCAAAGGTGAAAGCGAAGATCGACGCGGCGCGCAATCGGAACAAGCCCGTCATCCCAGCACCCGCCCCTGCTCCGCCGCCGTCGCCGGCACCAGCCCCCGCGCCGACACCCCCCGGTCGGAAAGGCGCCAGGGCGGGCGCGGGAGGGGAGCGCCAGCCCGTGATGCAGGCTCCCGAGCTGCCGCACGTCGCGCGCGATCTGCCCTACGAGTCCGAGGACACCGGGACGGTGGCGCCCGGCATGGCGGAGCGCGACATCTACTCGCTCTGGGGACCGCCCGTCGCGGTGCGCCGCCAGGGCGACATGACGTTCCTCTACTTCCGGAACAGCTGCGAGTACACGTGCGGCACGTTGGATGTCGTGTTCCTGCAAAACGGGAAGGTGGTGGACGCGGTACTGCGCTGGCCGGGCCACCGCTATAGCGGCGAGTCGTCGTCGCCGGCGGCCACGCCGCCCCACGGACCGGCGCGTCCCGGTGGCGACACGCTCACCGTCAAGTCACCCTCGACTCCGTAGGCAGATGCCCGACAAGCCTAGCAGGAACGAAGACGAGTACTTCGCCAGGCGCGATGCCGAGCTGCTCCGCCAGCAGCGCGCGAACGCGCAGCGCGCGGCCGCCGAGGTGGAGCGTCGCTCCCACCACATGAAGTGCCCCAAATGCGGGTACGACCTGATCACGGGGGAGTGGCACGGCATTCAGATCGATCAGTGCACGCATTGTCACGGCTTGTGGTTCGACGCCGGCGAAGCGGAAGGCTTGCTCGCGCATCCCGAGCCGAATGTGATCGCGCGCGTGTTCCGCGCTCTCCTGCGGGGCGTGTCCGGAGCGAGGGCGTCCGACACGTGAGCCGAGTCGCCCCTACCCCGTTCCCGGGCGACCCCGTCATCACGCCGCAGCTGGTTCACGAGCACAATCTCACCGACGAAGAGTACGAGCGGATCACCGCGCTGCTCGGCCGCACGCCCACGTTCGCCGAGCTCGGCGTTTTCTCGGCCCTGTGGAGCGAGCACTGCTCCTACAAGCACTCACGGCCGGTGCTCAAGACATTCCCGACCACGGGGCCGCAGGTGGTCCAGGGCCCGGGAGAAAACGCCGGCGTGCTGCGGTTGCCGGACGGCTGGGCGGTTGCCTTCAAGATCGAATCGCACAATCACCCATCCGCCGTAGAGCCGTACCAGGGCGCGGCGACGGGGGTGGGCGGCATTCTGCGGGACGTCTTCACGATGGGAGCGCGTCCCGTCGCGGTCCTCAACAGCCTGCGGTTCGGAGGGCTCGACCAGCCCCGCAACCGCTATCTCTTCGGCGGCGTGGTGAGGGGTGTCGGCGACTACGGGAACTGTGTGGGGGTCCCGACGCTCGGCGGCGAGGTGGACTTCGGGCCGAGCTACGGCGGCAACCCGCTCGTCAACGCCATGTGCGTCGGCCTGTTGAAGGAGAAAGACCTGATCACGGCCGCCGCGCACGGCGTCGACAACGTGCTGCTGGTGGTCGGCTCGCGCACCGGCCGTGATGGTATCCACGGCGCGTCGTTCGCGTCGGAAGAGCTGACGGAACAGAGTGAGCGACGCCGGCCGCAAGTGCAGGTGGGCGACCCGTTCACGGAGAAGCTCCTGCTCGAGGCCAGCCTGGCCCTGATCGCCTCCGGCCATATCGTCGCGATTCAGGACATGGGGGCCGCCGGGCTGACCTCGTCGTCCGCCGAGATGGCTGCGCGGGGTGGCGTGGGGGTCGAGATCGATTTGGCGCTCGTTCCAACGCGGGAGTCGGGGATGACGCCCTACGAGATTCTCCTGTCCGAATCGCAGGAGCGGATGCTCGTCGTGGCGAAGCCCGACCGACTCGCGGAGGTTCAGGCTATCGCCGCGAAGTGGGAGCTCACGGCGACGCCCATCGGCCGCGTCACGGCCGACGGCATGTATCGGGCTATGTGGGGCGATCAAGTCGTCGTCGAGATCCCCGGACAGCGGCTGATCGACGCTTGCCCGGTGTATGAGCCCGAAGCGCGCGAGGACGAAGCGATTGCTCGGTTGCGCTCGGAGAGTCCCACTCCCCACTCCCCACTCCCAGATGTTGGCGACGTCCTCCTCACTCTCCTCGACCACCCTCCCATCGCCTCCAAGCGTTGGGTCTACGAGCAATACGATTCGACCGTACAGGCCGGGACAGTGATCGGTCCGGGGGGCGACGCCGGGGTGTTGCACGTGCGGGGCACGACCTTCGGCATCGCCGTGACCGTCGACTGCAACAGCCGGTATGTCCTCCTCGACCCGTACGAGGGTGGGAAGGCAGCCGTGGCGGAGGCGGCGCGCAACATCGCGTGTACGGGCGCTCGCCCGCTCGGGATCACGGATTGTCTGAACTTTGGCAGCCCGGAGCGGCCCGCCGTGTTCTACCAGTTCCGCGAGGCCTGCCGAGGCATCGCCGATGCGTGCCGGGCGTTCGACACGCCCGTCACGGGCGGCAACGTGTCCTTCTACAATGAGAGCCCCGCCGGTGCGGTGAACCCGACGCCGGTCGTAGGCATGATCGGGCTGCTGCCGCGGGCTGACCGCGCGGTGCCGAGTCACGCGCGCGGGAGCGGAGACGCCGTATTCGTACTGGGTGAGACGCGGGTCGAGCTCGGGGGCTCGCAGCTGTGGGAAGCCGTGCATGGGTTCGTCGGGGGCACGCCACCCCGGGTCGACCTCGCCGCCGAGCGGCGCCTCGTGGATTACCTCGTGGCCGCCGCCGAGCGCGGGCTACTGCGCTCGGCGCACGACTGCTCGCAGGGGGGGCTCGCCGTTGCCCTCGCGGAAGTCGCGATGGGCGGAGCGTACACCGAGACGGGTTTCGGACTCGATATCGACCTCACGGCGTACTGCGCACCGCTCACCGATCACGATTTGCTCTTCAGCGAGTCGCATGGGCGGGCGGTGGTGACGTGCTCCCCCGGGCGCGCCGTAGCGGTCGCCGCGCTCGCGCAGGAGCTCGGTGTGCCGGCGTGGCGCGTCGGGAGCGTGGGGGACCACGGTAGGGCGGTTCGCGTGCGCCTGCGTGAGACGAGGTTGGAGCACTCCGTCGACCAGCTTCGGCAGGTATATTTCACGGCACTTCCCCGTCGCATGGGAGACTGACCAGCACGATGTGCGGCATCATCGGTGTCACCGGCGTCCCCGACGCGGCGCGAATCGCCTACCTCGGCCTCTACAGCCTGCAGCATCGGGGGCAGGAGTCCGCCGGGATCGTAGCAGTGGACGCGGAGGGGGTGGCCCGATCGCACCGCGGCATGGGGCTCGTCTCCGACATTTTCACCGAGCGCGTCCTGGGCGACCTGGGGGGGGGGGACGTCGCCATCGGTCATACCCGCTACTCCACCGCTGGATCGTCGGTGCTCGCGAACGCTCAGCCCATGCTCGCCCGGTACCGCGAGGGTCCGCTGGCGCTCGCGCACAACGGCAATCTCACCAATGCCGTCCAACTGCGCTCCGACCTGGTGGCCAAGGGCTCCCTGTTCCAGAGCTCATCGGACAGCGAAGTGCTCGTACATCTGATCGCCCGTTCGGAGGCGAGGGAGCCGGAGGACCAGCTCCTGGACGCGCTCGAGCGCGTCGAGGGCGCGTACTCCCTGCTCATCACCGTCGGGCGCACCCTGTACGCGATCGTAGACCCTCGCGGCTTTCGGCCCCTGGCCCTGGGCCGCCTCGGCCGCGGCTGGGTGGTGGCGTCGGAAACCTGCGCTCTCGACATCACCGGCGCGACGCTCGTCCGCGAGCTCGAGCCGGGGGACTTCGTCCGCATTCAGGGTGACGACGTGGATCAGCTGCCGCGCCTCCCTGCGCGGCCACACCGTCGCTGCGTTTTCGAGCTCGTCTACTTCTCGCGCCCCGACAGCACCGTGTTCCACCGGTCCGTGGACCGGGTGCGCCGCGCGCTGGGGCGCGAGCTCGCCGCCGAGCATCCGGCGCCCGGCGCCGACTGTGTCTTCTCCGTGCCGGACTCGTCGAACGCGATGGCGCTCGGATTCTCCGAGCGGTCGGGCACCAAGCTCGAGCATGCGTTGATCCGGAATCATTATGTGGGGCGGACGTTCATTCACCCCGCCCAGGCCGGCCGGATGGCCAAGGTCAAGATCAAGTTCAATCCCGTCCGGGAAGTACTGCAGGGGAAGAAGGTCGTCGTCGTGGACGACTCCATCGTACGGGGCACCACCAGTCGGGCCCTCGTTCAGCTCATCCGTCAGGCGGGCGCGAAGGAAGTGCATTTCCGGGTCGCGTCGCCTCCGATCACCGGACCCTGCTATTACGGGATCGATACGCCGAGTAAGAAGGAACTGATTGCGTCGACCAATGACGTAGAGCAAATCCGTCAACACCTAGGCGTAGACACGCTGGGCTATCTGTCCCTCGACGGGATGTTGCGCGCCGCGGATGGCGACCCCACCGAGTTCTGCCACGCCTGCTTCTCGGGCGATTATCCCACCGGGATTCCGGAAGACGATTTGGCGGGAGCGCGGCATGCCGCGCCCCTGCATCCACTCGCGGTCTGAACCGCCCCTTCCACAGTGCCGGCGCTCGAGCGGTGGGTGTACTCCTTCGGCAACGGCCGGGCCGACGGCACGGCGGCCATGCGGGACATCCTGGGCGGCAAGGGCGCCGGGCTGGCGGAGATGGCGAACCTGGGCCTGCCGGTGCCGCCCGGCTTCACCATCTCGGCAAAGCTCTGCATCGCCTACCTCGAGCAGGGCACGTTCCCCGATCAGCTGCGGGAAGAGGTCGACCGCCACCTGAAACAGCTCGAGCGCGCCGCCAAGAAACGGTTCGGCGCTGCGGACAACCCCCTTCTCGTCTCCGTCCGCTCCGGGGCGGCCGTGTCGATGCCCGGCATGATGGAGACGATTCTCAACCTCGGCCTGAACGATGAGACAGTCGAGGGGCTCGTGGCCGGCTCGGCGAACCCCCGGTTCGCCTACGACTCCTACCGCCGCTTCGTCCAGATGTACGGCGACGTCGTCTTCGATCTGGGCAAGGACCCGTTCGAGGAGGTGCTGGCCGAGCTGAAGCAGCGGCGGCGCGTCCAACGGGACATCGACCTGCCGGCGGACGACCTGCGCGGCCTGGTACGCGAGTTCAAGTCGATCATCCAGGCTAAGACGGGGCTCCCCTTCCCCGAGGAACCGGCGGCACAGCTCTGGGGCGCGATCGAGGCGGTCTTCAAGAGCTGGCGGACGCGCCGCGCCGCGGATTACCGCCGCGTCCATGGGATCCCGGACGACCTCGGCACAGCCGTCAACGTGGTCGCGATGGTGTACGGCAACATGGGCGACGATTCGGGCACCGGGGTGGCCTTTACGCGCGATTGTCGCACCGGCGACGCCGAGCTCAACGGCGACTTCCTCACGAACGCGCAAGGTGAGGACGTCGTTTCCGGGGCCCGCACGCCGGAGTCGATCGCCAAGATGAAGCGCGGCAAACTGGCCAAGGTCTATCGCGAGCTCGAACGCATCGCGGCGAAGCTCGAGCGTCACTTCCGCGATGTACAGGACATCGAGTTCACCTTCGAGCACGGCAAGCTGTACATGCTGCAGACGCGCCGTGCGCAGCGGACGGGCCTCGCGGCGGTCCGGATCGCCGTGGAGATGGTGGGCGAGCGCTTGATCACCGAGGACGAGGCGGTGCAGCGCGTGCCGCCCCAGGATCTCGATCAGGTGTTCCACCCGATGGTTGCTCCGGGCTCGAATCCTACCGTCATCGCCAAGGGGCTCCCCGCCTCCCCCGGTGCCGCGATCGGAGAAGCGGTCTTCGACGCTGACGACGCCGAGGCCCTGGCGAAACGGGGGCGGGCCGTGATCCTGGTGCGCCCGGAGACGAGCCCGGAGGACTTCCACGGCATCGTCGCGGCGCGCGCGGTCCTGACCGCCCGGGGGGGCATGACCAGCCATGCCGCCATCGTGGCGCGGGGCATGGGCAAGACCTGCGTCGTGGGCGCGCAGGACATCGAGGTCGACCCGCGGGCTGGCGGCGGAGCGGGCCAGTTTCGGGCGAACGGCCGGGTCGTGAAGAAGGGTCAGGTCATCACGGTCGATGGCACGACGGGCCGCGTGTTGCTCGGCGCCGTCAAGCTGGTCGAGCCGAAACTCGGCGCCCATTACGCGACACTCATGACCTGGGCGGACGAACGTCGGCGGTTGAGCGTCCGTGCCAATGCGGACACGCCCGCGGACGCGGCGCGCGCCCGCGAGCTCGGGGCCGAGGGCATTGGGTTGTGCCGTACCGAGCACATGTTTTTCGAGGGCGACCGCATCACGGCGATGCGTGAGATGATCGTGGCTCGCGACGAGGCGGGCCGGCGCGGCGCCCTCGCGAAGCTGCTCCCGATGCAGCGCGCCGATTTCGAGGGAATCTTCGAAGCCCTGGCCGGCTTCCCGGTCACCATCCGGCTCCTCGATCCCCCCCTGCACGAATTCCTGCCCCACACCCGGGACGAAGTCACGACGCTCGCGCACGCGATGAAGATGCCGGTCGCGGAGCTGCAACGGCTCGTGACCTCGCTCGTCGAGGCCAACCCGATGCTGGGGCATCGGGGCTGCCGGCTCGGCATCACCTATCCGGAGATCACCGAGGTCCAGGCCCGGGCGATCTTCGAGGCGGCGTGCCGCGTGGTGGGACGCGGCAAGAAGGTGATGGTCGAAGTGATGATCCCACTCGTGGCCCTCGCCGAGGAGCTGCGGCAGCAGACCGAGATCGTCCGCCGGGTCGCGCGAGAGGTCTTCCAGGCCGAAGGTCGGGGCGTGCCGTACCTGGTCGGGACCATGATCGAGCTGCCACGGGCCGCCCTCACCGCCGACGAGATCGCGAAGGAAGCCGAGTTTTTCTCCTTCGGGACCAACGACCTCACGCAGACGACCTTCGGCTTGTCGCGAGATGACGCGGGACGGTTTTTACCGTTCTACGTTGAGCACGGCCTCCTCAAGGACGATCCGTTCCAGGTGCTGGACCAGGACGGGGTCGGCAAGCTCATGGAGCTCGCGGTGAAGCTCGGTCGGACCACGCGCAGCGACCTGAAGGTCGGAATTTGTGGTGAGCACGGGGGCGAGCCGAGCTCGGTGAAGTTCTGCCACCGGCTCGGAATGAGCTACGTGTCGTGCTCGCCGTTCCGCATCCCGATCGCCCGGCTTGCCGCGGCGCAGGCCGCGCTCGAGGAGCAGGGAGTGGTGAACCGGACGAGAGCGACCGTCTGAAACTGAACCTCTACTTTCGTCATCCCTTCGACAGCGCCGCTCCCAGCAACAGCGCGATCAGGAACTGAATCGTGGCGGCGGTATAGGCCGTCGCTTTGGACGTCTGATGGGTGACGGCGACGCCGACCGACGTCAGGAATAGCCCATAGAGCGTGAACGGGTTGATCCCGCGCAGCAGCGCCAGCACGAAGCCCTTCGCGTCCGGTGCCACGAGGTCGAGTCCCACGGCGGGCTGCAGGTCCACCATGCTCGCGATGCCCCCCGTGCCGCGCATCATCAAGACAATCACACCCACGATCTGCAGCAGCGTGTAGCTGATCGAAGCATATGTCGTGACGCTCAGCAGCGTGCCGAACTTCGCCTCTCCCCCGAAGACCGATACGCCGACCCACAGGATGAACGCGTTGAGCAGCAAGAAGAGGCAGTAGGCGAGCGGCGCGATCACGACCCCGATCGGCGCGAACTTGAGCGCCGTCTGGGCTTGCTCCGGCGTCATGTTCGGCGTCTGCGTGAACTGCGCCGTCATGGCTGCCTTGACGAAGGGAAGCTGCACGACGCCGATCACGACAGTGATGACGGCGAGGGTGAGGAACGGCGCGAGGAAGCGCGGCTTCTCGCGCACGCGCCCGAAGACCGCGGCCGGCTCGAACAGCACGCGAAACAGGTCGAGCACTGCGTCCATGCGTTCTCCCGAGGAGAGGGGCGGAGAACGATACGCGACAAAAAGCAGGTTGGGGAGAACCTCCCCAACCTGCTTCTCGAATGGAGGCGCGGGGAATTGAACCCCGGTCCGAGAATGACTCCGATACCGCTACTACGTGCGTAGGCAAGGCTTTGGAGGTCTCGCCACCGCGGCGCCTCGCCGGCCCCGGCAGCAACGAGCCTTTACCAGCTCTTACGCGACCCGTTCAGGCCCCGGATCACGCCAGCCCGATTTTGCGATACGTGAGCGCCGCCTCAGGCGGGCTGCCACTCACGCAGGTGCGTGAAGCCGAAGCTTACGCAGCCAGTGCCAGGTTTGAATTGGCAGTTGTAAAGTTTGCCAGTGGTTTTACCAGGTGACTGACGACCTGGGCACGCAGCGACACCCTCGTCAAACCCGTCGAAGCCTGTCGCCCCCTCGGCAACGAAACTTATCCAACCCAAAGAGCTTTTTCAACTTAAGAACGCAGTTTCAAGCGTTCGGCGACGTAGCGGGTCACCGCGGAGGTATCGAGCCGTCCTCCGGCGAGTCCGATATGGCAGTCAGGACGAAGCAGGTAGAACGAAGGCTTCGGCACACCCGCCCGCCGGAGCTCCGCATCGTTCACCGGATCATCAGGAACGTGGTGCGTGACCAAGAGCCCCTTTAGATCCGGCAGGTCGGCAGGCACTGGCTGTCCTATGACGATGAGATTGAACCGCGTGTCGTCCAGCCGCGTGAAGAAATCCCCGGCGGTTCCGTCGCCCGCAAGCCTCAGCCGTAACCACGGGAACCGATCGCCCGTACGCGGTGCGCCGTCGTGCAAGTCTGGCATGGTCTCTGACAGCGGACTGGTTCGGTAACGGATCCCGATTTGTGAGATGGTACGAAACGCAAGCGCCCGGACCCAGCGGAGGCTCATCGCGAACCCGACGACTTTCGCCAAGAGCCTTGCGCGAACGACTCCGGCCAGCCATCGATCCGACACGACAAGCGAGAACGCGCGGTCGGTTGTCCTTAGCAATCGCTCGGCGATGGGAACGCGCTCCGACTCGAAGGAGTCGAGGAGCTCGTCGCCGGCCCGCCCCGATATGACCAGCGCGAGCTTCCATGCCAGGTTGTAGGCGTCTTGCAGCCCGGTGTTCATACCCTGTGCACCCACCGGGCTGTGAATGTGGGCTGCATCGCCGAGGAGAAAGCAGCGCCGGTCGCGGAAGCGTGCGGCCCGACGATGGTGAATGTGGTAGGTGGAGAACCAGCTGCACGCATGAAACGAGAAGAGCGGTCCCACTTCGTTGCGAACCGACGGAAGCACGGCGTCGACGTCGAGATCCTCGCGCTCCCGTAGATCCCTCGGAACGATCCCCACGACGCGCCAATGATCAGACCCGCGCATCGGGAACAACAGGTGGAAGCCCCCCCGCCAGACGTAGACGTTGATTTCGTTGGGTACCATCGGCCCGCTCATGCGGGTGTCGGCGATAAAGAACACGTGTTCATACGGAGCTCCGAGGAACGGAATACTGCTCAGCCGGCGGACGGCGCTATGTGCACCGTCGCAGCCAGCGACCCAGCGGGCTGCGATCGCTGCCTTCGACCCTTCCCCGGTTTGCACCGTGGCTGACACGTGCTCGGCGGTTTGCGCCAGGTCCGTGAGCTCAGTGTTCCATTGAACCTCCACGCCCCGCGAGCGTAGGAGATCGCCGAGGAGCCGTTCGTTGTCGTCCTGACCGAGGATCAGCAGGAAGGGGTATGGACTCAGACCTTCTCCGATGTCACCGAACGGTACGCGTGCCGCTCGTCGCCCTTCGACCCAAATGTTGGCTCCGGTGCCGCGCGCACCCAGCTGGACGGCTCGCTGCGCGATGCCGAGATGGGCGTAGATCTCGAGGGTGCGTGCCTGTACGCCAAGCGCTTTTGTCCGGACAGAGGGACCGGGGTTCTTGTCGACGATCAGGACGCGAATGCCGTTTCGTGCGAGTTGATTGCCAAGCATCAACCCCGTCGGACCGGCACCGACGATGAGGACATCCGTTGTTGCTGAGACTGGGATTGTCACGTGTCACGTCACGGCTCGCGCCATTTCGCCCCCATCCGCGCGATGAACTCGTTCGCAACGTCCGGACCCCAGGTCCCAGCCGCGTAATTGGGGAAATGATCCGGCCGCTTGTGCTCCCAGTAGTCGATGATCGGATCGACGACCGTCCACGCCGCCTCGACCTCGTCCGACCGGGTGAACAGCGTCGCGTCGCCCAGCATGCAGTCGAGGAGGAGCGTCTCGTACGCTTCGTGGCCCGCCTCGCCGAAGGCGTCGTGGTAGCCGAAGTCCATGTCCACCGACACCATGCGCACCTCCACGCCCGGCACCTTCACCTCGAAGCGCAGCGAGATGCCTTCGTCCGGCTGAACCCGAATGGCGAGCACGTTCGGCTCAAGCTGGTGGCCGGGGGGGAGCGGGAACATGAGGTGCGGCGGCTGCCGGAACTGAATGGCGATCTCGGTCGCGCGCCGCGGCATGCGCTTGCCGGAGCGCAGGTAGAAGGGGACGTCCTGCCAGCGCCAATTGTCGACCATGAACCGCGCGACCGCGTAGGTGGCCGTGCCCGAGTCCGGGGCGACGTTGGGCTCTTGGCGGTATCCCTGGACGGGTTGTCCGTCGGTCGTTCCAGGCCCGTACTGCCCCCGCACCAGGTAGTCGTGCATCTCGGGCGGCGTGATCGGGCGAATCGCGCGTAACACTTTCACTTTTTCATCGCGCACCGCGTCCGCGTTGAATCTGACCGGTGGCTCCATCGCGGTGAGCGTGAGCAGCTGGAGGAGATGGTTCTGGAACATGTCCCGCACCACGCCGGCTTCCTCGTAGTACCGCCCGCGATGCTCGACTCCCACGCTTTCGGCCGCCGTTATCTGCACATGGTGGACGTGCTGCCGGTTCCATACGGGCTCGAAGATCGAGTTGGCGAACCGGAACACCAACAGGTTTTGGACCGTCTCTTTGCCGAGGTAGTGATCGATGCGATAGACCTGATGCTCGGCGAAGGCCTCGCGGACTACACGGTTCAACGCCCGTGCGCTCTCGAGGCTGTTGCCAAACGGCTTTTCGATGATGACGCGCACCCATGCCGGGGTCGTCGGATCCTCCACCTGGGGTGCGATGCCGCTTTCGTGGAGGTGATGGACCACGTCCGGATAGACGCTGGGCGGGATTGCCAGGTAGAACAGACGACCGCGCGCCGCAGGGCGCGTGCCGTTTCCGTCAACCGCTTCGAGCCGTTGCCGGAGGGCGGCGTAGGTTTCGACAGCGTCCAGATCGCCCGCCACATAGAAGAGTCGGCTGCATAGGGTCTCCGCGACGTCCGACTTGCCGCCGTCCGGCGCGAACTCTGCCAGTGCCTGCCGCATCGCCGCGCGGAAGGACCCATCGTCCAGCGGCTCGCGGGCGACCCCGATGGCGGCGAAGGAGGGCGGGAGCACACCGTCCAGGCACAGGTGATACAGCGCGGGAACGAGCTTGCGGCGCGTGAGATCGCCGCCCGCGCCGAAGATGACGAGCGTGCAGGGCTCCGCGGTCTTCAACGCGAACGCCGTCGGGCGCAGCGCGTCGGCGATGCGGGCCGCTACGGAGAGTCGCGGGCTCATGCGGACTTCACGGCATGCCCGCCGAACTCGTTCCGGAGCGCGGCGATCACCTTCGCGCCGAACGACTCCGGCTGGCGCGACCGAAAGCGGGCGAGGAGCGACAGCGTGATGACCGGGGCCGGCACGTCGAGGTGCATCGCCTCCTCGACGGTCCAGCGGCCCTCGCCCGAGTCCTCCACGAATCCCTTGATCGCCGCCAGGTCCTTGTCCTTCTCGAATGCCCGTGCCGCCAGCTCGTTCAGCCAGGAGCGCACCACGCTTCCTTGATTCCAGAGGTTCGCGATGTCGCACAGGTTGAGGTCGAAGTCCTTCGAGGCATGGAGAATCTCGTACCCCTCGGCATACGCCTGGAGCAGACCATACTCGATACCGTTGTGCACCATCTTCACGTAGTGGCCCGCTCCCGTTGGCCCGACATGCGCGTAGCCCTTCGGCGGCGCCAACGTCTTGAAGATCGGCTCACAGTGGCGGAAGGCGGTCGCCGACGCGCCGATCATGAGGCAATACCCGACGGTCAGGCCCCAAATGCCGCCGCTCGTCCCCGCGTCGACGAATTCGAGGCCCTTGGCCTCGAGCGCCTTGGCGCGGCGCATCGAGTCGCGGAAATTCGAATTGCCGCCGTCGATGATGATGTCCCCGCGCGAAAGGTGCGGGGTGAGCTGGTCGATCGTGCTTTCCGTGGGCTGACCGGAGGGGACCATGACCCACACCACGCGCCGGCCGCTCAGCTGCCGGCACGCGTCGCCCAGGTCGCGCGCGCCTTTCGCCCCCAGCTGCACGTGTGCCTGGATCGCCTCGGGGCTGCGGTCGTAAACCACGACCTCGTGCCCACCTTGGAGCAGCCGCCGCACCATGTTGCCGCCCATGCGGCCCAAGCCAATCATCGCCAGTTGCATTGCTGCTCCTCCTTCAAATGGCCACGGCCAGCGCCGTGAGATCCCGCCGCAGCCGCGGCGCGTCCTGGTACAGAATGGTGTGCATCCCGAGCTGCCGGGCCGGCTCGAGGTTGGGCTCGCGGTCATCGATGAACACCGCCGCCCGAGGGTCGGCCTGCGAGATCGCGAGCGCACGCTCGTAGATCTGCCGCGCGGGCTTGAGGACTCCCATCCAGCAGGACGTGAAGAACGCGACGAAGATGTCCCGCAGGCCGAACGCCTTGATCCGGTGCGTGTTCAGCTCGGCCGATTCGTTGTTGATCGTCAGCATCCGGTAGCGGCCGGCTCGGGCGAGGTCGTGCGCCACCGCGATGGTCTCCGGGAAGGCGACGCTCTGCGTCATCATGAACGCTCGAAAATCCTCGCGAGTGAACGACCGCGCCCGGTAGAAGACGGTGTGATCGAGATACTCATCCATCGACATCCCGCCCGTCTCCCAGACCGCGACGGACTCCTCGTGCCGCGCCGCCAGCTCGGCGGCGTCGAGGCCGAACCGAGCCACCGCCGCGGCCCGCTGGTGTTGATCCCAACCGTTGGTGCCCAGGACTCCGCCCACATCGAAGAAGACGTGCGAGATGTTCATCGCTCGAGGAGCCCGAGGCCGTCGATCCGAACCGCAGGCCGGCCGCGCCCCCGCAGGGCGAGCAAGTCGCCCTCCGCCTGCGCCGATTCGAGCTGGCCGAACGTGTAGGGCGTGCCAGGAATGGGGACGTCCTGCTCGACCCGTTCGATGATCTGCAGGAAATGTCCGACGGGCGGTCCGCCCTTGTGCAGCTGGCCCGTCGAATGCAGGAACCGCGGCCCGTAGCCCAGCGTCGTCGCGACCTTGAGTCGGTCGCGCAGCTTTTCACGCGCCACCGCGAGCCGGCGGTCGTTCTGCGGCGTGGGCGGTAGATAGGCCATCAGGGCGAGATAGTCGCCCGGCTTGATGGCGGTAAAGAACCGGTCGAGCTCCGACGCGCTCGACGCGGGCGTAGGGGGTTTCTTGCCCGCGAGCACCTCCTTGGTGTTCTGCTTGCTCTCGGCCACGTTGGGCTGATCGAAAGCGTTGATGCGGAGAATGGCCCCCGCCACGGCGGTCGCGAACTCCCAGCGAAAGAATTCCTGGCCCAGATCGTACCGATCCTCGAGCGTCAGTCGAACCACGGGGTGGCCGGCCGCGTTGAGGGCGCGGAGCCGTCCTTGCACCGCGTCGTCTGACTCGCCCGCAAGCGAGAGCTCGACAAAGACGCGGTCGCGCCCGTACACATCGGGCGAGCCTAGAGGTTCCCCTGCGACGGGCAGGATTCCCTTCCCTTCCTTGCCCGTGCTCTCGGCGATCAATTGCTCCACCCACAGTCCGAAGGAGCCGATCCCCGGTGACAGCACGAAGGTCGCCTTGTTACGGCCCGCCAGCGCCGCCTCCCCGAGAATAGCGCCCAGCCACACCGCCGGGTTCTGTCCTGCCGGAACGAAGGCGGCGCACGCCTCGGACATGCGATGGGCGCGATGGAGCAGCTGGCTCACATCGACCCCGATCAGGGCCGCCGGGACGAGTCCGAAATACGACAGGGCGGAATATCGACCGCCGATGTCCTTGGGGTTCAGGAAAGTGCGACGGAATTGCCGTGTGGCTGCGAGCGCCGCCAGTGGCGTGTCAGGGTCCGTGATCGCGACGAATTGCGCCCCGCGACCGCCGGTGCGATCCCAGAAGTGACGGTACAGGCAGTCCGTCTCCTGGGTGGTCCCCGACTTGCTCGACACCAGGAACAGCGTGCGCGTCGCGTCACCGTCCGCGAGTGCCGCGGCGACGGCCCGCGGGTCCGTACTGTCGAGTACGGTGAGCGCCGGGTACCCCTGCCGGTGGCCGAAGGTGCGCCACAGCACTTCTGGCGCGAGGCTCGAGCCCCCCATCCCACACAGCACCACGTGATCGAACTCGCGCCGTATCTCATCGGCGAACCCGCTCAGCGCCTTGACTTGCTGCGCCATCATCTCGCCCACGTTGAGCCACCCCAGCCGGTCGCTGATCTCGGGAGTGCTGGGGTCGGGCTTCCAGACGGTCGGGTCGTGCCCCCAGATGCGTTTCGGCACATCCGTCCGCTCGAGCTCCGCAAGTCGCAACGCGACCGCCTGCTCGAAGGCGTGGAATTCGGCAGAGTGCCGCGGGAGGGGGGGCGTCGACGCGGCGAGTGCCTTCCGCTTGGTGGCGATCACGCCCAGTAGCGTCTCGAAGGAGTGGGCGAACTTGTCGATGCCCTCCTTCTCGAGCACCTCGGTGACATCGCTGAACGCCATCACCGTCGAGAGGCGATCCATGACCCGTCGGGCTTCCGTTGCATCACCCGGTAGCGTCCGCCGCACGGTGCCGTGATCCTCGAACAACTGCAGGGTCTGCGGCGGCACGGTGTTGATCGTGTCCGCGCCAATAAGGGAATCCACGTATAGCACATCCGAGTAGGCGGGGTCCTTGGTGCCAGTGCTCGCCCACAGCAGACGCTGAGGCTTGGCCCCCCCCCCCGCGGCGAGCGGCCGCCAGCGCGGCCCGTCGAGCAGCGCTCGGAACCATGCATACGCGAGCTGCGCGTTTGCGATCGCGACTCTGCCCCGGAGGTCCCGCGGGGCCGCGGGCGTCGCATCCAGACGTCGATCAACCTCCGTATCGACGCGACTGACGAAAAACGACGCCACCGACGCGACTCGATCGATCGGCTGTCCCGCCTTGCGCCGCGCCTCGAGGGCCCGCAAGTATGCCTCGGCCACCTCGCGGTAGTGCTCCAGCGAAAACAGGAGCGTGATGTTGATGTTGATCCCGTCCGTGAGCAGGCGCTCGATGGCAGGCCATCCCTCCCGCGTTCCGGGCACCTTGATCATCACGTTCGGCCGGTCGACCGCCGCCCACAGGCGGCGCGCCTCTGCAATCGTGCCGGCGGTGTCGCGAGCGAGCGTGGGCGATACCTCCAACGACACGAACCCATCCGCGCCTTGCGACCCGTCATAGACGGGGCGAAACAGATCCGCGGCGGAGCGAACATCCTCGACCGCCAACGACTCGAAGACTTCACGATCGGTCCGGGATACGCTCGCGACTCGCGCCAGCGCTTCGTCGTAGTCCGTACTCCCGCCGATCGCGTGCTCGAAGATCGTGGGGTTGGAGGTCATACCCCTGAGCCCGTCGTCGATCATGCGCTGCAGCTCTCCGGATGCGAGCATCCCCCTGCGCAAATAGTCGAGCCAGACGCTCTGGCCCTGGTCGAGTAGTTCCTGCATGCGAGACTTCGTGACGACTTTCGACATACATCGTTCCTCGGATTGTCTATGTCAGGGGAGCCGTGCCGCTACAGCGGCTGCTCCCAGCAGCGCAACGTGTGGATTCACGATCACGCGCACCGGCACGCGGGTGACGTAGTGCGACAACCGCCCCTTGTCGCGGAACGCCGCGAGGAAGGCTCCCTGCCGCAGGTGATCCACAATGCGCGGCGCGATCCCCCCGCCGATGTAAATCCCCCCGCTCGCGAGCACGGTGAGGGCGAGGTCGCTCGCGGCCGCTCCGAGCGCGTCGATGAACAGCTCGAGCGTTTCGCGGCACAGGCGGTCGGTGCCGGCGGTTGCGTGCCCGAAGATCACGGCCGCGGGATCGGCCTGCGCGATTTCCGCGCGGACCGCCGGATTTTCCGGGGCGACGCCGCTGGCCGCGAGGTACCGGTACGTCGCCAGAATCCCCGGGCCTGAGAGCACTCGCTCTCGCGACACGCGTCCGTACTCGCGCTCGAGGGCCAGGGCCAGGCCGCCCTGGCGCTCGCCACGGGGCGCGAACCCGGCGTGGCCCCCTTCGGAAGGGTGCACGTCGTAGCGGTCGCCCCGCCAGGTGAGGAACCCCACGCCGAGGCCCGTCCCCGCGCCGATGAGTCCGATGGGAGCGCGGGGTTTGGGCTCGCCGGGCTGCAGCGTCTCCACGTCGTCCGCGCCCAGGAACGCGATGCCGTGGCCGATTGCCGTGAAGTCGTTGATGAGGGCGCTCGACGCAATGCCGATCTCGGCGGCGAAGGTCGCCCCGTCCACCCGCCATGGGAGGTTCGGCGCGAGACACGGTTCCTCGGTCGCCGGGCAGGGCACGCCGATGCACGCGCGCTCCGGTCGCGCCCCGACGTCCGCGTAAAACGTCCGCACGATCGGCGCGAGCCCGGAATACGCGCGGCTCTGGTACGTCCGGTGCTCTCGAACGACCGCCCGGCCGTTGCTGACCTCCACGAGCGCGAGGCGGGCGTTGGTTCCGCCGACGTCGCCAGCGAGGACGTTCATGGCACGGGCTTCGGGAGCCGGGCAGCGGCGGCGGCATCGAGAAACCACACGCCGTGGGGGGGGCGGGCGAGCACCGCCGGCACCTGGCTCGGCGGAGGAGCGGCGGCATCGAGCGCCCGGGCGACCGCCGCCGCCTTTTCCCCTCCCGTCACCAGCATGACCACCTGTCGCGCCGCGGCGATCACGGGCGGTGTGATGGTGACGCGCTGGCGCGGCGGCTTCGGGCTCGCCACCACTAGCACGCGGCGCCGTCGCTCGGACAGCGCCGGTGAGCCGGGAAAAAGCGACGCCGTATGTCCGTCCGCACCCATGCCGAGAACCAGGACGTCCAATGCTTCGGGAAGCGCCTGCGCGTACGCGTCGGCCGCGGCGTCCAGATCGCGACGCTCGGCCTCGATGCGGTGAACGCGCGACTCTGGAATCGGGACGTGGCTGAGCAACGCATCCTTCGCCATGCGATAGTTGCTTTGGCGATCCGCGGGCGGCACGGCACGCTCGTCGCCGAAGTACACATCGATCTTTCGCCAGTCGATCCCGCTCGCCAAGTCCGGGGCGGCGAGCGCTGCGTACACCGGTCGGGGCGTCCCCCCGCCGGACAGGGCGATCGTACAAAGCCCACTAGCCGCGACCGTGCGGGCCATCGTCTCGGCCAGCCACTCGGCGACCCGACGCGGGAACGAGTCTGTGTCTTCGACCACGACGCGGCTCGACGGCATGACTACGGCTCCGCGCCCTCGGGGATCGCCGTCAGCCGATCGGTGAGGCGCGCGGGACGGCCGGTCTCATTGCCGCAGGTCGGACAGCGGTTGAGCTGCGCCGTGCGGTCGAGGTACTCCCGCACCACCCGCACGTACGAAGCGTGGCTCCACGTGAGTGGCGAGACCGAGAGGGGCTCGCCCGTGTAGGGGTGGAGCTGCTCCGCCATGACGCCCGACGGCAGGGCGCGCTGCGCCGCCCATTCGATCAGCTCGAGACCGCGAGCGAGCGCCTCCGGGGTGTTCGCCCGTAGCAGGCGATAGCGGGCGAGCCACAACGTGCTGATGAACCACGGATTGCCCTGCACGCGCTTCGTGTCCGCCTTCTCCACCTGGTAGTAGGCGTCGTTCTCGTATCGCGCCAGGCCTCCGATGTCCGTCTGGACCCAGAGGTGCTCTTCCACCTGGCGCAGGGTAGACTCGACGCGCGGATCGTCAGGAGGGAGCGCGCCGAGCTCCACGAGTCCGAACAGGCTCGAGTCCACCGTCATGTCAAGGGTATACCCGTTGGCCCCTGGCGACGCCATGCGAGCGAAGCGCTGCTCGCGCTCGTTCCACAGCACCGCCCCCAAACCGTCCCGCATGCGCTCGGCCCCGGCGGCATAACGCTCCGCGCGCTCCTGCTCGCCGAACGCGTCGGCGACGCGGGCGGCCGCCCGGAGCCCGGCGATCACCGCGGCCACCGTGAACGCGTGGACTCCCCACCGCTCCTCCCAGAGGTCGTGCGACGGGAGCGGCAGGCCGGTGGCCGAGTCGACGTATCCGACGAGAAAGTCCGCGGGCCGCGTCACGAGCGTCCGGTAGAACGGTGCCGTCTCCTCGATGGGCTCGTACAACTCGAAGAACTGCCAGAGCGCCCAGATGATCAGGGCGGTCTCGTCCTCCTGAATGGGGAGGACCGGCTTGCCGTCGCGCACGTAGCCGTGCCAGGACGAGGCGAGCGTCCCGTCGGGGTTGTACTTGTGGCGCACGTAGCCGAGCGGCGAGATGACGCGCGAGCAGAACTCCAGGAACTTCTCGGGCGCGCCCACGTGCCCGGCGCGCATCAGCGCCGCCGCCACCAGTGCGCCGTCGCGCGGCCACATGTAGGAATAGGTGTCGCGCGCGAACTTCGTGATGTCCGTGTCGTTGGCCGCGATGATCGCACCATCGTGGTCGATCTGCGACCGGATGATGAGCAGGCTCTGCGCGTAGCGTTGTGCGACGAGCGCCGGTAGAGCGTCGACACCCCGCTGATCCTTCCGTACCCATAGGCGCCAGTAATTCCGGGTGCGGCGCAACAGCTCCCCGGGCGACTTGTCGCGCACGACCTTGTCGATCGTGGCTACCTCGCGGAAGTCCTGACCTGCCGCCATCCAGTAGTCCGCCTCGGCCGAGCCACGCGCCGGCACCGTGAGTGACAGGCCGAGGGTCGAGTCCACGGAGCCCTGCGCGATCGGATTGCCCTGTAGCTCCCCGTCTTCGGCGTCCCGCCACGTTCCTTCGGCCCCGGCGACCTCCTTCGCCCCACACGCGTAGCGCCGGACCCCGATCTCGCCTCCGACGGCGCAGTTCATGAGGAAGTAGCGATCGTCCTTATAGTGGATCAGCGCCTGCGTCTCCGGTGAGTAGAACGCCGTATCGCCCACCTCATACCCGAGGATGTGGAAGTCGTGGTGGAAGAACAACCGGATCTCACGAGCGCGCTCCTTCAGGTTCGTCGCCGTGACGTGACGGATCAGGACGTTCTCGAAGAAATCCACGGCGTCGTGGCACACGAGCTCGACCCCGAGGTCCTCGTTCCGGGCGCGCACCTCGGTCACCATCGAGTCCGCGGCGTAGCGCAGATCGAGCTGCCAATCCGGGCCGATCCAGCTGAACTTCCCGTCGGTCCAGATCCCGAATCGGAAGGGATGCCCGGTGGCGTGGTTTTCCTTGCCCACATGCGGGTAGTAGATGTCCTGGATCAGGTAGTCGCGGCCGAACGCGACGAGCAGCCTGCCGTTCGAGAGCGGCAGGTCACGAGGCATGCGACGCCACCATGGTCAAACGTTCGAGGTCAGTCGGGGACATGGCTTCACACGGGGACATGGCTTCACAATAGAAAGCGGCCGCGCGATCTCGGCCAGCGTTGCAGCCAGGTACGCAGTCGCGGAACCGGAGCGCGAGCTCATTCCTTCGGCTTGAGCAGCTCCTGATATGCCGGGTCGTTGCGCAGCGCCGCGAGCGATGGGTAGAGGTGCATGACCCCACCCCGCGCGTATCCCTGCGCGAACGCTTCCTGCACTAGGGCCACCGCCGTATCGCGATCGCCAAGCACCGCTCGGATGCGCGCCCGCCACATCGTGTGCCTGCCGTAGACATAGCGCGGGTTCGTCGCCTGAAGCTCACGGTCGATGCGCAGGGCGTCGTCGCGCTTCCCTTCGCGCGCCGTCACGACTCCCAGAAAGCCGAGGAACGTCAGGTGATCGGGCATGTCGCCCGTGATGGCGGAGAACCAGCGCAGGCTAGCGGAGTCGGCAGCGACCACGGTCTTCCCGGACAACAAGCCCTCGAGGATGCGTCGCGTCTCCGGAAGCTCGCCGCTCAAGTAGTGCGCGATGGCGAGCCGGAACCGGTTGGCCACGGTGCGTCCTTCCGCGGCCGGCCGGCCCTCCAGCCAGCGCACCGCCCACTGGCTCGCCGTGGGCGCGTCGGCGCGATGGTCGTGGGCCGCGAGCTCGAAGGCGGCGAGCAGCCCGATGTCCGCGGGCGACCACCCTGGCTGCGGCGGGAGACTCGGTGCCTCGGTGAGCCGCTCACGGATGTCGGCAAGGCGCCCCTGGGCGGCCAAGGCCCGCACCTCGGCCGCGAGCACGGTAAGCTCGTCCGGATGGCGTCGCCGGCCCTCGAGAGCATCCTTCAGCTCCGTGCGGTAATCGCCCATGAGATGATGCGCGAAGGACAGATAGAACCAGTAGACGGACCACCCGCGGAACAGCCCACGGTCAGGGCCGAGGGTGGCCAGCGCGTCCGCCATCTCGTGCGGCCGATTGAGCGCGAGGGCGCACTGCGCCAC
>DATLVU010000013.1:0-14826 GCA_035577025.1 Gemmatimonadales bacterium
CACGCGCCCGATGCGCACGCCGGGCACGGGGCGCACATGGTGCAAGACATGCTGCGGCGCTTCATCGGGTCGGCCCTCCTCACGGTGCCGATCATCCTCTACTCGGCGCTCGGCACGTCGTTGTTCGGCCGCGAGCTCCGGCCGCCGTTCGGGGTGTCACCCGATGCCCTCGGGTTTATCCTGACCTCGATCGTCGTCTGGTGGGGCGGATGGCCGTTCGTGTCGTCCGCAGCGCGTTCGCTGCGGCACGGCGAGCTCACCATGATGACCCTGATCGCGACCGGCATCCTCGTGAGCTACCTGTACTCGGCCGCGGTCACATTCGGCTTGCCCGGCGAGCGGTTCTACGATGCGGCGGCGATGCTGACCTCCTTCAGCCTGCTGGGGCACTGGCTGGAGATGCGGAGTCGCTTCGCCACCGGTCGGGCGGTCGAGGCGTTGCTCGAGCTCGCGCCACCCACCGCGCGACGGGTGCGGGACGGGCAAGAGGAAGAAGTGCCGCTCCAAGCCATTGTGGTCGGCGACCCCCTTGCCGTCCGGCCGGGCGATACGATCCCGGTGGACGGCGTCGTGACCGAGGGCTCGAGCTATGTAGATGAATCGATGCTCACGGGAGAGCCGGTGCCCGTCGCGAAAGGGCCGGGTGACGAGGTCGTGGGCGGGACGCGCAACCAGCAGGGCGCGTTCCGATTCCGCGCAACCAAGGTCGGCGCTGATACGGCGTTGGCGCGCATCGTCGCGCTGGTCCGGGAGGCACAGTCCTCGAAGGCGCCGGCGCAGCGGCTGGCGGACCTCGCCGGGACGTATCTCGTGATCGTGGCGCTCTCGGCAGGCGCGATCACGTTCGCGACATGGCTCGTGTTCGGGCACCAAGGGGTCTCCTTCGCGCTGTCCGCCGCGGTGGCGGCGATCGTGATCGCCTGTCCGGACGCGCTCGCGCTCGCGACTCCGACGGCGATCACCGTCGGAGTGGGACGGGCAGCGCGTGCCGGCGTACTCTTCAGGAACGCCGCGGTCCTCGAGGCGGCCGCTCAGGTGGACACGGTCGTCTTCGACAAGACCGGCACACTGACGGAAGGCAAGCCGTCCGTAACGGATGTCATCCCTACGGCCGGTGTCGAAGAAGCAGAGATCCTCCGGCTCGCCGCCGCCGCGGATGCGCAGTCGGAGCACCCCATCGCCACGGCCATCGTCGCAGCTGCGAAGCAGCGTGCGCTTGCCATCGAGCCACCTTCCCATTTCGAAGCCGTTCCCGGCCACGGCGTGCAGGCGATGATGGGCGGCCGCACGGTGCTGCTGGGAAATCGTCGGTTGCTCGAACGCAACGGCGTGACGCCGGGGTTCGAGCGCGAAGCGGAGCGGCTACGAGCGGATGCCAAGACGGCGCTCTACGTCGCGGCGGATGGCCGGATGCTCGGCCTCATCGCCGTCGCCGACCGGATTCGCCCGACCGCCCAGCGTGCCGTTGCGGCGCTCCACGACCTCGGCATCCGGGTGCTCCTGCTTACGGGGGACAGTGCGGCCACCGCCAACGCCGTCGCCCACACCCTCGGCATCGACGATGTACGGGCCGAGGTGTTGCCCAGCGACAAGGCTGCCGAGGTCCGGCGACTCGAGGAGCAAGGCCGTCGGGTCGCGATGGTGGGCGACGGCGTGAATGACGCCCCGGCGCTGGCGGCGGCGACGGTCGGCATCGCGATCGGCGCGGGCACGGACGTCGCGATCGAGACGGCGGGAATCATTTTGATGAAGGACGATCCAGCCGACGTTCCGGTCGCGCTCGTTCTTGCCCGTCGTGTGCACGGCAAGATCAAGCAAAATCTCTTCTGGGCCGCGATCTACAACGTGATCGCTATCCCGGTCGCGGCTGGCGTGCTCTATCCGTCGCTGGGCGTTCTGCTCAAGCCGGCGTGGGCAGCGCTCGCGATGAGTGCTAGCACGATGACGGTTACTTTGAATGCGCTTCTGCTGCGGCGCTGATCGAAACCCTGCGTATGGCCGGTGACCGTGCCCCCACGTATATCTAGAAGTGGTTTCAAAGCCCTCGCTCGGTCGTTTGAGAGGTAACAGGCCTCTCACCGAGCGAGGGTGATGAAGGTCGAGCTCTCGGACGCCCAGTGGACCCGGATTTCTCCGCATCTGCCCAAGCGCCGGCCGACGTCCAAGGGCGTGTGTCTAACCTTCTCGTCACCCTTTCCCGCGCCCCAATGACCACTTCTGCAAGCCGCTTCGCCTTCCTGGCTTTCCTGGCGACGACGGCACCGATCGCCGCGGGCCAACGCCCCGCCATGGACTCCCTCGAATCGCACGTTGATGCGCTGATCAAACCGGAGGCGGCGGCTGGCCGGTTCAGCGGAATTGTGCTAATTGCGCGCGGCGACCGAGTCATTCTGCGACGAGCGTACGGTTTCGAGGACTGGGAGCGACGCGTTCCAAACTCAGCCGCTACACGCTTCAATATTGGGTCGATCACCAAGCTCATGACCGAGGCGGTCGTAGACATGATGGTTCGGGACGGTCGCATCGATCTGGCCGCGCCGGTCGCGAGTTTCATCAGCGGATTCCCTGACGGGCCCAAAGGCGGTCGCGCGACGGTGCGTGACCTGGTGACGCATCGCGCCGGGGTGCCGCATCGTGTGACCACCGAGCTTGAAGAGACGGAGCACGTGACGCCGGCAGACATCGTGGAACGGGTCAAGTCGAAAGGGCTGCTTTTTGAGCCGGGCAGCGCGGAACTCTATAGTAGCGCCGGATTCACCTGTTTGGCGCGAATCGTGGAGATCGTGGAGAAGAAGCCGTTCGATAGCGTTCTCGCTGAGCGGCTCTTCAGGCCTGCGCGAATGGCGTCGGCGACCGACGAGACAGGGCAACAACTCATGCCGAATCGCGCCCTGCCTTTCATTCTTCAAGGCGGACCGGTAACGGTTTCCGTAGTCAGCGCTCCATACAAAGATCTGACCTTCCTTACCGGAGCCGGCTCGGTGTACGCTACCGCGGAGGACGTGCTCCATTTCGTGCGCACGCTCCACGTTGGCGCGTTCGGCGACGTCGCTCGGCGGTTGTTGCTCACGAATCCGAGCGACACGACCTGGACGCCATGGTACGGCCGGGTGAATGGGTATGAGGGATCGGTGGACTATTTGCCCGCCCGTGACTTGACAGTCGTTTTTCTGAGCAATCTGCAGTCGGCAGCCAACTGGCAGATCCGGCAACGCCTATTGAAACTCGCGCTCGGACGCCGTATCTCCGCGCTCGCCGCCGTCCCGCCCGTCGGACCCCGCTTTGAAGACCCTGCTCAGTTTTTCGGACGCTACGGCGACCCAGTCGATCCGGTTATCGTCGCGGAGAAGGACGGACGTCTTTACCGAGACGAGTCGGAGTTCTATCCTATAGGCGGCGGTCAGTATTACGTGCCGGTAAGCGGCGCGATAATGCATTTTGCGCGTGATCCCAACGGCAAGGTGAGCGCGATGGTGACGCGATTCGGCACATCGCCAGAGCGTTCAGCGGCGAAGATCGGGGGCTGAACGGAGCGGCGCTAGCACGCGAGTCCGAGGGCCATTCGGCAATTCACAGGAGTGAGCGAAATGAAACAGGCGTGGATGAGCAGCGTCGCACTCGCGACCGCCATGCTCTGCGTTGTGCCCGGGTTGGTGCAAGCGCAAGAGGACATCACGGTCACCGACAAATCGTTCAGCTGCATCCGTGATGGGACGAAAGTCCGGAACACCTACATCCGGAATGCAGACCCGCAACGACTCGCCGAAGCCGTACGCATCCTGCGGGACAAGGTCGCGGACACCGAGTACCCCGTCGGGACCATTCTGCAGCTGGTGCCGGGTGAGGCCATGGTGAAGCATCCCAAGGCAAAATTTCCCGAGTCGAACGGGTGGGAGTTCTTTTCACTGGAGTTGGCCACCGCCCTGCCGCCCGACCCGTCTCCTCCGGCCACGCGGATCAAGGCCCGCGGGGACAAGGTGGTCAATTTCGTGGGCGTGACGTGCTTGAGCTGTCACGTCCCCGCCGCCCACTACGACTTCGTCTGCGAAAAGGGCCACGGGTGCGCGCCCATCCCGATTGACGACAAGAAAATCGCCGAGATCCAGGGGAAGGACCCGCGCTGTCCGGCGAATAAAGCGGGCAAGCCGTAAGACACCCAACTGCGATGGTTATCGCACCGGCTGATACGTAATGCGCTGGAGTCGGTTCAGGCACAAAGAATGATCCCTTCACGCCCGGGCGCGAGCGAGCCAGGGATCGACCCCGAAGGCCCAGCCCGGGTTTGTGATGAGCACGACGACGAGACCGAAAAAGAAGGCTTGGTCCTCACCCGGCTGCCACGGAATTTCCCCGAACGCCAGCATGTAATTGGCAATCAAGACCAGTCCGAGAGCCGCGCCGAATCGCGTACCCGCGCCGAGCAGCAACGACAGGCCCACCGCCACCTCGCTCAGGGCAATGCCGGGAGCGAAAAACCCGATGTGCGGCAGGACCAGGCCGGTGAGAACGGGTCGGTAGAACGCGTAGGTGTCATTCAGCTTGGACGTCAGAAAGTGCGACATGCTCTGCGGCCACGATGCCCACCAGCTGAAGATCTTGTTCGATGCCGCGCTCAAGAACGCGATCCCGAGATACACCCGGAGGATGGTCACCGCCCAGAGCGGGGCGACAGAGCGCTTCGACTCGTCAATCCAGGTGCGAAAGGACCCGGGCATGACCCGCCTCGTTCGAGAGTTCGGGTGGAAGGTACGCGGGTCCCCGCGCGTCCAGGTCAGCGAGGGGTCCGATGCGCGTTAGGGTGCCGTGCGAACGGGGCAGTCGGTCCCTCCGGTGCGCGGCAGATGGCCCCCGTCGAGGAACCGCACCTGTCCTCACCCCCTGACTCCCTCTCCCTTCGGGAGAGGGGGAACTATCGTGGAGTTCGGAGGGCTTCCCGCAGGACAGTTTCGAGGTGTTCTCGGCTCACGTCTTTGTTGCGTACTCGAATAATTCGATAGCGTGCGGCTGCCAAAAAAACGGCACGTGCACGGTCATAGGTCTGTTGAGCCTCTCCGTCGTGCCGATCTCCCTCGAGTTCGATAACGACGCGTTCGCGGGCACAGTAGAAGTCAACGACGAAACCGTGCAGGACGTGTTGCCGGCGAAACTTCAAGCCGAGTATGCCCCGATTGCGCAGCAGGGTCCGAGCATGGCGTTCGGCGGGAGTAGGCCGATGGCGCAGCGCGTGGGCGAGTGCAAATCGTTGCGCCGGTCTAAGGCGACGGAGCGGATCCATCGTCCGAGAATGACTGCACGACGGCATGCCGACGCAGCCAGAATTCCGCGAGTGGGGTGGGAAACGTTGCGCGCGAACTCATCCTTCGTTCCCCCTCTCCCGAAGGGAGAGGGGGTCACGGGGTGAGGACCTTAAGGGAGAGGGGGCTGCTCAGCGGATTAATTCAGCCCCGCAGGCGAGAAGGCTCTACTTGGCGCAAATTGTCGTTCAACCACGGGAGGGTGTATGCTCGATCGTCGCGGATTCGTCAGCGCTGTCGCCGCCTTGAGCGCAGGAGCGGCTCTCGGGAAGGAGAACATGACCGACGTGTCACCTTCGGACGCCTGGCTCGATCGGCTCAAGGGCAAGCATCGGCAACTGTTCGATGCACCCGATCCGGATGGCGGCACCGTCCTGCGCCACGTACGGAACTATCTCGATGTCTGGCGCGACACGTACCGAGTCCGAGAGCGAGACGTCAGCGTGATTGTGGTGTTGTACGCGCGTACCACTCCGCTCGGTGTTCAGGACGCCATGTGGGCAAAGTACAAACTCGGCGCGGCGCTAAGTCTCACCGACTCAACGACCAGCGCGCCGCTCGTCCGCAACTACTTCGCCCACCCGCAGCCGGGCGACCCCGTCGCGGATGGCACACCGGAGAGCTCCATCGAGTCGCTGCAACGTCGCGGCGTGCTCTTCGTCCTCTGCAACAACGCGCTGCAGCGGTGGTCGGGGCGGCTCGAGAAGCAGGGGATGGGCACCGCGGCCGACATTCACGCGGATCTGACGGCGCACGCGTTACCGGGCGTGGTCATCGTGCCCGCCGCGTTCATCGCTATGACCAAGGCGCACGAGCGCGGCTTCGCGTACGCCCGCTCATGACTCTAACCGGGGACAGCTTGGTGAGGACATGCAACTAGGGGGTTGCGCATATCGCCGGTCCCGGATATGATACGCAACATGAGAGTTGCATATCGTACCGCGGCCCCGCTCGCGGCGACCCTCGGTCTCGCCGCCCTGGCTTGGGTCGTCACGGTCCGCCAAATGCACGGCATGGACATGGGCGTCGCAACCCAGCTCGGCTCATTCGCGTTCTTCGTGACCCTGTGGGCGGCGATGATGGCGGCGATGATGCTGCCGGGCCTGGTCCCGGCCGCCTTGAGACGCGGTCGCAGCGCCGGTCCCGTCCGCGCCGTTGTGCCCTTCGTCGCGTCCTACCTCGTCGTCTGGACGCTCGTCGGCGGTCTTCTGTACGCCCTCTATCGCCCGCACGGCACGACCACCGCTGGTCTTGTCGTGATCGCGGCCGGCCTGTACGAGCTCACCCGGCTCAAACGGCACTGCCGTCGCTGCTGCCGGGCACGCACCCGCTCGGGGGGAGGGGGGGGATTTGAATTCGGGCTCTACTGCGTCGGCTCCAGCATCGGACTGATGATGATGTTGGTGGCGCTCGGCGTCATGAGCGTCACCTGGATGCTCGTGATCGCCGCCCTGGTGTTCGCGCAGAAGCTGCTGCCCGCCAAACCATCCGTCGATGTGCCGCTCGCCCTCGCGATTGTCGCATTCGGAATCCTGATCATTGCCGCGCCCGGGTCCGTTCCGGGCCTCATGCCGCCGATGTAACAAACGTAGGGGCGCAACATGCTGCGCCCCTCTAACCCAAACCTCCAGGCAACCGAAAGACACGCCATGCCGAAACCAAAGATCGTATCACGGGACGAATGGACCACCGCCCGCAAGCGCCTGCTCGCGAAGGAGAAGGAACTGACGCGTCAGCGGGACGCGCTGAGCGCCGAACGGCGCGCGCTGCCGATGGTCGCGCTCGAGAAAGAGTATGTGTTCGAGGGGCCGGAAGCGGGGGGACGCCGCACGCTGCGTGATCTGTTCGGCAAACAGCGCCAGCTCATGGTCTATCACTTCATGTTCGGTCTCCCGCCCGATTGGGACGACGAAGGCTGCCCGGCCTGCTCGTATGTGGCCGACAACTTCGCGGGCAGTCTCGTGCACCTCACCACGCGTGACACCGCGTTCGCGGTGATCTCGCGCGCACCGTTCGCCAAGATCGCGTCATTCAAGAAGCGCATGGGCTGGACGTTCCCATGGGTGTCGTCGTACGGGACCGACTTCAACGACGACTTCGGCGTGACGCTCGACGCCAAGCACACGACTTACAACTATGCGCCCGTTTCCGAGCAGCCCGAGGGCCGGCCGCATGAAGGCGAGCGGGAAGGCTTGAGCGTGTTCTTCCGCGACGGGGACCGCGTGTTCCACACCTACTCGACTTACCAGCGCGGTCTCGATCCGCTCCTCAATACCTACAACCTGCTCGATCTCACGCCGCTCGGCCGACAGGAAGAGGACGGCATCATGCACTGGCTCAAGTACCACGATGAGTACTGACCGGATCGAGAAGCGCGTCGTGCTCCGCGCGCCGCGCTCGCGCGTGTGGCGCGCGATCTCCGATGCCAAAGAGTTCGGCACCTGGTTTCGCATCACGCTCGACGGTGCGTTCGCCGCGGGCAAGACGGTGCGGGGCAGCCACGGGCAGTTTAAGGTCGAGATGCTGGTCGAGCGGATCGAGCCGGAGCGGTATTTCTCCTACCGCTGGCACCCCTATCCGGACCCCGCTAAGGATTATTCGGGCGAGCCCATGACGCTGGTCGAGTTCACGCTCGAGGAGGCTGAGGGCGGTGGGACTCTTCTCACGATCGTCGAGTCCGGGTTCGATCGGATCCCGCTCGCGCGCCGCGCGGAAGCGTTCCGCATGAACACCGAGGGGTGGGGCGGACAGATCAAGAATCTGGAGCGGTATGTCTCGTAGCCGCGGCGCGGCGCTGCAGGCGAGCGATGCGGTGCCGCTGTTCACAGCGCTTGCGGACGCGACCCGGCTCGGCCTGCTCAGGCGCCTGGCGGTCGACGGACCGCTCTCGATTACGCGGCTCAGCGAGGGCACCGGGGTGACGCGCCAGGCGATTACGAAGCACCTGAACACGCTCGGCACCGTGGGTTTGGTGCGCCACGCGCGTCGTGGGCGCGAGCGGGTCTGGGAGCTGGAGCGCAAGCGCCTGGAAAAGGCGAGAGCGTACCTCGATCAAGTCGCCGCGCAGTGGGATGCGGCAGCCGCCCGCCTGAAGGCCTTCGTCGAAGATCGCTGAAACCACTGTGATTATGAAGATCGGGACCTCGACCGGAATGCCGAGGGTGAAACGCCCCACTCGCGCCTAAACGAGTTCGTGAAGTGGCTGTGATCGGCGTAGCCCAAGTCCAGGGCCAAGGCCGTCAGGCCGCTCGCGCCGGCGGCCAGGCGGTCGGCGGCGACGCGTGCCCTCAGCCGCCCGACGTAACGGCGGAGACTGAGGCCGGCCGTGCCGTGAAACGTGTGAGACAGGTGGTAGGGGGAGCAACCCAGTACGGCGGCCATCTCGGAGAGGCTGGGCGGCCCCTCGAGCCGCTCGCTGATCATGAGCTTGACGGCCTCTACCTGGTCGCACCGCCGCCGCCGGACGAGGGGTGATACGCGCCGGCTCGGAGCCGACGCGCCGTAGGCGCAAGCGACCGCTTCACGAGCCAGCTCGGCGAGCGTGTCTTCCAGCGCGAGCCTGCCGGCCCGGCGGGCGACGAGATGAAGCAGCTCCCAGTGCAGCCACACGGCGCGCGGCGAGCTCAGACCAGCCCCGCGACGGAACGGTCGCTCCGGATGCTCGGCGTCCGCCGGGGCATGACTGCCGACGAGCTCCAAGGCGCGCTGAGTCTCTACGGTGAGAATCGTGCAGGCGTCCCCGCCCGGGAGGGGGTGGGCGTACCGGTAGGGCTCGGCCGCGTTGAACAACAGCACGTGGTTGGCATCGGCCAGCACGGTCTCGCGCTGCCGAGTGCGCTGAAACACGCCTCGACGCACGAGCACGATGCTGTGCGTCGGGTTCTGCTCTTCACCGCCCTCGGCGGCGACATGGGCTCGGCAACGGAAATCGACGACGGCGATACCGAGCGATTCGAACAACACGGTCCGCGTGTGCGGCGCGTCGGGCGGTTCGCGCGCAACAACCTTCAAGCGGGAGGCGTCCACACCCGAAATACTATGGACCGGTGTGCCGCGCCACTAGAGAGCGGCCGCGCAACGAACTTGTAAGGGAGGGACGATGATGTCTTCGGACTTGGTGTCTCGCTGGATGGCCGCCGCCATCACGGGAGCGATCGTCATGGGCTGCGCGCAGCGCGCTGCGCACGAAGCATCGACGAGCAAGGGGGGCGCGGACCCCCGACGCGACATGATCGCCGTACTGCCCGCCCTGGGGCCGCACCCCTCGCTGGGCCACCACGCGGACTTGTTCGGGCGCTTCGTGGGGACGTGGGACGCGGACTATTCGTTCATCGCCGACGACGGCAGCGTGCGCCACTCGCGCGGTGAGGTGCTGTTCGGATGGATCCTGGACGGCTACGCGCTGCAGGACATCTTTCTCGGCTACCCGAAGCCTGGCTCGAACGAGGAGCGCAGAATGGTCACCGGGGTGCGGTTCGTCGACCCCAAGACCGACAAGTGGACGGTGATGTTTGCGGCGCCCTCCTTCGCCGCGGCCATCAGGATGGAAGGCGGAGCCGAGGGCGATCGCATCGTCTTGCGCGGCAGGAACGACCACGGTGACTCGCTACGCTGGTCGTTCAACGACATCACTCCGAATTCTTTCATCTGGCGCGGCGAGACGTCCCACGACGGCGGCAAGACGTGGCGGATGGATGAGGAGCACCATATGACGCGCCGCCGCTCCGACTAGACTTGATTCTTTTTCCCGAACGGGGGCCAGGGTAAGGTTACCTCACCGGCTGGTACGTATTGATCACAACCCCGCTGGGATACGCCGTCGAACCGATCAGGCGCAGTGCTTTTCGCTCCTTGAAGATCCGCATGCCGCGCCCGATCGCGACCGGGTTCACGAAGATGTTGAGCTCGTCGATCAGGTCGTGCTCGATCAAGGCGCTCACGAGCGTCGCGCCACCGTACACGACGATGTCCTTGCCGCGCTGAGCCTTCGGCTGGTTCACCGCCTGCACCAGATCGCCCGTCTCCACCCGCACGTTCTTGCCCTCAGCGTGGGTAAGCGTCTTGCTGAACACGACTTTCGGCGTGTCCACCATCTTGCGTGCGAAGATGTATTCGGGGCTGTCCGGTTGCACGGCCTCCCAGTACTTGATGAAGCCGTCGGTCATCCCTCTGCCAACGAGGATGGTATCGCTCGAGTCGGTGATCTGGACGATGCGCCCAATCACCCCCTCGTCCCGGTTGCGCGTCATCCAGTCGAGCTGGCCTTCCGGGCCGGCTACGAACCCGTCGACCGTCATCTGCACCTGCAGCTTGAGCTTGCGCATGGCCATAAGGTCCTGGTGGTTGGTCTCAGCTATGCGTCGAATGTGCCATCCCGAAATCGACAGCGTGCTCCTAGCGTTCCGGGGTCGCTGGGACCGCGTTCTCTTGGGCATTCACAGCCTGCCACTGTCCGTTACGACGCACGAATACATCCGTAAACACCGTTCGCCCCTCCCGGCGGTCGCTGTCAGTCGAGATGACCAGGCCGGTCACGACCCCGACGGCGCCGTAGGTGCGAATTCGTAACTGGTCAAAGCGTTGGTGCCTGCCGGACGGGGCGGGATGTGTCACGGCCCAGTCGATATGCTGGGCCTTCGTCAGAAAGACCCCGGCGGGTACCGGGTGCAGGAAGTCCTCAGCGAGAATCCTCCCTAGCGCGGCGCTGTCGTGCTCAGAGGCAAGCCACTGGCGCTCGATCGCTTCGAGCTCGCCCTTATCGCCCTGCACCGCGCGTCGCGCGGATCCACTGATGGCCGTTGCGACGATCAAGACCACTGCCGCTGCCCGTATCTCAACGTTCATGCGTCGACTCCTTCCTGAACTCGTCAGACATGTCAGGTGCCAGCGGGATTCCACCAAGGCTTTGGGCCACAGAGTGTAATGGTTCCTGGCCTCATCCGTCAGCAGCTATGAAGACGTTCACCGACACCACGATCCAGGAGGGAAAGATGTCCACGCAAGAAAAGCCTGCTACCGACAGCTGCATCTGCGCAGGCCAGGTGTGCGATTGCGCGCCGCCCTGCAACTGCGGATGCTCAGACTGACAGGACGGGTTCGGTGACATCGGGGCCCCAACCGCGCCGCATCGCACGCGGGCGGGGTCCGTATATTGCCCGTATGACCACGCCCGCCACACCCGACCTCCTCGAAGTGCTGGTCGAGAACCACCGGCGCTTCCTGGCGTTCCTCGAGCGGCGCGTCGGTTCCCGTGACGAAGCCGAGGACATCCTTCAGGACGCGTTCGTCCGCGGCCTCGATCACGCCGACACGGTCCGCGACCCGGACGCCGTCATCCCGTGGTTCTATCGGCTCCTCCGGAACGCGGTGATCGATCACCACCGTCGCCGCGGCGCGGAGGACCGTGCGCTGGCCTACGCGGCGGGCACCGCCGACGCGGCGGCACCGGCGGCCGACGAGGAGCTGCGCGATGAGGTGTGCGCCTGCGTCATGTCCCTCATGGAGACGCTCAAGCCGGAATATGCCGCCGCGATCAAGCGCGTGGATCTGGAGGGCGCGCCGGTGGTCGACTTCGCTCGCGAAGTGGGCATCACGGCCAACAACGCTGCGGTGCGGTTGCATCGAGCGCACCAGGCGTTGCGGCGCCAGCTCGCACTGACCTGCAACACCTGCGCCGTCCATGGCTGTCTCGATTGCACCTGTGGCGGGCCGAGCCGGCCGCAGACCTGAACACGGTGGCGCGCCGGGTCTCTCCGTCGAGAGGTCCCTCGGAAGCCCCGCCAAGAGGGCTCGTGCGGTGATTCAAAATCTCGTAGCACGCCCGCGATCTCATCACGCTCTGCCGTGAAGGCTTCCGGCCACGCCGGTTCGCATTCGGGAGAACCTGTGCGCTTGTATATGCCTTGACACGTATATGCCTAATTGAGTATACTAGGGCCCATGGAATCCGCGTTCGCCATCATCGCCGAGCCGAACCGCCGCGCGATCCTGAGCCTCCTGGTCCGGTCCCACCAGTCGGTGGGAGAGATCGAGCGCCGGCTGCGGATGCCGCAGCCCACCGTGTCCAAGCACCTGCGCGTGCTGCGCGACGCCGGTTTCGTCGAATCCACGGTGGACGCCCAGCGCCGTGTCTATTGCTTGAAGCCAGAGCCATTCCAGGAGGTTGATGACTGGCTGGATCAGTTCCGCCGGTTCTGGTCCGATCATGTCGATGCGCTCGAGCGCCACCTCGACCGCCTGCACCCGTCGACACCCACGAAAGAAACCAAAGAGAAGACAAGGAGAAAGCGATGAACGTCCTCTTATGGGTCCTCCAGATCGCGCTCGCCCTGCTCTACTTCGCGGGAGGGCAATACAAAGTGTTCAAGTTCGACGCGCTCGCGAACCATATGCGCGCGCTCTCGCGCGGCGGGTGGCGCGCGCTCGGCGTGCTCGAGATGGTGGGCGCCGTCCTGCTCATCGTCCCCGCCGCCGCGAAGTGGATGCCGATCCTGACCCCGCTCGCCGCCGCTGTGCTCGCGCTCGAAACCCTGGCCCTCGCCGGGCTGTACGCGCGGTATTCGCTCAAAGTGGCTGCTACCAACCCCATGGTCTGGGCCGTCGTGATGGGGCTGCTGTCAGCCTTCGTCGCGTACGGCCGGTACGCGTAGGAGGACAAGATGACCGATCGCGAGCAGTACACACCCGGTCCGGCCACCGGGGTGCAGGTACGAAAGGACGGAGAGACGTGGACGCTCGTTCTCGTGAGAGAAATGCGCCACTCACCGGGAAAAGTCTGGCAGGCGCTCACCGACCCCGCGCAGCTGCGCGAGTGGGCTCCCTTCGACGCCAATGGCAGCCTGGGTGCGGTTGGAGCCACGGTGAAGCTCACTACGGTGGGAGCGCCCGCGCTGCACGTGACCGAAACCACGGTGACCCGAGCCGACGCTCCCACGGTGCTCGAGTACAACTGGGGTGGCTTCGACATGCGGTGGCAACTCGAAGCCGTTGGTGGCGGCACGCGCCTGACGCTGTGGACCAACATCGATGGCCGCTTCATCTCGATGGGTGCTGCCGGGTGGCACATTTGTCTCGATGTGCTTGATCACCTGCTGAGCGGAGCTCCGATAGGCCGCATCGTCGGTCCCGACGCTATGAAGTTCGGCGGCTGGCGGCGGCTAAACGCTGAGTACGCGAAGCAGTTCAGGGAGATGAACCCATGAAAAAGTCGGGCGCGAGCCAAGGCCAGGCGGCATCGGAGCTCATCTCGAAAAGAATCGCCGAGCTCGGGGACTGGCGCGCAGAAACCCTCAGCAGAATGCGCAAGCTCATCAGGGAAGCAGACCCGGACGTCGTCGAGGACTGGAAGTGGATGAATCCGGTGTGGTCGCACGACGGCATCGTCTGCACTGGCGAAACGTACAAGAGAGCCGTGAAGCTGACCTTCGCCAAGGGCGCGCTGCCGAACGATCCGGCGCGTCTCTTCAACTCGAGTCTCGACGGAAACGTACGCCGTGCGATCGATATCCCCGAAGGAGAAAAAGTGGACGCGTCCGCGTTCAAGGCGCTGGTTCGCCAAGCGGTAGCCCTCAACAGTTCTGCCAAAGCTCACTGACCGCGCATGTCGCGTCGCTGCGACATGTGCGGGGCCGTGGTTGCGCTGCCGCGACGGACGACGAGAACCCCCGCGTAACAATCGGAGACGTCCAGGCGTCATCGGGGCACAGCTCCCGATTCGCGCATCCCGAGCCGCCGTGAACACATGAGTGTTCATCCTGCGCAGTATTCGCGTGCGGGCCGGGGGATCTGGGCCGCGAGTGCAGCGTGAGCGTGCTGGTCTCCCTCTTGCCGCATCAGCACCACACGACCGCCCCCGGGAGGTGGCCATGCGCGGAAACCGCAGGAATCTCTCACCGTGGGGCGTGGTCTGCCTCACCCTAGCGTTGGCGGGCTGCGGGAAGGATGCAACGGCGCCCGCGCCACCCCGACTCACCGACGCCGCCACGACGGCTTCTCAACTCGACGCGATCACCGCCCCGACCAACACGAGCGCACTCCTGAGCATGGAGTTCGCGTCCCTGAGCTTCACAACAGGGGCCACGGGACCCGTCGGAATTTCACCGCTCCGCACCGCGCTGCCGTTCCCGGGAGGGAGCGGGGGGCTCGGGGGGCTCGCGATGCTCCCGCTTCCACGGCCCATGGTCGGGCGCCCGAGTGGCGCTGCAATTTTTCCCGATTCGGTATTGGGCAAGACGTTCGTATGGGACACGGCGGCACACCGATACGCCGCGTCGAGCGAAACCGGAGCGCCCGCTAACGGTGTCCGCTTCGTGCTGTACGTCCTCGACCCGTTGTCGTTCATGCCGGCGATCCCGCTGACGGTGGACGGGGAGGTGGATTTCACCGATCAAAGCACCACGAGCGCCAGCGTGCTCGGCGTAACCGTGCTGGGGCCTCCGGGCGCCGCTCCCGTGACGTACGCCGCCTACACGATCAGTGTCCCGTCGGGCCCGTCCCCGTCCACCATGTCCCTCGCAGGGTTCCTGAGTGATGG
>DATLVU010000014.1:0-5680 GCA_035577025.1 Gemmatimonadales bacterium
GACGGGGGGGGGACCGTGGGCGCGGTCATCGCGGCGTCCGCGGCGGTGAGCAGGTCCTGCAAATACCGTCCGGTGACCGACTCGGGCAGGCGGGCGACGTCCTCCGGTGTGCCCTGGGCCACGACCCGCCCACCGGCATCGCCCGCGCCGGGTCCCATTTCGATCATCCAATCGGCGCGCTTGATCACGTCGAGATGGTGTTCGATGACGAGGACGGTGTGCCCGGCGTCCACCAGCCGATCGAGGACGCGACACAACGTGCGCACGTCGTCCAAGTGCAACCCGGTCGTCGGCTCGTCGAGGATGTACAGCTTGCGTCCGGTGCGGCGCTTCGCCCCGCTGGCGACCGCCAGTTCGCGCGCGATCTTGAGTCGCTGCGCCTCACCGCCCGACAGCGTCGTCGCGGGCTGGCCGAGCCGCAGGTAGCCGAGCCCTACCTGCTGCAAGTGCCAGAGGGCGCGCGCCAGGCGAGGCTCGCGGTGGAACCGCTTGAGCGCTTGGTCCACGGTCCACTCGAGCACGTCGTGAATCGAGCTCCCGCCGAGCTTGACGTCGAGCACGTCCTTCTGGAAGCGTTTCGCGCCGCACGCCTCGCACGGGACGAACACGTTGGCCAGAAACACCATCTCGACCAGGACATGGCCCGCGCCCTCGCAGGTGTCGCACCGCCCGCCGGCCACGTTGAAAGAGAACGTGCTGGGGGTGTAGCCGCGGGCGCGGGCGAGCGGCTCCGCGGCGAACAACGCGCGCAGCTCGTCGAAGGCCTTGATATAGGTGACGGGGTTCGAGCGTGGCGTCCTGCCGATCGGCGACTGGTCCACGAGCACGACGTCGCTGATCGCTTCCCAACCCGTGAGCGACGTGACGGCGCCCACCGGCTCGCCCAGGTGCTGCTTCGCGCCGTGCATGCCCCGGATGCGCGACTCGAGCTGCCGGAAGAGCACATCGTGGACGAGCGTCGACTTGCCGGATCCGGACACCCCGGTGACGGCGGTCAACGTGCCCAGGGGGATGCGCGCCTCGACATCGCGGAGGTTGTGGAGACGCGCTCCCTGAACGGTCAGCCAGCGTCGGGCGGGGCGGCGGGCCGACGGAACGCCGATACGCTTCTCACCCGACAGATACTGGCCGGTGAGGGTACCGGCCTCGCGCACTCCCCGGGCGGACCCCTGATAGACCAGCGCGCCGCCCGATTCACCACTCGCCGGTCCGAGCTCGACCATCCAGTCCGCCGCCTGCATCGCGGCGGGGTCGTGCTCGACGACCACGACGGTATTCCCGGCATCGGCCAGCCGCCGCAGCAGGCCGAGCAGGCGATGCGTGTCCGCGGGATGGAGGCCGATGGTCGGCTCGTCGAGCACGTACAACGTGTCGACCAGATGGGCGCCGAGCGCATTCGACAGCGCAATGCGCTGCGCTTCACCTCCAGACAAGGTTCGGGTGAGGCGGTCCAACGTCAGGTAGCCGAGCCCCACATCGTTCACGAACGACAGCCGGGCCTCGAGCTCGGCGAGAATGTGGAGCGCCACGGCCCGGCGGAACGGAGAGAGCACGAGGCTCGCGGCCCAGTCCACGCACGCGGCCGCCGTGAGAGACGAGACCTCGGCGATGGTTCGCTCGCCGACGCGCACGGCCAAGGCCTCGGGCTTGAGACGAGCTCCCCCGCACCCAGGGCAGGTCTTGGCGAGCTGATACTGACGGAGAAACACGCGAATGTACTGCTTGTAGCGCTTGGCCTCGAGTCGTTCGAGGAAGGGAAACATGCCCACGAATCGACCGGCGGCGCCGTGCAGCAGGAAGTCGCGCGCCGCGGGGTCGAGATCGCGCCAGGCCGTATCGAAGGGGATGTCCCTGGCGCGTGCGGCTTCACGCAGGATTCGCCGGCGGCCCTCGTAGCGGGGCTTGGTCCAGGGATCGAGCGCGCCCCGGGCCAGATTTTTCCTGGGATCGGGGACGATGAGCGATTCGTCGTATTCCAGCACGGCGCCGAACCCGTTACACACCGGGCAGGCACCCCGGGGGTTATTGAAGGAAAAGAGGATCGGGCTGAGCGCGGGGGCCGCTGCGCCGCAACTCGAGCACGTCGGATGGGCGGAGAACCGACGGCGGTGGCCATTGTTAAGCGCAACCGCCACGCCCTCGCCCTCGTTGAACGCCGTCGCCACGGCGTCCGCCAGCCTTCCCCGGCTCGCTTCCACGGCGGGGATGCGGTCCACCACCACCAGCACTTCCTGCGCTTCCCGCACGCGTTGCTCGGCATCAGGGGGGTCGAGCCGGGCCAGGACGCCGTCGACCTGCGCCCGAACGAAGCCGGCGGCGCGCAACTGGGCCGCCACGTCCACCTCGGGTCGGTGGGCGCTGGCCGGTAACGGGAAGGTGACGACGATTGCGGATTGCGGATTGCGGATTGCGGACTGTACATCCGGGCCTCGGTCAGTCGAGTCCGCAATCGCCAATCCGCAATCCGCAATTAACTCGTCCACCACCTCCTGAACCGTATCCGCTTTCACCTCGTGGCCGCACTGAACGCAGTACTGCGTCCCTACGCGCGCCCACAACAGGCGCAGGAAGTCGTAGATCTCCGTGGCCGTGCCGACCGTCGAGCGACTCGAGGTGGTGGGATTCTTCTGCTCGATCGCCACGGCGGGAGAAATGCCTTCGATGCCGTCGACGAGCGGCTTGGGCATCCGCTCGAGGAACTGCTTGGCGTAGGTGGAGAGCGATTCGATATAGCGGCGCTGGCCCTCGGCGTACAGGGTATCGAACGCCAGCGTGCTCTTGCCTGACCCGGACGGCCCCGTGACGACCGTCAACGCCCGCCGGGGCAGCTCGACGGTGATGCCCTTCAGGTTGTGCTGTCGAGCGTTGCGGATGACGACGGAGTCGGGAGCGCGAGGCATAACCCGATAAAATAACAGGTCTCAGGTGTCCGGGGTCGGATGACCGGGGGTTCACGGGACCGATCGGGCACCTGGCACCTGACACCGGGCACCCGTAGTTTCGCCCCCACATGACCCTCGCCCTCACCCCCCGCCTGCTGCGCCGCGGGCTGGAGCTCTTCGCTGTCATTTCGCTGGTGGGCGTCGTGGTGGTGCTCGCGGTCTACGGCGACAACGTCCAAGCCGTCGCCCACACCCTCCTCCATCTCCAGTGGGGTTGGATCATCCTCGGGCTGGGGCTCGCGTCCATGGACTGGATCGGCGGCGGCACGCGGTTGTGGGTCGTGGCGCGGCACGTGCACCCGGGCGTTCGCCTCCGCGACATGATCATCGCGGGGGGCATGAGCGCCTGGGCCGCCTACCTGACGCCGTTTCAATCGGGCGCCGGGCCGACCATGATGTGGGTGATGCGGCGATCGGGCGTCCGCTTGCCCGAGGCGATGACGTCCACCTTCATTACGTTTGTGGCCACCGTGGTCTTCTTCGCGGTCGCCGGTCCCCTGGCGATCTATCTCGGAGCCGGGAAGTCCCTCGCGCGCCACGACATCGTTCTGGGGATCACCTACTACGGGCTCTTCCGCACCAGTCTCACGATCTTCGGCGTCTTGGGCGTCATCATGCTCGTGGCGATGGTGTTCCCGGCCTGGCTCCGGGATGCGGTCCACTGGCTGGCCGCCAAGCTGGAGCGAAAAAGCGGCCGGGTGGCCGCGCGCATGGAGCACCTCCGGGCCGGCATCGACCGCGCGCACGAATGCTTGGTGGCGTTCGGGAGCCCGCGCGGATGGCTCGCCCTGCTGTGGGCGGTGTTGCTGTCGGCCCCGTCGCACGCGAACAAGCTCCTGGCCGGGTACATTGCGCTGCGGGCGTTGGGTATCCCGGCGAACTTCGTCGACATCCTCCTGCTCCAGACGTTCATCACGTTCCTGCTGTACTTCGCGCCGACGCCCGGCTCGGCCGGCATTGCCGAGTTCCTTTCCGCGGCGGTCATGCAGATCTACGTGCAGCCCTCGCAACTGCCTTCGTACGCGCTCATCTGGCGCTTCATCAACAGCTACGCGACGGTGATCGCGGGATCGCTCCTGTTCTGGTACTGGTTGCGGCGGGGCCTCGTGGGGCGCGAGGAGTCGGTGTCACTCGACGCGCCGGCATGACGGCGCGCCGGATACATCACGTAAGCCGTGTTTCCTTGCGCGGTTACACAGTCGGGCGTAACTTCCGGCGCTGCCATTTCCGGCTTCAAGGGACTCTCCCCCATGTCGTTGCTCGAACTCGGTGGTAGGAAGTTCACTATCCCTGTGGGGGAAGTAACGCTCGGCAGCGACGCCGGCTGCGCGATCTCCCTGAGCGGGGCAGGGGTGCTCCCCCAGCACGCGCTGTTGCAGGGCCAGGCGGACGGCCAAGTGGTGATCCGAAAGTCATCGCCCGCGGCCGAGGTCCTCATCAACGGTGTCCGCCTCGGCGCGGAGCCTACGCCGCTCCTCCACGGCGATAAGGTCGAAGTGGGAGGGCACGAGCTGACCTTCGTGGATGAGCGCCGCTCCGGCAGCACCCAGTATGTCAAAGCCTTCACGCCGCCCTCCGGGGAGGGGGCTGGGGGGGCTGGCGGCACCAAGCCCGCCGGACGGCCCATCACGATCGGGACCACCGGGGGGAGAGTCGTCAGTCTCACGGATGGCCGTGAATACGTGATCACCGGCACGTCATTGGTCTTCGGACGCGAGGCGGGGTGCGACGTGGTGGTGGCGGGGAAGGACGTGTCCCGCCGCCACGCCGAGATTGTGCAGACGCCGAAGGGCTACTTGCTGGTGGACTCGAGCACGAATGGGACGTTCGTCAACGAGGAGCGCATCGGAGGCCAGCGCATTCTCGCCCGGGCCGACGTGATCCGCCTGGGGGACGAGCAGTTTCGCTTTTATACGGATGTCGCTGCGGCGGCGCCCACGGCGGGTGCGGCACCACCGGCCGAAGGGGCCGCTGAACGATTGAAGCACACGGTTCACGGGATGGAAGCGGTGGCTCCCCCCTCCTCCCCATCCACGCCGCCCCCCTCACCGCCACCTCCTGCCGCACGTCCCGCTTCCCCGCCTCCGCTCGCCACGTTCCTGGTGCGGGTCGGCGCGCTGGCAGGACAACGGCTCACCGTCAGAACGCCGATCGTCAACATCGGACGGGCGGACTACAACGACGTCGTGGTCCCCGATCCTTCGGTGTCGACCAGTCACGCCAAGCTGCAACGGCGCGAGGGCGTATGGGTGCTCGTGGACCTCGATTCCACGAACGGCACCTTCGTGGATGGGGAGCGGGTGAAGGGCGACGCGCCGCTCGCACCGGGAGTAACGGTCCGGTTAGGAGACGTGCAGCTCGTTTTCGAGCCGACCGACGATGCCGTCGCCGCGGTGAAAGGCGGCGGCACCCAGGTGCTCCGGACGCCCCATTCTATGGCGCCCCCCGGGTCCCCCCCCGCCCCCGGCCCCCCCCCCGCCCCCGCCGCCAAGCGGCCGTCGCCGTCTCCGGCAGCCCCGGTGCCGCCCAAGCGCCCGGTGGCCGCTGCGCCGAAGGCCCCCGCGCCAGCCCCACCCAAAGCGCGTCCTCCGGCAGCGAAGCCCGCGCCCAAGCGCCCCGCCCCGGTTGCGCAGCAGCCGCCGCCGAAGAAGGGCAAGGGATGCGGCGCCAGCGCAGCGGTCCTGGTGATCGGATCCGCGGGGCTCGCCGTCCTGGTCCACCGGTTGCTTCTGTCATAA
>DATLVU010000015.1:0-6496 GCA_035577025.1 Gemmatimonadales bacterium
AGCTTCGGCGTTCACCGAGCCCTCTCGCAGGGTGACGGCCGCTACGTCATGACCGGATTGACGGCGGCCACGGATACCGTGCGCGCCCGATTGATCGGATATGCCCGCGCGGCTCAGGGGATCACGATCGGCGAAGGCGACACGCTGACTGTCGACCTGGCCATGACTCAGCAGGCGGTGAATCTGTCGGAGATCGTGGTGACCGGGTACGGAACGCAGCGGGCCGGCAACATCACCGGCGCCGTAACTCAGGTCAGCTCGGAAGACTTCAATACGGGCCGAATCGTCAGCCCGCAGCAACTCATCGACAGCAAAGTCGCGGGCGTGCAGATCGTCCCAAGCAACGAGCCGGGCGGGGGCGTGACGCTGCGAATTCGCGGTACGAACTCCGCCCAGGCCTCGAGCGATCCGCTCTATGTCGTCGACGGCATGCCGATCAACCTGGGCAACACGAACCCTGTGATTAATGGGACCCCGGTTGTCGACGCCAGCGGCGGTCTCTCCTCCGGTCGTGACCCCCTGAATTTCATCAACCCCGACGACATCGAGAGCATCACGGTACTCCGGGATGCGTCTGCCGCGGCGATTTACGGAGTGAACTCCGCCAACGGGATCGTGATCATCACGACAAAATCGGCGCACAAGGGCGCGCAAATCGAGTACACCGGCAGCACGTCGGCGTCGTCCATCACGCGGATTCCCTCCCAGCTGGACGCAGCGCAGTTCCGGACTGCCGTCCAAACGTACGCCCCCGGAAACGCGAGCCAGCTGAGCACCGCGAACACGAATTGGTTCGGCCTCGTGGACCGGACCGCGTTCGGGCAGGAGCATAACGTCTCGGTCTCGGGGCTTGGCGCGACCAACACCTATCGCGTATCGCTTGGCTATCTGAACCAGGATGGCGTGATCCAGGGCACGACCGCGGAGCGAATTTCTCTGGGCCTCAATTACAGTCAGCGGTTGTTCAACGACCGGTTGGGCCTGCGCGCCAACGTGAAGGGATCGCGCCTGTTCGATCAGTTCACGCCGGGCGGCGTGCTGTCGAACGCGGCGCAGATGGGCCCGACGCAGCCGGTGTTCGATTCGACGACCACGACGGGCTACTATAACTGGCCAGGAAACACGCTGACGTCGGCGGACAATCCGTTGCAGATTCTCAATCTCGCCAAGTCGCAGGCCACGACGTACCGCAGTATCGGCAACGCCCAGGCCGAATACAATTTTCCGTTCCTTCAAGGGCTCAAGGGGACCATCAACCTCGGGTACGACATCGCCAAGGTGACGCAGGAAACGTTCAACCCCAGCATCCTGCACCAGGAAATCAAAAACGGCGAGAACGGATTTGACTATCGGGCCGACAATACGCTGCTGAACACCGTTCTCGAGACCTACGTCAATTACACGACTCCGTTGAGTGGTTTGCCCGGTACCATCGACCTCACCGGGGGCTATTCATATGCGCAGTCGCACGGGGAGTTCCCGTCGGTGACCATGACGGGCCTCAGCACCAATCTCCTCGGCACGAACGGCGTCGCGACCGCGCAGAACGTGACGAACTTTCTGTTCGTCGAGGAAAGCAAGCTGATCTCCTTCTTCGGGCGCCTCAATTACAATATCGGCGACCGCTATCTCGCCGCGGTGAGCGTCCGTCGGGACGGTTCCTCGAAATTCGGTCCAGGCAACCAGTGGGGTACCTTCCCCGCGGTGTCCCTCGGCTGGCGGCTTTCGCAGGAGCCCTTCATGCAGAACCTCACGTCGATCTCCGACTTGAAGCTGCGGGCGTCGTGGGCGAAGACCGGCAACTCCTCGTTCGCCAATTACCAGCAGTACGCGGCCTTCCAGGCGAGCAATTCCGCCGGGCAGGTACAGTTTGGCAATACGTTCGTTCCTACGCTTCGACCGGCCGCCGTGGACCCCGACATCAAGTGGGAGGCGACGAGCGGCTACGACGTCGGGCTGGACTACGGACTGTTCGGCCAGCGGGTGACGGGGTCTATCGACTGGTACACCAAGAAGACGACGGACCTGATCTTCTTCACGCCGATCGCGGCGGGCACCAACTTCTCGAACTTCCTCACGCACAATATCGGCAGCATGAGGAATCGGGGCATCGAGCTGGCCGTCAGTGCCCGTGTCCTCGACCGACCAGACGGTCTGCGGTGGACCGCCGACTTCACCGCTGCGCATAACTCAAACGAGCTGCTCTCGATCAACCCGGCAGCCGGGGGCGTGCAACAGATCCTGGCCGGTGGCGTGTCGGGCGGCGTCGGCACGAACATCGAGGTGCTCGAGCCGGGCCAACCTGTGTTCTCCTTCTTCGTCTGCCAGCAGGCCTACCAGAACGGCAAGCCGGTCGAGAACAACTATGTCCAGGCGAATGGCACTGTCGTCACGGGCTGCTCCAATACCGACCGGCGCGCGTTCCACGATCCCGCACCGCACTGGATCCTGGGCCATACCTCCCGCATGACGTACCGCCAGTTCGATCTCAGCTTCACGCTCCGCGCATGGCTCGGGAACTATGTCTACAACAACGTGGCGTCGAACCTCGGCACCTATCAGGAGCTCAACCGCGCGTCGCCGTACAACCTGAACTCGTCCGTGTTGCAGACCGGTTTCATGACGCCACAGTATCTGTCCGACTTCTACGTGGAGAACGGATCGTTTTTGCGGATGGACAACATCACCCTGAACTACAACTTCACGTATGGCGGTCGGCAGATGCGGTTATTCGGCACGGTGCAGCACGCGTTCACCATCACCGGCTACAGCGGGGTGGATCCCACCGCCGGGGTGAACGGGATTGACAACAACATCTATCCGGCCTCGCGCACCTTCAGCGCTGGCCTGAACGTTCGGCTCTAGGCACATGACCATGCACGCAACCTGCGAGACGGGACAGAGAAATGAACACTAAAGCGTGGAAGGGACTCACCGTCGCCGGCGTCCTTTGCCTGGCCGTGGGCAGCTGCACGGACCTCACCGAGCTGCCCCAGAGCACGACCACCGAGGCGAACGTCTTCTCGGACCCCAGCTCGTACGTGTCGTTCCTCGCGAAGATCTACGGGGGGCTCGCGCTCAGCGGACAGCAGGGTCCCGCCGGGCAGCCGGACATCTCGGGAATCGACGAGGGGTTCTCCCAGTACCTGCGCCTGTACTGGGAGACGGAAGAGCTCCCGACCGAAGAGGCGGTCATCGCCTGGAACGATATCGGTCTCCCGGAGATGAACACCCAGCTGTGGACGGCCCAGTCCAACATGGTCGTCGCGATGTACTACCGGATCTTCTTCCAGGTCGCGTTGGCGAACGAGTTTCTGCGCCAAACGACTGACGACCAGCTGACCGCCCGCGGGAACGTCAGCTCCGCGCTCAGAGACCAGATCCACACGTACCGCGCCGAGGCCCGCTTCCTCAGGGCCTTGAGCTATTGGCACGGCATCGATCTTTTCGGTGCCATCCCGCTCGTCACGGAGAACGACCCCGTCGGGTCCACGCCGCCGAAGCAGAGCACGCGGGTGGACATCTACAACTACATCGTCAGCGAGCTCACAGCGATCAGGACGCTGCTCCCCGCGCCCGGCGCGAGCACGTATGGCCGCGCAACCGGTCCGGCCGCGGATATGCTGCTGGCGGAGCTGTATCTGAACGCCGGCGTGTACACGGGCACTCCGGATTATTCGGATGCGCTGACGTCGGCGCAGGCGGTCATCAACTCCGGTGCGTACTCGCTGGACACGAAGTATCAGAATCTGTTTCTCGCGGACAACAACAAGTCCCCGGAAATCATCTTCGCGATCACCCAGGATGGGCTGAAGACGCAGACGTACGGCGGTGTGACGTTCCTCGCGCATGCCTCATGCGGCGGCAGCATGAGCAACTCGACGTATGGGATCGACGGCTGCTGGTGGGGACTGCGGGTGAAGCTCCAGGCCCTTAACAACTATGCGGCCGGGGACAAGCGAGACGCGTTCTTCTACTCATCGGGTCAGACGGACACGGTATTCGCCATCCCCACCTTCCAGAATGGTATCGCCGCGCCCAAGTTCCAGAACGTCACCTCGACGGGGGCGCCTGGTTCCAACGGCACGTTCGTCGATACGGACTTCCCGATGTTCCGCCTGGGCGAGGCGTACCTGATCTACGCCGAGGCCCAGCTGCGCGGCGGCGGCGGCAGTCGGCCCACGGCGCTGAACTATGTGAATGCGCTGCGGGTGCGCGCCTATGGCGACTCGACCGGCGTGATCGCCGACAGCCTGCTCACGCTGCCTTTTATTCTCGACGAGCGCGGTCGCGAGCTGCTGTGGGAAGGCCACCGTCGGACGGACCTGATCCGCTACGGGTTATTCACGGGCGGTAGCCGTTTGTGGGAGTGGAAGGGCGGGACGCTGGCGGGCACGGCGACGCAGTCGTTCCGGGATCTGTACCCGCTCCCCGCGTCGGAGTGTATAGCGAACCCGAACCTGACCCAGAATCCAGGCTACGGCTCCTGCCGCTGAACGGCGGTCTAGTGGTGCTCCTTCTGGCAGCTCCGTCGCCTCGGCGGCGGAGCTGCTGTTCATTCTGAGTCGCCGCATCAGGAAAATGTTCACAGCACGTTGTGCCATCGGAATCGGGCTCGTCGCGCTCGCTGCGGCGTGCGGCTCGTCGTCCACGTCTCCCGTCGTCTCCGTTCCCCCGGGTCGGCCCATCCTTCCCCAAACGTACCGACCCAGCGGCCACATGGCCGCGGGCGATGTGTTCGTCCATCTCTTCGACTGGAGATGGACGGACATCGCCACGGAATGCGAGACGGTCCTCGGCCCCGCAGGCTTCGCTGCCGTGCAGATCTCGCCGCCGGAAGAGCACAGCATCGTCCCGACCCACGATTGGAGCGAGCGCTACCAGCCCGTCCGCTACAACATCGCGCGGAGCCGCTCCGGGACCGGCGCCGAGTTCACCGACATGGTGAACCGCTGCCAGGCGGCGGGCGTGGGCATCATCGTCGATGCCGTGATCAACCACATGACGAATTACCCCAGCCCCGGCTTCGGGAGCGACAGCTCCCCCTACTCGAAGTACGACTACCCGGGCCTCTACACGCCGAGCGACTTCCATCCGCCGTGCACGGTGAACAACTACGCCGACGCGGCGAACGTGCAGGACTGCGAGCTGCTGGGGCTGCCGGACTTGAATACCGGGCTCGCCTCCGTGCGGCAGAAGATCGCCGGGTATCTGATCATGCTGGCGCGCCTGGGGGTGGCGGGCTTCCGCATCGACGCGGCGAAGCATATTCAGCAAGTGGAGCTCGACGACATCCTCTCAATCGTCGACTCCACGATGACCGCCGAGGCGCGTCCCATCCCCTACTACTACCTCGAGGTGAGCACGGGACTGGGGGAAGCGCTCGGCCCCCGGGATTACTATGGCGAAGCCTACGCCTCCGGGGGCGCCGCGGACATTACCGAGTTCACGTTCGTCGGCGTGGGCGACAAGTTTCGACAGATCGGCGGGCAGCACATCTCGCAGCTTAATCCAAACGGCACTCAGGGGAACCAGTTCTCACCCACCGCCTGGGGTCTGATGCCCTCGGACAAGGCCGTCGTGTTCCTCCAGAACCACGATACGCAGCACCAGTGCGGGCTCAGCTATCGCGATGGCAACGTCTTTCGCGTGGCGAACGTTTGGATGCTGGCGCAGCCGTACGGGTACCCGTCGATTCTCTCGAGCTTCGCGTTTGCATGCCCGCTCGAGAACTCGATGGGACCGCCCTCGGACGCCAACGGCTGGACCGTGAACGTGATCTGCGCCTCGAGCCTCGAGACCGCGGTGGACGGCGAGTGGGTGTGCGAGCACCGCGATCCGTCGATCAAGAACATGGTGCGCTTTCGGCGCGTCGTCGCCGGAACCGATATCAACCATTGGTGGGACAACGGCGCCAACGCGATCGCCTTTTCACGGGGGAGCAAGGGGTTCGTCGCCATCAATCGAGAGGTCACCACGGTGGATACGACTGTCACCACGGGAATGGCGCCCGGCACTTACTGCGATCTGATCACGGGCGGAGTTAATGGTTCGGTGTGCGCGGGCATTACCCTAGTCGTTGATTCGACCGGAGCCGTCCACCTGAGCCTCCCGACAAACTCGAGCGTTGCGATCGACGTGGAAACGCTGCTGCCGTGAGCGAGCCGACTGGCGCGGGAGTGGGAGTTCGCGCGGCCCTCGTCGGGGCCCTTTTCGCATGCGTCTCGGGTTCGCTTCCTGCTCAACGACCGGATGGCCCCGCGTGGACGCGCGGCGCTACGTGCTATGAAGTCTTCGTGCGGTCGTTCTACGACTCGGACGGCGACGGCACTGGCGACCTGAACGGTCTGACACAGAAACTCGATTACATCAAGGGCCTCGGCGCTTCGTGCATCTGGCTCATGCCCATCATGGTCTCGCCGAGCTACCACGGCTACGACGTGAGCGACTACTACAAGGTCGAGCCGGCCTACGGAACGAACGAGGACTTCAAGCG
>DATLVU010000016.1:0-2517 GCA_035577025.1 Gemmatimonadales bacterium
CATTGGAGATGCCGCGCAGCAACCTCTACAAGAAAATCGAGCGTTACGGGCTCGCCCGGGGGGGGGGGTAGTGGTCGAGAAGGAACGAGACTGGGACAAAGAGATGGCGGAGGTCGACCGGCTGCTGAAGAAGCTGCCGAACGCCGACCCTACGCTCGGCCGAGGAGGGGGGGGCGGGGGGGGTGGGGGGGGCGGGGGCGAGCCGACCCTCCGGCGCCAGGCCGTGAGCCCCAGTCCCGTCACCGGGACCGGCGCGCTCTATGGAGCGGCGGGCCGCCTGGGGACGTGGCTGAAGGTCGGCCTCGGCGTGCTGATCGGCATCGGCGTCGCGCCGGGCGTGTGGCCGTACTCCCACGGGTGCGGGTTGCGGGTGATGTTCTACCTCCTGGGCGTAACAACGGTCATCGCCGCCGGCGTGTGGGCAGGCGTTTCGTCGTGGAGGCGACGGCTCGGATTTGCCCACGTCATCTCGCAGGTCCTCATCATCTGGGGCGTCCTCCTGATGACGCGGGAAGTGCTCCCGCGCGTCGGCGCCAAGCCGGAGGCCCCGTGGCTGTGCCCCGACGTTCCGCAGCCCCGTTAGCACACCGGACACCAGACACCTGACACCGGACACCTGATTTCCCATGCCTGAGAACTTCAAGAACTTCATCGCCGGCGAGTGGGTGGCCCCGCGTACCGGCGCGTACTTCGAGAACCGCAATCCCGCGGACTGGAACGACGTCATCGGCTGCTTTCCGCGGTCGGGGCCGGAAGACGTGGCCCGGGCCGTGGAGTCGGCCAAGCGCGGCTTCGCGCAGTGGTCCAGGACGCCCGCGCCGCTTCGCGGGGAGGTGCTCCATCGCGTGGGCGACCTGCTGGTGCAGCGGAAGGAACAGATCGCGGAGGCGATGACGCGCGAGATGGGCAAGGTGCTGGCGGAGACGCGGGGGGACGTGCAGGAGGGCATCGACACCGCCCACTACGCCCACACGGAGGGTCGCCGGCTGTTCGGGCGGACCGTGCCGTCGGAGCTCCGCAACAAATGGGCGATGAGCTTCCGCCGCCCGATAGGCGTGGCGGGGCTGATCACGCCGTTCAACTTTCCGATGGCGATCCCGACCTGGAAGATGTTCCCGGCGCTCTTATGCGGGAACGCCGTGATCTTCAAGCCCGCTGAAGACGTGCCGCACACGGCACACCTCCTCGTGGAGATCCTGCTCGAGGCCGGCCTGCCACCGGAGGTCGTGCAGCTGTTGCATGGGGAAGGATCGGTCATCGGCAAGGCGATGGTCGAGCATCCCGACGTGCCCGTCATTTCGTTCACGGGATCGACGGAGACCGGCTCGATCATCGGCGCGACGTGCGGTCGCATGCACAAGCGCCTCTCGCTCGAGATGGGCGGGAAGAACGCCATGATCGTGATGGACGACGCGGACCTGGATCTGGCGCTCGACGGCGTGCTCTGGGGTGCGTTCGGCACGACCGGACAGCGCTGCACGGCCACGAGCCGGCTGGTGGTGCACGAGCGCGTGTACGACCGGTTCGTCAAGATGGTTTGCGATCGGGCGGACGCGTTGCGACTCGGACCGGGGCTCGATCCCAAGACCGAGGTCGGCCCCGTCATCAATGAGGACGCGCGCAAGAAAGTCGACTACTACGTCGGCGTCGGGCGGGACGAGGGGGCGCAGGTGCTCATTGGCGGAAAGGTCGCGACGGGCAAGGGGCTCGAGCGCGGCTGGTTTTACCGGCCTACGGTACTCGGTGGGGTGAAGGCCGGGATGCGCGTCGAGCAGGAGGAGATCTTCGGTCCCGTGCTCTCCGTGATCAAAGTCGGCTCGCTCGACGAGGCGGTTCGTGTGAACAACGGCGTGAAGTACGGGCTCTCGAGCTCGCTGTACACGCGGGACGTGAACGGTGCGTTTCGCGCGATGGCCGAGCTCGATAACGGCATCACCTATGTGAACGCGCCCACGATCGGCGCGGAAGCGCACCTTCCCTTCGGCGGCGTCAAACAGACCGGGAATGGGCATCGCGAGGGCGGCTGGGAGGTGTACGATTTCTACTCGGAGACTAAGGTGATCTATGTAGACTTCTCCGGGAAACTGCAGCGCGCCCAGATCGACACTGAAGGTCAGTGAGCGGTGAGCGGTAAGCGATAAGCGGGTCCGCGTTGCGGCAATCGGGTGACGCGGCTCACACCGGCTGCATTATCGTGCGTCCGGTGGATCACGAATCGCTGGTGATCGTGCTCTCAACGGGCGGCTCTCCGCTCGCGCCGACGGCGTTCGACGGACTGGCGGACGTCACGGTGGCATGGGTCCGCGTGGAGCGGGAGGGCGACGCGGCGTGTCTGGCCGCCCGAGTCCGGCATGCGGACCCCCCCGACGATTTCCGACACCGGATTCGGCATTGGGGCGCGGCCCGCGGATGGGCGGTGACCGTTGCGCCTGGGAGACGGCCTGGCTAGAGTAAAAGCCATGCATCACTTGGGGGCCCCGCGGTTTGACTCGCGCGCGCGCAGCGCGTCGGGTCCCA
>DATLVU010000017.1:0-31989 GCA_035577025.1 Gemmatimonadales bacterium
CTGGGCGTTCGGGACGTTCGCACGGTGGCGGCGGGCGTCCTTGCTCGAGCAGGCGGATCGCCCTGAGGAAGCGTGTCGGGCCTATCGTGCGGTGGCTCGGCTGTGGACAGCGGGGGACCCCGCCTACCGCGCCCGGGCCGACAGCGCCGCCCAGCGCCTCAGGACGCTGCACTGTAAGGCGACGGCGTGATCGTGGTTCGCGCGCTCGGACCGGTGGACGTGCGCGTCGACGGGGCGGCCGCGCCGGCGGACCTGCTGTGGAAGAAGAATCTCGCCTTGCTCGTATATCTCGCGCGCTCGCCCAAGCGCGCCCGTACGCGCGAGCATCTCGTCGGCATGTTCTGGGGAGACAAGTCGGAAGACAAGGCGCGACGCTCCCTCAACGAAGCTTTGCGTGAGTTGCGCCGCTACACGGGCGACGGCTCGCTCAAGTCCGATAACACGCAGGTGCGATTGACGCCCGACGCGGTCGAGCTCGACACGGATAAGCTCGACGCCCTCGCGTCAACCGGCGACTGCGCCGGTGCCGCCAGCCTCGTGGACGGAGAATTCCTCGAGGGGTTCAGCGTGAAGGGGGCATCCGAGTTCGACACGTGGTTGGCGGCGGAGCGGGAACACTGGCGGCGGCGCTCGGTGGACGTCCTCGGGTCGCGAGCGGAGCAGCTGTTAGCGAGCGGCGACGTCGCGGCCGCGCACACCTTGATGGAAAGGGCGCGCCGACTCGATTGGCGGAGGGAATCCGGGTTGCGCACCGCCATGCGGGTTCTGGCGCTCGGCGGAGACCGAGCGGGCGCGCTGGCACTCTACGAAGAGTTCGTCCCTCGACTGCAAGACGAGCTTGCCGCCAAGCCGGACCCTGAAACCGAAGCGCTGGCCGAGCGTGTGCGACAGGAACGCGCGTGGCGGCTCCCGAAGGAATTGCAGCCGGCCCCGTCCCGCGAATCGGGTCCCCGGCGCACGCCGTTAGTGGGGCGGGCCGCCGAGCTCGAGCGCGTGACGGAGGCGTGGGGTGCTTGCCGGACAGCGTCTCGTTTCGCCGTCGTTGTGATCGAGGGAGATCCAGGCATGGGGAAGACCCGGCTCGCTGAGGAGCTTGCGGCGCGCGCGCGCCTTGACGGCGCCGTGGTCGTCGGAGTGCGCGCCGTCGAAGCCGATTCCTCCGAGGCAGGGAGCGGAATACTCGGGATCGCCCGCGGTGGGCTGCTCGACGCGCCGGGCGTCGCCGGCGCGTCCCCCTCCGCGCTCGATCAGCTCCGTGGCCGCACCCCCCTCGACGCAATCGGTCGGGCATTTTCCGAGGTGCTACAGGCGGTCTCCGAAGAGCAGCCCGTTCTGGTATTCGTGGACGACGCGCAATGGCTCGATCGCGAGTCCCTGCTCGCGCTCGGCGCCGTCGCCCGTGACCTGGCCAAGACTCGGGTCACGTGTCTCATCGCGGCAGCCCTTCAACCACCACGTCCCGAGGTGGACGAGCTGCGGGCGCGCGTGGGGCGGGAGCTTTCGGGCGTCGTGGTGAGAGTCGGTCCGTTGGGCCCAGAGGACGTTCACGAGCTCGCCCGCCGGGCGTTGCCGTCCTACGCGAGCGCTCAGCTCCACCGCGTGACGCGGCGCGTGCTCAAGGATTCGGCCGGCATTCCGCTGCTCGTCACGGCACTGCTCGAGGCGGTCGCGAGCGGGCTGGAGCTGGCCGCGGACGCCGGCGCGTGGCCTGAGACCGATCGGACTCTCAATGACACGCTGCCCGGTGAGCTTCCCGACAACATCGTGGCGGCGATGCGGATCAACTTCCGTCGCCTTTCGCCCAATGCGCAGCGGGTGCTCGTGGTGGCCGCGGTCCTCGGTGGGCGCGTGAATGCGACGCGGCTCGAGCGGGCCTCGGGAGTGACGGGAGACGCGCTGGCCAGCGCGCTCGACGAGCTCGAATGGCAGCGCTGGCTCGTGGCCGAGCGGCGCGGGTACGCGTTCGTGGCGCGCATCGTCCAGCAGGTCGTCGATCGGGACATGGTCACGCTGGGCCAGCGACAACGGATTGTGGACGCCGACACCGGGAGGAACCGTGAATAGCCAGCGCTCTCCCGGCGCTTGACCCCGCCTTGACTCGACCGGACGAGACTTCGCGCGCTTCCCAGCGCGCGTTCTCTTTTCCGGGAGGGGTTATGAAACAGTACCTGGCCGTCGCGTTCATTCTATTCTGGTCGGGAGCGTGTGACGAACGCCCGACCACCGCACCGGCGGCGGCGTCCCCAAAGTCCAGCGTCGCGCGCGTGGGTGCCCCGGCGCCTAGTCCGCTCGTCCCCGTCGCTCTTTCCGGTCAAACGTTGCAGCTCTGGCCGTTCAGCGGTTTCGGGTTCGGTCAACCGTCTGATCCGGTGAGCCTCATCTGGATCGGGAATTCCGACCCGCGTGCGCTCCGGGCGGCCCTGCTGTTGCTCGACGGCGACCGAACGGCCTTTGGCTTCCCCAGCGCCTTCCCGTTCAACTGCACGTGGCACGACGAGCCTGAAGTTCAACCCGAGGTGGCCTACACCACGGCCAGCGGGTGGGTGGGGAGCCCGATCGAGCTCGAGTGCGGAACGTACGATCAGGCGCGGCTCCACCTCCGGTTCTTCGACGTTGGTGGCGCGACGGTGGGCGGGGCGCCCTTCGAGGTCTATATCCCAGGGACGCTCGAGCATCAGACGATCAGCTGGGAGCTGGCGGAGCAGATGGTCGTGGTGGATTTCCTGCGGAGCGGATTGCTCGATCCGAGCCTCCCGCTCTTCACGACTGATCACATCAATCCGTCACCCTTCGGGACGATTCCCGCGGTGATCTACAACGGCGTGCCGGTCGGTCTCCGCCAAGCGATCGGCGGGCCGCTTGGCGACGTCACGGACGCTGTCCCGATCCCGAACGATGGGCACGCGACGGTCCTGAACCTCTCCGCGAGCGTCGGCGGGCAGCCCCTCGTTGCCCACCGGCGGTTCGTGGAGCCGTTCGATCAGGTGATTCCGCAGCCGTTCTGTGGGCCCGGGCCCGACGCCTTCCTTTATGTAAACGGACCCGTGACGCTCGACCAGCAGGTGGTATTCACGCCGTCGGGGAATTACCTGAGCCATTTCCACGCGGTAGGGCATCTGGACGTGACGCCCGTGGACCCCGCGACCGGCCAACCGATCGGCGCGACCTACACGGCGATCGTCCTCGAGGATCACAATGGGATTCTCACCGACGCCGTGACGTTGGAGACGTTCGTCACCCTGCGGATCACGCTGCCACCGAGCGCGCCGTTCCACGGACGCCTGGAATTCGCCTTCGCGGTCGGGCCGGGCGGGGTGACGCGGGAAACCGCGAGCGTACGCTGCGGGTCGTAGTGGGGCTAGCCGGGCCGGTTGGCGCGGCAGAGTCTCGTGACCTCTGGCTGCACGATCTGGTCGACGTAGCCGATGAGGCTCTCGAACGATCCGCAAGCCCGCGCGGCGATCGCCCGGTCGCCCCGGGCCACGGCCACGCGCGCCATGTCCAGGCGCAGAGGCCAGAGTGACGCGAGGAGCTCCAAGGGGGCGCTGAGCACGGCGTAGCGGCGCGTGGCGCTGTCCCACAGGCGCAGCGCCCGCGCGGAGTCGCCACGACTCAAGGCTTCTCGCGCTTGAAGGTCGACCGAGAGACTCGCCGGGAGTGGGCCACGCGACGCGAGCCGTGCGAGGGCAGCCCGGTGCCCCGCTGGCTCGATTCCGAGGCGCGCGAGGACCCAGTGAGCAACCGCGTCGGTGTCCGGCGCCGCGCGGAGGCGCGAACTCAGACGGCTGGCCGGGGGACCCGGATCTCCGAGCGTCGCGATGCCGGTCACATGCGCGACGAGGGTCCACAGGTCTTCCTCCGCCCTGGCCCATGCGCCGGTCGCGCGCGCCAGACGCTGGCGGGCACTGTCGGGCCAGCCGGCGGCAAGGTCGGCGGCCACTCCCATGCGAAGCGAGAGACGGCGTTCCACGTCAGTCGCCCCGCGGCGCTCGAGACAGCGCAATACGACGCGGGCCGGGCCCTCACGCTGCGTGGGAGTGCCGAAGAGCGCGGCCTGAAAGCCGAGGACCTGCAGCGCCAGGAAGCTGTGGCGGCACACGCTGCGGAGCAGGGCGAGCTGAGCGGGCGCGGTGCCGAGCAAGAGGGTGTCCGCGATTCCGACCTCCTCCGCCACGACTGAAGTGGAATCGATCCGCAGGTAGCGATGAATCAGCTCCGCGGTCTCTCGCCGGTCGCCGGACTGGTTGGCAAGGGGAATCAGGTGCGCAATGGCGGGCGAGAACCGCGGGTCGATGTTGAGCACCTGGTTGAACGCGCCTGCGGCCTCGCCGAGCGGCTGGTCGAACAGGCCGCCGAAATGGATGTAAAACTCTCCGAGCATGTACCACGCGTGCGAATAGCCGGGGGCCACCTCCGTGGCGCGCTTGAACCGATCGAGGGCGGCCACGCCGTCGCCGTCGGAGACCAGGCGTCTGAAACCCTCGAGCAGCAGGCTGTCCGCAGGCGAAAGCCCGCGCTGGTAGCGTTCCGCCCCGCGGAGGGCGGCACCAAACCCCTGTTCCGTGGGATCGACCTGGGCCGCGACGAGGGCGAGGCGCAGCCGCCCGATGGCGAAATCGGAGTCAGCCTTGATCACGCGCGTGTATTCGTCTCGCGCCGTGCGGTAATCTCCGCGACGGAAGGCGGCTTCGGCGTTCAGGTACGCCGCGAGCGCCTCCGGACCGCCGTTCGGCAGCGTGACCTCGGGCCCCGGCGTGAACTCGGGGTACAGTGCCAGCCACACCCGATCCATGACCGCGGACTCGTCAACGCCGACGCGGCCCGTGGCCGTACCGCTCCGCCGCGAGCGTCCGCCCTCATAGAGGGTGGCGTTCAGCGTGACCGCTGGTCCGGCGTAGGCCACGCTGCCCAGTACGAAGAACCGCGCGCCGAGGCGACACGCAAGCTCTCGGGCTTCCTCGGTGGACGGGACCTCATTCCCGAGTTGTGCGGCGACGCGGCCGAACGACACGACTTCGCCCAGCCGTTCCACCGGCTGAAATCGCGAGATGAAGTATTCAGGCAGCTGTGACGCGGGATATGGCGCGGTGCCGAGGACGGCGAACGGCATGACCGCGAGGCGGTTCGGCTCGTCGCGCGGGAGCCCGCAGCCGCCGTGCGCGCCGGTGACGACGCGCAACACACCGGCTCCCGTCACCGCGAGGATCGCCGCGGCCGCCCACGGACGCCATGCCCGGCGCTGCGCTGCATCCAGCTGCGCGAGCCAAGCGCCCGCCGTGGCCGGTCGGTCGTCCGGTCGGCCCGCCAGCGGCGTGACCAGCGCGGCGGCCAGCCGGGCGGACACCTTCGATGGTCCGATCCGGAGGGTCCGCGCCAATGGAGCGGGTCCGCTCTGAAACGGCGGATGCGCACCGGCCAGCGCCTCGAATGCGACGACAGCCAGGGAGTGAAGGTCGGCGCGCCCGTCGATGCGGCCGCTGGCAGCCTGCTCCGGCGCCATGTAGCCCGGCGTGCCGATCGCGGCCCCGGGCTCGGTGAGTGACGACCCCTCAGCGCCTTCGACGCGCGCGATGCCGAAGTCGGCCAACAACGCGCGCCCACTGTCTTCATCAAGCAGGATATTGGCGGGCTTGACGTCGCGGTGGACAATCCCGCGCCGATGGGCGTAGCCCAGGGCGTCGCCGATCTCTCGCACGATGCGGAGGACCTGTTCGGTGCTCGGGCGCGCCGACGTGCGGAGCCGCCGGTCGAGCGAATCTCCCCGCACGAATGTCATGATAAGGAAGGTGATCCCGTCTCTGGTGTCGAAGTCGTACACGCGTACGACGTTCGGATGATCGAGTGAGGCGCCTAGCCGGGCTTCGCGACGGAAGCGCTCACGACGCATCTCGCTGGCCGCGACTTCGGGCGGCAGGACCTTGACCGCGACGATGTGGCCCAGGGTGCGGTGTCGGGCTTGGAACACCGCACCCATGCCGCCGACGCCGGCGAGGCTCAGGACTTCGTACCGTTCGCCGACCGCGCGCTGTACGGCATCGAGGGTAGGCGGTTGCATCCGGCTGAGAATGTAGCCGCGCTTGCCGTTCGTCGCAGCGGCACCGATACTCCGGGCGCCATGCCTGCCGTGTCCTGCCGCGTCCTCGGCCCGGTCCGCATCACCGTGGCGGGGGCCGACGCCCCCGCAGAGCTCCTCTGGCGCAAGCACGTCGCTCTTCTCGTCTATCTGGCGCGCAGTCCGCGCCGGAGCCGCACGCGCGAGCATCTCGTGGGCCTGCTGTGGAGCGATCGTGATGAAAAGCAGGCTCGCCACTCGCTCAGCGAGGCGCTCCGAGTCCTTCGCCGCACGCTCGGTGACGCGAGCGTTCGCGCGGACGTGGACCAGGTGGGGTTGACCCCGGACGCAGTGTCCTTGGACTGTGACCGATTTGGGGAACTGTGCGCGCGCGGCGACTGGACGGAGGCTACCGCGTTGGTCGATGGGGAGTTTCTCGAGGGGCTGTCCGTTCCGGAGGCGATTGAGTTCGAAAGTTGGCTCGGGGCGGAGCGGGTACTATGGCGCACGCGCGGGCTCGAGGCGCTGGAACGACGGGCCGCGGCGGAGCTCGAACGAGGCGACGCGCCCGCGGCGGCGCAGACGGCGCTGCGGGCGGTGCAGCTCGATCGGGCCTCCGAGGCGGCGGCGCGCACCGCCATGCGCGCGCTGGCGCTCTCGGGCGACAGGGCCGGCGCGCTGCGCCTGGCCGAAGACCTGGCCCGAACGCTGCGCGCGACGCTCGGGGCCGAGCCGAGTGCCGAGACGCTGCGCCTCGCGGAGCGAATCCGGGAGGCGCGCATCGGGAGGCGAGTGATCGGTGCGCCCGCAGCAGCGCGCGCGCGTGCGCCGCTCGTGGGCCGGACGGCAGAGCTCGCGGAACTCACCAGCGCATGGCGGCGCGCACAGGCGGGTCGAGGGCAGGTCGTGATCGTCGAGGGAGAGCCCGGAGAAGGGATGACCCGTCTCCTCGACGAGCTGCTCGGGCGTGCGCGGTTGGATGACGCGACGGTCGCCGCGACGCGCGCCGTGCCCCAAGACGCGTCGGTCCCCTGGGGCGCGCTCGCCGGTCTCCTCGCCAGTGGGCTGGCGGACGCGCCGGGGCTCGCGGGCGCGCCGCCCGAAGCGCTCGCGGCCCTCGCGCAGATCGATCCGGATCTGCGCGTCCGATTTAGGTCCACCGGGATCCCGATCGCCACCGGCGACGCCCTTGGCGCCGCGGTACGCGCCGTCTCGGCGGAGCGACCGGTGCTCCTCGCGATCGACGATGCTCAGTGGCTCGACGCGCAGACCCTCACAACCCTCCCCGCGCTGGCGCGCGACGCCGCGTCGCGGCCTGTCCTGCTGCTCCTGGGGATCGCCCGCGGGTCGCCGGCTGTCGAGCGCCTCGACAGCCTGCGGTCGCGCCTGGGCCGCGAGCTGGAAGGGGGCGTCGTGCGGCTCGGGCGCTTGGATGCCGACGCGCTCCGGGAGCTCGTCCGGTGGGCGCTGCCGCAGTACGGGGCGGATGATGTGGAGCGCTTGACCCGCCGACTCGAGACGGACACGGCGGGGATCCCGCTCCTCGCCGTAGCAATGCTCGAGGCCGTGGCCCGTGGATTCACCCTCCCGTCCGCCCCTGTCCCCGGGGTGGGGGCGTGGCCGTCGCCCAAGCGAACCTTGATTGATTCCCTCCCGAGTGAGCTGCCCCCGTCGGTGATCGGCGTGATCTGCCAGCGCTTCCGCGACCTCCCCGAACCAGTGCAACGCGTGCTTGCGGCGGCGGCGGCGCTGGGCGAGCGCTCGAGCGCCGGACGCCTGACGCGGGCGACCGCACTCGAGCGTGGAGTGGTGGAGGAAGCCCTCGAGCTGCTCGAATGGAATCGATGGCTCGTCGCAGACGGTCGAGGCTTCGTCTTCGCGGCGCCCATCGAGCGCGCGATCCTCATGCAGGAGATGATCACGCCCGGACAGGCCCGTCGATATCGCGGCGCGCCTTCCCCTTGAAAGGGGCTTGAGACCGAAGGCCGATCGTGTCCCGGTACCTGTCACCGGAGGACACGATGCAGCTCGGTCATCTTGGTATCGCTCTCGCCATTGCCTCGCTCGACCCTCGCCCCGAGACGTTCGCCGTCGTCGGGGCCGCACAATTCCTGCCGAACGCCGATTCTCTGGTCATCCGCGCTGGCCTGGCGCCCTCGGGATTTCATGGGACCTGGAGCCACTCCCTCGCGTTCTGCGCGGCCGTCGGCGCACTCGCCATCGTCGTGTTCGGGCCCTGGCTCGGCGGCTTGGCGTTCGCGAGCATCACGGCCCACGTAGTCGCGGACCTGCCGACGGACACCGGGATCCCGCTCCTCCTCCCCTTCAGCAGCCGGCGGTTCTCGCTGAATCTCTGGAAAAACACCGGGTATTGGGGGCGGGACATGTATGCGGGCTTTTACCGGCAACCGTGGCCGTGGATTCTCGAAGGGGCTGTCTTCGCGGTGGTGGCGTGGCGGTACGCTGGGCTGCTCGCATGAAGCTGCTGGCCTTCTTCCTGCTTGCGGTCGTTGTCCACGGGCCATTGTCGCCCTTCTTACCGACGGCGTTTGAGGCCGCGCTACTGTACTACGTGCGGTTCTATCCCGCCCTCCTATTGGCAGCGGTGGGCACCGTGGGGGCATCCCTCGCGGAGGCGATCAATTACTACCTGGTGGACTGGGCTTCGGAGCTGCCGAAGCTCGCCGAGTTGAAGAAGCGGCCGGCGGTTCGCTGGAGCATCCGGGCGTTCTTACGCGCGCCCTTCTGGACCACGGTGATCGTCATCTTCTCGCCGATTCCTGATTCCGCGGTGCGGATCCTGGCCCCACTCGGGAAGTACCCGCTCCCCTGTTTTCTTGCGGCCGTCGCACTGGGCCGGTTCCCCCGGCTTCTCCTAATTGCTGGGTTCGGAATGCTCGTCCCCGTTCCCGCGTGGTTCTTGCTCGGCGCCGGCGTGATCCTCGTGGCGATTGCGGTGGGGCGGCGCCACGCCGCCATCGGTATTGGTTGGCTGCGGAGGCGCTGGGACTAGTATGTGGCTGCTTGCGGGGTTCGTGCTGGTGACGGACACGATTCATACCTTCCCGGTCGCGCTCTCGGGACCCGAGTCGCTCACCGTTACCGTGTCCGGTGCCGGGGACCCTGTGGTGCTTGTCCCCGGACTGTTTGGCTCGGCGTTCGGATACCGGAAGCTGATTCCGCTTCTGACCGACGCGGGCTACCGCGCGATCGTCGTCGAGCCGCTTGCGATCGGCACGTCCGCGCGGCCGGAACACGCCGATTACTCGCTCACGGCCCAAGCCGACCGCATTGCCGCCGCGCTCGATCAATTGGGCGTCCGCCGCGCGATCGTGATCGCCCACTCGCTCGGCGCATCGATGGCGTACCGCATGGCTTACCGCCGCCCCGACTTGGTCAGGGGCATCGTCTCGATCGACGGTGGTCCGGCCGAGCGAGCGGCCACACGCGCGTTTCGGCGTGCGATGGAGCTCGCGCCGTGGATCAAGCTGTTCGGCGGCATCAACCGCGTCCGTAGGAAGATCCATGCACAGCTGATCCGCGAATCGGTCGACACGACGTGGGTGAGCGATTCAGTCGTGGACGGATACACGCGGGGGGCGGCCCGGGACTTCGATGCGACCCTCAAGGCGTTCGTGACGATGGCACAGCGACGCGAGCCCGAACGATTGCGACCCCACCTGCCGGACATACACTGTCCCGTCCGCCTGTTGGTTGGCGCGGCTCGGCACGACGGGGGAATCAGCGAAACGGAAGTGACGGCGCTGGCCGAGGCCCTTCCGGCGTTCGCCGTGGACAGCATTCCCGGGGTCGGCCATTTCATCCAGGAGGAGCGGCCCGAAGTGGTCTTGAGGGCGGTCGCGCAGGTACGAAAAGACACGCTCTGACTTAAGTCCGTTGCCCGGCGCTCCCCCCTGTGATTACAATTCCCGCGCTATGATCCGCCTCGCCCTTGCGCTGCTCGTCCTGCTGGCCGCGAGCGACCGAACGGTGCCGCCCGACGCGAACGACGCTCGTATCTTCGTCGATCCCCGTGCCAGCGTCCTCATTATCGACCTCGCCCCGGTCGACATGCCGGCGCGGACGCCGCATCACGCAATCGCCCAACCCGCCGTAGCGACGCTCGAGATCCCGGAAACGGGATCCATTTACGGCTTTCGCGTGGAGGTCGTGGACAGCAGCGGGGCGATCTTGCCCGACGAGCTGATCCATCACTTCAACCTCATCGATCCCGATCACCGCGAGCTGTTTCTCCCGATCTCGCGACGCCTGCTGGCGGCAGGCCACGAGACGGGAACCGTCCGCCTCCCCTGGCTGCTCTTCGGGTTGCCGCTGCAGCGGGGGGAACACGTCGTCGCGAGCGCGATGGTCGAGAACCTCACCGCGACGGCGTACCACCAGGCGCGGGTCCGATTGGTGATGAACTTTACGCCGGGCGGGAGGCCGTGGCCCCTGTTCCGCGCGTCCCCCTGGCAAATGGACGTGGCGTTTCCCGTCGGAGACAAGTCGTTCACGCTCCCGCCAGGACGCTCCTCGCGTACGTACGAGGGCCGGCCCGCCGTGGCCGGGAAAATCATCGGCCTGGGCGGGCACATGCACGACTACGGCCGGGTGATCGAATTCGCCGATGCCACGACGGGGCAGAGCATCTATCGCGCCGCCCCCGTCGCCGACTCCGCGGGGCGAATCGAGTCCGTCCCGGTCGCCATGCTGTACGGGTGGACCCGTCTGGGCGTGCACATCGTCCCGGACCACCTCTATCGGGTCACGGTGTCGTACGACAACCCGACGGGCGCGCCGATTCCGGACGGCGGGATGGGCGTGGTCGGCGGGATCTTCGTTCCCGATCACGGTGTCCAATGGCCCGCAGCGGATCCGCGAGACTCGCTGTATCAACAGGACTATCGCCACTACATGCGGCTCGAGGGCGGGATGATGGACATGGACATGGGGAGCAAGCCGATGTCCATGCCCATGAAGGCAGCACACGGCCACGCCGGGCACGGCCACCATTAGCCCATCGACCGAGGTCGTGCTGTTCGACTTCGGTGGCACGCTGGACGCTGACGGGGTGTACTGGAGTCCCCGGTTTCACGCCGCCTATCGCGCCGCGGGCGGCTCGCTCGACTTCACGGCATTCGACCCAATCTTCAAGACGACAGACGACGCCCTCGCGCGGCTCCCGGACATTCGCACGCTCGGGTTTCGCGCCGCCATCGGCGCGCAGGCTCGCTTGCTCGCGGCCCGCTTGCCGGACCCCGTGGACGCCGAGGGCATGGCGGAGCGGCTGCACGCCGACGCGGTGGCCGTCGTCGCGCGCAACCGGCCGGTCCTGGAACGGCTCGGCCGGCGGTACCGGCTGGGGATCGTGTCCAACTTCACCGGCAATCTCGAGCCTTGTTTGGAAGAGCTCGACCTGGCGAAATTGTTCACCGTGGTCAGCGATTCCACGGTCGTTGGGTGGAGCAAGCCAGACGCCCGCATCTTTGTCCATACGCTGGCCGCGCTACACGCGCCGGCCCAACGCGCATGGATGGTTGGCGACAACTTCGACGCGGACATCCGCGGCGCCGCGAGCGTCGGCATGCGTACCTGTTGGCTCGCGTCCACCGACCGATTGGCGCCGGACGGGCCCGCTCCCACCGCGCGGATCCCTCGGCTTCCGGACGTCGAACGGGTGCTCGCCTGACGTGCACGGGCTCATCCTGGCGGGGGGGGAAGGGTCGCGGCTCGCGTCCGGCGGCATCCGGGTGCCCAAAGCCCTGGTCGAGGTCGCGGGCCGGCCGCAGATCGTGGGGCTGCTCGAGACCTTCGCGTCGCTGGGGTGCCGGACTTTGACCTGCGCGCTCCGGGTGGATTTCCCGGATGTCCGCCGGTTGCTTGACGACCGGCGGTTTGGGCCCCCCCTTACATTGGTAGACTGCCGCACCCCCTCGTCGTTGCACACGCTGGTGGAGGGGTTGCGGGCCGTTCCAGCGGGCCCGGTGTTCTGCAGCATGGTGGACACGGTGATGCGGCCCGTCGATTGGCGAGCGGTGTATCGGGCCACCGAGCAGTATCTCGGGGAGGGCGCGGACATGGTGCTCGCTGTGACGCCGTACGTGGATGACGAGTCTCCGGTGTACGTGAGCCGGCTGGGGGAGGGCGATGTCCGCACCGTCTCGGACGAGCCGCTCGCGCCCCCGTGCGTCACGGGCGGCGTATACGGCCTCAGTGCCGGGATCCGTCGCGCCGCGGGGGACATGGTGGCCCGCGGCGGCACCAAGATGCGCGGCTTCCTCAAGGCGCAGGTGGTAGATGGGCGCCGGGTGAAGGCGGTGGAAGTTCCGCGCATCATCGATATCGATCGGCCATCAGATCTCCAAGACGCCAACGCGTGGCTCGCCACGCGTGAGGCCTGAACCGTCGGACCCGAGGAGCGACACCGCCTTGGCGCAACTGGTCGCGATTTACCGGAGCCCGTCGTACTCGCCGCAACAACACCGGGTGAACGACACCGCGATCCTCGACGCGACGGTCGGGCAGCTCGAAGCCCAGGGGTGGCGGGCGGTGAAGACCTCCGAGCGCGAAGTGGAGCAGGGGCGGCTCCCGGCGGCGGAGCTCTACCTCAACATGTGCCAAGGATCGCTCGCGGCCGAGCAGCTGATGCCGCTCGAGTCCGACGGCGTCGTCGTCGTCAACCGCCCCTCGAGCGCGTTGAATTGCCACCGCTACCGGCTCGTCAAGCGTCTGAGCGACAGCATGCTGGCGTTTCCGCGCACGCTGATCCACGCGAGCTCGGCGCCACTGCCGCCCCCCGAGCAGCTGCGCGCCCTGAGCCCGGACCATCAGAAAGTCTGGATCAAGCGGGGCGACGTGCACGCCGAGCGCCCGGAGGACGTGCTCGCGACGTCCCTCGACGATGTGGCGACGGCGTTACGCGCGTTCACCGGGCGCGGCATTCCCTGGGTCGCGCTCCAGGAGCACGTGCCCGGCCCGGTGGTGAAGTTCTACGGCGTCACGGACGGCCGGTTCTTCAACTGGTACGGCTCGGACGCGGGATTCGGCGGTGCGCGGCCGGTGGTGGACGAGAACCGCCTCAAGGCCCTCGCGTTCGAAGCCGCGGCCATCCTCGGCCTCGAGGTGTTCGGCGGAGACGTCGCGTTCCCCGAGCCCGACCGTCCCGTGCTGATCGACATCAACGACTGGCCGAGCTTCGCTCCGTTCCGCGACGACGCGGCGCGAGCGATCGCGGCCTACATCACCCATCGCTTCGCTCACCGGAAACATTCGTGACCCATACCTTGCACCGTATTCAGGTTCCCGGGCCCAAATCCAAAGCGCTGTTCGACGCCGAGGCGACGTTCCTCGCCCCCGGCACGCAGAGCGTGGCGCTGTTCAGCCAGCTGTCGATCGACCGCGGGGAAGGCGCCGTGCTCTTCGACGTCGACGGCAACCGTTACGTCGACCTGCTGGCGGGCGTCGGTGTGGCGAGCCTCGGCTACGCGCACCCGAAATTCGTGGCCGCCATGCAGCGGCAAGTGGCCCGCGTGCACGTGGGCAGTTTCACCACGGAGCATCGGGCCGCGCTCGTGAAGCTGATCGCCGACCTCACGCCGGGCGACCTCAACCGCACCCAGTTCTACTCGAGCGGGGCGGAGGCGGTCGAAGCGGCACTCCGGCTCGCGAAGTCGCGGACGGGGCACACGGAAGTCATCGGGTTCTGGGGCGGGTTTCACGGGAAAACGGGCGGGATCCTGCCGCTCCTGGGCTCGAGCTTCAAGCATGCGCTCGGCCCGCTCATGCCGGGCGCCTACCTGTCGCCGTACGCCTCTTGTGCCCGCTGCGCCTTCGACAAGACCTTCCCGTCGTGCGAATGGCATTGCGTCGATTTCCTGCGCAAGAAGATCGAGCTCGAAACTACGAAGGACGTCGCGGCGATCATCGTCGAGCCGATTCAGGGCACCGCCGGCAACATCGTCCCCCCGGCGGGCTACCTGAAGCTGCTCCGCGATTTGGCCGATCAGCTCGGCGCGCTGTTGATCTGCGACGAGATGATCACGGGGTTCGGGCGCACCGGGAAGATGTTCGCGATCGAGCACGAAGGCGTCCTCCCCGACATCATGACGGTGGGGAAGGGCTTCGGCGGCGGCTTCCCGATGAGCGGCGTGATCGCCCGTGAGGAGATCGCGTTCTCGAAGCCGTGGGCCAATCCGAGCGGCAGCTCGTCGTCGTACGGCGGCAACCCGCTCGCGGCCGCGGCGGCGCATGTCACCATCCAGACCATCGTGGAAGACGGACTGGTGGACCACGCGCGGCGGCTCGGCGCCAAGATGCTGGCGGAAATGAAGCGCTGGGAATCCGAGCTGCCGATCGTGTCGGATGTCCGCGGGCGCGGGTTGCTGCTGGGGATGGACCTGGTTGTCCCGGGGACGCGGAAGCTCCTCGATAAGAAGACGGCGCGCTGGATTTTCGACACGCTGCTCTCGCGCGGCGTGCTGGCGATGATCTATAATCCGGAGGTTCGCATCAATCCTCCACTCGTGATCGAGGAGGAGCAGGCGATGGGCGCACTCGCCACCATGAAGGACGTACTGGGTGAAGCCGCCGAGCGACTTATCGCATAAGGGGCAGGCCGTCGAGGAGTGGGTAGATCTCCACTTCTTCCGCCCGATCGGCATTCGCATCGCCCGGGCGCTGGCGCCCACCGGTGTCTCCGCGGACCAGGTCACGCTGTGGTCGCTGGTGATCGGCGTCATCGCGGGCCATCTGTTCGCCTATCAAGACCGCTGGACGAACCTCATCGGGGTTGCGCTGTTCATCGTGTCGGACATCTTCGATTCGGCCGATGGACAGCTCGCGCGGCTGCGTGGCTCGTCGACCCGGCTGGGTCGCGCGCTCGACGGCGCGAGCGACAGCCTCCGGTTCATCAATCTCTACTTTCATCTTATCTACCGGCTGATCCACTCCGGCTACTGGTGGCCGGGAGCATTCCTCCTCGTGGCCGCGGCGGGGTTGGCCCACACTTATCAGAGCGCGGCCGTCGACTTTGTGCGCAACGCTTTTCTCTCGATCGGCATTGGCAACCGAGGCGAGCTGGACCTGCCGGAGGATCTCGACCAGCATCCGCCGACGACGTTCCTGGAAAAGTTCGGCGCACGGGTCTACCGCGATTACGTCCTGCGCCAATCGCAGCTGTTCCCCCGCTCGGTCAAGCTCGTTCGCCTCCTGCGCCGGGGAAGCGTACCCGAGGAGTTTCGCGCCGAGTACCGCGCGCGGCAGAGCGTGGTGCTCCCGATGTGCGCGTGGCTCGGCCAGAACATCCGGTTTCTCCTGCTCGGCATCGTCGCCCTCACCGCCCACGTGTCGACCTTCCTCTGGATCGAAGCGGTGTGGATGAGCCTGCTCCTCGTGGTGCTCCTGTGGATCCACGAGTGGAACGCCACGGCGCTGGGCGGCTTGCTCGAGGTCGAGCGCAATGGCTACGCCCGCGTCACCTGAGCCGAAGCGGTACCGCGGTGCCGTCATCGGAGCTGGTGGCATCGCGCGGCAATCGCATCTTCCGGCCCTCCGCGGTCCACTCCACGCGCGCGTCGACGTCGTCGCCCTGGTTGACAGTGCGAGGAACGTCCCCCCGGTCGACGGCATTCCGATCCTCCCGCACCGCGACGCCCTTGGGGAAGCGGGGCCGGTAGACTTCATCGATATCTGCACGCCGACCGCGTCGCACCTGGAGTTGACCCTCTGGGGGCTCGAGCACGGCTATCATGTGGTCTGCGAAAAACCCGTGGCCCTCACCCGCGCCGAAGCCAGCCGCATCACGGCCGCGGCGCGTGCGAATGACCGCCTCGTGATGCCGTGTCACCAGTACCGTTACAACCCGGTCTGGGTGCGCGTGAAGGAATGGCTGGCGTCGGGCGTGATCGGATCGTGGCACCTGGCGGAGTTTTCGGTCTATCGGGTCACCGCCGACCCTGGGCGTGAGGCGACCGCGGGCACGACCCCGTGGCGCGGCACCAGCGCGGCCGGGCGGGGCGGTGTCCTGCTCGATCACGGGACGCATCTCGTGTACCAGCTCCTCGATATCGCGGGCATGCCGGGCGCCGTGGGCGCGTGGACCGGCAGGCTGCGGCATGCCGGCTACGAGGTCGAGGATACGGCGTCGCTCCGGTTCGAGTATCCCAGCCGCCTCGTGAACATGTTCTTCACGTGGGCCGCGCGCTCGCGCGAGAACCGGATCCGGTTCGTCGGAGACGCGGGGTCGATCGAGTGGGCGGGCGGTGAGCTGCGCCTCGAGCGGGGCGGGCACGTGGAGCGGCACGACTTCTCGGCGGAGCTCGAGAAGACCGCGTACCATCGCTGGTTCGCCTGCCTGTTCGAGGCGTTCGTAGCAGCGCTCGATCGCGGCGATGCGACGACGGCGGGGCGTCCGTTTCTGGAAGATATCCGACGCGTGGCGGGGGTCGTCGAAGACGCGTACGCGGCCGCGCGGACAGGGCGGACCGTCGCGATTCCGGACGACGCGTGAGCCGAAGGATCCAACTGCTGGCGTTCGCCCTGGGCGCGGCGGTCTTTGCCTACCTCGTCGCGCGCATTGGGGTCGGGCACCTGCTGTCCGACGCGGCGCGGACCGGCTGGTTGTTCCTCCCCATCTTCCTTCTCTACGGCGTCGTATATCTCTGTAACGCGTGGGCATGGTGGCTCACGATGGCCGACGAGCCGAGCCATCCGCCCTTCTGGCGGACCTACGCGATCCTCGCGGCCGGATTCTCGCTCAACTTCGTGACACCGATGGTCAACGTGGGGGGCGAGCCCTTCAAGATCGCTGCGGTCGCGCCCTGGCTCGGGCTGCGGCGCGCGGCCGGCTCCGTCGTGATTTATCAGATCCTGCACACACTGGGGATGCTGCTCAGCTTTCTGACGGCGGTCGTGCTCGGTGTCGTGTTGCTTCCCCACCGCGGCCCCGTCCTCGCGAGCCTCGCCGTCTCGTTCGCGGTGTTGTCGGCGCTCACGCTGCTGCTCTTGACCGGTCACCGGAGGGGCGGTCTCGAGCGGCTGCTCGACGTCATGCACCGGATCCCCGTCGTGGACCATCTGGCCCGCCGCCTTGAGCCGAAGCGCGCGACGCTGGCGCAAATGGACGAGCAGATCACGGACTTCTACCACCGGCGGCCGCGGCGCTTTGTCCAGGCGCTCGTGCTCGAGTACGTCAGTCGATCGATCTTCATGGTGGAGTACATGCTCATTGCCATGGGCGTCGGCCTGAACATCACGTTCGCCCAAGCGTACGTGATCGGCGGTCTCACCTCACTCATCCAGAACGTGATCTTCATCGTGCCCTTCGAGGTCGGGATCAAGGAGGGCTCGCTCTATCTCGTGTTCCAACTCCTCGGCTTCGATCCCGGGTTGGGCGTCTACACCGCCATCGTGAGCCGGGTGCGCGACCTCGCGTGGATCGGAGGGGGACTCGGCCTGGTGTGGCTCTCGGGCCGGCGCGCGACGGAGCGCGCCGCGGCCCCGTGACGATCGTCACGCACTTTCTCGCCACGACACTCGGCGTCCAGGCCATGGGACTCGAGGGGGGAGATCGCGTGCTCGCCTACGCGTTCGGCATGGGCGTCGACGTGGATCACGCCGTAAAGGCGCCTTTCTACTTGAAAGCCGTCGGCCTGCGGGACAAGCGCGGCTACTACTGGCGGTCCTCGTTGCAGGAGCCGGTCGCGTTGCTCTGGATCGTGCCGCTCTGCGTGTTCCTCGGGAGCGTCGTGCCCATCATCTTCTTCGCGATCCACGTCGCGATGGACTACAGCGTCCGGTTCGAGAAGATGCCGTTCTATCCGTACTCGCCGTGGGTGACGCGCGGCTGGCTCACGGGGGTCCCGGACAAGGTCAAGGAATGGACGCTCGCCACCGTGCTGGTCGTCCTGAACGCGCTCGTGTTCTGGATGAGACGCCATGTTTGACTTCGCGCCGGGCATCGGCCGCGGACTCGATCGGATCATCCGCCCCGTGCTCCGCTTCTCCCACGTCACGCTGGGGCTGTCGCCGGCACAGGTGACCTGGGCGACGCTGGCGGCGAGCGTGGGCGCCGGTGTTGCCGTCGCCGCGGGCCGCCTGGGGTGGGGCCTCGTGCTGATGGCGTTCGGGCAGGTGCTGGACGGCATCGACGGCGGCATCGCGCGGATGTACGGGCTCACATCCGATGCGGGACGACGCCTCGATACACTGGTGGACCGGCTTTCGGAGGCGGCGATCTTCGCCGGCTTCGCCTGGAGCGGGGTCGTGTCGTGGAAGCTGGTGCTGCTCGCACTCGTCGCGATTTTGCTCATGACGAGCATCGCCGACCGCTCGAAGCTCGATCCCGGGGTGAAGCGCTTTGCGCTGTACTTCGGCCTCTGGCTCCCTTACCCGCTGATCTTCAGCATCATCTTCCTGGTCAATCTGGCGGCCTACGTGGTGGGGTTGCTGGTCGTCGATTGCCGCTTTCAGGTCAAGATGGACGCGCTCGGTGGCGACCTCGACACCGTCGCCTCGCGCGCGGCCGCGCGCGAGGGCTAGGCCGGGCCGGTCTCGAGCTTCTGCTCGGCCAGCGGCGCCGGCGCGCCGGCGGGCGCGGTGCCGTAGATGCGCAGGGAGGCGAGCACGGCGCACGCCACGATGAGCCCGGCCACCGCGTCCACCGCGTAGTGAAACTGCCCGTAGACCACCGACAAGACGAGCCCCAGCGTGAGGGGCGCGAGGATCAGGCCGAGCGGGCGCCAGTAGCGCAGCGCGCAGGCGCACGCGACCACGGCGGCGGCCACGTGCGACGACGGAAACGCCGCGCCCCAGGAATCGCCGCGATCGAGCAGCCACTGCGCGAGCCGCGCGGGCCACACCTCCGTGGCGGCATTGTGGGCGAGCTCGAAGGTGTACCGTGGGCCCGCCACGGGGAAGAACAGGAAGAAGACGTAGCAGAAATAGAAGGTGACCATCACCGCGAAGATCGTGCGCCGCGCTGCGTCCCGGCGTCCGCTGATCCACAGGCCGAGCGGTGACGCGTACAGGATGGCGTAATAGGCGAGATAACAGGTGTGCAGCACCCAGGACAGGACGGGATTCGGCATCTCGCGGATCCACCGGTAGGAGAGCTGCGAGCCGAACACCCAGAGCTCGAGCCGCTGGATGACCTGATCGTACTGGAAGCCCAGATCCACGTTGACGACGCCGACTTCCGCGTAGAGCCCGCCGAGGAGCAGCATCGGGTACCAATCGCCCACGAACCGGCCCAGCGGCCCGGCGCGGCGCGCGGCAGGCGCGAGCAGTACCAGCACGACGATGAGCGCGTGCGCGGTGAGCAACCAATACCAGCCGGCGTGATCTGAGCCCGAGAAGGCGATGACCGCGGCCGTCGCGAAGACGACGTAGAGCACGGTGACGATGTCCACCGCCGTGAAGCGGTGCATGATGGCACGACGGAACGTCGTCAGCGTTTCGCTCACAGCCACCTCTCCGCGTGATACCACGCCGCCGTGCGTCGCAGCCCGGCCGCCAGATCGGTCTCCGCGCGCCAGCCGGTGTCACGCATCAACGCGTCGGCTCGGCACGTCCACGCCGGCGCGAGAAACTCGGCCGCCTTGTCGGCCGACAGCACTGTGGCGCGGCGGGCCACGTGCGCGATCGAGCCGATGGTCCAGAGAAGCCCGCGGGCGAGAGGCGCGGGGAGCGGAACGATACGCGGCGCGCGCCCGACCGCTAGCCCGATCGCCTTGACGAGCTCCCGGCTGGTCGTCACCGCCGGATGCGTCGCGTAATACGACCGGTTGGCTGCAACCTGAGTCACGGCCACCGCCACCAGCGCGGCCGCCAGGTCTCCAGCGTAAATGACCGATAGCTCCTGCGAGCCGTCCCCGAACACCGGCGCAAAACCCAGGCGCGCCAGGCGGAAGACCTTGAGAAACTCGCGATCCCACTCCCCGTAGACGGCGGGTGGCCGCACGATCGTCCACGAGCGAGCCATCGCGCGGACCAGGACTTCGGCGGCGAGCTTGCTCTGCCCGTAGGGGGTGACCGGCGACGGGGGGCGGGTCTCATCGATCGGCTGCCCCGGCCCAGTCGGCCCGCCGGCCGCGAGCGACGACACGAGGACGAAGCGGCCCGCCCAGCCCGGCCCGGCGGCCTCGAGCACGTTGGCCGTGCCGTCGCGGTTCGCGCGCATGAAGTCGGACAGGTCGCGCGCGCTGATCCGTCCGGCGACATGATAGATCACCTCCGCGTCCGCGCATCCGCGCGCCAGCGCGGCCGCGTCGTCCAGGTCCCCCTGAATCAGGTGCAGGTCGCTCCAGCCACGCGCGTATGCCTTGGCCGGGTCGCGCACGAGGCAGGTCACCTCGTCGCCTCGCGCCCGCAACGCCTGCACGAGATGCGCACCGACGAAGCCCGTCCCGCCGGTGACGAATGCCTTCACAGGGACTTGTCGTAGATCCGGTACGTCTTGTAAGGACGGAAGCCGAGCTGGTGAGCGGCGTTGACCATCGCGGCGTTGTCCTCGAGGATCCACCCGCCTTCGCCCCAGTGGAAGCCGAGGACCCCGCCCTTCGTCCAGATCCAGTGATACATCAACGCGTCCACACCGCTCCCTCGGTATTCCTTGATCGTGCCGAGCAGCAGGATGCGACAGCGGTGAATCTTGCGCGCGTACCACAGGATCTTGGGGAGGCCGTAGAGACGGCCCGAGGGGTTGTGCTTGAGCGCCACGTTGAGGTCCGGAAGGGCTACCGCGAACCCGATGACCTTCCCCTGCCGCTCGGCGAAGCAGATCAAATCCGGCACCACGATCGGCTTGAGCTGCTTGGCCAGGTGGTCGATCTCCGCCTCCGTGAGCGGGACGAACCCCCAGTTGCGCTCCCAGGCCTGGTTGTACAGCGCCTTGACCAGCTCCACCTCGTCTTTGAATCGCTTCAGATTGAGGGGCCGGAGCGTGATCCCCTTGCGCTCCGCGATCACTTTGGCGGCGCGCCCGATGCGGTCCGGCATCTGAACGCCCGCGCTTTCGAACGCGAGAAGGTCCTTCGCCTTCGTGAATCCGTAGCGGTCGTGTAGCCCCACATAGTAGGCGGGGTTGTGCGGCATCATGAGGGTCGGTGGGGTGTCGAAGCCGTTCACTAGCAGCCCGCACTCGTCGTTGATGGACGGGCTCATGGGTCCGCGCATTACCCGGAACCCCTTCTCGCGGAGCCAACGGCCGGCCGCGTCGAAGAGCGCGCCCGCCACCCTCTGCTCGTCCACGGACTCGAAGAAGCCGTAAAACCCGACCTGGTCGCCGTGCTCGCGCGTGTGCGCGTCGTTCTTGATGGCAGCGATGCGCCCCACGACGCGCCCGTTCTGCTGGGCGATGAAGTACTGGGCCTCGGCGTGCTGGAAGAACGGATTCTTGGTGGGGGACAAGAGCGTGCGGACGTCCATCCGCAGTTGCGGGACCCACAGCGGGTCACCGCGGTAGTGGTCGTAGGGAAAAGCGATGAACCGATTCAGACCGCGCCCGTCCGTGACGGGCACGATCTGCGGAGTGCTCAGATGACCCCCAGCTCTTTCCCGAGCCGGGCGAACACCTCCAGCGCGTGGTCGATTTGCTGCGACTTGTGCGTCGCCATGAGGCTCGTCCGCAGCCGGCACTGCGATGGCGGCACCGCGGGGGGCACGACGGGGTTCGTGAAGACGCCGGCCTCGAACAGCTTCCGCCAGAACAGGAACGTCTTCTCGAGCGGTCCGATGAGCACGGGTACGATCGGCGTCTCGGTCGGGCCGATGTCGAAGCCGATCGTGCGCAGTCCATCCTGCAAGCGGCGCGTGTTCTGCCACAGGCAATCACGTCGCTCGGGCTCCCGCTGCAGGATGTGCAGCGCCATGAGCACGCCCGCGGTGTTGGCGGGCGGGAGCGCGGCCGTGAAGATGAGCGGGCGGGAGTTGTGTTTGAGAAAGTGGATGACGCTCTCCGAGGCTGCGGCGAACCCGCCGATGGACGCGAGCGACTTGGAGAACGTGCCGACGATCAGGTCCACGTCGTCAGTGAGGCCGAAGTGCGCAGCGGTCCCGTCACCACGCGGGCCGAGCACCCCGACGGCGTGTGCGTCGTCGACCGCGAGCGCCGCGCCGTATTTCTGCGCGATCTTGAGCAGGTTCGGAACGTCGGCGATGTCTCCCTCCATCGAGTAGACACCGTCGACGATGATCATCATGCCGGTCCCCGCGGGCACGTGCTGCATCTTGCGCTCGAGGTTTCCCAGGTCGCCGTGATTGAAGCGCACGGTCTCGCCGTAGGACATCTTGGCGCCGTCCACGATCGAGGCATGATCCAGCTTGTCGAGGAACACGACGTCGCCGCGACCCACGAGGCCCGAAATGACGCCGAGGTTGGCCTGGTAACCGGTCGAAAAGACGAGACACGATTCCTTGCCGAAGAACTGCGCCAGCTCCCGCTCGAGCCGCTCGTGCAGGTCCAGCGTGCCGTTCAAGAGGCGGCTCCCCGTGCACCCCGACCCGTAGCGCTCGAGCGCTTGCTTGGCCGCCGCCAGCACCTCCGGATGATGCGTGAGCCCCAGGTAGTTGTTGGAGCCCATCATGATCCGCTCTTTGCCCTCGATGACGACGACCGTGTCCTCGGAGTGCGAGATGGGGCGGAAATACGGATAGAGGCCGACGGCTTGCAGCTCCCGGGCCTTCGTGAAGCTCTTGCACTTATCGAACAAGGCGACGTGCTGCAGGGTCTCGGTATTCACGGGCCCCCGGGAGCGAGTTGGAGAAAATGCAGCCTACAGGTTAGTGGCGAGGCCCTAAAACTGCAAGGCCACACGAGATGCGTGTCGTCGAGCGCGCGCGGCCGACAGTACGTAAGTTGAAGGCCGCCCGTTTCCAACGAGACCCCAATTGCGTCGATTCACCGCGCCGTTTACGGTACTGGTTCTCCTCGTTCGCGCCGCGGCGGCGCAGGCGCCATATCGCGTCACCTGGTGGGACGGGGCGTCGGTCCTCACCGCTGGCGTACTAGGCGAGATCCCAAAGATCGCGAAGCTGCCCAGCGGTCCGCCGCCGTGCGCCCCCTGCGATCCGGGATCCCTCTCCGGGTTCGATCGGATCGCGTTGCACACCTTCTCTGGGTCTGCCGCAACGGCCAGCACGGTCACGCTGATCGGGGTGATGGCGTTCTCGGGGTTCTCGTCGATCCACGGCACGACGCCGGCGCAAGCCCGCGGAAACGTCGCCGTGCTGTCGAACGCCCTCATATGGACCTATGCGACGACGTATTGGGTCAAAGTGTTCGCCCATCGGAGCCGGCCCGTGCTGTACACTGCAGAGGCACCCGCCGCAGCGTCGGATCCAGACAACCGTCGTTCGTTCCCGTCGGGGCACGCGTCCGTGGCGTTCGCGGCAGCCACAACATACTTCGTGATAGCGGGCCGTGAGCACCTGCCGCATCGGACGCGCAACGCGTTGCTGGCGTACGGGGCGGCCGCCGCGGTCGCCGCGTTGCGCGTGTCCGCGGGCCAGCATTTTCCCACCGACGTCATTGGCGGAGCGGTGCTCGGCAGCGGCATCGGGTGGCTCGCGGCGACCGTGCACCCAACTGCTCCTTAGAGACAGCGTCGGCCCGTGGGCGTGAATCCGCAGCTGCCGCGGGTCATGCGGCTCCGCGACGTGGTGCTGTTCAACATCTCCGCGATCGTGGGCCTGCGCTGGTTGACGACCGCCGCGAGTCAATTCGGGCTCGCGAGCCTTGGCCTGTGGCTCGTGGCGATGGTGATCTTCTTCCTGCCCTCCGCCGCGGCGGTTCGCGAGCTGTCCGACATCGATCCGGGTGCGGGCGGGATTTACCGCTGGGTCCAGCGCGCGTTCGGCCCGCTGCACGGCTTCGTCGCCGGGTGGGGCTACTGGGTGAACAACCTGTTCTACTTCCCTTCGCTGCTCCTCTCCACCGCGGCGATCGCCGCCTACGCCGCGGGCTCGCGCTTCGCGCACCTGGGAGAGGACAGCTGGTTCATCGCGTTCGTTTCGCTCGCCGGCCTCTGGCTGGCGGTGGGCATGAACGTGGTCGGGCTGCGCGTGGGCAAGCGTCTCCAGAATCTCGGCGGGCACGGCACGTGGCTGCCCGGATTGATCTTCGTCGGACTCGCGGTCTGGTCACTGGCGAGTCACGGCAGCGCAACGGCGGTCACGACACGCGCGCTGGTGCCGGCGTCGCTCGATCTCCAGTCCATCAATCTGTTCGCGACCATGACCTTCGCGTTCGCGGGGCTCGAGCTCGCGCCGACGCTGGGGGACGAGATCTACGACCCCGCGCGCACGCTGCGCCGCGGCATCGCCCTTTCGGGGTTCGCGATCGTCGCCATGTATCTGATCGGCACGGCTGCCATGCTCGTGGCGCTGCCACACGAGACGGTGAGCATCACGAACGGCATGCCGCAGGCGACGGCGGCGCTCGTCGAGCGGCTCGGGGCTCCCTGGCTCGCGCCGGCGGCGGGGATCGTGGCGATCCTCCTCGTCCTGGGCAACCTCGGGGGCGTTGGCGCATGGCTCGCGGGCTCGGCCCGCCTGCCGTTTGTCGCGGGCGTAGACGGCGCCTTGCCCCCCGCGTTCGGCCGCATCCACCCTCGCTGGCAGACGCCCTACGTGGGACTGCTCACGCAGGGCGTGGTGGCGACCGTCTTCGTGATCGCGAGTCTCGCGGGCACGACGGTCAAGAACGCCTACCTCGTCCTCACCCAGACGACGTTGATCCTCTTCTTCATCCCCTACCTGTATCTGTTCGCCGCGTACCTCCGGCTGCGGCGCGTGCGCGACACCCGGACCGCCCTCGTAGGGCTCGTGGGATTCATCGCCGTGCTCTTCTCGATCGTGCTCGGCTTCGTCCCTCCAGCCGACGAGCCGGCGCCGTGGATCTACGAGGCGAAGGTCGTAGGGGGCGTGATCGGTTTCATGGCGTTAGGCGTGATCCTCGCGGGTCGGGGCGTGAGGCGCCGCACAGCTTCTCCGGCGCGCCCCGCATAGGCTAGATTGCCGCACCTGACCCCTCGAAACCCGTGAGGATGCGCGTGACGCCCGGACGCCTGGCCGCTTTCCTGATCGTCGCATCGTTCATTCCCGCAACGGGACGTGCCCAGCAAGGGCTCCCGCCCGTGCGGCACGAGATTCGGGGCTTCGATTTCCGCAAGGACGGCGTGTGGCGGCGGGATGCACGCGCGGTGCGCACGCTGCGCCGGCAGCTGCTCTCGCGCCGGAACTTCCCGGCGCTGAACGCGCCAATCACGACGGGGGGCGGCGCGGCGCTCGCCGGCGCCACGCCGGCTCGGTCGAATGCCGCGGTGTCGGGCGTGCTCAAGGTTCCGGCCGTCCTGTTCAAGTTCAAGGACACGCCGTCGAGCCAGATTCGCAGCACCACTCAGTACGATCAGGTCCTGTTCGCCCCCACTCCGACGGGTGCGTCCGCCGGCCGTCCGTACACCTACCGCACCTTTTATGAGCAGATGTCGAACGGCCTGTTGAGCGTACAGGGGCAGACGTACGGCTACGCGGCACTCGACTCCAACGAGGTCACCTATACCGGAATCCCCGGGACCTGCACCGGGAATCCGTACAACAACAACAACTGCAATGGCCTGTTCAGCTCGCAGGCGGTGTTGCGGATGCAGGGTGGCTTGCGCGAGGCGCTGCGCAAGCTCGACAATCAGGTCGACTGGACGCAGTACGACTTCAACGGGGACGGCTTTGTGGACCTCGTGGCCTTCATCCAGCCGGCAATCGACGGGGCGTGCGGGGGTCTGAACAACAACCATCTCTGGGCGCACCGCTTTTCCCTGATCGGATCATCCTACGTGACGCACTCGACCGAGATCGTGGCCGATACGATCGCGCACGTACAGATATCCGACTACATCCTCGAAAGCGGCGTCGGTGGTGAAGGCTCGTGCGACGCGACCCAGATCATGCCGATCGGGACCGTGGCCCACGAGACGGGGCACGGATTCGGGTTACCGGATCTGTACGATACGGACCAGAACAGCGAAGGCGACGGCGAGTACAGCCTGATGGGTTCGGGGAACTACACCTCGCCATTCAGCCCGTCGCGAATGGACGCGTGGTCACTCAACGAGCTCGGATGGGTGACGATCGCGCCCCTCGGGAAGGGGGGCACGTACAGTGTCGGTGCCGCCCCGACGTCCGACACCGCGTTCTTCCTGCCGGTGGATGGGGCGAACCCGCGCGGCGAGTACTTCCTGCTCGAGAACCGCCAGGCCGTCGAGTCTGACAGCTCGATGCTGCACTATCACTGCCAAATTTGGTACAACACCGGCACGCCTCCACCGTGCGGTGGTGGCTTGATCGTCTATCACGTCGACTCCGAGCAGATCGCCCAACACGGCATCGACCAGGACAATCGCGTCAACGCGGGCCCCATCCACGGACTCGCCGTCGTGCAGGCGGACGGTTTCGCGAATCTTGACGCCAATCCCGGCGGTCCCCGGTGCACCGGAACGCCTGCTGCCGGCTGCTCCGACCGTGGGGACGCGGGCGACGTCTACCCCGGGACCACCGGGAACGTGGCGTTCACGCCGACGAGTACACCGGCCGCGCTGCGCAACGCGGACAGCCTCCCTGCCGGGCTCGTGCTGGACCAGATCACCCAGCTGGTGCCGAACGGCACGATGCAATTCCGCGTGGGCTATCCGGTGTGGGTGGCGCGGGCGAACGACACCACCGCGTTCATCCAGTTCGATGCCGTGTCGTACCACGTGTTCCGGGACATCCTGACGCCGAGCTCGAGCCACACGGTCAGCGTGGCGGACACCCAGTTCACCGCCGGCGGACGGACGAGACAGATCTTCGTGCAATGGAGTGGCGGACAGCAGCGCACCTTCAACTATGTCACCAGCGCGACGCCCGAGACACTCAGCGTGACGCTCACCCGCGCGCATCAGATCAGCTACACCGGGACGGCCGGCGGTACGGTCGTGGGGTCGGTGCCCTCCGACACCTTTGTCGCGGACGGCACGCCGGTCACCGTCACGGCGACCGATACGAGCGCCGTGCGGGCGTTCCTCGGCTGGGCCGGCGACACGATCACGAAGAACGCGTCCATTACGCTGCCCATGACCCGACCCTATACGGTGCGGGCTGTATTCCTCGAAACCTTCACCACCTCGGAGTTGGTGGCGCAGCTCTTCAATGGGACGAGTACGCTCACGACCGCGCAGCTTGCGGATCTCGACCAGCTCGGCAACAACAACGGGGGCTTCGACCTCGGGGATTTCCTCGCCTGGGTGCAGGCTACGGGCGCGCCGCTTTGGGCGCCACAGCGGGCGCGGTTGGTCGGTGCCCAGAAGAAGAAGGGAGCGTCCCGATGAACCGGATGGCGGCTGGCATCCTGGCCGCGTTCCTCCTCGCCGGCGCCCTGAGCTGCAGCAGCGGCACGGGCCCGGTGGCGGGGATGCTGACCGTTTCGCTCCACACGCCCAACGCGGGCGCGGACGGCGCGATTCTCCTCACGGTCACCGGCCCTCAAGCGCTCACGAGCGTGACGGCGGGGGCGGGACTCCGCGCGTTCTCGGAGCCGCGCTCCACGGTCACCAAGATCGCGCTCACCGGGCCACTCAGCGACGGCGCCATCGTTTCCATCGGCGTGGCGGACGTCGCCAAGGTGGCGCAGTATCACGCTGTGGTGCAGGGGGTCGCGGCGTCGGCGGACTTCCAGCTCCGCTCCCTTGCGGGATATACGCTCACGGTCGCGCGCTAGCTGTCGCAAACACGCCCCTCCGAGTCGCAAGAACGCCCTAGTCGGGCGGCCCGCCGCGATGCATCATATCTCTATGGCCGTCCCGCTCCGTCGCGCGCGCGTCCGGGGAGTTGCGCTCGCCTTCGCCATGGTATTGGCGGCTGCACGAGCGCTGTCCGCCCAGGATGCACAGGTCAAAGAGCCGAAGCGCCCCAAGCTCGACGCCGGGCGGGACACGAACAGCGCTGGCGCGTATTACCAGTGGGGCATGCAGCATCTGACGGATCGTCCCGAGAAGGCCGCGGACGCGTTTTACTGGGCGGCGCGGCTCGAGCCGGCGGGCCCGGAACCCTGGTACGGCCGATGGGCGGCGCTGCTGTTGGGCCGGCAACATCGCGACATGTTCGCGCTCGTGAGCGACAACGCGCGGAATCGCAAAGAGAACGCCAAGATTGACTCGCTGAGATACGAGGCGCTGATCCGCGAGCCGTTGATCTACACGAAGCTCGATGCGGTCCTGGCGCGGGACTACTTCCAGGCGATCAGCCAGGCGACGGAGGGCGAGTTCAGCGAGGTGGACCTCGCGATGATACCCGATCCGGGGCTCAAGGGGTGGCTCGCGTACGGGAGCGGGCGGTTCGACGAGTCGGTGAAACAGTACGCGATCGCGATCAAGGGGAATCCGAAGGAGCACGGGCTCCACGCGAGCCGGGCCCGCGCGTTCATTCCGATGCTGCAGTACGACAGCGCCGCGGCCGAGTTCGAGGCGGAGCGGACCGTCGAGCAACAGAGCGAGGAATCGACGCTCGTGCGCTTGTACAACAGCAAAGAGATGTTGGCGTACAGCATCGGCCGGGTGCGCGAGACGCAGGACAAACGGGCGGCGGCGCGGGACGCGTACGGGCAGGCGCTCGTCGAGAACCTCGCGTTCTATCCCGCGCATATCGCGCTCGCCAGGATGGCCCTAGCAACCGGCGACACGAGCGCCGCCATGAAGGAGTACGAGCTGGCGGCGCAGCTCGCGCCCAAACGGGCGGACATCCTGTACTTCTACGGCGTGCTGTTGATGACGCGGCAGAGCTTCGACGCCGCCGCCGAGCAGTTCCGCCTCGCCGTCGACGCGGATCCGTATTTCGCGAAGCCGTACCTCCCGCTCGCCTACGTCCGCGAGGGGCAAGGGAAGGACTCCCTCGCCATCGCCTACTACACGCAGTTCATCGCGCTGGCCCCCTCAGCGCTGGCGAAGCAGATCGACGACGCGCGCCAGCGGCTCAAGAACGTCAAGCAGCTCGTGCCCGAGAACCACTAGGCTACGAGCCGCCGATCCGGAGACGGATCCCGGTCGTGGTCGCGAAGTAGGTTGGCTTGAGTCCCTCAAACGCCGAGACATCCACGTAGCGAGCTTCGATGAACCCGCTCACCGCGCCGGTCCCGACCGTGAGCCCCATGCCGACGTTCCAGGCGAACTTCGTGGCGGACGTGTCGACACTGACACCGTTCGCCGTTTCCGTGAGCGTGACGTGGTGAAGGCCCAACCCGGCCATCAGGTAGCCGCGACCTATCGAAGCCGGCTGCAGGGTGTAGGTCACGCTCGCGTTCACGCCAACGAGCGACGTCTTGGCGTCGGCGGGCATATTCACCGCGGCGGACAGATGGGCCTTGAGGCTGTCGTTCGCCGGGTTGTGACCGGTGCTCGCGTCCAGTCGAAACCCGATCGGACTGTTCGGCAGCTTCAAGTCGACGACCATCAGCCCATAGAGGGCGGGCGTGAAGCCGTCGCCGGAGGGGTCCGCGTGGTAGAAGCTCGTTGGGAACGCGAGACTGCCGCCGATACCGAGCTGCGCGCGGACACCCTGCGCCGCGACGGGTGCGGCAAAGATCAGGACGACGAAGGAAAAAATACCTGCGGTGGTTGACCGGTACACGGGCACCTCCTGACGGTGGTAGGCGCAGGATCGGTCTGACGGTACTCCTTGAGCCTACGCCTCCGGGACGGCGTGACTAGGGCGTTTCTGCGACATTGGAGGGCGAAAACGCGACATGGTCGGTCGTCGCAGTCTGGAACGGCGTTATCTTGAAGCTGCTTCGGGGCGGTAGCTCAGCTGGGAGAGCACCTGGTTTGCAACCAGGGGGTCGTGGGTTCGAATCCCATCCGCTCCACTCCCCATGACCCAGACGCTGGCCTCGTTCGCCTCCGCACTCGCCGACCGATATGCGGTCGAGCGAGAGCTTGGTCGTGGCGGCATGGCGACCGTCTACCTGGCCGAAGACAGGAAGCACGGGCGCAAGGTCGCGATCAAGGTGCTCCGGCCCGGCCTCGCCGCCTCACTCGGCGCCGAGCGATTCCTCCGCGAGATCGGGATCGCCGCGCGACTGGCGCACCCGCACATCGTGCCGCTCATCGATTCCGGTGAGGCGAACGGGATGCTGTACTACGTGCAGCCGTTCGTCCCGGGCGGGTCGCTCCGCGAGCGGCTCGATGCGGAGAAGCGTCTCGCGCTCAAAGAGACACTCCGCATCGCGCAGGAAGTGGGTGCCGGACTCGACTACGCGCACCGCAACCGGTTCGTCCATCGGGATGTGAAGCCGGAAAACGTCCTGTTCGCCGACGGGCACGCCTTGCTGGCCGACTTCGGGGTCGCGCGGGTCTACTCCGCGTCGGAAACTGAAAGCGTGACGGACGCCGGCATCGCCGTCGGGACCCCGGAGTACATGAGTCCCGAGCAGGCGAGCGGAGAGCCGAACATTGGCAGCGCGAGCGACGTCTACAGCCTCGCGTGCGTGGTGTACGAGATGCTCACCGGCGAGCCGCCCGTACGCGGCATGGGAGCGCGGGCCACCTTGGCCAAGCAGGTGACGGACGTGCCCCGGCCCGTGCGGGCCCTGCGGCCCGATGCGCCCGCCCACATCGAGCGAACGCTGGCTCGCGCGCTCGCGAAGGACCCCGGCGAGCGGTTTCCCACCGTGGCCGAGTTCGTGGCGGCCCTCCAGCGCGAGCAGCCGGGAGCGGGCACCATCGGCTCCGTGATCGGCCGCTCGATCGCCGTGCTCCCGTTCGTCAATGCGAGCCCCGATCGCGAAAACGAGTATCTCAGCGATGGCATCACCGACGAGCTGATCAACGCGCTCGCGAAGGTGGACGGCCTGCGGGTGGCCTCGCGAACGTCCGTGTTCGCGCTCAAAGGCAAGCCCCAGGATGTCCGTGCCATCGGCGCCCTCCTCGGCGCCGCCTGGGTGTTGGAGGGCACGCTGCGCCGGTCCGGGGATCGGCTCCGCATCACGGCGCAGCTCACCTCGACTGAAGACGGCCAGCTGCTCTGGTCCGAGCGCTTCGATCGCACGTTCGCCGACGTGTTCGCGATTCAGGACGAGATCGCGCGGACGATCGTGGACACGTTGCGCGTCGCCCCGTTCGCGGAGTTCGCGGCGCCCAGCCCCAAGCGCCACACCGAGAACATCACGGCCTACGGCCTCTACCTGCGGGGCCGCTACGCCTGGAACACACGCACACAAGAAGGGATCACCGAGGCCATTCGCTACTTCGAACAGGCGATCGCCGAAGATCCGCGCTACGCGCCCGCGTACACCGGTCTCGCCGACTCCTACTCGCTGCAGCTGGATTACCGCAGCGTCCCCGTCGCCGAGGGGTTTGCGCTCGCCAAGCAGTACGCGCGCAAGGCCCTCGAGCTCGACGAGACAGTGGCCGAAACGCACGCCTCCCTCGCGTGGAGCCTGTTCATCTACGACTGGGACTGGGAGGGCGCGGGCCGGGAGTTCCGGCGGGCCTTGGAGCTCGACCCGCGCTACGCCACCGCGCACCAGTGGTATGCGTTCTGGTTGACGGCACGTGGTCGACTCGACGAGGCCCTGGTCGAAGCCCATACGGCGCTGGAGCTCGACCCGGCGTCAGTATCGATCCGCCGGAGTGTGGGGTGGGTCTACTACTACGCCCGGCGCTACGACCAAGCCCGCTATCACATGGCTCGCGCGGTCGCGATGAATCCGACGGCGGCCGAGACCTATCGCGTGCTCGGTCTGCTCCTGGCGCAGCAAGACCAATGGAACGAGGCGGAGCGCGTGCTGCGCGAGGGGATGACGTTGCCGGGTGCGGCGACCTACACGGCCGCGGCGCTGGGGTACGTCCTCGCCCGCGCGGGCAAGCGCTCGGAGGCCGAAGGACTGCTCGCCGAGCTCGAAGCCCAGCGCCGGCTGG
>DATLVU010000018.1:0-7886 GCA_035577025.1 Gemmatimonadales bacterium
CTTGGGTACCGTCCTGTTCGGCCCGAGGAGGGGGGGGGAAACGGAGACGTGAGCGAGAGTGCGTTCCACCTCACGCCGCTCGACGTGCGCAAGCAGGAGTTCCGCCGCAGCCTGCGCGGCTATGAGCCGGTCGGCGTCGAAGACTTTCGCGGCCGCGTGGCCGACGAGCTGGAGCGGATTCTGCGCGAGAAATCCGTGCTCGAGGAGCGCCTCTCGGCCCTGGGCGAGCAGCTGCAGGCGTATCGCGAGCGGGAGCGCGCCATGAACGAGGCGCTCGTCGCGGCGCAGCAGCTGCGGGAGGACAGTCGCAGCGCGGCGCTGCGCGAAGCCCAAGTGATCATCCGCGAGTCGGAGGCGGATGCCCGTCGCATCCTCGACGAGGCGCGCCTGGCGCGCGAAGAAGTCGAGCGGCAGAGCGCGGACGTGCAGCGCCAGTTCCAGGCGTACGTGGTGGGCTTCCGCGCCCTGCTCGAGCGCCAGCTGGCCGAGTTGCGCGCCCTGGACGGGGGGAGCCAGCAGGGCGGATGATCGAAGCCGCGGTCCGCGCCGTGCGGGCGCGGACGACGCTCACGCCCGACGTCGCGATCATCCTCGGCACCGGGCTCGGCGGGCTGGCCGACGAATTGGACGTGGAGGCCCGCATCCCCTACGGCGACATTCCGGGCTTCCCGCTTTCCACGGTGGAGAGTCACGCCGGGCGGCTGCTCGCGGGTACGCTCGCGGGCCGGCGCGTGGTAGCCATGCAGGGACGGGTCCATTTGTACGAAGGTTACTCGCCGCAGGAGATCGCGTTTCCCGTGCGGGTGCTGGCGCGGCTCGGGGCACGGACCCTGGTGGTGTCCAACGCGTGCGGCGGTATGCATCCGCTGTGGAGCCCGGGCGACTTGATGCTCATCGCGGACCACATCAATCTGCTGGGCACAAACCCGCTCGTGGGGCCCAACGATGACCGCCTCGGCTCCCGGTTCCCCGACATGTCGGAGCCCTACGATGCCGAGCTCCGCTCCCTGGCGCGCGCGGTGGCACTCGCGCTCGGCGTCCTGCTCCGCGAGGGTGTGTACGTGGCGGTGACTGGTCCGAATCTCGAGACGCGCGCCGAGTACCGGATGCTGCGGGCCTTCGGCGCGGACGTCGTCGGCATGAGCACCGTCCCCGAAGTGATCACGGCGGCGCACATGGGGCTACGGGTCCTGGGTCTGTCCATCATCACGGACCAATGTCTCCCGGACGCGCTGGCCCCCGCGTCGCTCGAGCAGATTCTCGCGGTCGCGCGTGAGGCCGAGCCCCGCCTGACGGCCCTGGTGCGCGGCGTGATCGAGCGGCTCAACTGATGGCCTATCCGCTGTTCGACGCCCGGCTCACGCCCGACGCGCTGGAGAAAAACCTCCTCGGCGAGTGGAAGCACGAGCGCCTCTTCGAGAAGACCCAGGAGGGCGCGCGCTACGGCCCGCCCTTTGTGTTCTTCGAGGGGCCGCCCACCGCCAACGGGCGTCCGGGCATTCATCACGTGTTCGCGCGCACCATCAAGGACCTCGTCTGCCGCTACCACACCATGCTGGGGCAGGGAGTGACGCGCATCGCCGGGTGGGACACGCACGGCCTTCCCGTCGAGATCGAGGTCGAGCGCATGCTCGGGATCTCCGGCAAGAAGCAGATCGAGGCGTATGGCGTCGAGAAGTTCAATCGGCTGTGTCGCGAGAACGTCTTCAAGTACAAGACCGACTGGGAGTCCCTCTCGGAGCGCATCGCGTACTGGCTGGACTACGAGCACCCTTACATCACGTATTCGAACGACTACATCGAGACGGTGTGGTGGCTGCTAAAGCGTCTCTACGAAAAGGCGCTTCTCTATCGTGGGCACAAGGTCCTGCCGTACTGCCCGCGTTGTGGGACCGCCCTCTCCTCGCACGAGCTGGCGCTCGGCTACGAGAAGGTCCAGACCAATTCGGTGTACGTGTCCTTCCCGCTCGCTACCGATGCCAACCGCCAGCTGGTCATCTGGACGACCACGCCGTGGACACTGCTCGCGAACGTGGCGGTCGCCGTGCATCCGGACCTCGAGTACGGGGAATACGAGGTCACTGGCGTGCGCTACATCGTGGCGACGGAGCGGGCAGCCCATGTGCACGTCGGCGGCAAGCCACTCGCGAGCGCGACTCGTGTGGCGGGCTATCGCGGCCGCGAGCTGGTGGGGCTCAAGTACGTGCGACCGCTCGAGGTCGTGCCGCTGCCGCAGGAGGGCCAACGCGCGATCGTCGTGGCGGGGGCCTTCGTGTCCGCCGAAGAGGGAACGGGCCTCGTCCACATGGCGCCGGCGTTCGGCGCGGACGACTACGCGGCGGCGCAGCAGTACGGCCTCGCCTTCGTGAACCCGGTCGCTCCGGACGGGACCTTTCAGGACACCCGCTGGCCGGAGATCAACGGCAAGCTGGTGACCGACAAGGAAACCAACCGACTGATCATCGAGCGGTTGAAGCACGAGGGGCGGTGGCTCGAGACGCTGCCGTACGAGCATCAGTACCCGTTCTGCTGGCGCTGCGACTCGGCGTTGATCTACTACGCGCGCAGCTCGTGGTTCGTCCGCACGACGGCGGTACGTGCCCGAATGCTCGAGGTGAACGAGCAGGTGGGGTGGCATCCGTCCGAAGTGGGGACGGGGCGGTTCGGCGCGTGGCTCGAGAACAATGTCGACTGGGCGTTGTCGCGGGACCGGTATTGGGGCACGCCGCTCAACGTGTGGGAGTGTGACGCCGAGGCGGAGCATCGGGAGGTCATCGGCTCGTACGCGGAGCTGGCGGAGCGCTGGGGGAAGCGGCTGCCGAAGGACTTCGATCCGCACAAGCCGGCGATCGATCAGTTCAGCTGGCGTTGTCGCGAGTGCAGCGGGACGATGCGTCGCGTCCCCGAGGTCATCGACGCCTGGTTCGACTCCGGCGCCATGCCGTACGCCCAATGGCACTACCCCTTCGAGCATCAGGCCGACTTCAAGGCGCACTTTCCGGCGGACTTCATCTGTGAGGGCGTGGACCAGACGCGCGGCTGGTTTTACTCGCTCCTCGCGATCGGGGTCAGTGCGTTCGATGCGCTCGTGTACAAGAACGTCATCGTGAACGAGCTGGTGCTCGACGCGCAGGGGCAGAAGATGTCGAAGAGCCGCGGCAACGTCGTGAACCCGTGGGAGGTCATCGAGGAGTTCGGCGCCGACGCCGTCCGTCTGTACCTGCTCGGCCAGAGCCAGGTGTGGCTCTCGAAGCGGTTCGACCGCCACCAGATCCCCGATGTCACCGGCGGGTTCCTAAACGCGCTGCGCAACACGTACACGTTCTTTCAGCGGTACGCGGAAACGTGGACCCCGCCCGCCGACGCGGACGCCACGCCGTTCGAGAGGCGCCCGGCCGCCGACCGCTGGCTCCTGGCGCGGCTCGATGAGGTCGTGGAAGAGGTCCGCCGGGCCTGGTCGGATTACGATGTGACCGCGGGTGTCCGCGCGATCATGGACTTTGTGGGGGAAGACCTGTCGCGCTGGTACGTCCGGCGCAACCGCCCGCGGTTCTGGGCTCCCGACCGGGCCACCGACGCGGTGGCGCTCGAGACCCTGCACGAAGCCCTGGTGACCGCGACGCGCCTCCTCGCTCCCGCCGCGCCGTTCGTGAGCGACTGGATCCACCGGGCGCTGGGCGAGGGGTCCGTCCACCTCGCCCCGTTCCCTACGGACCGGGGCCGGCGGGCGCCCGAGCTGCTTCAGGCGATGGGGGCGATCCGCAAGCTCGCCTCCCTGGCGCGGGCGGCGCGGGAGACCAAGCAGCTCCCTGTCCGCCAGCCTGTGGCTCGGGTGAAGGTGGTCGTTCCCGCCGCCGTCCGGGGCCCGGCCTTGGCGGACCTGTTAGATATCTTGGCCGCGGAAGTGAGTGCCAAGGACATCGAGGTGGTCGGGTCGGACCACGACCTGGTGCGGCTCAAGGGGAAGGCGGAGTACCGGAGTCTGGGCAAGCGATACGGCAAGGACACCCCACGCGCGGCCGCGGCCGTGTCGCAGCTCACGGCGGGCGAGCTCGAGGCCCTGGAACATGGTGAGCCCGTACGGGCGGGCGAATTCGAGTTCCGGCCGGAAGACGTGCTGGTGACCCGCGAAGTGATGAGCGATTGGGCGGTCCAGGCCGACGGCCCGTACGTCGCCGCCGTGGACCCCCGGCTGTCGGAGGACCTGATTCAAGAAGGGTTGGCGCGCGAGCTCGTGAACCGCGTGCAACGCCTCCGCAAGGAGGCAGGGTACGAGTACACGACGCGCATCGAGCTCAGCGTGGCCGGCGCCGCAGAGATCGTGGCGGCGGTGTCCGCATTCCAGAGCTTCGTCGAGGGCGAGACGCTCACTCGCAAGATCGTCCTCGGCGCCGTACTGGAAGAAGCGGATCTGAAGCGGGAAGTCGACATCGAAGCGCGCCGGGTGACAATTGCGCTCCGGCGCCATGACGGACGAAAGGGCGGTACGCGATAATGCCGACGAAATCCAAACCCAAAGCGACCAAGGGCCTCAATAAGAAGCAGCTTACCCACCTGGAAAAGCGGCTGCTGGAGGAGCGCGCCCGAGTAATGAAGGAGCTCGGCTACTACGATGAGTCCTTCAACTCGAGCCTCCAGGCGTCCGACGGGGACCTCTCGAGCTACTCCTTCCACATGGCCGATCAGGGCACGGACGCTATGGAGCGCGAGAAGGCGTTCCTGTTCGCTTCGCAGGAGGGGCGCTACCTCTGGCACGTGAACCAGGCCCTGCGGCGGTTGTACCAGGCGCCCGACAAGTTCGGCAAGTGCGAGCAGTGTGGCGAGGAGATCGGGTTCGAACGACTCGACGCGCTGCCGCACGCACGGCTGTGCATCCGCTGCAAGGCGAAGGAAGAAGATGGCAAACGGCGCTAATCGCCGCCTGTTCTGGGGCATCGCGGTGGCGATCGTGGTGGCGGACGTCGTCACCAAATTGCTCGCGGAGTCGTTCCTTTCGCCGATGCGCCCGCTGTCCATCATCGGCGACTACGTGCAGCTCCGGCTCGTGTTCAATCAATGCGCCGCGTTCGGGCTGTGTCTCGGGGCGTACTCGCGGTGGATCTTCTTCGGGCTCGCGCTCGTGGCGCTGCTCGTGCTGCGGTCCATGGTGCGCTCCGCGCGTCCCGGCGACCGGATCCGCATCGCCTCGCTCGCGCTCGTGTGCGCGGGCGCGGTGGGTAATGTGATCGATCGCATTCGGAGCGCGCAGGGCGTCGTAGACTTCGTGGACGTGGGGATCGGATCGACCCGGTGGCCGACGTTCAACGTCGCGGACTCGGCGATCACGGTGGGGGCGATCGCTCTCGCGGTGTCGCTCTGGATGGAAGGGCGGGCACAGGAACGAGCGAAGGAGGCCCGGGCGGCCGAGCCCTGATGGCCGCCGTCACCTTCTGCGTCCTTGCCCCCCAGACCGAGCGCCTCGACCGGTTTCTCGCCGACCAGCTCGCGCTCTCCCGTACCGTCGCCGCCCGGATCATCGCCGACAAACGCGTCACCTCGAACGGCCGCTCGCTCCGCGCGTCGGCCCTGCTCGAGCGCGGTGCGGTCGTGAGCGTGGAGCTCCCGGCCGCGGAGCCGCCTCCCCGTACGTACGCCCCCGCGCATCGGGAGCTCACGTTCGCCTTCGAAGACGAGCACCTCGCCGTGCTCGACAAGCCCGCCGGCCTCGTGGTGCACCCTGGGCCCGGGCACTGGGATGACACGCTCGTCAATGTGCTCACCGCGCGCGGCACCGAGCTCGCGGCGGGCACCGAAGGCCGGCCCGGAATCGTGCATCGCCTCGACCGCGACACGTCGGGCCTGTTGCTCATCGCCAAGACCGCCGATGCGCACCGCCGCCTCACGCGCATGATCGAGCGGCGCGAGGTGCAGCGCGTGTACGCGGCGCTCGCATGGGGCCATCTCGCGCGCAGCCCCGTGGATATTGAAGCGCCGATCACGCGCAATCCCAAGGATCGCAAGCGCATGACGGTGCTGGCCGGCGGTCGCCACGCGGTGACGCATGCGCGCGTGGTCGCCAAGTTCGCCCAGACGGACCTGCTGCGCGTCACGCTGGGCACGGGCCGCACGCATCAAATCCGAGTGCACCTTGCCCATGTCGGTCACCCGGTGGTCGGGGACCGGGAGTATGCGTTCGGCGGGAGCCGACGGGTCACGCCTTCCGAGCGGCAGGTGGCCGAGCGGCTGGAGGCGTTGGCTCCCCGGCAGCTCCTGCACGCCGCCCAACTCGCGTTTCCGCATCCCGTGACCGGCGCCCGCCTGGTGCTCCGGTCGGAATGGCCCGCCGAACTCATGCCGGCGCTCGCGAACGCGGCCGCCGATCCAAGTTTGCTTGCTCAACGCAACCCCTTGCAGTATCTTGGCTTCTTCGCATCGGATGAGTGACGCCAGGGTCGTCCGACTGCTCCTTTTTCGGGTAGGGCAGCTCGTCTGCGCCGCGGAGGCCGACCGGGTTCGGGAGATCCTCCCCCGGCTCACGCCGACCCGGATTCCCGGGGCGCCGCCCGTGGTCGCAGGCCTGATGAACGTGCGAGGCACCCTCGTCACTGTCGTGGAAGGGTGGCGAGCGCTTCGTCAGGCTCCCCCCCCTGACGAGCCCGCGGCCGAGCCAGGAGGGGGAGGGGGGGGGACATCCGGCACGATCGTGCTCCTCGAAGTGGATGGCGGCAAGAAAGTCCTCGGCTTCACGGTGGATGAAGTGGTGGACCTCCTCTCGGTGGGTGGGGAGGCGCTCGAACGCCGGCAGGCGCTGCCCGGGATCGATCCGACGCTGGTGCGGGCCGTCGGGCGCCGCGCCGGTCAACTCTTCGTGGTCCTCGATACGGACGCGCTGCTAACCCCCATACTGTCTTCCTAGGGAGGCCGTGTGAGCCACAGTGTCCTCGTCTGCGACGACGCCATCTTCATGCGGACGATGATCAGTGACATCCTGGGGCAGGCCGGCTTCGAGATCGTGGGCGAAGCAGAGACGGGATCCCAGGCCGTCGAGAAGTACAAGCAGCTCAAGCCCGATCTCGTCACCATGGACATCGTCATGCCCGATATGGGCGGCATCGACGCGGTGCGCGAGATCGTGAAGCACGATCCCGACGCCAAGATTCTCATGTGCAGCGCGATGGGGCAGCAGGCGCTCGTGGTCGAGGCGATCCAGGCGGGCGCCAAAGACTTTGTCGTCAAGCCCTTCCAGCCCTCGCGCGTGCTCGAGGCCGTGCAGCGCGTCCTCGGCTGACTCCATGGACCTGTCGCAGTACGCCGAGCTGTTCCTGGCCGAGAGCCGGGAGCACCTGAGCGCCTGTAACCAGCTCCTGCTCGAGTGGGAGCGCGCGCCCGCGAGCCCGGCGCCGGTGGGCGGCCTGTTCCGCGCCGTCCACACAGTCAAAGGCATGGCGGCGACCATGGGCTACGCCCGCGTGACCGACGTCGCCCACCGCACCGAGAACCTCCTCGACCTGCTGCGCCGGGGCTCCCAACCGGCGACCGATGAGCTCTTGCAGCTGTTGTTCCGCGCGCGCGACTCGCTGGAGCAGGCGGTGGAGCTGTCCGTGGTAGGCCGCGAGGACGAGATCGACGTCACGGAGATCCTGGCGGACCTGGACGGGGCCGCGGCGACGCTGACGGGCGCCGGCGGCCGCCCGGCGCCGGCGGGAGGGGGGAAGGGGGGGGAGGAGCCCCAACCGGCTCCCGTGGTCGAGGCCCCCGCAGTCGCGGGCCGCCTCGTGCAGGTCACACTCCGCTCCGAGGCGCCGCTCAAGGGCGGGCGGGCGCTCCTCGCCTTGAAGAAGGCCCAGGCGCTCGGTCCCGTACGCAACGTCACGCCCTCCGAGACGGCGTTCGAGAGCGACGACTTC
>DATLVU010000019.1:0-6387 GCA_035577025.1 Gemmatimonadales bacterium
GGGGGGGGGGGGGGGGGGGGGGGGGGCGGCAGCTGGGGCGGTGGTGGAGGAGGCGGAGGATCCTCGGGAGGTGGTGGGAAGAAGGGCGGCGGCGGCCCGCTGATCCTCATTCTGCTCGTTGTGTGGATCATTTCGTGGATCCTGGCACCCATCATCGCGCAGATCCTCGCGCTGGCCGTGAGCCGCAAGCGGGAGTACCTGGCCGACGCGATGAGCGCGCAGTTCACGCGCAACCCGATGGCGCTGGCGAGCGCCCTCCAAAAGATCGAGGGAGCCGAAGCCCCCACCACGCACATCAAGCGCGGGGCGGCGCACCTCTGCATCGCCGATCCCCTCGGCCGCCAACTCACGGGACACGAAGGAATGTTGGCCGATCTCCTCGCCACGCACCCGCCCATGGCCAAGCGCATCACGATCCTGCGTGGAATGGGATACGCTCAGCTCAAGAAGGAGGGAGGCGAGACCGCGTGACCGGGTGGCTCGGCCGCCGGGCCCTCCGCGCGATTCACGAGTTCCGCACGCGGCTGGCGCGCTATCATCTGCAACAGCGTCGCGCCGCTAAGATCGCCCTCGCCCAGGATCCGATCGTCCAGGCGGCCATCGCCCAGCACGCGAGCGAACACAGTCTCTCCGAGACCGACGTCCGGCGCCGCGTGGACACCTACATCGACGAGATCGTCCCGCAGCTCAACGTCCTCTCGTACTACCGCATCGGCTACAACCTCGCGAAGGTAGTGCTCAACCTGTTGTACCGCGTGACCGTCGATTACCAGGACGAAGCGGCGCTCGAGCGGATTCCGAAGCGTGATGTGGTCGTGTATACGATGAACCACCGCTCGAACGTGGACTACATCGTCGTCGCCTACGTGCTCGCCTACGGCGCCCACGTGAGCTACGCAGTCGGCGAATGGGCTCGCGTGTGGCCGCTCGAGTACGTGTTCAAGTCGTTTGGATCGTACTTCGTGCGCCGCGGCTTTCGCGAGCCGTTGTACCACGCCGTGCTCGAGCGGTACGTGCACCTGATCACGAAGAACGGCATCACCCAGGGGATCTTTCCGGAAGGCCGGCTGTCACGCGACGGGCGGCTTGGCACGCCGAAGCTCGGCTTGCTGGACTACATGTGCCGCACGATCCTCGATCCCGCGTTCGATCGCGATATCTGGTTCGTGCCGGTCGCCATCAACTTCGATCGGGTGCTGGAGGACCGCGCCCTGACCCGGGAGCTCGTGGACGCGCAGGACCGGCCGGGGCGCTTCGCGCAGCTGATGACTGTGGTCAACTATTGTGGTAGCAACGCGTTACGTCTTGTTACCGGACGGCTCAAGCGCTACGGTCGCGCGGCGGTCAACTTCGGCACGCCGCTTTCTCTGCGGCAATGGCTCGCCACCCGTCCCGGCGTGCTGGAGCTCCCCAAGGAGCGGCGTCTGGCCGAGCTGGACGGCCTGGCCGTCGAGCTGATGGAGCGCATCGGCGCCATCATCCCGGTGACGCCGGTCCCGCTGGCCGCGGCCGCGCTGCTGTCATTCGGACAGACCGTGATCCCCAAGGTGGCGGTGCTCGACAGGATGGATCAGCTGCGAGATCGCTTGCGCGAGGTCAACGCGAAGGTCGTGAGGGGCGGCTCGCGCATCGGTGACGTCTGGGACCGGGCGTGGCGGATGCTTCGCATGCGGCGCCTGGTCGTAGCCGACGGCGAGAGCCTGGTCGTACTGCCGCGCGGCCGGCCGCTGCTCCAATTCTATGCCAACTCGATCGCGCACCTCCTCCCGATCCGGAGCCCGCGGCTCCCATTTCACAAGACGCATGACTCGGACGCGCATCTCCCGGCGCTCCGCCCTCCCGATCCCCCTCGTCGGCATTCGTCGAGCTAGATCAAACGCCGGACCATAACGGCCGCGCGATCGATCTGATCGATCACGGCCAGCAGCAGCTCGCGAGTGAGGAACTCGCCGCTCTCGAGTCCCGCGAGTTGCGCTGAGCACCGGGCCGCGCAGAGTGCGTTGTTGACGTCGGCGAGCACCGCGAGTCGCCGCCGCGTCACGGGATCGGGCATCGTAAATCTGGGCGCCACGGGCGGCAAGCTACGCGCGCTGGGGTGCCGTCCCGTCACCCTTTTTCACGAGTCGTACGACCTTTTGCCGCGCGGCCGCCTAGGTCAGCTCTGCCTCCAGACGCAGCAGCCGCCACCCGGTCACCATGGCGCCGATCGCGAGTACCGGAATGACCTGGAGACCCTGGAGCACCAGGCCCGCCGCGACCGCCTGCTCGGGCGCCACACCGAACGGCAACAGTCCCACCACCAGCGCGGCCTGCGTGACGCCGACGTTGGCGGGCGTCGGCCGCAATAGGCCGCTCAGGTTCGCCGCAATCAGGGCGGTGAACGAGGCCGCGAGGGTCGCCGGGACACCGGTGGCGCGCAGCACGAGGTGGTAGGTGGCCCACTGCGTCCCCCAGTTGTACAGGCCGAACAAGGTCGGCAGCAGCAGGCGACCGCCGCGCCCCATCGTGCGGAGCGGCTCGAGACGAGTCTGTACCGACGCCGGCAACTGGTCGGCGAGCCACGCCCACCCCCGCGCCCACGCGAGCAACGCCACGACCACCAACACCAGCCCGACGCCGACCTGCATGGCGCGCAGCCACGGCTCGAGGTCGAGCAGGCTCGGCGCCATCACCAGGAAGATCGCCAGGGCCAGCGCTTCCGCGACGCGGGTCCACACCACCGACGAAGCCGCGGCGCCGAGCGGGACGCCGGCGCGCTGGCCGATCACGTGGATCCGCGCCGCCTCGCCGGCGACGGCGATCGACAGGTCGTTCACCGCCGCGCCCACGAGATTCGCCTCCTGGGCGGCACGCCACGTGTGTGGCGCGACGGGCTTGAGGATCAGATGCCAGCCCCACCCTTTGGCGACGAGCGAGGAGAGGTTGACCACCAGCGCCACGCTCAGCCACCACGGGTTGGCGCCGAGCACCGCGGCGAACGTGATCCGCCAGGGGAAGCCGGTGAAGAACTTGAGGGCGAAGCCGACGCCGACGAGACCGACCAGCCAGCCGATCCAACGCCAGCGTGCTGCCGTCACGGGATGAGCTCGCCCAGCGAGCGAAAAGCGTAGCCTTTCGCGCGTGCGTCTTCGATGATCCCGGGCAGGGCGTCCGCCGTGCGGCGCCGATCCCCGTTCGGGTCGTAGCCGTCCCCGTCGTGCAACAACACGATCGCGCCGGGCTTGAGCTTCCGGCGCACTCGCGCCCGAATCTCTTCCGCGGATACCCGGGGGTCCGAGTCCCAGACGCCGAAGGTCCATCCGAACACCGTGTATCCGAGCCGTCGGGTGGCGCGCGTGACGAACGGATTGCGGTAACCGTGAGGCGCGCGGAAGGTGCGTGGCGCTCGCCCGGTGAGCTCGGCGATGATCTCGTGCGCGCGCTCGAGCTCCTCGCGAATCCGGGAAGGTCCGAGAAAGTGAAGCTTCTTGTGCCGCAGCGTGTGGTTTCCGACGTCGTGGCCGAGCTCGGCCACGCGCCGGGCGATTGCCGGAAACCTGCGGACGTGCTCGCCTACCATGAAGAACGCGGCGGGCACACCGTGGGCGCCGAGCGTTGCGAGGATGGGCTCGGTGGCGCCGGGATTGGGGCCGTCGTCGAACGTGAGGTACGCCACGCGCTGCGCCGGCGAGCCGCGGCCGATTGCGCGCCCGAAGAGCGGGCTGTTGGGCTCGTACGTGCCGTAGGCCCACGCGCCCAGGGCGACGCCGGTAGCGGCTAGGGGGAGCAACATGCGGGCATAATAAAACACGAAGCCCCCGGGACGGCACGATAGGCCGCCCGGGGGCCCCGCACACCGGTTACCCGGAGCCGGGGGATTGCTCCCACCGTTCTTCATCCCGCCGCCGCCGGTTGACTGATGCGTCGCTCGGTAGGGCGAACAGGAGCTCCGGCTTCCATCCCCAAGCAGCCTGGCCGGGCCACTTGGTTCACCGATGTGGGTGCTACGGGTCAGATCGGGTCGCGGACCGACCCTCCGCACTGCACGTCGAGGCACCACTTCGACGCGGATAGGGCACGCGACTGGCCCTATCTATCCGAGCCGGAGAGCCTGCTCCCGGATCGCCGGCCGCCTGAGCCCTTGTTTGCGTCGGCGGCCTCCCCAGAATTTCCGCTCGGACCCGTCTTGAAGGCGTAGTTGAGACACCAGGTCCCGACCCTTCCCTCCAAGCCGCGTGACATCAATATAGGGGTCTCTTAAAACCGCGCAAGTGCCGATATTTCTTCGGGTTAGCTCACTTCGGTGTGCATCGAATGTGGATGGTAAACCAAGCCCCAAACTGGCATTGCCGCGCCCGTCCACACGATTGTGGACTTGTGAATCAACACGAGGAGCAGGTTTGTGGAGGATGGTGGAGGATGCGCGGAAGGCGAAGGTTGACCTCCACCAACCTCCACTAACCCTTCACCAACCTCTAGAACCTCCTTCAGATGTCCACTCCCACTTCATGATACGTGTACGGCTCACCCGAATGGGGCGGGATGAAGAGCACACCGGCGCCACCGGTGGCGAACCAACCGGCGAGGAGTTGTGTGGAGCGCCCCTGGAGTGGCTCGGAGAACATCGCCTGCAGCCACCGGCGGATATGGCGCAGCTCGGGGGCGCGACGGCCAAGCATCGAGACGACGGTGCCGAGGCCGAGCGTGGCGCGCAGGAAGTGGGCGATCGCGTGCACCCGTTGCGCGAAGATGTACGCGCGGACACCGGGCTCGTCGTACAGCAACGTGCCCTCGTAGGGGTCCGCCGGGGGGGCGTCCATGCGTGGGCCGAAGTAGATGAACACGCGCTGGTCCCCGTCCTTGCGCTCGACGACGGCCGCCGAGGCATCGGTGCCGAGCCGGGCGGCGTGAATCAGATCGTCTTGCGCGACAATTCCGACGGCGGCGGTCCACTCGATCGCGCCGAGGGCTTGGTCGAGCGGGCAGCCGACGGTATCGTCGTAGGCCAGCAGGCGCGGCGCTTCCCCGGCGCGCAGGAAGAAATGCGCGAGTGCGTCGGCACGGTCTTCGAACGTGCGGGTCTGGCGCGAAGTTGCGGGAAGCGTCATTCTCACATTATAACCAGGGCTTCCGGTGCCTGACAGAGGACTCGTGATCCGGCTCACACTGTTGTGCGTAGGAATCGCCGCTCCCGTGGTGGCGCAAGAGCCTGTCCCCCAGCCGCCCACGCAAGCGGAATCGGTGCGCGCGGAATCGCTGCCCCCGCCGCCGACGCCGGAGCAGAAGAAATTTCTGGACGGACTGCGCATCGCCACGCGCGGCATCGCCCAGCTGAAGGAAGGAAGCGGGCGCGTCACACGCGCGCAGGGAAGCAGCGCCGCAGTGTCACGGCGCGCCGGGCGGTTTCTCGCCGGGTATTGCAGCTCGAGCCGCGCGTTTCTCAAGCGCGGACGCCCACAGATGAGCCCCACCGTCTACGAGGACACGGTACGCCTGAAGGCGCGCCGGCTCGTCACGCAAATCGACTCGCTGATTTCGTGGACGCCGAATTGCGAGCGCATTGCAGCCGCGGCACCGAACTCGACTGCGGTCGAGGTGAACAAGCGAATGAAGACGTACGATGCGGCGCTACGCGATTTCCGCCTCGCCGTCGGGCTGCCGGTGAAGGACGACACGTCTAAGACAGTGAAGCGACAGCCATAAAGGCGACGCTAGGACGCTATGTTGTAAGTTGTATCTGAGTCATAACTTACAACTTAGCGTCGTGGCGTCGCATTACTGGCGCTATTGTCGGCACGCACACCCGCAGGCCCCGGTCATTGACAGCGGTTTCGACGGTCCCTACCTTAGCCCCCGGTTCAAGCAATACGTGGCACCGTCACCGGTTTGTCTGCGCTCCGCGGGGACCACACGTCTCGCGGTTTTTGTTTGAGCCCGTCTCTGGTCGCGGTGACCAGGGTCGAACATGTCCGGGGCAGTGCCCCTTAGTGCTGAGGTTCAAACGGTATGGCAAAGGGTAAGGTGAAGTGGTTCAACGACGCGAAGGGCTTTGGCTTTATCGCGCAGGAGTCTGGTCCAGACGTGTTCGTCCACTTCACGGCGATCCAGGCTGAGGGCTTCCGCAGCCTCGCCGAGGGCGATACGGTGGAGTTCGAGGTCGCCCAGGGTCCGAAGGGCTTGCAGGCGCAGAACGTCCGCAAGGTCTGAGCGGTAGCCGTCGTCACACCAGCGGGCTCGGGCACTCCCCGGGCCCGTTCGTGTTTCGGGCGTCGTATATTGGGTGCATGCGCTTCATCGCCTCCGCCTGCGTTGCGCTCGCGGTCATCTCGGCCGGTGCAAGAGCACAGTCACCCACGTCCCCCCAGCCCCCGCAGTCCCCCCAGACCCCCAGGCCCCCTCAGCCGATGT
>DATLVU010000020.1:0-34435 GCA_035577025.1 Gemmatimonadales bacterium
GCTCGACCATTCCGCGCCGCGGTTTCCTGAGCTCCGATCGTCGCCTGCCGCGCGATTAGCCCGCAGCCATGAAGCAAGAACGCGAGGACGAAGAGACCCCGGCGCTCGAGCCTGGCCCTATTCGTCATCGCTTCCGACGACTGCCGGCGACTACGAGAAGTACGCCGCCGACGATCGCGACCCAACCGAGCAAGGCGGGAACTGTGTGGTGCTCGTCGACGGTGCCATGGATGGGGCCGACGTGGACGGTGCCCTCGGAGTGAAGGCTCACGCCTTTGACGAGCATGAAGACGCCCAACCCCGCAAGCAAGATTCCCGTGGCAATCAGTAGTCTCATAGCCGGTCTCCGTGATGGCAGGAAACTGCCGGCGACGCGTCAGCTTCGCAATGGAACGGAAGCCCGGTACGCGACAACTGCGCACCGGGCTTCTCGTTATTCGATGGGCCTGAGTGGCGGTTACGAACAGGTCGCACTGACCATCTTTAGGCTCGTGGCCTCAATGCGCCCCATCAGGTGCTCCTCGTGTTGCGCCTCCCCAGTCTTATGCTCGGCCTTTTCCTCAGCTTTCGTTTCTGCCTTCTCTTCGGCTCTGCGGTCGAACTTGCCCTTGATCGTCACGGTGTGCCCGACATGCCCGGCCAGCCCGAGCGAGCTACCCTCGACTTCGTACTTCCTGCCACCCTTGGCGGTGAGGATGAACTCGGTCTCACTGGAGCCCTTCTGGAGGCATCCAGTCACCGTGAGGGGTTTCGGCTTTCCGGGCAGCAGTCCCACAATCATCAGGGGCGCGCCGACCATCAGGACGCTCCGCACTACTCCGGCGACTTTCATTTCGGGAAGAGCCATTGTCATCTCCTTCCTCGAGAAATCTGCAGTGGACACAGGAGCTCCTTCAGACCGAAGACCCGTCGATGGCGCGAGAGGTAACCGACCCGCCCGTCCAAACTACAAAGCCCCGGCAACCGCGCAACTGGTTACCGGGCTTCTGTTCGAGATAGTGGGCCTGAGTGGAGTTGAACCACTGACCTCACGCTTATCAGGAGTGCTTCAAGCGCCACTGCGCACCACTTCGCACTCCATTGGAAGCGCAATCGCCACCAGGCGCTACTCCAAATCAGCACGATTTGTTACTGGGTGTGTTACTCATCCCGGCCGGTGATGTGGTCGAGTAGGAGGCCGATGCAGAAGGCCGCGAGCTGTGCGGTGTCATACTTACGACGAGAATCGCGCTGCTGCCAGACCCATCGCCCGGATTCGTCGTACTCGAAATCGAACTCGTAGGCCTCAAGTTCCTCCGGCGGCGAGCATCCAGAGCCGCGCCGAGTTCGGGTCGCCGAACTGATGCAGGTAGTCGGCGCGCTGCCGCCAGAGTGCGGGCAGGTTGCCGGGAATGAAACGGTCGCCTTCCATACCGTAGAGGTACCGGGAGGCGACCTTAAGGAACTCGGAACTATTACCAGCAGCTATTACCGACTGCGGGGAAAAACTGCTAACTCTAATCGGGACGGCGGGATTTGAACCCGCGACCCCCTGAACCCCATTCAGGTGCGCTACCGGACTGCGCTACGTCCCGTTACTGCCACGCGGAGGATTCTACCATGCCCCACCAACCGATGTAAGTCCTCGGGGGGGGGAACTTTGAGCGCATGTAGTTCATTCATGACGTAACTGCCATTCGAAGAGGAGCGATGGTCGCACCGCCATTGAGGACCGCGTTTCGGTTGGCGTTCATCGGCGCGGTGCTCCTCAACTCGGGAGCCTCGGCCGCGCAGGACGGGCGCGCCATTTTCCGGCCACTACTCGCCGACCCTCACGAACCGGGGTTTTTCGCCACTTACCTCTTTGCTCGGACGTCGCATCTGGCACCCCGGATCGGCAGCGTGGGCCTCGGACAAACGATCGAGCTGGTCGACGCACGCGACCCCAGCTGGCAGCTCGCGCTGTCGGCCGGGGTGTTCTCGCAGTTCGACATGGCGTCGAGCACCAACCACTTAATGAACACCGATTACATCATCGGCGTCCCGGTGAGCGGGCGCTGGGGCGCCCGGTCGGCGCGCCTGCGCGTCTATCACCAGAGCTCTCACCTGGGCGAGGAGTTCCTGGACGGGGGCGTCGTCCGGCGCCAGCTCCTGAGCTTCGAGGCCCTGGAACTCCTGTTCGCCGACGAGCTGGCGAACTGGCGGATCTACGGCGGCGGGGAGTACCGCTTCCAGCACACCCCCGACGACCTCGCGCCGGTCGTCGCCCACGCCGGCCTGGAATACGGCGGCCGGGCGTCGCTCCTCCGCCTCGGCAGGGCAGGGCACGGGCGGCTCGTCGCCGCGCTCGACGCCAAGTCGTTCGAGGACCGCGGCTGGCAAGTGGGCTGGAGCCTGAAGACCGGACTCTCGTTCGAGACCGCGCCGGGGGACGAGAGCGACGGCCCCCACTGGGGGATCATGCTGACCGCGTACCGCGGGCCGACGCCCTACGGGCAGTTCTACCGGGAGAACCTCTCGTCCGTCGGCCTCGGCGTCGAGCTCAAGCTTTGATGGTCCTGGTCGCCCGCGCGCATGCCTAGTTGATCCCCACCCGCCCGCGCGCCTCCGCGACCACCTTCTCTGGATCGAAGCCCACGCCGTCCTTGAACACCGTGACCACCTTGCGGATCACCGTCGGATCTGCCGCGAGATCGCCGTCGAGCAGCACGAGATCGGCGTTCTTCCCCGTCTCGATCGAGCCGATGCGAGCCTGCATGCCGAGGATGCGCGCCCCGTTCAACGAGACGATCTGCACCGCCTGCTCGGCCGTAAAACCGGCCTCGCGCAACAGCTCGTAGCCGCGCTGGTCGCCGTAGCCGGGCAGCGCGCCGCCGTTGCCCGTGGGATCCACGCCCGCCGCCAGCACGCCGCCCGCCGCCACGAACGCTCGCTCGAACGCCATCGCGTGCTCCAGCCCCTGTGCGGTGAACGGCCAGGTGCTCGACGTGTCGATGAAGTCGCGACTCTGCAGGTACGACGTGCGCACCTCCGGCGCCATCATGTCGAGCGAGCGCTGATCGCGCACTGGCCGGTGGGAGCAGAGTGCTTCAATGACCGGAAGGGTAGAGGTCATCGGCACGTGATGCTGGACCAGACTGCGGATCGTGGCCTGGGCCGCGGGTCCGGCCGGATCGGCGGTCTTCATGATCACCTGGTAGGAATCGAGCGGGCAGAGATCGGGCTGCTTGTTGGGATAGAAATCGCTCGCGGTGAGCATGCCGTGCTCGAGATTGTCGATGCCCAGCGCCACGGCTTCCTGATAGCTCACCGAGCAGAGATGGCCCGTGACCTTCATGCCGCGCTTGTGGGCCTCTTCGATGGTGGCGCGCAGATTCGCTCGGGTGATGTCGGTGTAGATCTTGATCCACGTCGCTCCTTCGGCGGACCAGTAGTCCACGAAGCGCCGCGCCGCCTCCGGTGTGGTCACCACCGCCATGTCCGACGATCCCGTCTGGCCGGCGCCGGTGACGTAGGGCGCGGTCACCACGATGTGCGGTCCCACCCGATGGCCGGCGTCGATCTCACGCTTGGTGTTGATGTCCGAGTACGCCGAGGTGGCGCCGGTGGTGCGGATGGTGGTGACGCCCGATGCGAGGTAGAGGCGGGGCCCGGTGAAGCCAATGCTGACCTCGCGACCTCCCGCCGCCGTGTAGAACAGATGATCGTGCATCCCCACCAAGCCTGGAATCAGCGTCTTGCCCTGGCCATCGATCACCTGGGCCCCGGCGGGGACCTGCGCCCGCGCACCGACGGCGGTGATACGGCCATGCTGGATGATCACCGTGCTCCCGGTCTGCGCCGGAGCGCCCGTGCCGTCGATCACCGTCACATGTGTGATCGCCACGACCGGGCTGTCGACGCTGATGAACGGACGCAGCGACGTGTCCGGCGGCGTCTGCGCGACGAGCGCGGGGGGCAGGGGCAGGGGCAGGGCCAGGGTGGCGGCAAGTATCGTGGTCAGCGTGCGCATGGCTTCTCCGGAGGGAGGGGGGCTCGACGTCAATCGACGGTGATCGTGGTCATCATGCCGGCCTCGAGGTGCTCCGCGATGTGGCAATGCAGCATCCACGTGCCGGGGTTGGACAGGTCAACCAACAGGTCCACGGTCGCGCCCGAGGGCACGAGCACGGTGTCTTTCCAGGCAAGATTATCGTTCGCGATTCCGTTCACCGCCAGGACTAGGAAGCGCTGGCCGTGGAGATGGATCGGGTGCTGCATGCCGTGCAGCACCGCCCGCTCGTTCGCGATTCGCAGCTTTATGACGTCCCCGCGATGGAAGTGCCAGCCGATGTCCATGTTCTCCCGACCCGTCGCCGGATCGCGCAGCACCCACCGCACCTCTTTGCCGGTGGTCGCCCAGTTCATTGCCGGCATGCCTGCCCCCCACTCGACCGGCGCGAACCACGCCGAGTCGAGCGTCATGAGCCGGGAGGAGAGGAATGGTAGGCCGTGCGTCTCCATCGCGAGCACCAGCTCGCGGTCGGGCGGGCGCTCGAAGTCGCGGGCGTAGCGTGCGATCTCTGCTTGCACTTTCCGGTTCCTCCCGAGCGAATCGAAGCTCCTCACCAGGTCGGGGCGCGTGCGTTCGGCGTTCACGTCGATGACGCCCAGCGTATCCGTCTCTGGGACGAAGCGCCCGAACAGGCGATCGAGCACGCGGACGCGGTTCACGAGCGCCACCCGGCCGGGGTGGTCGAACCGCACGTGCACGACGTAGCGCTCCGCCGGCGCGATCACGACGCTCTGCGTCCGCACCTCGCGCTCGAACGGTCCGAGGTCGGTGCCGACCAGCTTGGTACGGGCGCCTTCGAATGAAAGATTCCAGGTGCGGGTGTTGGAGGCGTTCGTGACGTAGAAGCGGATGATGTCACCTTGGTGCGCGTGGGCAGACCAGCCTGGCGCGCCGTTCACGAGCATTACGTTGCCGAATCGGCCCATCAGCGCGTGGGTCGGTGTATCGCTGCCGTAGGCCACGGGACCGTCGTCGCCGATCAGCAGGTCATCCAGGATGAGCGTCTCCTCGCGACTCACCGGCCCGTAAAGCGTTTTGCTCGAAGGGCGCACGAGGATGTTGCCGTAGAGGCCGAGGTCCTGCTGGATGTCTTCGCGCTGGTGCGGGTGGTACCAATAGATACCGGCATCGGGGAACTGCACCGTATACACGAAGCTGCTTCCGGGTGCAACCGCCGGCTGTGTGATGCCCGGGACGCCGTCAAACCGGTTGTCGAGCCGCACGCCGTGCCAGTGGATCGACGTCGGCTGGTCGAGGTGATTGGTGAGGCGGACCGTGACCTGTGCGCCCTGCGTGGTGACGATCAGCGGTCCCGGCTGCGCGCCGTTGAAGCCGTACATCAGGACGTCGTGGCCGGCGATACGCCGGTGCACGCGTTCCGCCACGAGCTCGAGCGTGTCGCCGTCACGCAGGGTCCGGCGCGCTGGCCGCGCGGCTTCGCCGACGGCGCCGTCGGCTCGCGGCAGCCATGGCGCGGCGGCCGGCGTCAGCGCCATTTCCGATGGCAGCATCGGGATATGCGGCGTCATCGGAACGCCGTGCCAACCCGTTGATTCAGCCGGTGGCATCACGGCGCCGAGGGACAGCTGATATAGGTCGGGTGGGCGCATGCGGTTGCTCGGCGACTCGCCGCGCAGTAGCACCGGCCCGCGTGGCGCGGCGGACATGGCGTTCGGTTCCGCAGTGATCAGCACCAGGAAGCGATCGAGCGTGATCTCGCCGGCGCGATTGACGCCGTTCGTGACCGGCCCGAGCCGCTGGATGACGTCCATGGTGGGCGACGCCGCCCAGGCGGCGTAGCGCGCGCCCGCCGGTGCGCGTGGCAGGCCGCGCAGCGTGATGCGTGGCGCATACCGGTAGTGGCCATCGACCGTGACCGGGACCGTGAACGGGCCGGGGATGTATTCCAACGCCACGGCCCCTGAAGCGGTGCCGCCTCGTTCCGTGGCCGTGAGGTCGATGCAGTAGAGATCCCGGCTAGGACGCAGCTCCCCCTGGATGGTGGAGGCCGGGTCGCAAAGTGCTCCTTGGGCCGCCGCCACGGCAGCATGAAGCAAGAGAATCAGCGTGTAGAAACGGGCGATCAAGGCAGCGGATCAGGGACGCGTGCGCGGCGGCTTGTCGGAGCCCTCGCGAACACGGCTCATCGCAACATAGGTCACCGTGTCCCAGGCGTTGTGAATCCCGTCAAAGAGAAGGACTAGCGCAACCGTAGCCATGGTGAAAAGCGCCGGCGTCGGATGCGTCGCGACCAGGATCCCACCCACCGTGAGCCCGCCGTACGCGGCGAAGGGCAAGATCGTGTGCCACAGCCAGTCCTCGAATACGGGCTTGTACCCCGTCTGCCGCAGGGCGCGCCGCAGGACAATGCCGACGTAGATCAAACCGGCGATGCCGCAGAGCGTGAGCAGCACGCCGGCTTGGGCAACGCGCGGCCACGGCGCGCTCACGATGGCCGAAAGAAGAAGCACGGCGCAGAAATGCACCACCGTCGGCGTGCCGAAGGCGTTCACCTCGCCCAGGCCCCTCACCGCGCCCTGCTCCGAGACGAGCGCGATCACGACGAACTGGAGCCCGGTCAAGGCCCCCGCGGATGACCCGACAATAATGTAGAAATTCTCCCACGCGTCGAATGGAGCCATGGTGCCGAGCTCGTGGTGATTGGCACCAGAATCGTACCGCCATTTCGCACGCTTGTCATACCGCCCGCCGCCTTGCCGGAGTAGAATCCTGGAGATTCGTCCGAGCAGGAGGAGCGATGCAGAAGCGCACATTGGGGAAAAGCGGTCTGACGGTATCGGCTCTGGGGTTGGGCTGCATGGGAATGAGCTACGGCTACGGTCCCCCCGCCGATAAGAACGAGATGATTTTGCTGATTCGGACGGCCGTCGAACGCGGCGTGACGTTCTTCGATACCGCCGAAGCGTACGGCCCGTTCACCAACGAAGAGCTCGTGGGCGAGGGGCTGGCCCCGTTCCGCGATCGGGTCGTGATCGCCACCAAGTTTGGTTTCGGGTTCGGTCCCAAGGGAGACCAGGTGGGGATGGACAGTCGACCAGAGCACATCAAGCAGGTCGCCGAAAGCTCGCTCAAGCGACTCAAGGTCGAGGTCATCGATCTCCTGTATCAACATCGTGTCGACCCCGACGTGCCGATCGAAGACGTGGCGGGAGCGGTGCAGGACCTCATTCGGGAAGGAAAGGTCAGGCACTTCGGCATGTCTGAAGCCGGGGCGCAGACGATCCGTCGTGCCCACGCGGTCCAGCCGGTCACGGCGCTTCAGAGCGAGTACTCGCTGTGGTGGCGCCGGCCCGAAGAGCAGACGTTGCCGACCCTCGAGGAGCTCGGAATCGGCTTCGTTCCGTTCAGCCCTCTGGGGAAGGGCTTTCTCACCGGGACGATCAACGAAACCACGACCTTCGACCGTTCCGACTTCCGCAACATCGTGCCGCGCTTTACGCCCGAAGCGCGCAAGGCGAATCAGACCATCGTGGACGTCGTGCGGAAGCTCGCCGCCAAGAAGCAGGCGACGCCGGCGCAGATCGCGCTCGCCTGGCTGCTCGCCCAGAAGCCATGGATCGTTCCGATTCCTGGCACCACCAAACGGAATCGCCTGGAGGAGAACATCGGAGCCGCGGCGGTCGAGCTGACGGCGGACGACCTGCGTGACATCGAGAGCGCCGCCTCGCAGATCACGGTGCAAGGGGCGCGATATCCCGAACACCTGGAGCGCAGGACCGGCCTATGAGCATGCGCGTCGGCATCCTCGGCTCGGGATTGATGGGCGGCAAACTCGGGACGATCTGGGCGCGTGCCGGACATGAAGTCGTTTTCAGTTATGCGCGCAGTGAAGAGAAGCTGAAGAAGCTCGCGCGAGACGCCAAAGGAAAAACACGCGCGGGCACGCCGAGGGAGGCCGCGCAGGACGCGGACGCGCTGCTACTCGCGGTCCATTGGTTGCGGATTGACGACGTGCTCAAGCAGGCGGGCGATCTGTCCGGCAAGGTCATCGTCACCTGCTCGCTGCCGATGAATGCCGACGACACTGACCTCGTGATCGCCCACACCTCCTCCGGTGCGGAGGAGCTGGCGAAGAAAGTCCCCAAAGGTCACGTGGTCTCCGCGTTCGGTACAGTGCCGAGCGAGGTGCTGTTTGGCGTCTTCGAAGCCCGGCGCAAAGCGAAGAGACCGAGTCTCGTGTACTCCGGCGACGACAAGAAGGCGAAGGCGGTGGCGGTCGAGTTGATCCGCGATACGGGCTTCGATCCGGTGGACGCCGGCCCATTACGGATCGCCCGCTACACCGAGCCGTTCACGCTGCTGATCGCGCGACTGGCGTACGAGGGGAAGGGGGGACCAGAATTGGCGTACCGATTCGAGCGGTTCTAGCCTTGCTTGCCACCTGCCCGCACCGTCCGTAACGTCACTTCCTCCCCAACGGAGATTCCGTCATGCGCCCCACGAATGCTCTCCCGCTGCTCGTCGCCGCTGCACTCAGCTGCCAGCCCGCGCCCCCGCCGGACACGAGCGCCGAGGCCAAGAAGGCCATCGACGCCGCCAACGCCACGTGGGCCAGCCTCACGTCCGGCGGCCACGCCGACTCGCTGGCGTCGTACTACCACGCGAACGCCGTGCTGCTGCCTCCCAACATGGCGCCGGTGCGCGGGAAGGAAGCGATTCGCGGGTTCTTCGGGCAGATGAACACGATGGCTGCGACCCTCTCGATCCGCGCCGAGTCCGTGTGGGCGAGCGGTGCCTCGGCCACCGAGCTGGGACGCTGGAACTTCGTGTGGCCCGCGAACGCCAAGCGGCCGCCCGGATTCCCTCCTGCCGACTCGGGCAAGTACATCGTGCGCTGGGTGAATGAAGGAGGGCGCTGGCTCATGATGCAGGACATCTGGAACTCGGACATGCCGCTGCCGACGGCGCCGGCTCCAGCGCCATCTAAGAAATCGTAGGGAGGCGAATCGCGGCTCGGCATCGGCCCGTGAACGGGCGAGAACGCCGCTTCAGCGGCGGGTGCCGAGCCGCGGCTTGAGCCGCGCCCTTCCTCCGCGCCCGCCTACGCCGCTCTCGTCGTCGTATTCACCCCGAACAGGGAATTGATCGGGCAGATCCGCGTGATCGCCGTTTGAAACGCGCCGAACGCCACGATCACGCCCCCGATCAGGCCCCAGTAGCCCTTGTGCACCAGCGGCAGATACGCGTCGAGGATCGCCAGCGCGAGCAGGGGATACCCGAACGGCGCGGTGCCGTCCTTGAATCCGCCCATCGCGAGCAACGTCCCCACGTACATCATGGCGGCGCAGATGATCCAGGTGAGAAACCCGAGCGCCTGAAAGAACGGGTCGAGCGCCGCGAGGCCGCCCAGTAGCGCGAGCGAGCCCGCCACGAGCCGCGCCCGCGCATCGAAATCCCCGACGTTCGTCGTCTTGGCCATAGGCACCCTCCAGGAATGGGTTCGCCTTCTACTATAAGGAAAGCCGGGCGCTCCTCAAGTCAGCTCCAGCTGCGCCAGCCGAGCATGCCCCACCACGCGAGATACGCCGACGCGATGACGTTCAAGCTGGACGCCACGAGGGCATAGATCCGCGTCGCGCGCCCCAGCTCCGCGGGCGGTGCCCGCCGCACCAGCACGAAACCCGCCACGCTCGCCACGGGGAAACAGAGCGTGCACAGGAACAATCCGATCGACCAGATGGTCGGGGCGCCGAAGCGCGCGATCGGGTCATCCGCGGACACGAGGAACAGGACGACCGCCAACGCGAGCGAGAGTGTCGCGATCAGAGGCCAGCCTCGCACGCAAAGATGGGGCGCTCCCCGCAGGCGGCCGAACCAGCGGCGCGGGATCCATACGAGGGCGAACAGCACCGTCCCGGCCGACGCGATGAGGAACGCGACCAACGTCAGGACCTCGAGCCACACCACCGGCGCGCTCGTCCGGACGAGCGATCGGGGAAGCAGATAACCCATCTGCTCGATGGCATGGGGGCGGCCGTCGAGCGAGTCGTTCACGAGCGCGAGCGTGGGCACCGGATCGCGACGCTCGCGGAACAAGCTCGCCGTCACCGGCAGATACGTCGTCGCCTCGCCCAGCAGGGGCGCGACGATCAGCGCGCTGTCGTTCACCCGCACGCGCGCGAGCGCGAGCAGCCGCTCGAGAAAGTAGAAATCCTGCACGCGCGGGTTGTCGGCCACGTACCATCCCGTCGCCGCGCGCGCGAGCGGCGAAAGCGACGCCCGGGGCGGCGGAGCGAGGGGCACCGCGTTGCGGGTGAGGTAGCCGCGCACCAACCCGTCGATCTGTCTGACCGCGGTGCCGTTGCTGCTGTTGATCATGAACGCAAACCCGACTCCAGCGTCGGGACGGTAGGCCATGATCGTGATCCCGCCCGATACACCACCGTCGTGTCCTACCCACTCGAAGCCGCTGTCGGAGACGTACGTCCCGAGACTCAACCCGTAGCCCACCGGCAACCCGGCGCGCGCCGTGAGGGCGCTCTGCGGTAGCTCCATCCGCTCGATGGCCGAACGCGGCACGATCTGCTTGCCGCGCACCGCCCCGCGGTTGAGGAGGAATCGCACGTACGCGGCCATGTCGCGGGCCGACGCGTTGATCGCCCCCGCGGGGCGCTCGATGATGTACCAGTAAGGGAACGGCCTCTTGCCGTCGGCGTGATACAGCGTCGCCGGTTGCTGGTCCGGGGCGGGACGAAAGTACGTCGCCGTCGTCATGCCGATGGGGACGAACAACCGGTCATGGACCAGCGTCTCGAACGGCTTCCCCTCGATCTTCTCGACGATGTACGCCGCTACCGGCGGCCCCGAGTTGCAGTACGCCACCCGCGTCCCGGGACGCCAGCGTGACGTGCGCGTCCGCGGGGTGAAATCCAGGCCTTGCCGGAGAGTGAGCGGCGTCGAGTCGTTGCTCGCGTAGTCGCGGGGCGCCAGGTCGTCCCACCCTGTCGTGTGCTCGAGCAGGTTGACGATCCGGACCGGGTCCGTCGCTTCCCAGCGGTTCTTGAACGCGATTTCGGGCGCGCGTTGCTTCACGGGATCATCGAGCTTGAGCTTCCCCGCCTGCTCTTCGAGGAGCACCATCAGCGAGACGAACGCCTTGGACGTGGAGCCGATGCGGAACAGCGTCTCCGGCGTGGCGTCGCGACCGCTCGCGACGTCGGCCTTCCCGATGCCCGCCACCCACAGCACGCTGTCCCGCGTCACCAGCGTTATCCCCACCGCCGGCGTATGCGTGCGCTCAAGCACCTGCCGGATCTTGGCCTCGAGCTCGGGAATGGTGCGGGGCGGGGGCAGGGTGTCTTTCGTCTGGAGCGGCGTAGCGGCGAGCAGCACCACCATGAGCAGAGGCATCGAGATAAGGTGGCGCCCTCCCGATCCGCGCGGTAGTATCGAACAGGACTCCTTCCTGGAGGCGGTACCATGGCGACCGTCCGCGAGATCCTCGGTAAAAAGGGCAGCGACGTCATCTCCGTTGCGCCATCGGAAACGGTCGTGAAGGCCGCGCAGCTGATGAACGAGCGCGGGATCGGTGGGCTCGTCGTGACCGAAGGCAAGCGGCTCGCGGGGATCTTCACCGAGCGCGACATCCTGCGCCGGGTGGTGGCACAGCGGCGCGATCCGGTGACCACGAAGGTGGCCGACGTGATGACCGCGCCGGTGACCGCCTGCGCGCCCGATACGCCTGTGGAAGAGGTCGCCGCGATGATGACCGCGAAGCGCATCCGCCATCTCCCCGTCGTCGGTGACAAGGGACTCCAGGGCGTGATCACCATCGGGGACGTGCTCGCCTTCCAGGTGAGCGAGCAGCAGGCGACGATCGACTACCTGCACCACTTCATGTTCGATCTTCGGTAACGCTTAACCCGGCAACGCCTTACTCGGCAACGCCCTATCCGACAAGGCCTTACCACCGGCGTGAGCCCCGCCGTTGTCCGCCTCGGCCGTCATCTCCCATATTGGGGCCCCCTATGAGCCCCGGCACCAAGGAAGTCTGGCTGTTTCGGATCGTGCATCAGGACACGGGCAAGCCCGCGCAGGGCGTGCCCGTGACCGTGCTCGAGAAATCCGGCAACGCCGAGGGGTACTGGGTGAGCGATGCGGACGGCATCGTCGCCATCCCGCGACGCGACGCGCCGCGCCTGCGCATCCGCGTGGGCCTGCGCAGTGAAGACCCGATCGAGCTGACAACCGCGACGCTCGGGGACCAGCCGACGCCGCTCGCCGCGCCGACGCAGCTGCCACCCTCCTCGAGCTCCAGCGAGCGGCTGTCCCGCGACGCGACGTCCGGGGTGACCGCCCCGACCCCGCCCCCCGCGCACGTGGGACCCCCGCCGTCGCCGACGAAGCCCGCCGACCCCGAGGTGCCTGGCCACGTCCTCTACTTCCAGCGGCTCGCCGTCTTCGGCGACAAGACCGGCGCGGCTCCAGCGGGGGGGGGGAGCGTGGCGGACGTCTTCGCGCCACAGGTCGACAGTCCGAGCGGGATGCGTTACGGCGTCCTGATCGACGTCGAGGAGTATTGGCAGTCGCTCGGCGTCCAGTGGGGCGAGCTGCTCTACAGCGTGACGCTGACGCCGGGCGACGAGGCGAAGCTCGCGGTGCTCGATGGCCGGTGGCGTCGCGAGGTCGAGGGGCGCGAGCGCCCGCTCCAGATTCTCGCCCGCATGGTGGGCACGTCGATGCTGGGCGACCTGATCACCGCGTTGCGTCCCGAGCTGCACCTCGATCCGCTCACGCTCACAGACCCGGGCCTCGAGCCCGCGGCCGCGGACACGATGCACATGATCCGCGACCGCACCGAGCGCATGAGCCACGCGCTGCGGCGTCGGCCGCTCGGCGTGGTGGACGCGCCCGCCGACGCTCCGGCGACGGGCGCGGTGCGTCACGTGCGCAACACGACCCGCGACCGGCTCGTCACGTTCCACTTCTTCGAGCCGCTCGAGCGCTTCAAAGTGATCGTGCGCAGCCCGCACGTGCGCCCTGTCATCTTCGTGCCGTTCCGGCTGCCGAGCGTCGCTACCCCGGACGTGGTGCGGCGCTTTGGTTACCTGTTCCGGCGCACGCTGCTCGATCGCGGACTGCTCCCGGAGCTCGAGCGGATGCTCGGCGGGGACACGGTCACCACGGCGGACGCGTCGCGGGAGCGGCTGCTCGAGCACATCGAATCGAACCTGTTGTACTACTCGACGGTGATCATCACCGCGGGCGATCCCGCCGCGCGGTACGTGGCGCTTTCCAAGCTGCGCACTCCCACCGGCCGGCCACTGACCGATGTCCTCGAGAATGTGGTCGCGGGCCGGGTGGGGAGCGCGATCGCGTTCCCTTTGCGCTCGGCGGACGAGCTGCCGTCTGAGTGGCGTGAGGCGCTGGCGGCCTATCAGGCGCGACCGCTACGCGTGGGCGACAGCTTCGTGGTCACCATTCCGCACCCGGGCGTGTGGGTGAGCGCGCAGGCACATGAGCCCATGCAGCAGGAGCAGGCCGACGGCGCGGAGGCGGCCGGATGATGCGCCCTCCGCTCCCTGTCTCGTGGCTCGCGCTCGTGCTCGCCGCGTGCACGCCGAGTCCGTCGCCGGTCACACCCGCCAAGGACAGCGTCCAGACCGTGCATCACGCCGCGGGTCCTACAGCCCGTGATTCGGCGCTCGAGCAGCGCGCGGCGCGGCTCGAGCTGCGGCTCGCCGAGCGGGACGCTGAGGTGGAAGACCTCCAGGCCAGGCTCGATGAGGCGCGCGAGGAGATCGTACGCACGCTCGCCAAGCTGCAGACGGTGGCGAGCAAGGCGGAAGCGGCGTCGGCTATAGCGGAGACGGAAATCGCCGTGCAGGGGCTGCGTGCCGCGTCCGCGGGGGGAGGGGGGACGCAGACCGGCGCCGGGACCGAAGTCGGTCAGTCAGGCGCGCTCCTGCAGCAAGCGAGCGCCGAATTCGCGAAGCAGAACTACGGCGGCGCGGTCTACCTGGCGAACCAGGCGAAGCGGGTCGCATCCCTGGGTCGGAGCCGGTTGGGAGGAAATGGCTCCGACCGGCCCTCGTTGCGCGCGGGGGAGGTCGCGTTCGCAGTGGCCGTGCCCTTGCGCGCCATCGCGCGTGGCAAGATGCGCGAGGGGCCGGGCAGCACGTATCGCGTGCTATTCACCGTCGAGCCGGGGGCAACGCTCACCGGGTACTCGTATGTGGATCAGTGGGTCCGCGTGGAGGATGAAAGCGGCCACGCGGGCTGGATGTACGTGACGCTCGTGGGCCGGCGAGGAGACTAGCGAGCCGACCGCACCACGCGGTCGCGGCCATCGCGCTTGGCCTGGTAGAGCGCGGCGTCCGCGCGCGCCAGCAGCGTTTCCGGAGTCTCCCCGTCCGCTCCGAACTGCGCCACCCCGATACTGATGGTCAATTTCTCGCCGATCGCCGCATCGTCGGCCAGCCGTTCGCGGATGCGCTGTGCAATGTCGACCGCGCCCTCCATCTCCGTCTCGGGCATCAGCACCACGAACTCTTCGCCGCCGTAGCGGGCCGCGCAATCCACGTCGCGGCTCGTGTCCCTGAGGATGGCGGCGATCCGCGCGAGCGCCGCGTCCCCCTCGAGGTGACCGTAGGCGTCGTTGTACGGCTTGAAGTTGTCCACGTCGGCGATGAGCACGGCGAACGGGTGGCGCATCCGGCGCGAGCGGCGGATCTCGAGCGCGAGCATGTCCATCAGGTAGCGGCGATTGTACAGCCCCGTGAGATCGTCGGTCACCGAGAGCCGCTCGAGCTCGCGGCGGCTGTCGCGCAGCCGCGCGGCCATGTCGTTGAATACCTCGGTCACATAGCCCAGCTCGCCCCCGCTCACCATCGGCAGGAGCACCGCCAGGTCGCCGCCCGCGACCTTCGCGGCTCCCTCTCGCAGCCGGTCGAGCGGCCGCGTGATGAGGAGACCGAGGAAGTAGGCGAGCAGGCCCACGCCCACGAACAGCGCCGTCACGATCAGCGCCGTGACGTTGCGCAAGCGGGCCACCTGCCGGAACGCTTCGTCGGCCGGGACTTCGGCGAGTACGCCCCAGTCCACCTGCGGGACGCGCTTCAGGGCGCCGACCACGTGCGCGCCGTCGATCCCGGCGTACTGGACCACGCTCCCCTCGCCGTCGAACAGCCGTTTGGTGGTGCCGGCGTCCAGGCTGCGCCGCGTGATCTCCGTGGGCCCCGATTGCGAGCCCACGAGGGCCCGACCGTCGGCCGTCACGAGATACAATCGGCTCGAGTCTCCCGCGGTGAAGCGCCGCAGCAGCCGATAAACGGCCGCGAGGTCGACCTTGGCCGTGAAGGCGCCGAGCAGGCGGCCGCCCGTCTGGTACACGGGCACCGCGAACACGACGACGCCTTTCTTCAAGGCGTCGTCCCAGTACGCGTCACCGACGATAGCGTTCTCGGCGCGGATCGTCGTGGTCCAGCCCGTGGGGAGGCGCGACGGGGTGGGGGGCGTCGCGGTGCTCGCCACGTCCTCTCCATCGCCGTTCACGACGAGCAGCTCCTGGTAATCCGCGAACCGATCGCGCACCGAGCGGAGGTAGTCGGTCAGCCGACCCCGCGGCTGTTCAACCCGGCCGCCGCGCGCCATCCGATCGAGGTTCTCCGAGACCTCGTAGGAGCTGGAGAACACGCGCAGCTCGTACAGCCGCTCCTTGATCCACAGGTCCATTTCGCGGGCGGTCTGGGCGCTCACGCTCTGGAGCTCGCGCGTGACCTTCTCGGTGAGCGAGCGCTTGTTCTGCTGGTAGGAGATCCAGGCGGTGCTGATCGACGGAATGAGCGTCGCGAGGAGGGCGAAGACCAGCAGCTTGCGGCGGATGCTGTCGAGCCGCAGCATCCGCAGCAGCCGTGAGACTGCCTGCTCCCAGGAGGCCACGCGCGTGCCGGTTAGAAGTTCGGCTCGTCCGCCGTGGGACCGTACACCGCGGGCACCGGCGCTTCGTTGAGCCGCAGGTAGACCGTGAGCTGCCCGCGATGGTGCGCCAGATGGTTGAGCACGGTGCGGCGGTACACGGTGTACTTCGGGCTCGTGTCGACGGTCCGGCCCCCGACCTTGAAGGCCCAGGGTTTCTTGAAGTCGGCGTCGGTGGCCTTGGCGAGGGCGGCACGCGCGGCCTTGGCGTTCTTGTCGAAGAGCGCGAGGATCTTCGCCCGGCTCTCGAGCGCCTCGAACTTGGGCGGCGGCCCGCCCGGGGGCATGATGTCGAGCTCGTCGAGCGTCAGGGCGTTGACCACCCAGCCCGGCAGCTCGGCGATGAGCGTGGCGAGCCGGCCGAGCGACATGGATTTAGGATGGGGCTTCCACGCGCCCTTGCCGTCGGGCACCCGCTCCAGCACCCGTCGTGTAGCGGCCATCTCGGCGTCGAACTCGGGGAGCAGGATCTCGGTGAGCGGCATCCGCGCCTCCGTCACGGGGGAGAGCGGCGAAGGTAGTGATTCGGTTTTGACGGCGCAACGGTCCGCGTGTAGCCTTGTCGCGAAGCACAACGTCCGGAGCGTGAACGTGAGCGACCGCAAGGCCAGCTGGTACCGATGGGCGGACATTCCGCGTGAAGAGGTGAACGAGCGCCTGGCGCGCCGCCTGATCACCGGCGACCGCGTGATGCTCGCGCACGTCTATCTGAAACAGGGGTGCGTCGTCCCCCGACATTCGCACGAGAACGAGCAGTTCACCTACATCCTGGAGGGCGCACTTCAGTTCCGTGTGGGGGCCGACGGAGCCGAGGAGGTCGTGGTTCGCGCCGGCGAGGTGCTGCACCTGCCCGCGCACGTGCCCCACGAGGCGCGCGCGCTCGAAGACACCCTCGACGTGGACGTATTCTCTCCGCCGCGCGAGGACTGGCTCAAGAAGACCGACGCGTATCTGCGAAACAAATAGGGGCGCAGCGTCAGGCCTTGTGCCGCCGCTTTGGAGCGGGTGGCTCCACCGCTGCCGGGTTCGCGGCGATCGGCCGCGCCCGCGGCGGGCGGTGGGCGTCGCAAAAATATCGCGCCCCGTGGAGCGCCGGGCCAAAGCTCTGGTGCGTCACCCAGCCCGCGGGCTGGTCGCAGCGGCGATGCGTACTCCAATCATAGAAATCGCACGACGGTGTGGTCATGTCCTCGCCTCGTTCGCATATGAGCGCTATAAACGGCAGCCCGCGGTGGGTTCCACGCTCATACGGCGCTGAGGCGGGACCGGATTGCCGCAAGGAGGCTCTCATGGTGTTCGATCGGACTCTGATGGCCCTGGTACTCTTCGGAGCCGGCGGCGCGCGGCTCCTCTGTGGGCAGGGTGGGCCGGGCCAGGCGGTCGGACAGGTTGCCCCGCTCGTGCTCACGCATGCGAACGTGATCGATGGGTTTTCGGCGCGCCCAATTCTGGATGCGACGCTGGTACTGGTGGGTGGGAAGATCGCGCGGGTGGAATCGGCCGGACGTCCCGTGGCCGCGCCCGCGGGCGCCCAAGTCATCGATGTCGGGGGACGCTACGTCCTGCCCGGGCTGATCGACGCCCACACGCACATCCACGACCTCGCGGCCGCTCGACGCGCGCTCGAGTCCGGCGTCACGACGGTGCGGAGTGCGAGCACGTCGTTCTTCGAGGACGTGGGGCTACGCGAGCTCGTGCGCCGGGGCGTGCTGGCGGGACCCGAGGTGCTCGCCGCCGGCCTCTTCGTCACGCCCGACCTGGGCGAGTCGATCCTCTCGGATCCGCGGCTGGCCGCACTGGCCGGCGGGGTCAACACGCCCGATGAGCTGCGCGCGCTGGTGCGCGTCAACCTGGATCACGGCGTCGACGTCATCAAGACGCGCGCGACCGAGCGCGCCGGGTTGCCGGAACAGGACCCGCGTAAGCAGGTCTACACGGAGGCGCAGTTACGCGTGATCGTCGAGGCCGCGGCCGCCCGCGGCATTCCCGTGATGTGCCACGCCCACGGAGATGAAGGCGCGCGCGCGGCGGTGCTGGCCGGCGTGCGGAGCATCGAGCACGGCACGTATCTGTCCGACTCGACCCTCGCCCTCATGAAGCAGCGGGGCACGTTTTTCGTGCCTACGTACTCCACCGTGGTGGACATGGCGGAGCCGGGCGGGGACTACGACAGCCCCGCCCTCCGGATCCGGGGGCAGGCCATGCTGCCGTACATCCGGCGTGCCATCCGGCATGCTCATCAGATGGGCGTGAAGATCGCTACCGGCGGCGACACCGAGTATGGGCCGGCGAGCACAGTACGGATTTCGCAGGAGGTCGTGCGGTTCGTGGAGCTCGGGTTCACACCGCTCGAAGCGCTCCAATCGGCGACAACCGTCGCGGCCGAGCTCCTCGGCATCGAGCGGCGGACCGGCTCCATTCGGGACGGCCTCGAAGCGGATCTGATCATCGTCGGGGGTAACCCGCTCGAGGACATCACGGCGCTCGAGGATGTGCAGGTCGTGATCAGCAACGGCCGCGTGGCGCTGAACCGATTGCCGTTCGGGAAGGACTAAGGAAAGAAGACTACGGACGAGTCAGCGCGCGTGACCGAGCGAGCGCAGGAATTCCCGATCCCAGGCCGCCGCGATCCCTTCGCGCGGCGAATAGGGGCCCGGCTCGTAGGCGCGCGACGCGATGCCGGCGTGCGAGCGCTCGCAGATGTTCCAGTCCTGGCGGTTGGTCTCGTCCCAGAAGCGCACGGCATCGTCCGGGTCGAAGCCCGGCTGGCCGAACGCATCCGGATTGAACAGCCACTCGCACGTGATCGCCGTGTGCACCGGCCCGCTGGGCCAGAGCGTGTGGAACATCACGTAATCAGGGTGCAGTGAGAGCAGGAGATTGGGAAAAATCGTATAGAAGTACACGCGCTGGTGGTCTTCCGCCGGGAGTGAGGCAACCGCCGGCGCGCACGCCTTCCCGCTCATCGTGAGGCTGCCGCCGGGCTGCGTAATCACCATGTAGCCGCCGAGGTAGGGTCCCTCGAACAGATCGTTTTCACCGCTCGTGTACGGCGTCAGCTTCGCGAGCCCCGGATGGATGATGGGGCAGTGGAGACATTCGGAATAGTTCTGGAAGATCAGTTTCCAGTTGGCATGCACATCGTAGTCGATGCGACGCCCGGAGCGCAGGCGCGCCAGATTGAATCGGCTGAAGCGGGTGAGCAGCGGCGAGAACGCCTGCGCGAACGGCTCCAGCTCCTCCGCGAAATTGACGAAGAGAAACCCCTCCCAGGTCTCGAGCGGCACGCCGTGCAAGGGATAATCCCGCTTGTCGAACCCCGCGACCTCGTTCATGTGCGGCGCGCCGATCAGCGACCCATCGAGCGTGTACGTCCAGGCGTGGTAGGGACACTGGATCGTCTCGGAGAGGTGCCCCTGGGGGGCATCGCACAGCCGCGTGCCGCGGTGCCGGCATACATTATAGAAGGCCCGCACCGTGCCGTCCTGACCCCGCACCACGATGATGCTCTCGCCCCCGACCGTCCGGCGCACGTAATCACCCGGATTGGCGACCTCGGTTTCCCGTCCGACGCACACCCAGCGCCGCGCGAAGATGCGCTCTTGCTCCTCCGCGAACACGTCGGGTGCCGTGTAATAACGGCCAGGCAGGGTGCGCTGGCCCTGTTGATACGCCTGGGTGGCTTTGACGAACGTCGGCATGGGGTTAAGGCTAGCGAAGCGGCGACAAACCGCAATCGGGGAGTGTGTCGTATCGGGTGGGGGAGTCGAGTCTGATTTCCGATTAATTAGGGACCAAGGTCCCTGCTCGGCGCGATGGCGTCCTGAAGGACGCGTCCTTGAGGACGCGCCGCCGCCGAGTTGGGACTTCAGTCCCTCATAGAACCAAAAATCAAGATCCTTGCTCCGCCACCGGTTCTCCCTCGGCGCCGCGTCACCCGGGGTCCCTTCCGAATGCCACTCCCCGCCGCTCTGGCCCGAGCGCGGCAACGAGCCCGCCGAGCACGAACACGGTCGCCGCCGAGAGGGCCATCGCCCACGGGTAGGTCACGTGCTCCGCGAGGCGCGCCTCGACATATGGCACCGCACCGGCCAGCGCCGCGCCGCACTGGTAGCCGAAGCCGGGCAGGAAGCCCCGTACGGAATTGGGTGACAGCTCCGTGATGTGCGCGGGGATCACGCCCCACGCCCCCTGCACGAAGAACTGGATCGCGAACGCGCCGGCGACGAGCACAGGAAGGGAGGGCGCGAAGGCCCACAAGGGAATGACGACCAACGCCCCGATGAGCGCCAGCACGATGGTCCGGCGGCGACCGAGCGGGTTCGACCACAGCCCGAACAGGATGCCGCCCGTGAGCGCGCCCACCATGGAGAACGCGGTGAGCGCCACCTTGCGGCCCGTGTCGAATCCCCAGTGCCGCTCCAGGAACGTGGGATACAGGTCCTGCGTCCCGTGCGACACCAGGTTCATCATCCACATGAGGGCGGTGATATAAAGGAAGGTCGGCAGGTTGCGGCGGATCGCCCGGCCCAGTCCGCTCCAGCTCTCCTCCCGTGTCTCGCGCCACACTTCGGATTCCGTGACTCGCGCGCGCACGAACAGCGCGAGCAGCGCGGGCAGGCCGCCGAGGAAGAACAGCGGGCGCCAGCCCCAATGGGGGAAGACGAAGAAGTAGCACAGCGCGGCGAGGAGATAGCCCGCCGCATAGCCCTGCTGGAGCAACCCGGAGACCATGCCGCGCAGGCGGGGCGGCACCTTCTCCATTACGAGCGACGCTCCCACTCCCCATTCCGCGCCCATCCCGATGCCGAACAGGGCGCGGAGCACCAGAAACGTCGTGTAGTTCGGCGACAGGCCCGACAGTACCTCGATGATCGAGTAGAACACGAGGTCGAGCATGAGCGGGAGCTTGCGCCCGTACCGGTCGGCCAGGAGCCCGAAGATGAACGCGCCGACGGGCCGGAACAGCAGCGTGAGCAGCAGGGAGAACGCGATCGCGGCATCGGACTTCCCGAACTCCCGGGCGATCGCCGTGAGCGTCATAACGACGAGGAAGAAGTCGAACGCATCGAGCATCCAGCCGAGGAAGCCGGCGAGGACGGCGGCGCGTTGATCGCTCGCGACGGAACGCGTGGAGGTCATTGGTGGCGGGGTCGTGGGACCTCTAGATTACACTGCCTCGAAGCATCCCACGACCCGGAGGTTCGCCGTGCGCCTGGCCGCCTTTCGCCTCGGATTCCTGCTGATCTGCGCCGTTGCTCCAGCCGTCCGGGCGCAGAACGGGGCGCCCCCCCGCCCAGCCGTGGCGGTCGTGAACCTGCGGTTCGACGGGGAGCACGCCAACGTGCTGCAGGCCGGCGACACGGCGATCGTGGCGGCCGCGACGAGCAAGCTGCTCGCGACGCTGGCCGCATCCGATCGCGTGGCACTTGTCGATTCGACGACGGTCGCCACGGCGGTCGGTGCGGCGGAAGCGAGCGGCAACCCCTGCGACAACGCCTGCGCGATCGACGTCGCCCGTAAAGTCGGGGCCCGCTGGGTCGCCAGGGGCACCATCGCGAACCTGACGGGCCTCGTGTGGCTCCTGAGGGCGGAGCTGTTCGACGCCGCCAGCGGGCAAGCGGTGCTCGACGACAGCTACGAGATCAAGGGGGACCCGGCCCGGATGGCGCCGGCCGCGGCGCACGCGTTCGCCCAGCGCGTGGAACGAACGATAGCCGGGAAGGGGACCAGATGATTCGGACGACCCGTTGGAACCTGCTGCTCGTCGCGGGCCTGGCCAGCGCGCACACGCTGGCCGCCCAGACGGACACGAGCCGTCATGCCCAGGTGCTCGTGCGCGCCGGGAGACTCGTCGCGACGCGCACGGGAACCGTGCTCACCAACCAGGCCATCCTCATCGAGGGCGATCGCATCAAGGAAGTGGGCCCGGCGGACGCGGTGGCCGGCCGCGCGGCACGCGATGCTCGGGTGATCGATCTCCGGAGCGCCACCGTGCTTCCCGGCTTGATCGACTGTCACACCCATATCACGTCCGATCCCGGGGACTACTACCAGCAGCTCTTTCGCATGAGCGTGATCGACGAGGCGGTACGCGCCCACATCTACGCCAAGCGCACGCTCGACGCCGGGTTCACCACGGTGCGGAACGTCGGGGCTGCCGAGTTCATCGACGTCGCGCTCCGCAACGCGATCAACGACGGCGTGGTCGAGGGGCCGCGCATGCTCGTGTCCACCATGCCGCTCTCGGCCACGGGTGGCCACGGCGACGTGAACGGCATGTCGCCGTACCTCCGGTTCGAGGGTTTCTCCGGGATCGCCAACGGTGTCGATCAGATCCGCGCGAAGATCCGGTTCGAGGTGAAGTACGGGGCGGATCTGATCAAGGTGCTGGCCAGCGCGGGCGTCCTCTCGGAAGAGGAATCCGTCGGGGCGCCGCAGTACTCGCAGGAAGAGCTGAACGCGATCGTCGAAGAAGCGGGCATGTGGGGGCGCAAGGTGGCCGCGCACGCGCACGGCGCGGAGGCGATCAAGCGCGCGGTGCGCGCGGGCGTCGCGTCGATCGAGCATGGCAGCCTGATCGACGACGAGGGCATCCGCCTGATGAAGGAGCACGGCACCTATCTCGTAGCCGACATCTACAACGACGACTACATCCTCGCGGAGTACACCCGGCTCGGCTATCCGCGGAAGATCATCGACAAGGAGCGGCTGGTGGGCCGCCAGCAGCGCGAGAACTTCAAGAAGGCCGTCCAGGCGGGCGTGAAAATCGCCTATGGGACGGACGCGGGCGTCTATCCGCACGGCTGGAACGCCAAGCAATTCGCGCACATGGTCCGCTGGGGCACCACGCCCATGCAGGCGATCCAGGCCGCCACGGTCAATGCCGCCGATCTGCTGGGGTGGTCCGACAAAGTCGGCGCCCTCGAGCCCGGGAAGTATGCCGATGTGATCGCCGTGCAAGGCGATCCGCTGCAGGACGTCACCGTGCTCGAGCACGTGGCGTTCGTCATGAAGGGCGGCGAGGTGGTGAAGGACAGCCTGACGGGAGGCGCGAAGACGGCGCGCTGATGGCGGTCTTGTGAGGTGCGGGAACGCGCGTTCTCTTAAGGGCGCACCGCCATTCCATCACGTTCCGAGACCGTCGGAGGAATCATGTCCCACTATCCGTCGCGCCCGATCGCCCTGTTCGCGGCGCTCTGCCTCCTCCCTGCCGCGTCGCTGCGCGCTCAGGAAACCGCGTCCGACACGCTCCTCACCGTCGACCACTACCTGGACTGGGAGCAGGTAGGCGATCCTCAGCTCTCACCGGACGGCGGCCAGGTGATCTACACGCGCCGCTGGGTCAACAAGATCGACGACAAGTGGGAGTCGGCGCTCTGGATCATGAACGCCGATGGGACGCACAATCGGTTTCTCGTGAAGGGATCGGATGCCCGGTGGTCCCCCGACGGGACGCGCATCCTGTATCTGGCCGACGGCGACCCCAAGGGCAGCCAGATTTTCGTCCGCTGGATGGACGCCGAAGGCGCCTCGTCGCAGGTGACCCGGGTGACGGAGATGCCGACCGATCCCCGTTGGGCTCCCGGAGGCAAGTCGATCTCCTTCGCCATGCTGGTGCGCGACTCGAGTCTGTGGAGCATCTCCCTTCCCAAACCACCCGAGGGAGCGAAGTGGACGCCGGCGCCCCGCGTGGTCGACCGCCTGCACTATCGCCAGGATCGCGTCGGCGACATGCCGCAGGGGTTCACCCATCTGTTCCTCGTGCCGGCCGACGGCGGCACCGCGCGGCAGCTCACGAGCGGGCACTGGAACGCCGGGGCGCGCTTCGACGGCCTGGCGTTGGGCGTGGGATACGATTGGACGCCGGACGGCAGGACGATCGTCTTCGACGGTCTGCGCGACACTACCTGGGACCGCCAGTATCAGGTCTCGCGCATCTACGCGCTCGATGTGGCGAGCGGCGCGATCAAGCTGCTCATCGCCAAGCCCGGGTTCTGGGCGCAACCCGTGATCTCGCCCGACGGGCGCACGATCGCGTTCACCGGCTACGACTCGACGAGTCAGACGCACAAGACGTCGGACCTGTGGACGGCGAACCTCGATGGGTCCGGGATCCGGGATCTCACGCGCACCCTGGACCGTGATCCGGACAACCTCCGCTGGGCTCCGGACGCCAAGGGCGTGTACTTCACCGCTCCGGACAAGGGGTCGATCAACATCCACTACGCAGACGTGTCAGGTAGCGTGCGCGAGGTGACGCAGGGCGCGCAGGTCGTGTCGCTGAATTCGTTGTCGCGCACGCTCGTGGCGGTGGGAGTGCGGAGCGACCCGCAGCATCCGGCGGACGTGGTGCGGATCGACGTGAAAAAGGCCCCGGCGCCCGCCCTCACGCGTCTGACCGACGTGAACGACGACATCATGGGCAATAAGCGGCTCGCGTCGGTCGACGAGATCTGGTACGGGTCGAGCGGCGGGGCACGTGTCCAGGGCTGGATCGTCAAGCCGCCCGGCTTCGATGCCGCCAAGAAATACCCACTCATCCTCGAGATTCACGGTGGGCCGTTCGCGATGTACAACGTGGCCTTCAGCTACATGTTCCAGAACTTCGCGGCGAACGGGTACGTGGTGCTGTACGTGAACCCGCGCGGCAGCACGGGGTACGGCGACGCCTTCTCGAACGCCATCGACCACGACTATCCCGGCCCCGACTACGACGACCTCATGGCCGGCGTGGATGCGGTGGTGGGCAAGGGCTTCGTGGACACGACCCGCATGTACGTCTCCGGCTGCTCCGGCGGCGGTGTGCTGTCGAGCTGGGTGATCGGCCACACGAATCGGTTCGCGGCCGCCGCCGTGCGCTGTCCGGTGATCGACTGGATCAGCATGGCGGGGCAGACCGACATCCCGCTCTTCACGTTCAGCTTCTTCCACCAGGCCTTCTGGGACAAGCCGGACGAGTGGCTGGCACACTCGTCGCTCATGTACGCCGGTCGCGTGACCACGCCCACGCTCTTGATGACCGGTGAGCTGGACCGGCGCACGCCGATTCCGCAGACCGAGGAGTTCTTCACGGCGCTCAGGTATCGGGGCGTGCCGACGATGATGCTCCGCTTCAGCGGCGAGTACCACGGCACGGGCTCGAAGCCGACGAACTTCATGCGGACGCAGCTCTACATGATGAGCTGGTTCCAGAAGTACCATCGCGGGGGGAACGAGCCCGCGACCGGGGCGGGGAACCGCTAGCGGGGAGTCCTTCGGAACCGGGCGAGCCAGCCCTCTTCCACCGTTGCCTCGTCGCGCGTGTGTTGCACCCACGCGCCGAGGATGGCCGCGCGTTCCACGTAGCCGATGACCCGTGTCGGATCCTCGGGGCTGGCGACGGGCAGCGCGTCCGCCTCGTGCTCGAGCATCTTGCGCATGGCGGTCTCCAGGAGCTCGTCGGGGTACGCCACAACCCCGCCGTTGGTTCCTCCCGCTCCCGACCGTCCCGCGATCGGCGGCTCCATTACATCCTCCACCCGCAGCACGCTCAGGGGGTTGACGCCGTACTCGCGTGAGAGGTGGCGGCCGCGGCGGGCCAGCTTCTCCGTGAGGATCGAGCGGCGCATCAACAGCACCGTGATCGCGGCGGCCGAGACGCACGCGATCAGCAGCGCCGGAAGCGCGGCCATGTCGCCCGTGAGCTCGACGGCGAACACGATCGCGGTGATCGGGATCTGCATCGTGCCGCCCATGAGGGCGGCCATCCCGAGCATCGCCCAGAGGCCCACGTCGGGCGCGTGCATGACCTGGGCGGCGAGCGAGCCGAGCGCGCTTCCCATCAGCAGAAGGGGGGCCACCAGTCCGCCCGAGGTCCCCGAGCCGAGGCCGACCGCCCAGATCACCGCTTTCACGAGCAACAGCACGAGGAGCACGGTCCCGACGAGCCGGCCGTCGAGGAGCTCGCGGATCACGTCGTAGCCGACGCCCAGCGCGCGCGGGGCGAGCAACCCGCCGAGGCCCACCACCACGCCGCCGATCGCGGGCCACCACATCCAATGGATCGGGAGCCGTGCGAACAGGTCCTCGCAGCCGTACAACAGGGCCGTGATCGCGGTGGCGACGAGGCCGGCGGCGAGTCCGAGGCCGAGGGCCGCGGCGGGCGTCCAGGTCGGCGTCGCATGCGGGGGGACGGGGAACAGCGGACCGGCGCCGAACAGCGGGATCCGGAGCACGCCGGCGACGGCGGCCGCGCAGGCCACCGGAATGAAGCTCCGCGGCTTCCACTCGAACAGCATCAGCTCGAGCGCCAGCAGCACCGCTGCGACCGGCGTCGCGAAGATGGCCGTCATGCCGCCGGCGGCGCCCGCCACGAGCAGCGTCTTTCGCTCGACCGGCGACAGGTGAAACGCCTGCCCGAACAAGGACCCGAACGCACCTCCGGTGACGATGATCGGGCCTTCCGCGCCGAACGGTCCGCCCGTGCCGATCGCCAGCGCCGAGGAGAGCGGCTTGAGGATCGCCACCTTCGCATCCATGCGGCTCCGGGCGATGAGGATCGACTCGAGGGCCTCGGGAATCCCGTGTCCGCGGATCTTCTCGGAGCCATAACGGGCCATCAAGCCGACGATCACCCCGCCCACCACCGGGATGAGCGCGCGCCACGGGCCCAGCGGGCTTGCCGCGGGTGAGATCAGCGTCGTGTCCAATCGGTGGAAATACGCGAGGTTCGTGAAGAAGCCGATGAGGCGCACCAGTGCCCACGCCACGCCGGCGCTCACCACGCCGATCAGCGCGGCCATGGCGCTCAGCGTGACAAGTCGCGAATCCGCCGTGAAGTCGCTGAGCCGGTCTTCGGTAGGGACGTTTCGAGTCATGACGTTTTCGGAATGTAATCGTGATCGAGCGGTCACGGACGCTGCCTCGTTTCGGGCCATGGCGTCCCGTTTCGGGCCAGCGTGTCGCATCACGAAACGCTACCTCGCGCACGCGTCGCGTGTATGACTCGTGGCACGTTGTCTGCCCGTTACTGTCGTGCGCGCGCCGCACTCTTCAGGGCATACGCGCGCAACCGACGACCAAGGAGATTGCCCTATGCCGCGCATGTTTGGAGGCCGCTCCCTCGCGAATTTGGGACCGGCTGCCGTGCTCATCGCATTCGTCGTGACTGCTTGCGACAACACCTCCAGTGGACCCCGATCGGCCTCGCCGATCCAATTCTCCCGAGAAGTCAGCCTGCCCGATCTGCAAACCCAGCTCACCGGCCCCGCGCGCGTCGAGGTGAGTGTGATCCCGGGCACGCTGACCGCGCGCCGCGTGGAGATCGAAGAGTCGGACCAGCTCACCAGGCCGGAGCGCGTGCGCGGCCGGGTCACCGCCATCACGGCGGGGACCGACACCGCGACGCTCACGCTCGAGCTCGGCGGCCTGCAGATCGCCGTCAACGGCTCGACGCGGTTGCACCCCGATGATGGTGACGAAGGGGAGCACGCCATGCCGGCCATGAGTGACGACGGCGGGTCCAGCATGACGCTCGCCGATTTCGTGGCACGCATCCAGGCGGACCTGGCCGCGGGCGGCAGTCCCGCCGTGCGGGCCACCCGCCAGGCGCCCGCCACGCCACAAGCGCCCGACGACGGGAGCTTCCTCGCCGCGACCCTGCAGCTCGACGAGGGGAACAACCATTCGCGCATCGAGATCAACATCACGAGCGCGAACCTGACCACCAACGCCACGCCGCCCCCCGACGCCTTCCTCAAGGTGCTGGGCGTGAGCCTGGAGCTCCGCGTGAGCGATGGCACGACCAAGCTCCTGGTCGACAACGAGGAAGCGGAAGGGGCCCAGGAATTCCACGGCGTCGTGAAGTCGGTCGACCAGACCGCTCAGACCGTGACGCTCATGGATGGGACGATCATCCACATCGTGGCCGGCACGGACTTCGGTGCGCGTGAGGGGGACGAGGACGATCATCTCACCACGCTCGCCGACGTTCAGGCGGCGCTCACGGCCGGGAAGACGGTCAAGGCCGAAGGACGCGGGGTGGTGGACACCATGAGTCCGCTCACGATCGACGCCATTCAGATCGAATTCGAGGTCGAGGGCGAGCCGATGCCGCCCGCGGTCATGATGGTCGAGTTCGAGGACACGGTGGCGAGCGTGGACGTGACGGGATCGACGTTCACATTGGGGAAGGGCGCCGTGGTCACGGTGACGGCGCAGACGAGGTTCGACAACGAGGGTCTCCAGACCCTGCAACAGGTGTCGGACACGCTCGCCGCCAAGAAGACGGTGCGGGTCGAGGGCGTCGCGACCGTGACGTCCGCCGGCCCTCCGCCGGCATTGTCGGCGCTGTTCGTGCGGTTCCGGACCGAGGATTCGTCAACGTCAACAATGCCGTGAACGAACGCTGAAGTAATTTGTAGGGGCACAGGGGACGATATGTGTAGGGGCGCAGCATGCTGCGCCCCTACTTGTTTTTTATGATGCGCTGGCTTTCGCGATCAGTCCCGCGGCGAGCCGCGCGTCTCGGTTGATGTTGTACAACCCGCCCGTCGCGTCGTAGTTGTGACCCACGAAGTACAGGTTGGGCTGATCGACGCTCACGACCCGGTCGCGCCGCCGGGCGAACCCCTTCGCGTCCACCTGCACCAGGGCACCGAGGGGAGCGAGCGCGGCCCCGAAGCCGGTGGCGAGAATGATGTGATCGAACACCCCGCTCGTGCCGTCCGTGAACCGGGCGCCGTTGGCGGTCAGCTCGGCCACGCCGGTGCGCACGTCGACCAGGCCCTGCACGATCGCGTCGACGAGGTGGAACCCGATCACCGGGATCGCGTCGAGGGGGCTGTGCGCCGGGCGCGGCAGCACCGGTGGGCCCCGCTTGATCTCGCTCATCAACCGCACCAGGCCCACGACACGCTCTTGCATCGGCCGCGGCAGCTTGCGCACCCAGTAGGCCAGGTACTGAATCGGCAGGCCCGCGAGCGTCAGCGGCACGACGTTCGCGCCCGAGCGCACGGCGATCGTCACCTTGCCGCCGGCGCGTGCGATCTCGCTCGAGATCTCCGCGCCGGAGTTGCCGACGCCCACCACCAGCACGCGCCGACCCACGTAGGCGTCCGGCCGCCGGTACCCCACACTGTGCTCGATCCGTCCCGCGAACCGCTCCTGACCGGGGAACCGAGGCGCCTTCGGATTGGCCACGATCCCGGTTGCCACCACCAACGCGCGCGCGGCGATGGGCCCGCTGGTCGTGGTCACGCTCCAGGTTCCGTCGCTGCGCGTGATCCGCTCCACCGTGCACCGCGTCTCTACTGGAAGCTCGAACGCCCGGGCGTAGTCCCGCAGGTATTCCCAGAACTCGCCGCGCGGGACGAAGAGCGGTGCACTCCGCGGAAACGACCTGCCGGGCAGCGTCGACATATGCTTGCCCGTGTGCAGGGTGAGGCTGTCGTAGAGGTTCGCCCAGGTGTAGCCGACCGTGTCGCCCCGCTCGAGCACGCGGTGGGGAATGGCGTGGGCCTTGAGCTGCTGGGACGTCGCGAGGCCCGCCGGACCTCCGCCCACCACCAGGACGCCGACTCGCTCAGACATCTCGCCGGATAGCCTCCGCGACGCGGTCGGCCACGGCCATGATCGTCAGGTAGGGGTTTATCTCGAGCGAGTCCGGAAAGAGACTCGCATCGGCCACCCGCAGCCACGGCAGGCCGTGCACGCGTCCCCACGAGTCGGTGACCGAATCGGCCGGGCCCCGTCCCATCACGCAGCCCCCCATCAGGTGGGCGGACGTGACCGTGAGCGAGCCCGGCCGGAAATGGCGCACGGTGATGCGCTCATCGAGGCGCGCGGCTTCGCTCGCCTCGATCAGCGGCGGGTCGGCGGGCGCGTGCACGCGGCGCGCGCCCGCGGCGAAGAAGATGCGCGCCGCGGCGCGGGTCCCACGCACCAGCCCGTCGAGCGTCTCGGCCGTGAGCGTGTAGTGCACCACCGGACTGCCGTTCCGGTCGATCGTGATGCGGTTCCCGGGCGTGGCGTGGTCGCACGCGAGGATGAGAATCATCTGCAGGCGCGGAAAGGCGGTCATGATCGCGCTGTGCGCGGCGCCGAACCCCGTGAGGCTCTTGGCCGTGACGAATGGAAAGTACATGCACGTCTCGAGCACGAAGCGCTCCGCTTCGGCCCGATCGACGAAATAGCTCTTGGGATGGCCGACGTCGTTCGTGATGGCTTGAGGATGCTCGGCGACGAGGATCAGCGCCGGATGGCACGTGAAGCGCTGGCCGAGAGAGCGGGGAACGGGGAGCGGAGAGCGGAGGAGCAGGGCGCACGAGCCGATCGTTCCCGCAGCCACGACGACGATGCGCGCCTGCACCTCGTGGTCGCCCGGCGCCCACTCGGAGGGCGCCCCCTTCGCGCCGGCGGGCCGCTCCGCCACCCGCACGCGCAGCCGGCGGTCCGACTCAATCGAGAGCACCTCGGCGCGCGTCACCACCTCCACGCCCTCCCGCTCGGCGCGCGGGAGCTGCACCCGGTTCGTCCCCTGCTTGGCCTGGTTGGGGCACCCCAGGTTGCACAGGCTCGAGCCGCGGCACCCCTTCACGTTGACCGGGAACTGCTCGACGCGGTAGCCGGCCTTTCGACCGCCTTCGACGAACAGGCGGTTGTTGTCGTTGATCAGGGGCTCCTCGAGCAGGTGGACGTTGTTCTGCTGGGCGTACTTCGCCGAGCGTGCGGCGAGGTCCGCATGCTCGAGCCCGGGGACGCCCCAAGCGCGGATCACGCGTTCTGGAGCGGTCAGAGACGTTCCGGTATAGACCACCGTCGAGCCGCCGTATGCCGACGCGAACGCGAGCGTCATGGTACCATCGCGCGTGAGAAACGCACCGCCATCCTGGTAGAGCGCCTCGGCCATTTCGAGCTCGCGGCCCGTGAACTCCATGTCCGCGAAGCGCGGTCCTTTCTCGAGGACCAGGATGCGCATACCGTTGCGCACGAGCGGCGCGAGCTCCTGCGCCACCGTGCCGCCGCCCGCCCCGGAGCCGATGATCACGATGTCGTAGGTATGGGGGACGCTCACCGTCGAGCCTCCCAGCCCCGCGCATCCGCCCGGTAACCGATCGCCCTGGCCGCGGCGGGGCGCCCGTAGTAGCCCATCAAAATGAGTGTGCGCAGGCCCCAGATCCCACGACGCAAGACGAGCAGGCCAGAGTTCGCGAGGGAAGCGAGAAACGCTGCGCGGCGCGCCGGATCCAACCCGGAGAGGCGGCGACCGTAGCGGAGCAGCGGGATCCACTCGAGCAGCCGAAGCAGTAGGGCGAGCTGTCGTTGCAGGCGGGCGGGGCGCGCGGCGATGGCGCGCGCGACGATCCGTTCGAGCTCCTCCCACTCACCGGGGCCGAGCCGAGCCGCCTCGGGCACCACGGTGGAGGCGATCGCACGGAACGCCGGGGAGATCATGCGCGGGAACGTAGGCGTCAAGCGACAAGCGGGCAACAAGTGGACGTGCCCGTTCTACGGAGCGAGAGTCAGCCGGGGCGTCGCAGAGCGGCTGCGTCGTTTTGTCGCGGCGCGGCGCCCCGGCTGACGACTACATCCAGGGTTCGTCGGCTGAAGGTCCGTAGATGGACGGGACCTTGCCGTCGGCCATCCGCAGGTACACCGAGAACTGCCCGCGGTGATGCACCTGGTCCATCAGCATGAACCAGAGCACGTCCATCTTGCGCAGGTCGCCCATCTGCTTGGGCGCGACAAAGAACTTCACGGTCTTGTTGAGGTCGGCGTCGGGCGTCTTCTTGATCCGCTCTACGAACGCCTTCGACGACTTCTCATACGTCGCAATGACCTCCGCCATGGTCGCCGGGGCCTTGGGCATCTTGCCGAACTCGATGCCGCCGTCCAGCGCCTGCTCGCTCGCATTCTGCTCGGTCACGAATATCCAGGCGAGCTCCTTGGCGGATTTGCACTTGCCGTGCGGCTTCATGTCCGCCTTGGCCCCCGGGTAGGCCTTGAGCACGCGCATCGTTGTGGGGATCTCCCGTTCCAGCGTTCCCAGGAATTGCTCCTTCTCGGTCATACGTTTCCTCCGCGTTTGAGTCCTGCGTAAACTACCCCAGCCAACGGGAGACGGCTCCGGAGCCTTCCTTCTCCGTCGGTGTGCGGCTTGCTTACCGCAGTGATCTACACGATCGGTCACTCGACGCGACCCCTGGATGAGTTCCTCGCGTTGCTCCGTGTCCACGGCATCGACCACGTCGTCGACGTCCGCCGGTATCCGGGCTCGCGGCGCTACCCGCAGTTCGGGCGGGAGGCCCTGGCGACCGCTCTTGCGGACGTGGGTGTGGGGTACGAGCACGCCCCCGACCTCGGTGGCCGCCGCGTCGCCCGGCCGGATTCGGTGAACACGGCGTGGCGAAGCGCCTCGTTCCGCGGATACGCCGACTACATGGAGACGCAGCCGTTCCAGACTGCGCTGGCCCGGCTCCTCGACGTCGCTCGGGCGCGGCCGACCGCAGTGCTCTGCGCAGAGGCCGTACCGTGGCGCTGTCACCGCCAGCTGATCGCCGACGCACTCGTGGCGCGTGGCGAGCCCGTGTCGCACATCCTGAGCGACGCGCGACTCGAGCCACATCGCCTCTCCCCGCATGCCCGTGTGCCCGCGGGCGGCGGGGTGCAGTATCCCACGGGCTCCGAGTAGGTTCCGGCACACCCCCTTCGCGGAGCTGGAAACGGTATGGGCCGGCAGAACATATCGAGCGGGGCGCCGTGGGAGCCGATCGTCGGGTACTCTCGCGCCGTCCGCGTCGGATCCACGATCCACGTGTCCGGCACCACGGCCACGGGACCCGACGGGCGCATCGTCGGCATCGGGGACGCGCATGTGCAGGCGGTCCAGGCGCTCAAGAACATCGAGCGGGCACTGACACAGGCCGGGGCCTCGCTCGCCGACGTCGTGCGGACGCGCATGTACGTCACCGACATCGCCGACTGGGAGCGCGTGGGGCGCGCGCACGGAGACGTATTTCGCGACATCCGACCCGCCAGCACACTCGTGGCCGTCACGCGACTGGTCGCTCCCGAAATGCTGGTCGAGATCGAGGCGGAAGCGATAGTCGAAGGAGCCGTATAGATTGGAGACGGAGGTGATCCGTGGCGGTTACTGAGATCGGCAAGCGCGCGACGGTCGCGTGTCCCTTTTGCGCAACGTTGAACCGGGTGGATCTCACCCGTATCGCCGACCACCCCAAATGCGGGAAGTGCGGGCGCCCGATTTTGCTCGATCGGCCCCTGTCGATATCCGACGCGACCATCGACGGCGTCGTGCGAGGTACCGAGGTTCCGGTCCTGGTCGATTGCTACGCCGACTGGTGCGGCCCCTGTAAGATCATGGCGCCTATCCTCGACGACCTGGCGCGCGATCGGCAGGGGGACGTGCTCGTGACGAAGCTCGATACGGACCGGAACCCCGCGACCGTGCGCCGCTTCGACATTCGCGCGATTCCCACCTTGCTCGTGTTCCGTGGCGGCGAGGCCGTGGGGCGCCACGCCGGCGCGATCCCCCGCCACGAGCTCGACGCGCTCGTCGGGTCGCCCACCCGGCCGTGACCGTTTCGGGCCTGCCATCGCCGTACGAGCCGGCCGAGCCTGCCTCCGGACGAGGCGCCTCTGAGCACTCGCGCGCCGTAGCCCTGGCGTTGGCGGTGGTGGGCGGGGTGTTCGGCCTGCACCGGTTCTACGCGGGGCGAATTCAGAGTGGGGTCTGCATGTGCTGCACGCTCGGCGGGCTGGGCATCTGGTACGTCTACGACGTCTTCATCATCGCCGTCGGTGAGTTCCGGGATGGAGACGGGCGGCGTGTCTCACGGTGGGAGGTGGCGGACGTCAGCGTGGGGGCATCGGTGAGCGGGGCGGAGCGGCGGGTGGCGGACGTCGAGGACCGGATGCTGGCGCTCGAGACCCAGGTGAGCGAGCTCGCCGAGCGGCTCGACTTCACGGAGCGCGTGCTCGCCAAGGTTCGCGAGCGGGGAACCTTACCTAAAGGGTAAGGGCTCGTTCGACCGCCGTCACAAAGTGCAATTATCGGAGCGGAGATGAGAATCGGCGTCCCGAAAGAGACCCTCGCCAACGAGCGCCGTGTTGCGCTGACCCCGGAGGTCGCCGGCCGCCTCGCCAAGGCCGGTCTGACGGTCGTGGTCGAGCGCGGCGCCGGGGAGGGGGCGTCGTTCCGGGACGACGCCTATGCGAGCGCGGGCGTCGGGACCGGCACGACGGCGGCGGATCTCTACGCCCAGAGCGACGTGGTCCTCAAGGTGCAGCCGCCCTCGATCGTGGAGGCGCGCCTGTGCCGCGCGGGCAGCGCGCTGGTGGCGCTGTTTCAGCCGTCGGCCGAGCGCGCCGCGGTCACCGAGCTCGCGAGCCGGAAGGTCACCGCCTTCAGTCTCGCGCTCCTGCCGCGCATCACTCGGGCGCAGCCGATGGATGTGCTCTCGT
>DATLVU010000021.1:0-33661 GCA_035577025.1 Gemmatimonadales bacterium
CTAGCATGGGCCGCAGCGCCCGCCTTATCGGACTGCTGCGCCCGTACTCGCTGCTCTTCGCCGTCAACATGCTCACCACGGTCGTCGCGTCCGTCCTGGACGGCGTGACGTTCGTGCTGCTGATCCCGTTCCTGCGGACGCTCTTCGGACAGCAGGCCCTGCCGGCCACAGGCGGCTCGGCCGTGGAAAGAGTCCTCGGGAAGGTGGCGGGCCCGCTCCTCATCGCGGGCGACGCGGCCGGGGCGATCCGGAACGTGGCGGTAATCCTTCTCGTCACGCTCGTTGTGAAGAACGCGGCGCTCTATGCCGCCGCGATGAGCAGCGTGGCGATCGAGGAAGGCGTCGTGCGCGACCTGCGCGTGCGGCTGTTCCAGCACCTCCAGACGCTTCCGCTCGGGTTCTTCCAGCGCACCCGGGGCGGCCAGCTGCTGGCCCGCGTCGTGTTCGATACCGACCAGGTGAAGAGCGCGGTGACCGCGGCGCTCGCGCAGTTCCTCCGGAACGTCAGCCTCATGCTGGTCTACCTCGTGATCCTGCTCGGCCTGTCGTGGCGTCTCACGCTCATCGCGCTCGTCCTCGCTCCGGTGCTCGTACTGATCATCCGACCCGTGGTGGCGCGCGTGCGGCGCCGCTCTCGCGCCCAGGCCGACGATCGCGGCGAGCTCACGAGCCTCGTGAGCGAAATGATCGGGTCCGTCAAGCTGGTGCGCGCGTACGTGGCCGAAGCGTTCGAGGTGGGCCGCTTCAAGCGCCTGGCCGACGGCTACCGGAATCGGGTCTTCGGCACCCAGGCCGCCTCGACGCTCACGAGCCCGATCAGCGAGATCTTCGCGGGCGTCGTACTCGTGCTCCTGCTCCTGTTCGGGATCAGCCAGCTGCGACCCGAGGTGTTCATCGCGTTCATCGTGGTGGCACTCCGGCTCATGTCCCCGGTGAAAGCGGTGGCGCAGTATCCCACGATCATGGCCGGTGCGGTGGCGGCCGCGGACCGCGTGTTCGAGGTCCTGGACCTGCCGTCCGACGAGGGCGACGCCCCGGGTGCAATCCCGGCGACGTTCCATGACCGGATCGAGTATCGCGGGGTTTCGTTCTCGTACGACGGCGGGGCTCCCGTGCTGCAGGACGTGAGCCTCGACGCGCGCCGCGGCCAGGTGGTCGCCATCGTCGGCCCGTCCGGGGCGGGGAAGACGACGCTCCTCGACCTGTTGCCGCGTTTCTACGAGCCGACGGCCGGGATGATCCTGATGGATGGTGTCCCGATCTCGCGCTTCCAGCGTGCGAGCTTGCGCGGCTTGATGGGCATCGTATCGCAGGAGACGATCCTGCTGAACGACACCGTGCTCGCGAACATCTCCTACGGCCGCGGTGATTTCACGCTGGCTCAGGTGGAAGCGGCCGCACGCGTGGCGAACGCGCACGACTTCATATCACAGCTGCCACAGCGCTACGAGACGCTGCTCGGCGAGCGCGGCACCCGGCTCTCCGGGGGAGAGCGCCAGCGCATCGCGATCGCGCGCGCCCTGCTCCGCGATCCGCCGATCCTCATCCTCGACGAAGCGACGAGCGCGCTCGATATGGAGTCCGAGCGCCTCGTGCAGGAGGCGATGGATCGGTTGATGGCGCACCGCACGACGTTCGTCATCGCGCATCGGCTTGCCACCGTCCAGCACGCCAACGTGATCGTCGTGGTGGCCGACGGGCGGATCGTCGAGCGCGGCTCACACGCCACCCTGTACGACGCGGGAGGACTCTACCGGCGCCTGTACGACATGCAATTCCGCTCCTGACATGATCTCCGGCTTCACCATCGTCCGGAACGCGGTCCGGCTCGACTACCCGATCGTTCCGGCGATCCAGTCCATCCTCGACCTGTGCGACGAGGTCGTCGTCAACGTAGGCCGCTCCGAGGACGAGACCCGCGACCTCGTCGCGGGCATCGGCGACCCGCGGGTGCGGATCCTCGACACCGAGTGGGACTTCTCCCGTGGCAGCGGCGTACTCGCGTTCGAGACGAACCGCACCATGGCCGCGTGCCGCGGCGCGTGGGGCGTCTACATCCAGGCGGACGAGGTGCTGCACGAGGCTGGGGCGAGCGTCCTGCGCCAGCGGCTCGCCGAGTGGGATCGCGATTCGCGGGTCGAAGGGTTGCTCGTGGATTATTTCCACTTCTACGGTGACTTCGTCACGGTCGCGACGGACCGGCACTGGTATCGGCGCGAGGTGCGCGCCGTGCGTCTCGGTCAGGACATCCGGTCCTACCAGGACGCGCAGGGCTTCCGGGTGGGTCCGGGAGGGCGCCGGGTGCGGGCGCGCCCAACCGGCGCGCGCATGTTCCATTACGGCTGGGCGCGCCCGCCGGAGTCCATGCGCCAGAAACTCGTGGCGTCGCAGGAGGTCTTTCGCGAGGCGGCCGATCGCATCGCGGCCCGCGTCGCCCACCAGCAGGCGCTGTACTGGACACCGCTGCTGCGCCGATTCTCGGGGACGCACCCCCGCGTCGCGCAGCCGTGGATCGCCGCGCGGGACGGCGCCCACGCGGGCCCCACCGTGGGGCCGCGGCACCTGCGGCTCGGGCATCTTCGGCTCTACGTCTCCGACTGGATCGAGCGGCTCACGGGCGCCCGCCTGTTCGAATACCGCAACTACGTCGAGGTATGACCGCCCGTCCGTTCGCGGGCTTGCGGGTCGTGCTGGTCGCTGCCTTCAACCGTCGCTACCACCGCAGCGGCCTGTCCCTGGCGGCCGCGCTCGAGTCGCTCGGGTGCGAGGTGACGCGCTGTGAGGAGCGGGAACGCGGCTGGAACGCGATCCTGCGCCGCCGGCTCGCCGGCCGCGTGGCGGCGCGCCTCCGGCGGCGGCCAGCGGATCTGGTGCTCGTCTTCAAGGGCGCGAGGCTCGCGCCCGAGCACGTGCGGGCGCTCAAGGGGCAGTTCGCCGCCCGGTGGGCCAACTGGTTCCCGGACGACCCGCATCAGATAGAAGTGTCGCTGCGCCTCGGGCCCGCGTACGACGCGTTCTTCACGCATGACAGCGCGAGCGTCGAGCGTCACCGGAGCGGCGGCGCGCGCGCGCACTATCTCGCGTTCGGGTACGATCCGGAATACCTGCGACCGCTACCGGGTGACGCGAGGTGGGCGTCGCCGCTCGCCTTCGTGGGATCCCGGGACCCGGTCCGCGAGGAGGCCCTCCGCGGTCTCGCGGACCTGGGCCTCGCCGTCTGGGGTCCCGGGTGGCCCCGCGGCCCGGTGTACGGTGACGACTTCGTGCGGGTGCTCGCGGGCGCCGCGGTCGGGCTGAACGTTCACCAGCAGTTCGGAGCACGGGGCGACCCGCGGCGCTACGGCACCGGCGCGAACATGCGGGTGTTCGAGCTCGCGGCGGTGGGCACACCTCAACTCTCGGACGCGAAAGCGGACATCGCCCGCCATTTCACGCCCGACCGGGAGATTGTCCTCTACAAGACGGTAGCTGAGCTGAGGGAGCGCGCCCGCGCGCTCTTCGCCGACGAACACCTGCGCCGGAGCCTGGCCGTCGCGGCCCGCGAGCGCGCCGCGCGAGAGCACACCTGGCGGCACCGTCTGGAAGAGCTGCTGACCGTCACGCTGCGATAGGTTGGCCCGCCGGCAACGCGCCCGATCCGAGGAGCGCGCCGTACATCCGCACGTAGGCCTCCGCCATGACGAGATGGGTGAAGGCCTGCTCGGCCCGGGCCCGGCACGCCGCTGGGTCGCGCGTATGGATCGTGGCGGCCGCCGCGATCATCTCGTCCATGGAGTCGCATAAGGCGCCCACCTCCGGCGTGATCAGCTCCGGAAGCGCTCCGCGACGGGTGCCGAGCACCGGCGTGCCGGAGAGCAATGCCTCGACGGTCACGAGGCCGAACGGCTCGTCCCACTCCGCTGGATTCCAAAGGCACCGGGCGCGCGCGAGCAACGCGGCCTTCGTCGTGCCGTCCACCTCGCCCACGTACTTGATCGATCCCGTGAAGCTGGGTCGCCAGCCGCCCGCGACGATCAGCGGATGGCCGGTGTGCTTCGCGGCCTCCACCGCCCAGTGGTAGCCCTTCGCGCTGTGCAGCTTCCCCAGGAACAGGTCGTACTGCGTGCTCCGCTTCGGGTAGCGGCGAAACACGTAGTCCGCCGGATCAAGGCCGTTATAGACGAAGGTCTCGCTTCCGTGCCGGCGCGCGTGATCGCGCGAGAGGAAGATGGCGTGGGGATAGGGTGGCGATCCGGGCTTCAGGTTGCGGTGGACGGTCTGGACAAACGGAAAAGCCGCAACGCCGTTTTTCAGCGGGAAATGGGCGTGGACGATGTCGGCGTCGCTCGGAACGTAGGGCGCCAGACCCGCGGTGTCGCCGAATTTCCGTGGAGGGACCTCCACGACTTTTGCCGACGGGACGCGGGTCCCGGGAGGCGCCAGCAACGTGACGCGATGCCCCAGCGCCGCGAGACCGTGGACGAGCGCCACGACGACGCGCTGGGGGCCGCCATAACCCTTCGCCGGCAACGGCTGATGGGAGGCGACGACGATGTGCATGCGTCCAACAAGATAAGCCACTAGCTTCGGACCATGCGAGACCGGGCGCTCACGATCCTCCAGCTCACGCATCAAGGGGGCGCGTCCGGCTCGACGGTGATGATCGCCAATCTGAGCCGCCAGCTCGCGCGGCGCGGTCATCGCGTGCTCGTCGGGTGCCCCGCGGGCACCAGGCTCGCCGGGCTCGCGCGCGACGCGGGATTGGACGCCATACCGCTCGAGTTCCACCGATTGGCGCCGCTCGCGAACGCCTTGGACGCGCTGCTTGCGCGCGAACGCGTGGACGTCGTCAACTCGAACGCCACCCGCGATCGCCGGGCGCTGACATGGTTGCGCTGGCGCCGGCGGTTGCCGCGCCCCTTCGTCGTGACGCGTCATACCATGCCTCTGACGTCGCCCGCGGAGCTCCTCGCCGTGGGGCTCTCCGCCGACCGGACCATCGCCGTGAGCCAGGCGGTGGCGCGCGCGCTGCGGCGGCGACTGCACCCTGGCGGGCGGTTGCGCGTCGTCCCTAACGGCATCGACCTCGCGCGCGTGCGGGCCGCCCCGTCCGACGACGATCTGGCCCACGCCCGCGCGGCGCTTGGGGACGTCGGAGGCCGGTCCGTCGTGCTCGTGCTCGCGCGCCGCAAGGATCAACACATCCTGCTCGAGGGTCTCGGCGCGCTCGAACACCCCGTACTGGTGGCGTGCGTCGGCATCGACGGCGACGCCCAGCTACGGGCGCTCGAGCGTGGCGTCCCCGCGCGTCACCGGGTGGTCTACGTGCCATTCACCGACCGGCCCCTGGCGTTCTGTCGCCTGGCCGCGGTGTCCGCGCTCCCGTCGCGCATCGAGGGCTTGTCCATCGCGCTGCTCGAGACGATGGCGCTGGGATTGCCGGCGGTCGCGTCGCGCGCCGGCGGCAATCCCGACGTCATCACGTCCGAGGAAACGGGAGTCCTCGTGCCTCCACTCGAGCCCCGGGCGTGGGCGGCCGCGCTCGACCGCGTGCTGGGAGACGCGGCCTTCGCGCAGCGGATCGCGCGAGCGGGCCGCGCACTCGTAGAGCGCGCCTTCACGCTCGAGGCCGCCGCCGAGCGCACGGAGGCGGTGTATCGCGAGGCGCTCGAGCGGCGGCACACGCCCGCTTGAACCCCACGCTCGTGCTCGCCCTCAATTTTCCGCCGTTCGGCGGCGGCATCGCGCGCATGATGGGCGAGGTCGTCGCGCGCTATCCGGTGGATGGCGTGGTGGTCTCGACCGGCACGTGGCCGGGCGCCGAGGTCAGCGACGCGCGGTTCCGCCAGGCCATCGACCGGGTGCCGGTGGGCGCGAAGCGGCTCCGCACCGTCAATGGGCTGGTGCGCTGGACGCGACGCGCCGGGTCGCTGGTTCGCCGCTGCACGCCCGCGTTCGCGTGGTGCGACGAAGTCAAGCCCGCGGGTTACACCGCGGCCTGGTTGAACGCCCGCGCCGGTGTGCCGTTCGGTGTGCTCGCGCATGGAGCGGACTTTCTCCTGTTGCAGGCGAAGATCGGGCGATCAGCCTTCAAGCGGTGGACGGCCGCTCGAATCCTGCGGCACTGCGCGGTCGTGGTCGCCAACAGCCGGTGGAGCGCGGAGCTCGTCCGCTCGGTGCTCGAGTCCCTCCACCTGCCCGCACTCGCGGCCGACGTGCGCGTGGTGCATCTCGGCACCACACCGTCCCGCTTCCACCCGGACGCGGATCCCGAGCCCGCGCGACGCAAGTACGGGCTGGACGGCGGTCCGTGGCTTTTGACGGTCGCGCGACTCGACCACCACAAGGGAATCGACACGGTCATCCGCGCCTTGCCGGCGGTCCGCGCCGCGGTTCCGGCCGCGCGATACGCGGTGGCGGGCATCGGCAGCCGCCGGGAGACGCTGGAGCGGCTGGTCGCCGAGCTGGGGCTGGGGGACGCGGTGCGGCTCCTGGGATTCGTCCCCGATGAGGACTTGCCGTCGCTCTACCGAGCCGCCGACGTCTTCGTGCTCGCGTCACGCCGGTTCGACCTGCTCGTGGAAGGGTTCGGGATCTCGGTGGTCGAGGCGTCGGCCTCCGGTCTCCCGGTGATCGGGAGCCGGTCGGGAGGTATCCCGGAAGCCGTGCGCGAGGGAGTCACGGGACTGATCGTCGAGCCCGAGGATCCCGGCGCCGTGGCGACGGCGGCGATCCGGCTGCTCGGGGACGAGTCGCTGCGGCGGCGCATGGGGCACGCCGGTCGCGCCGCCGTGGAGGAGTACTACAACTGGGACCGGGTGGCGGCCGACCTCAGGAGGATCGACGAGGAGTTCCGCCGGTCCTGATCCTCGGTTAGCATTCGAAACGCGCATGCCTTCGCTCGCACGGGCTCTCCCGCGATGACCACGCTGCTCTTGGCGCAGGACTTTCCTCCGATGGGCGGCGGCATCGCGCGCCTGCATGGAGAGCTCGCCAAGCGCTTCCCCCGGGGCGACCTCGTCGTCTCGACGCCCGCCGATGCCGACTCGGCGGAAGTCGACGCCGGACTCAGCGCCGTCGTCGACCGCCTGCCAATCGGCGCGCGACGCACCAAGACGCTTCCCGGCCTACTGCTCTGGGCGAGGCGGGCGGCCAGTCTCGCGCGCCAGCACCGGGCCGCGTTCGTGCATTGCGGGAACGTCAAGCCCGCGGGATACCCGGCGCGATGGGTGTTCGAGCGCGTGCGCGTTCCCTACAGCCTGTTCCTGTACGGGGCCGACCTGCTGAGCGAGCAACACAAGATCCGCCAGTCTCCCCTCAAGCGCCGCATCGCGCGCGCCATTTTCGGCGGCGCCGCGGTGCTGCTCCCGATCAGCAACTGGACGCGCGATCTGGCGATGACGTTGCTCGGCGAGCTGGGGCTCGACTCGGGCGGCATTCGGATGCGCGTCATGCCGCTCGGTACCGATCCCGAGCACTTCCGTCCCGGTGTCGATCCCACCGCCCTGCGGGCGCGGTTCGGCCTTCCCGACGGCGACACACGATGGCTCGTGACCGTGGCCCGGCTCCAGCGGCACAAGGGAATCGACACCGTCATCCAGGCGCTCCCCGCGATCCTCGCCGGCGCCCCGGACGTGCGGTACGCCGTCGCCGGCAGCGGACCCGATCGCGAGCGACTGGAGCGGTTGGCGGAACAGGCCGGGGTTCGGGATTCCGTGCGGTTCCTCGGTGCGGTGGACGACCAGGATCTTCCGGCGCTCTACAACCTCGGATCGGTATACGTCGGCGCGTCGCGTCGCTCGGAGCGACTCGGCGTCGAGGGGTTCGGGATCGCGCTGGTCGAAGCCTCGGCCTGCGGGCTGCCCGTCGTCGCCGCGAACTCGGGTGGGATTCCCGATGCGGTCCGCGACGGCGAGACCGGCTTCCTCGTCCCGCCCGAAGAGCCGGCCGCCTTCGCGGAAGCGATCTGCCGCTTGCTCGCCGACCCGGCGACGGGGAAGCGCATCGGGCAGAACGGGCGTCGCGCGGTGGAGAGCTACTTCAATTGGGATCGCGTGGTGCGCGATCTCCGCGACGTCGAGCGGCAAGCCGCCTCCGCTCTTTGAGCCGGCGCCCCTCCCCCACACGGCTCGACATCCGCTGGTTTGCCCCTAACAAGTATTGTACGCTCGTCGTGCCGCGGCTCGAGGCCCGCGGGTTTTCCATCGCGCTCGCGGGTGACGAGGCCGCCCGCGTCGCCGTCGCGATGGACGCACAGGTGGCTGCCGCCGCGTACTCGTACGCCGCGAGAGTCGGCTGCCCCCTGATCCATTATGTGTGGGACCTCCCGCCGTGGCGCCTGGGCGGCGGGCGACCCGATTGGGTATGGCATGCCTTCGGTCGGTTCTGGCGACTCCCCCGCGTCGGCCGTCGGTACGCCGAGCGGGCCGGCTATTACAGCCGGCTCAGTTACGTGGCGTCCAGGGCGCGCGAGGTCTGGGCGCCGAGCGCGCATACCGTCGCGAGCGTAGAGGAGCGGCTCGGTGTTGCCTGCCGGCGGGTGCCGTTCTGCTTCGACTCGGATCGCTTCACGCCCGCTCCCGCGGCGCGCCCGAGGGCGGGGCTGCTCAGCGTGTCGCGGCTCACGCGGCAGAAGAACCACGCGGCAGTGATTCGCGTCGCCGCGCGATTCCGACCGCCGCTCGCGGTCCGCATCGTGGGGAGCGGCCCGGAGCACGACGGGCTGACCCGGCTCGCCCGCGAGCTAGGCGTACCTTGCGCGATCGACGCAGGACTCCCGGAGGCGGAGATGGTGACCGCGTACCGCGGCGCGGAGGTGCTCGTCTGCCCCAGCCGGTTCGAGGGGTTCGGGCTCACGCCGATGGAGGGGGTGGCGTGCGGCGTGCCGACGGTCGCGTCCGACATCCCGCCCCATCGGGAGTTCCTCGGAACCGCGGTTCACTTCTTCACCTTGGACGATGAGGAAAGCCTGGTCGCGGCCGTCACGGCGGCGCGCTCCGGTTGGCCCCCCCATCATGCGGGGGACGTGCTGGCCGGCGTGACGATCGACGCGGCGGCGGAGCGGTTCGCGAGCGGGCTCGCGCCGTATGTGGGTTGAAGGGAGCGTGCCCTAGGCGATGGCCGCCCCGCGCCGCGCCCGCACCTGCTCGCGCACCCAGGCGTACGTACGGGCGATGCCGTCCGAGAGCGAGCACCGGGCGCGCCAGCCGATCGAGTAGATCCGCTCGTTGCTGAAGTTCCGCGACTGCACGCCGACCGGCCCCTCGATGTACCGCACCCGAATGTCCTTTCCGGCCGCCTGCGCGACCGTGCTCACGAGGTCGGCGACCGACACGTACTCGGGACTGCCGATGTTCGCCGGTTCTCGCAAGGAGGACTGGGTGAGTCGATAGATACCGTCCACCATGTCATCGACGTAGGTGTAGGAGCGAATCGCGGAGCCGTCCCCCCATACCTCGATGGTGCCGTCATCGGCGGCTTCAGCCACCTTTCGGCAGATCGCGGCGGGCGCCTTTTCCCTTCCACCTGTCCAGGTTCCTTCCGGCCCGTAGCAGTTCTGAAAGCGCGCGATCCGCACCTCAGTGCCGTACTTGCGCCCGAACGCGAGCGCTACACGCTCCGCGTACAGCTTCTCCCAACCGTATTCGTTATCCGGAAACGCCGGGTACGCACCGTCCTCCACGAGCTCGGGCTCACCCGGCTGCATGTCCCGGTAGATGCACACGGACGACGAGAAGAAGTAGCGGGGAATGTTCGCCCGCGAGGCGGCGTGAATCATGTTGATGTTGATCAGCGCATTGTTCCGCAAAATCTCGCATTCGGCGGAATGAATGAATCCCATACCGCCCATGTCCGCCGCGAGCTGATAGACCTCGTCGACGCTCCCCGTCGGGAGGGATAGTGCGGCCTCGCAGGCACGGGGCTCCCGCAGGTCGAGCAGATGGAAATCGTCGGCGGCACTGGCGGAGAACTCGGGCCGCTTGATGTCCACGCCGCGGACCCAATATCCCTCGCGCTTGAGCCGCTTCACCAGGTGGCTGGCGATGAAGCCGCCGGCTCCGCACACGACTGCCCGCTTCATGCTCGGTTACCTCCTTAGCCCGCCGCGCCCGCCGCTTTGGGCGCCGCCACCGGGCGGGCGCTGATCGCGTACGTCGGGCAGTGCCGAATGAAGCCCCCATCGATCGGCGACCACTCCTGGTCGGGCCTCGTCACGACGGCCTTTCCATCGGCGTCCAACACGAACATGCCCGGTGGCGCCTGCACCAGGCAGGCACCACATCCGATGCAGCGCTCCCGTTGGACCCGGACGGTTACGGGCCGGCGCGGGTACACGCCGCCGTCGCCCAGCGCCGGCCATTCGTCGGGCCGGTCGAGTGCCGCGGCCGTGGCGCGGTAGCCCTCTTCCACCACTTCGCGCAGGTGATCGAACGAGTCGAAGGGGATGTGCTCCACGCGCGGGTGGATGTAATAGATCGGCGGCGTGGTCCAATCGCGCAGCCGCAGCTCGAGGAGCGCCTGCATGGCGATCTCCGTGGCACGCGCGAAGACCGCGGCGAATCCCTCTTCTTGTGTGTCCGCGCGGAACGCATTCGACGCCGAGACGTCCACCGCGAGGATCAGTTGCGAATCGAGGATTCGCGCCGTTCCCACTGGCAGGTTGTCCACGGTCGCCCCGTCCACATAGAAGCGGCCGCGGATCTCGCGCGGGGGCAGATAGCCGGGCAGGGCGCAGGACGCGAAGACGGCGTCCTTCACCGGGACCTCATCGAGCCCGTCCAAGCCCCAGAAGACCTGCATCCCGGAGTTGACGTCGACGGTGTTCACGATCAACGGGTGGCGCAGATCCTGGAACGTCACGTCGCCGACGAGCCTCTGGGCCAACAGGTCGAGCGGCTCGCGCCGGAACAGCGCGGGCGACCGCATGCGCTTGAACGCCATGTCGGCGTGGGCGACCGCGAAGATGTCCTTCCGCCGCAGGGCGACCGCGACGTCCCGCAGCTCCGCGATGCTCCGCCCCGCCGACCACGCCGCGCCCACCAGCGCGCCCACGCTCGTGCCGACGATGTGCGCCGGCACGAGTCCGCGCTCGGTGAGCGCTTGCAGCACGCCGACGTGGGCGAGGCCCTTCATGCCGCCGCCGCCCAACACGAGTGTGAATCGCGTCTGGGTGTTCACGTGATTCGCCGCTTGCCCGGGAGGTGAGCCTTCGAGTAACGTAGTCGTGATCCCTATGCCCGCGCTACTCTTTGGCCGCCGAATCGCGCGCAGTCGCTGGATGCTCGCGGGTCTCGCCATAGTGGTCGCGCTGGCACTCGCCGCCGCCGCGGCACCGTGGTTGGCGCCCGGGGACCCGTATCGCGGCGAGCTCACCGCCGCGTTGCGCGCGCCGTCGACCGCGTTCCCGCTTGGCACCGACGCACAGGGACGCGACGTGCTGAGCCGCGTGCTCTTCGGCGCGCGACTCTCGCTCGCCGTCGGCCTCACGAGCCAGGTGATCTCGCTCGCCACCGGTCTCCTGCTCGGCCTGCTCGCGGGCTTTCGCGGGCGCTGGGTCGACGCCGTCGTCATGCGCGCCGCCGACGTCACGCTCGCCTTCCCGTCGCTCCTCCTCCTCATCGCGGTCGCCGCAGCCGTCCGCCCGTCGCTCCCAGTCGTGTGCGTGGTGATCGGGGCGGTGGGGTGGGCCGGGATGGCGCGCCTGGTCCGCGGGCAGGTGCTCGTCGCGCGGGGTCTCGACTACGTGCAGGCGGCGCGGGCGCTCGGGGCTTCCGACGTGCGGCTCGTGGCGCGCCACGTGCTCCCGAACGTGCTCGGCCCGATCATCGTGGCCGCGACGCTCGGCGTCGGAAGCGCGATCATGGCGGAGGCGGCGCTCTCGTTCGTCGGGCTCGGCGCGCAGCCCCCCACACCCTCGTGGGGCGCGATGATCGCCGAGGGCCGCGACCTGCTGCGCGTGGCACCCTGGGTCTCGCTGTTCCCCGGGCTCGCCATCGGCCTCACGGTGTTCGGGGTGAACCTCGTGGGCGACGGCCTGCGCGACGCGCTCGACGTGCGAGCATGACCGACATCGCCTATCACCCCACGCGCCTGCGGGCGGTGCGCGAGCAGTTTCGCGCGTTGCGCGCTGCGGAGTTCCCCTGGACCGCCGATACCGTCTATCTGAACAACGCGTCCATCGGCCCCATCCCGGAACGCACCCGCCGCGTGCTCGACGAATTCACCGCCAAACGCACCGCCCCTCATCTCCTCCCCGACCGCGAGCTCCAGGCGGGCCTGCAGGCGGCGCGCGCCGCCGTGGCCGCGCTCCTCAACGCGGAGCCCGCCGAGATCGCGCTCGCGACCAACACCAGTCACGGCCTGAACCTGGCCGCGCGTGCGCTGCCCCTCAGCCCGGGTGATGTGGTGCTCGTGTCCGATCGTGAATTCCCGGCAAACGTGTACCCCTGGCTCCTCCTCAAGAAACGCGGCATCGAGGTGGAGCTGGCGCCGTGCGCCCCGGACGGGTGGCCCGACGAAGACTACCTGGTGGAGCGACTGCACGACCCGCGGGTGCGCGTGCTCGCCGTGTCGTTCGTGCAGTTCTCGAACGGCTATCGCGCCGATCTCGCGCGCCTGGGCGCGGCGTGTCGCGCCAACGGCACGTTCTTCGTGGTCGACGGCATTCAGGGCGTCGGGAACTCGGTCCTCGACGTGCGCGAGACACCGGTGGACATCCTGGCGTGCGGCGGACAGAAGTGGCTGCTCTCGCCCTGGGGGTCCGGGTTCGTCTACGTACGCCGAGAGCTCATCTCGGGACTCGAGCCGGCGGTCGCGGGTTGGATGGCCTTCGAGGGGACCGACGATTTCTCCCGCCTCACCGAGTACAACCCGTCGTTTCGATCGGACGCCCGCCGATTCGAGATGGTGACCCTGCCGTTTCAGGACTTCTACGGCATGACCGCCTCGGTCGGGATGTTGAGCGAGCTCGGGATCGACGACATCGCCCAGTATGCCCGCACGCTCCACGAGCCCGTGCTCAAGTGGGCGGACGACAACGGCGTCCGCGTCGCCTCACCGCGGGAGGAAGCGCATCGCTCGGCGATCATCTGTCTCGCGCCCGAGCACCCGGCCGAGGCGTACCACGCGTTGAAGCGCGCGCACGTCGTGTGCTCGCTGCGCGAGGGAGCCATCCGGCTGGCGCCGCATTGCTACAACACGGTCGAGGAGCTGGAGCGGGTGCTGGATGTACTGGACCAACTAGAGTGAGACGCCAACGTATTCCCGGTGTCCATCCCCCCACGCCGCCCACCCCACGAACAGCCATCCGAAGATGAAGCCGCCGATCGCGAACGCGCGCTCGGACGACGGCGGCGGGCTGAAGAGCGACGCGTAATACGAGAGCAGGAGCACCACGACGAACGCCCAGAAGCCGTAGCGTCCCACGCCATCGCGCGCGCGAGTACTCGTGGCGTAGAGCCACAAAGCCGCTGCGAACATCACGCTCTCGGTGACGACGGTTGCCGTGGGGGAGTTCCAGAGGCCGAGCCCGAGCGGCGTCCCGCCCGGGTAGAGCGGCATATCGGCTCGATGTGTGACCCAATCGAGCACCCAATGACTCACGACCAGCAGCGCCAGGGCAACCGCTCCCCGCTCGTACCCGGTGCGCATGCGGTAGAGCACCGCGAACAGCACACCCCAACCCATGAGGGTGACGAGGCTGTGGGAGATCGGAATGGAATCGAGCCACAGCCTCAAGAACGGATTGGGGCTTGGGACGATGTGGGCGTGTTCCCACCCGGCGAGGAAGAAGACCGGGAGCAGTAGATCCGCGAGCGTCGCGGCCGCGACGAAAGTGCCGAGCGACGTGCGCGGAGCGACGCGCTTGGCGGCCATCGCGACGGCGTAGTGACCGATGAACACGGGCCCTCGCTAGCGTCCCGCCCCGGCTCGGAGCAGGGCGTAGTCCTTCTTGCCCTTTCGCAGCAAGAGGTGTCCGCCGGTGAGCCAGTCGGGTGGCTCGATCTTTCGCGCGGGATCCTTCACCCGCTCCTGATTGACGTAGATCCCGCCCTGCTCGATCGCTCGACGCGCTTCACCTTTGGATTTCGCGAGCCCCGCGGCGACGACGACGTCGACCAACGACAGCCCGTCGCCGGAGGCGACTCGTGTCGTCGGGATCTCCTGGGCCAGGAGGTCCAGGGCACTCGCCTCGACTTGTCGCGGGTCCAAATCGCTGAACAGGATCGCGTTCACCGCTGTGGCATTGTCGGTCGCCTGCTTCCCGTGCACCATCGAGGTGACTTCGCTGGCCAGCGTCGTCTGCGCCTCGCGCCGACTCGGGTCCTTCCTATGCGTCTTCACCCGGGCTTCGATGTCTTGCCGCGGCAGGCGCGTGAAGAGCTTCAAGTACGACTCGACGTCGCGGTCATCGACGTTGTACCAGAATTGGTAGAGCTTGTACGGTGACGTGAGGGACGGGTCGAGAAACATGGCTCCCGCCTCCGTCTTGCCGAACTTTGCGCCGGATGCTGTGGTCACGAGTGGTGCCACGAGGCCGTGCGCTTCGCCGCTCTCCACTCGCCGGATGAGGTCGATCCCGGCAGTGATGTTCCCCCACTGATCGCTTCCACCCACCTGCAGGGTGCAGCGCTTGGCACGGAACAAATGGAGGAAATCGTACGCCTGCAGCAACATGTAGCTGAACTCGGTGTACGAAATGCCCGTGTCGAGCCGCGCCTTCACCGACTCCTTCTGCAGCATGATGTTGACGCTGAAGTGCTTGCCGACGTCCCGCAGGAAATCGACCAGCGGCTCCTTGACGAGCCATTCGGCGTTGTTCACGACCTCCGCGGCGGCCGGTCCGGGATCGAAATCGAGGAACCGGCTCATCTGGTCGCGCTGGCGCTGGAGGTTCTCGCGGATCTGTTCCTTTGCCAGCAACGGGCGCTCGTTCCGTTTGCCGCTGGGGTCGCCGATCAGGCCCGTGCCGCCGCCCATCAGTACGAGCGGTTTGTGGCCGACCTGCTGGAAGTGCCACAGCAACATGATCGGCATGAGATTCCCGAGCTGCAGGCTGGGCGCAGTCGGATCGAACCCGCAGTACACCGTGCGATTCCCGGCAGCGAGGTGCGGTCCGATCCCTTGCGTGGCGTGGTGGACGAAGCCCCGCCACTCGAGCTCCGTGAAGAGGTTCGACATGGCGCGGAATCGTATGGGAAGGCCCAACGGCTGGCAAGCGCCGGACCGCTTTACTAGGTTGTAACGCGATGGCGTCCATTCCAGCGCCGGTCTCTCTTCCCGGGCCTGTCACCTGGTGGCACAACCCGAGGGTCCGCCGCCGCGTGATCGCGGTCGCGGTGCTCGCGGGCGCGTACGGCGTTGGGCTCGCCTACGGATCGTGGACCCGCGTGTGCGCCGGCGAGCACTGTCCGAGCATCTCGCGTCTGGTCGCGAACCCGAACCATCAGGTTCAGACGTCCAAAGTCTTCGCCGCCGACGGCCGGCTCATCAGCGAGCTCGGCGCCGAGCGCCGCACGGTTGTGCCGCTGACGGAGATCCCCCTCGCCCTGCGTCAGGCGTTCATCGCGACCGAGGACAAGCGGTTCTACGACCACCACGGGATCGACTATTGGCGCATCCTCGGCGCGATCAAGAATGACCTGCTGACGCTGAGCTTTGCCCAGGGCTTTTCGACCATCACGATGCAGCTCGCGCGAAACATCTTTCCCGAGGAGATCAGCCGCGAGAAGACCCTCACGCGCAAGCTCAAGGAAGCGCGCGTGGCGGTGGAGATCGAGAACAACTTCCCCAAGGACACGATCCTTCAGCTCTACCTGAACCAGATCAACCTCGGGGCGGGGGCCCACGGCGTCGAGGCGGCGGCGCAAATCTACTTCGGCAAGCACGCCCGGCAGCTGAACGTCGCCGAAGCGGCGACGCTCGCCGCGCTGCCCAAGCTCCCGGCGTTCTACAACCCGCGTACCCATCCCGAGCGCGCCGTGCGGCGCCGCAACGTGGTCCTCGGACTGATGCGCGATCAGGGGTTCCTCTCGCCCGAAGAGGCGGAGCTGTGGAGCTCCTATCCCCTCGTGCTCACCTCCACCCGCACCAACTACGGCGACGTCGCGCCGTACTTCGTCGAATGGCTCCGGGTGCAGCTCGACGCGCGCTTCGGGAAGGACCTCTACGAAGGCGGCCTGCGCATCTACACGACGCTCGACCTCGACATGCAGGAGGCGGCCGAGCGGGCGCTGCAATCGCAGCTCGACGCCATCGAGGCCGGCGTCTATTCGAACGGGAAGTTCCCCGGCCGGACGACCTATCGCGAGTACCTGGAGTCATCCAAAGCGTCGGGCGAGGACCACGGGCCGTTCACGCCCTATCTCCAGGGCGCGCTCGTCGCGATCGAGGCGAACACCGGCTACATCCGCGCCATGATCGGTGGGCGCGACTTCGACGACTCGAAGTACAACCGCGCCACGCAGGCGATCCGGCAGCCAGGCTCGACCTTCAAGCCGTTCGTGTATTCGGCGGCGGTGCGCGCGGGCCATCCGGTCACGGAGATCCTCGACGACTCACCGCTCAACCCCCCGGTGATTCAGCTCGATTCTACGTTGTGGCAGCCGAAGGACGACGACGATACGACGCTCGGCCTGATCCCGATGCGAGAAGGACTGTACCTGTCGCGCAACCTGGCGACCATCAAGCTCGGCATGGCGCTCGGTGAGCAGACGGTGATCGGCGAGGCGCGCCGCTATGGGATTACGACGCCGCTGCCGCCCTACCCGTCGATTCACATCGGCGCGAAAGGCGTGCGGCCCATGGAGATGATCGCGGCCTACACCGCCTTCGCCACCCTCGGGACCCGCGCCGAGCCGGTCGGGATCCTGCGGGTGGAGGATCGGCAGGGGAACATCCTCTGGCAGCCCGCGATCCGACGCGAGCCGGTGATGGATCCCGAGCATACGTGGCTCATGGTGGACATGATGAAGGACGTGATCCGTCGCGGGACCGCGTTCAGCGCGGTGTGGAAAGCGGGGTTCACGCTCCCGGCTGCCGGCAAGACGGGTACGACGGACGACTACACCGACGCGTGGTTCATCGGGTACACGCCCGAGCTCGTGGCCGGCATGTGGGTCGGGTACGACCTGCAGCAACGCATTCTCGAGCACAACGCCGGAGGCGGCCGCATCGTGGCGCCGGCGTGGACGGCGTTCATGCGCGATGTGTACGACCGCCGGCCAGCGCCGCCCGATTGGGTCCGACCCGACTCGCTCATCACGCGGGAGGTGGACTGGTCGAACGGCTACCTCGCCACGCCCTTCTGTCCCCAGGACGTGCGCCACTGGGACTGGTTCTATCCCGGCACGGAACCCACGCAGGCGTGTCCGGTGCATACGCCGTTCGGTGGCATTGGAGTGTCTCCGTAACGGAGAGTGTCTGGTGTCCGGTCTCCGGACACCAGACACCGGTAACCGGACACCTGATGCTCTATATCCGTTCCCGCTCCGTGCATCCCATCACGGCGCCGCCAATCGCAGACGGCGCCGTTCTCGTTGACGACCGTGGCAAGATCGCGGCGGTAGGGCCCGCGGCCGCGCTTCCCGCCCCGGAGGGAGCCCGACGGCTCGACTTCCCGCAAGGCACGATGTTCCCGGGACTCGTCAACTGCCACACGCACCTCGAGCTGACGCACCTCGCGGGGAAGAATCGCGAGTCGGCGTTCGCGCCGTGGATTCGCACGATCCGCGCGCTGAAGGACGCGAGCACCGCGGAGGAGTTCTCGCGCTCCGCGGAACAGGGCGTGCGCGACGCGTGGGGCGCGGGAGTCACGTGCATGGCCGACACAGGAAGCACGGGCGCGCCCCTCGAAGCACTCGCCCGCCTCGGCGGACGGGGGATCTATTATCAGGAAGTATTCGGGCCCGACCCCGTGATGTGCGGCTCGAGCCTCGCCGAGTTGACGGGTGCGGTCGCACACCTCTCACCGCTCACTTCTCACCTGGTGCGCCTCGGCGTCTCTCCTCATGCGCCATACACCGTTAGCAACACCCTCTACCGTGCTACGACGGAGTTCGCGCGGCGCGAAGGGCTGCCCGTCGCGGTCCATCTCGCGGAATCGCGCGAGGAGACCGAGTTCGTGCGCGAGGGGCGGGGACCATTTGCTGATGGGCTGTCCGCACGCGGCATTGCGGTACGAGCACACGATTGTTCGCCAGTCGAGTACCTGTTGCAACTTGGCGTCTTGGCGTCTGGCAACTGCCTTGCCATCCACTGCGTCCAGGTGGACGATCGGGACATCAAGATTCTTTCGGAGGCTGGGGTGGCGGTGGCTCACTGTCCTCGGTCCAACCGGGCGCACGGCCACGGCACGGCGCCGCTCGCGGCCTTCCGTCGGGCGGGCGTTCGCGTCGGGCTCGGGACGGATTCGGTAGTGAGTGTCGGGGATGCCGATCTGCGAGCGGAGGCGTTGGCCGCGGGCCTCGATGGTGAAGACGCGTTGCGAATGCTGACGCTCGAAGGCGCGCGAGCGCTGGGGCTTGAAGGCGAGATTGGTTCTCTCGAAGTCGGCAAAGCAGCGGATCTCGCAGTCTTTCCCTCTACCGACCTCTACCGACTTCTACCGGCCTCTACCGCTCTTCTTACAGTCGTCGCCGGGCGCGTGGTTCACGGCTAGATTCTGGCCCCATGAAAACCCAGCGCCACGCCGCCATCTTGAAAATCCTCCGATCGGAGACGGTGGCGAGCCAGGAGCGGCTGCGCGAGCTGCTCAAGGGCGAGGGGTTCGATGTCACGCAAGCCACGCTGTCGCGTGACATCCGCGAGCTCGGGCTCGCCAAGGTCGCCGCGCCGGATGGCGGGTCACATTACGCGCCGCCCCCTGAGGCCGGCTTGGCCATTCGGCCGCAGCTCGCCCAGGTGTTGCCCACGTTGCTCGTGTCGGTGGACGGCGTCGGCCCCTTGCTCGTCGTGAAAACGCCGGCGGGGGGCGCGCAGGCGCTCGGGCTCGCGATCGACGCCGCGGGGTGGACCGAGATCATCGGCACGATCGCGGGTGACGACGCGGTGCTCGTCATCACGCGCAGCGAGCGCGCCCGCCGCGCCGTCCAGACCCGATTGAAGGAGCTCGGCGGCATTCCGGAGTAGGCCCATCGTTCCCGTCGTAACGGAGGAGACGAAGTGTCCCACCTGAGCCGATATGGCCTCGCGGCCGCGTGTCTGGCGGCCCTGCGTCTCGGCGTTCCGAACCTAGCGCGATCCCAAGAGCCCGTGCTCACCCCGGGGGAGCGTGCCGCCGGTTGGCGCCTCCTGTTCGACGGCCGAACCACCACCGGATGGCGTGGCTTTCGCATGGATTCGTTGCCGCATGGCTGGCAAGTCGTCGACGGCGCGCTGACCCGCGTGGCCCATGCGGGCGACATCATCACCACCGAGCGGTTCGCCAACTTCGAGCTCGTGCTGGAATGGAAGATCTCGCGCGCCGGAAACAGCGGGATCTTCTACCGGGTCAGCGAAGACGATTCCACGGCGTATTGGAGTGGCCCCGAGATGCAGGTGCTCGACGACGCCGGGCACCCCGACGGGAGATCGCGACTCACCGCCGCCGGGTCGTGCTACGGGATCTATCCGTCACCGGCCGGTGTGGTGAAGCCGGCGGGGCAGTGGAACTGGGTCCGGCTGGTGGTGCAGGGGAATCACGTCGAGCATTGGCTCAACGGCGTCAAGGTGGTCGAGTACGAGCTCGGCAGCCCGGACTGGGTGGCGCGGGTGATGAAGAGCAAGTTCGCGCTGCACGTGCATTACGGGCGCAATACGAGCGGCTACATCGGCCTGCAGGACCACGGCGACTGGGTGGCGTTCCGCGACATCAAGATCCGCGTGTTGCCGTGAGCGTCCGCGCTCGCCTTTCGGTGATGATGTTCCTGCAGTTCTTCATTTGGGGCGCGTGGTACACGGCGATCGCCGTCTACATGGCGAACCACGGCATGGAGACGCTGACGCACTGGCCCTATTCCGTGAATCCGATAGCCGCAATCGTCGCGCCGTTCTTCCTCGGGCTTGTCGCCGACCGCTACTTCGCGACGGAGAAGGTCCTCGGCGTGCTTCACCTTCTGGGTGGTGTGGTGATGTTCGCGGTGCCGTGGGCAACGAGTGCGCCAGTGGTGTTCATCCTGCTCCTGCTGTTCTACAACATCTGCTACATGCCGACGCTGGGCCTCGCAAACAGCCTGGCCTTCCACCACATCCAGTCGCAGGAGCAACAGTTTCCTCTCGTTCGAGTGTTCGGCACCATCGGTTGGATCCTAGCCGGACTGTCAATCGATTTCGTGCTGGGGCCAGTGGTTGGCGCGGGGCCCGTCCCGGAGCGAACCGCGCTTCCCATCTACACCGCCGGCACCGCGAGCGTACTGCTGGGGCTTTTTGCCTTCTCGCTTCCGCACACTCCTCCGCCTGGTGCCGGGCAGCGGGTCTCCGTGCGCAGCATTGTCGGGCTCGACGCGCTTGCGCAGATCGGCGACCGCGCGTTCTACGTCTTCATCGTCGCCTCGTTATTACTCTGCATCCCACTCGCCGCCTACTACAATTTCACGCAGCTCTTCCTGGGGAACGCCGGCATCTCGAAGATCCAGGCGACGCAGTCGCTCGGTCAGATGTCCGAGGTAGTCTTCATGCTGCTCATGCCGCTCTTCTTCCTACGGCTCGGCGTGAAACGAATGCTGATGGTGGGTATGGGCGCGTGGGTCTTGCGTTACCTGCTGTTCGCGATCGCTGCCCCCACGGCAATCTTCTGGCTCATCGCCATTGGGATCCTGCTCCACGGCGTTTGCTACGACTTCTTCTTCGTTACAGGCCAGATCTACGTCGACAAGAAATCGACGCCAGCGGTTCGTGGCCAGGCGCAGGGATTCCTTGTGCTGGTCACCTACGGCGTCGGCATGCTCATCGGGGCGCAGGTGGCCGGCAACGTATACGACAAGTTGCTCGGCGGCGCGGCCAGTCTGCCCCTCGACCGTTGGCCCAGCTTCTGGATGCTGCCCGCCGGGTCCGCGGCAGTCGTTCTAATTCTCTTCGCCGCATTGTTCCATCCCCGATCGGCCCCGGTCGCCGCCACACCCGTTCGGTAGAGGTCCTCCATGGCTCGCAAACGTATCACGAGACGCAGGTTTGTCGGCGATCTGAGCGCCGCCGGATTGTTCACGATCGTCCCGCGCCATGTCCTCGGGCGCGGAATGCGAGCGCCGAGCGACACGCTCAGTGTGGCGTGCATCGGCGTGGGTGGCATGGGCAAGAACGACGTGAAGGGGATGGAGGGCGAAAACATCTACGCCCTCTGCGACGTCGATCTCAAGGCCGCAGAGGATTCGTTCCAGGCCTATCCAAAGGCGAAACGGTACCGGGACTACCGTGAGATGCTCGACAAAGAGCGGAACAGTATCGACGCGGTCACCATCTCGACGCCGGACCACTCGCACACCGCGGCCGGTCTGCTCGCGCTCAAGGCGGGCAAGCACACGTATATCCAGAAGCCGCTCGCGCGAACCATGGGCGAGGTACGGGCGTTAGCGGAGTATGCCCGGAGTCATCCCAAGCTCATGACGCAGATGGGCAACCAGGGTCACGCACGCGAGGGCACCCGCCAGATCCGCGAGTGGGTGGAGGCGGGAGCGGTCGGCACGGTGCGCGAGGTCCACTTCTGGACCAACCGGCCGATCTGGCCACAGGCAATCGAGCGCCCCCTCGACGAATACTACGTACCGGCGACTCTCGACTGGAACCTCTGGCTAGGTCCCGCGCCGGAGCGGCCGTACCATCCCGCGTATGTACCGTTCAAGTGGCGCGGCTTTTGGGATTTCGGCACCGGGGCGCTCGGCGACATGGCCTGCCATATCATGGACGCGGCGTACTGGACCCTCGATCTGGGTTTCCCATCTCGTATCGAGCCCGAATCAACGCCGCTCTTCAAGGAGACCGCGCCCGCGGGCTCCCGCATCACCTACACGTTCCCCGCGAAGGGAAGCCGACCCGAAGTGAAGGTCGTCTGGCGGGACGGCAGCCTGTATCCGGCGCGACCGCCCGAAGTGGCCGACGATGCCGCTTGGCCGGCCGATCGTGGAGGTGGGCAGCTCTGGATCGGCTCAGACGGCAAGCTCACCGCCGGTACGTACGGAGACGACCCGAAGGTGCTCGACTCGGCGAAGCAAGCCGAGCTCACCGCGCATCCCCCCGCGCAGAGGTACCCGCGCTCTCCGGGCGTCTACGCCGAATGGATCGCGGCCTGCAAGGGCGGCGCCCCCGCGGGCTCGACATTCGACGGGCACGCGGGAGGCCTCACGTCGATGGTGCTGCTCGGCTGTCTCGCCGTGCGACTCGGGCGCGTGCTCGAGACCAATCCGGCGACCGGCCAGGTGACGAACGTCCGTGTGCCCGACGACTTCATCCGGTCGACCTATCGGTCGGGGTGGGTGCTCTAGTGCCTGGCGGCCTCTCCGGCACACTCACCGATCATCCGCTGGTCGCCCTCGTCACGCTGTTCGGCGCGGGCGTGGTGACGAGCTTGACCCCCTGCATCTACCCGATGATTCCGATCACGGCCGGCATCCTCTCGGGTGCGAACGTGGGGCAGCAATCCCGGGCCCGGACCGCGCGTCTCACCCTCGCGTACGTGACGGGCCTCGCGCTGTTCTACGCGATTCTCGGCCTCATCGCCGGGCTCTCGGGATCGCTCTTCGGCACCGTGAGCGCCAGTCCTTGGGCCAGGCTCGCGATCGGGAACCTCCTGCTCATTTTCGGGCTTGCTATGCTCGATGTGATCCCCGTGGTCGCCCCAGAGCGTCTCATGAGATGGGCGGGCAGCCTGGGCGGAGGCACGTATCCGGCGGTGTTCCTTCTTGGAGCGACCTCCGGCATCGTCGCCGCGCCGTGCGGAGCGCCGGCGTTCGCGGCGGTGCTCACGTGGGTGGCGTCCACGCGGAGCGGAGTGCTCGGCTTCGTGTACTTATTCGTATTCTCGCTGGGGATGACGGCGCTGCTCGTGGTGGTGGGCCTGTTCTCGGGTACGCTGGCGACGCTTCCCCGGGCGGGAGTCTGGATGGTGTGGATCAAGAAGATCGCCGGCGTCAGCATGCTGGCGATGGCGGAATACTACTTCATCAAGGCGGGACAGGTCTTGTGACGAAATTCAGATTAGCACTCATCGCCGCACTCATGGCGCCGGCGGCACTCGCGGCTCAGGACATCGGACTTCCACTGGGGACGAAAGGCCCGTCGGTAGCCGTGCAGGACTTGGATGGGAAGACCTTCGATCTTGGACGGTTCGTCGGCAAGCAGCCGGTGTTGCTCGAGTTTTGGGCCACGTGGTGCCCGTTGTGCAAGGCCCTCGAGCCTGCGCTCAAGGCGGCGCACGCGCGCTACGGTGCGTCGGTGCAGTTTGTGGCTATCGGTGTGGGTGTGAACGAGTCTCCGGCGTCCATCAAGCGCCACCTCGCCGACCACCCGCTGCCCTTCCCCGTGGTGTTCGACGCGAGTGGGGCGGCGGTCCGCGCCTACCAGGCGCCCACGACGTCATACATCGTCGTCCTGGACCGCGCCGGCAAGGTGACCTACACCGGGACCGGCACGGACCAGGACATCGCGGCGGCGCTACGCCCCGTCGCGGGGAACTAGCGGGACCTACTCTCCTTCCGTCGCGCGCGGCGTGATACGATCGATCGCGGCCGCGAGGTCCTTGTAGGACTGCGGATCGATCTCGTGGAAGGGCGCCATCTTGTAGGCGATCTTCCCGTCCGGGCCCACCACAAGGAGGTTGCGGACGTCCATGCTGTATTTCGGGTTGTGAGCGCCGTACGTCTTGCCTACCACCCCGCCGGTGTCGCTCGCGAAGAGGAACGGAAACTCGTCATCGTGGGACCACGCCGCGAGCGTGTCGACCGGGTCCACGCTGATCCCGATGAGCACCACGCTCCGTCCGTCGTGAAAGAGCTGTGCGTACTGATCACGGTACGCATGCATTTGGATCGTTCACCCTTTGGTGCGCGCCTTGTAGAAGAACGCGAGCACCACCGTCTTGCCCTTGAAGTCGCTGAGGTGGATGGGCGCCTTGAGCACGCCGAAGCGCGTCGCGCCGGGCAGGGTGAAATCGGGCGCCACGGACCCCACGGCCAAGTCGGGGGTCGCGGGCTGTTGCGCGCCCATCCGCGGCGCCGCCAGGGCGAGCGCGAGCGGGAGGGCGAGGGGTACGGCGCGGCGAATCATGTCGAGTGTCCTCGGCGGAACTGGTCCCTCAAGGTACGCACGACGGCCGAGGGGCGTTAGGGCCCGGGCTTCCACGTTCCTTTTGCGACGGCGGGCACGAACGCGGCAAGACCTTCCGGAGGAAAGTCGAGCGTGCGACCCTGCTCCGCGCTCATGTACGCCGTCATGAGCAGCTTGACGACATCGAGCCCGTCGTGAAACGTGAGCTCGGGCGCTTCACGTCCCAGGAACGCGCGCACGAAATGGCGGTCCTCCGCTTCGTAGCCGTACACTGCCGCCTCCCCCGCCACGACCGGCATCAGTCCGATCTCGGCGTTTTGCTTCTCGACCAGATCTTCGCCCGCCTGCCCCTGCACCGCGCGGCTGAAGAACAGCTTGAGCGGGCTGTCGAGCGAGTTCCACGCCATGGAGTACTCGGGACCGAGCAGCTCGGCCGACAGTCGGAGGCCCGCCCCGACGAAGCTCCAGGACGTGGTCGCCTCGCCGATGACCGTGGCGCCGTCATCGGTCTCGAATTCGACGGTGAGGCTCGCGAAGTCTTCCGCGGGATGCCTGGCGTAGTCGACGGTCTTGCCCATCGCCTGCTGCAGCCGGGTGACGTACTCGGGTCGCGTCCACTTGAGGCTGGCGATGTGCCCCGTCACGCGCGCCGGCCGGACCGACGAAAGCGACGCGCCAGGCTGCGTCAGCAGGTGACGCACCACGAGCGCCGAGTGGCACATCATGTCGTTGAGCACGCCGCCACCTTGCACCTCGCCCCGCCAGAACCAGGGCATGTGGGGCCCGCTGTGCTCCTCCGCCGCGCGAGCCAGGTAGGGCCGGCCCGTGAGCGCCGCGCCCCGCGTCCAGAGGATGGCGCGTCCCTGTGTCACCGCGGGCGCGAACACCTGGTTCTCGAGATAGCCATGCATGACAGCTGCACGCTCCGCGAGCTCCACCACGCGCATTGCCTCGGCCACATTGCGCGCGAGCGGCTTCTCGCACGCGATCCCCTTCAGCTGCCCATCGCCCCGCGTGATGGCGTCGGCGACCTCCTCCAGATTGCCGACGCGCGCATCGTTCCGGCCGCACACCCACAGGGCGTCGATCGCCGGGTCCGCCACCATCTCGGCGATGGACCGAAACGGCCTCGCTTCACCGACGTCGAGCCGGCGGGCGAGAGCCGCGGTTTCCACCGCGTGGGTCGCGGTCGGGCTCCAGACGCCGAGCACATCGGCGTCGCGCACGGCCCGGAATGCCTGCAGGTGAAACCGCGCGTTGAACCCGCTGCCGACGATGCCGACGCCCAGGCGCGTAGGCGTCATCTCCCGTCAGTCCTGGTAGCGCACGCCCAGCTTGGCGAGCGCTTCCGGCGGACACCCCTTCCAGTCCGAGACGAACGTGTTGCCGATGTAGCGGAGATCCTGCACGCCCATGCGACTGGAGAAGAATCCCGAGGCGGTGAAGTCCCTGAACCGGTTGAAGAACGCCACGCCCGCGGCATGCGGCGGTTTGGCCTTGCGCGGCCAGGCGATGTCGTCCAGGACGGCTGTCCGCTCCGCGTCGCCGCAGTCGACGAAGGTCTTGCCGTAGCGATCGTGACATTCGTGGTCGAGCCAGGCCAGACCGCCGCGCACGGGGACCGCGAGCTCGGGATCGTCGCCCAGCATGAAGTCCATGAATTCGGGCACGCCGGCGTCTGTGGCGCCGCCGGAGCGCTCGTCCTTGGGGATGATCAGGTCCACCAGGATGCGAACCGTTTGCCACTCGTGTGGTGTGAATTGTTTCGGCTCATACGGCGCACCGCGAGCGATCACTTCGCGCGCTCGCGCCGCGGCCTCGCGCACGGAGTCCGGCGCCCATTGGAACACCGCGGCGAGCGGGGCGCCGGCGAGCAGGGCAAGCGCTTCGCGACGGTCGAGATGCGTTGTCAAAGCGCCCCCTTCTTCATTTGTTCCGTGATGTAGTCACACGTTCGCATCGCCAGCGCGAGAATCGTCCAGGTCGGATTCTTGTCCGCTTGCGACACGAACGGTCCCCCGTCGGCGACGAACAAGTTTTTGCAGTCGTGCGCCTGACACCACCGGTTCACGACGGAGCTCTTCGGGTCGTCCCCCATCCGCACCCCACCGAGCTCGTGGATGATCGTGCCTCCCGCCGCGATACCGTAGCCCTGTTCGCGCGTCGGCATCGTCGCGAACACTTCACCGCCCATTGCGGCGATCAGGGCCCGGAACGTCTCCTGCATGTGCTTCACCTGACGGAGTTCGTGCTCGGACCACTTCCAGTGGAACCGCAGCACCGGGATCCCCCAGCGGTCGACGGCCGCGGGGTCGAGCTCGCAGTAGCTGTCGTCGTTGGGAATCATCTCGCCCCGTCCCGAGAAGCCGATGCTTGCCCCGTAGTAGCGCCGATAGTCCTCCTTGAGCTGCTTCCCATACCCGCCGCCGGCCGGGTAGCGGTGAATGCCGCCCAGGAATCCGTACGTCGGCAGGTGCGTGCCACCCCACACCTCGATGTGGTACCCGCGCGGGAAATCGAGCTTCGCGTTGTCGAGCCACCACGGCATGTAGAGATGCATGCCGCCCACGCCGTCGTGATTATGGGGCACGTGATCCATCATCTTCGGAATGAACCCGGACACGTCCGTCCCCGTGGTGTCCGTGATGTATCGGCCCACGACGCCGCTCGAGTTGGCAAGGCCGTTGGGGAACAGGGTGGACTTCGAATTGAGGAGCAGGCGGGCGGACTCACACGCGCTCGCGGCCAGAACCACGACCCGGGCGCGCACGCCGACGTCGGCGCCCGTGGCTTTGTCGACATAGGTGACGCCGGTCGCCCGGCCGGTGCGATCGATGGTCACCTCGCGGACCATCGCGTTGGTCATGAGCGTGAGCTTGCCTGTTGCGAGAGCCGGCGCGATCAGGACGTTCGTGGACGTGAAGTTGGCGTTGACGCGGCAGCCGCGGTTGCACTGGCCACAGTAGTGGCACGCGGCCCGCCCGTTCAACGGGCGCGTGAGAATCGAGAGCCGCGCGGGAATACACGTGACGTGCAACGTGTCGGCCGCTTGCTTCACGAGCAGCTCGTGGCAGCGTGGGCGAGGTGGCGGCAGGAAAAGGCCGTTCGGCTCGTTCGGCAGGGTCTCCTTGCTCCCGAACACGCCGATCAGCCGGTCGACCTCGTCGTAATACGGCGCGACGTCCTCGTAGACGATGGGCCAGTCGTCGCCGAGCCCATCGCGGCTCTTGCGCCTGAAATCGTACGGTCCGAACCGCAGGGAGATGCGGCCCCAATGGTTGGTCCGGCCGCCCACCATGCGCGCCCGCCACCAGCTGAACTCGGTGCCCGGCGCGCGCGTGTACGGCTCGCCCGGGATCTCCCAGCCGCCGATGCAAGCGTCGAACTCGCCGAACGGGCGCTCTGGCGTGGACGCCCCGCGCCGCGGCGACTCGTATGGCCACTCGAGCATGGCCGAGTCCTTGGTGTTGTCCCAGGGCTGACCCGCTTCGAGTACGACGACGTCCGCGCCGGCCTTGGTGAGCGCGTACGCGGCCATCCCGCCGCCCGCACCGGAGCCGACGATGCATACGTCGTAGGTCTTGGAAGTCGGGTGCATGCGCCGGCAAACATCTGCTCACCGGAGGGAGTGCGCCAGGCTCCGCCGGGCGTTGACACGGTCTTCGGCTGCTGTATGTTTATGCACTCACATGCATAAACCTACGGAGGGGCGCGACATGGGGCCGCTGGTGGTTCTCGCGTATTCGGGTGGACTCGACACGTCCGCGATCGTGCCCTGGCTCCGCGAGCAGTACGGCGCCAGGGTCTTGTGTTTCGCCGCCGACGTGGGGCAGGGGACGGGGGAGCTCGGCGGTCTGGTCGAGAAGGCCAAACGCTCGGGCGCCGTGGACTGCGTCATCGAGGACCTCCGCGAGGAATTCGTGCGCGACTTCGTCTTCCCCACGCTCCGCGCCGGCGCCGTCTACGCGCGTACCTATCTCCTCGGCACGGCCATGGCGCGTCCGGTGATGGCGGCGCGTCAGGTGGCCCTCGCGCAACAGGCGGGCGCGCAGGCGCTGGCGCACGGCTGCACCGGGAAGGGCAACGATCAGGTCCGCTTCGAGCTCACGTACGCGGCGCTGGCACCGGAGCTCCAGATCATCGCGCCGTGGCGCGAGTGGCAGTTCCAGGGCCGTGAAGATCTCATCGCGTACGTCAAAGCGAAGGGTGTGCCGGTGCAGGCGACCGTGGACAAGCCGTACTCCACCGACCGCAACCTCTGGCACTGCTCGCACGAGGGCGGCATCCTCGAAGATCCGGCCCGCGAGCCCCCCGAACACATCTTCGTCATGACCAACGACCCGCTCGAGGCTCCGGACCTTCCGGCAATCGTGGAGGTCGGGTTCGAAGAAGGGACGCCCATCTCCGTCAACGGCGTGCCGATGGGACCGGTCGAGCTGCTCGAGACGCTGAACAGCATCGCGGGCGAGCACGGCGTGGGCCGGGCGGACATCGTGGAAGACCGGCTGGTCGGCATGAAGTCGCGCGGGGTCTATGAGACGCCGGGGGGCACGCTGCTCCACGCGGCGCACCGCGAGCTCGAGCAGCTCGTGCTCGATCGGAGGACACTGCGTCTCAAGGACGAGCTTGCGCTGCGATACGCGGACCTGGTGTACGACGGCCGGTGGTGGACGCCCGAGCGCGAGGCGCTCGACGCGGCGGTGGCGAGCACACAGAAGCGCGTGAGCGGCGCCGTGCGTTTGAAGCTCTACAAGGGCGGCCTCACCGTCGCGGGACGGGAGAGTCCCCACGCCCTGTATCAGCCCTCGTACGCCACGTTCGGCAAGGACAACGTCTACAATCAGCGCGACGCCGAAGGGTTCATCCATCTCTACGGGCTATCGATCAAGATCGCGGCGGGGCTCGAGGCCGCGCGGCGCCAGTCCGAAGTCGGCGCGGTGGCGGAGTGATGTCGCCCCCCCGCCCCCGCGCGCCCGTGGAGACGCCGCCCGCGGCCGCGGCACCGCCCACGTCGCATCAGATGTGGGGCGGCCGGTTCAGCGCGGGCCCGAGTGAAGCGCTCGACGCGTTGAATCGCAGCTTGCCGGTGGATCACCGGCTCTGGCCTCAGGACGTCGCGGCCAGCAAGGCGTGGGTGCACGCGCTCGGCCGCGTGGGCGTGTTGACCTCGGCCGACGAGATGCAGCTGCTGGACGGTCTCGATCGCGTGGCCGAACGCCTGGCCGATGGCGCGGCCGTGGGAGCCCCAGACGAGGACGTGCACACCTTGGTCGAGCGCTTGCTGTACGCCGAGGTTGGGGCGGTCGCGGGGAAGCTCCACACAGGCCGGTCGCGCAACGACCAGGTCGTCACCGATCTGCGGCTGTGGACCCTCGCCGCGGTCGATCAGCTCGACCGGGACCTGGCGACGCTCGGGCGGGCGCTCGTCACGCGCGCCGAGGCCGGCGTGGACCTCCTGCTGCCCGGCTACACCCACGGGCAGCGTGCCCAGCCGGTGCGGTGGGCGTATGTCCTGCTGGCCCATGCGTGGCCGCTCGTTCGGGATCGCCAGCGCCTGGCCGACGCCCGGCGTCGTGTCGCGGAGCTTCCGCTCGGGTCGGGGGCGCTCGCGGGATCGGGGTTTGCCGTCGACCGAGTGCTGCTCAAAGAGGCACTCGGGTTTCGCTCGGTCTCCGCGAACGCCCTCGACGCCACTGGGGACCGCGACTTCGTGGCGGAGGTGCTGTTCGCGCTGGCACTCGTAGGGACGCACCTGTCGCGTCTCGGCGCGGAGCTGGTCACGTACACGAGCGCCGAGTTCGGCTTCGTGCGCCTGGCGGACGATTTCAGCACCGGGTCGAGTCTCTTGCCCCAGAAGCGCAACCCCGATGTCTTCGAGCTCGCCCGCGCCAAGTCCGGACGGCTGCTTGGTGACCTGGTTGCCCTCCTCACCACCCTGAAGGGACTCCCGGCCGGGTACAGCAAGGATCTGCAGGAGGACAAGGCGCTCCTGTTCGACGCGTTCGACACACTGGCGCTGGTGCTGCCCGCAGTGACCGGCGCGATCGCGACGCTGACCGCCGATGCCGACCGGATGAGAGCCGCACTCGATTCCGCGCTGCGCGCCACGGACCTCGCCGATTTCCTCGTGGAAACGGGGGTTCCGTTCCGGGAGAGCCACGGGCTCGTCGGACGTCTGGTGCGGGAGGCGGAGCGTTCGGGCGTGCCTCTCGATCGCGTGCCTCAGCCCTTGGCGGCGGGCATTCACCCGGCCCTCGGCGCCGCGCTGGCCCAGCTTGGAACGTGGGAGGATTCCGTGGAGAGTCGGGCCACACCCGGGGGCGCGTCGCGGGCCTCGGTGGTGGACCAATTGGGAGCGCTTCGGGTTGCGTTCGCGGAGGGCGGGGGCGTGTGACTTAACGCAAGCTCTTGCCGGGCCTTAGCTTGTTGTGTAGCATACGTGGCCGTCTCGCTCACTCCGGGCCAGACGGCCGCTTTGTCGCTGGGGGATGTCCGTGCGCTGTCTCGCCCTGAATGCCTCGTTCGAGCCGCTGACCATGGTGCCCGTGCGCCGGGCGCTGCGGCTGGTCATCGACCGCAAGGCCGAGATCGTCGAGGCGGACGGGCCCCTGGTCAAGAGCGAGCGTCTGGCCATTCCTCGGCCGGCCGTCATCCGGCTGGTCAAGTTCGTGCACGTGCCCCGGCGCTTCCGGCGCCAAGTGACCAACACCTTCCTGTTCGCCCGCGACAACTACCGCTGCCAGTTCTGCGGGCGCAGCCAGCCAGAGTTGCGGCACCGGGAGTGCTTGACGCGTGACCACCTGGTGCCGCTGTCGCGTGGGGGCACGAACGCCTGGACCAACGTCCTCACTGCCTGCAGCTCGTGTAACACGCGCAAGGGCAACCTTCTGCCCGAAGAGGCCGGCATGCATCCGTTGCGGCCGCCCTTCGAGCCGCACTTCGTGCACCTGGCCTGGGCGGTCCGCCGCCTGACCTCGATTCAGTCGAAGTACATCCGCCTGTTTTACGGCGGCGAGGTCCTGGCCACCCTCGAGGCGCTCTGAGCCAAAGGCTTCCATGGGTGATCGCGGGGATGGCGGCCGTCGCCGCCCTTGCCGTGCTGGCCGTGAAGCCGGGTGCCGGAGGCACGGTACCGCACCCCGAGCCGCGGCCCGGGGTCACGGCGGAGCGGGTGCTGCCTCCATCCTTGCTCCCGAGCACGCCGGGAGCGGCGGAGGCCTACGCCGCGGCCCGCAGCGCGCCCCGCGTGCTCGATGGCCTGTACTGTCACTGCGATTGTTCCAAGCATTTCGGGCACCGCTCGCTGCTCACCTGCTTCGAGTCCGACCATGGCGGCAGGTGTGACATCTGCATGGGCGAGGCGATGCTGGCGACGCAGCTTGCCTCCCAGGGCAGCTCCCTCGAGGACATCCGTCGGGCGATCGACCGTCGGTTCGGCTCCTAGTTCGCTTCGGGTCGGTTGAACGTCTCGGACCGCGCTTCCAGTGTCAGGCGCGGGAGGCCGGCGATTCGCACCAAAAGCCGTTGCGCGCCGCGGGCCAGCGCGTCGCCGAGATTGCCGCCGCCCGAGACCGCCGGACTGACGTCCCCCTTGAGCCAACGCGTGAGCTCTTCCAGGTCGGTCTCGTTGAGGGTGGTGACCTCGAGGCGGCACAGCACGTAGAAGTTGCCCCCGCCTTTCGCCCTGAGGGTCACACGATACGGAACCTCGAACGCATGCTCCAGGTCCTCGGCCGAGCCGTAGCGGGCCACGGCGCCGCCGGTGCGGATCAAGATGAAGTCGTCGGCGAGGGGATCGTGACGCGCGACGGCGTCCCACGACCAGTCATTGATGTGCTGATCGAACCAGCCGGACCGCGCGCGCCACAGCTCGAGCCGATAGTGGAGGCGCAGGGGGAATCCCGACCGCATCAGCGTCGCGAACTTGCCGTCGGCCAATAGGCCCGTCGCTTGGATCCGGGCGACGTCCTTCTGGAGGATGACGGTGAGCGCGGGCGCCTGCGCCACGGCCCGAGGGACCGTGGCAGCACCGAGCAGGGCCAGGACGACGGGGCCCGGCCTCACCTCAGAAGCGGTGGTCGAGTCGCAGGGTGAATCGCAACGGCTCGCCGGCCGTCACCGCTTTTGCCGCATACACACCGAAGCCGCCCCAGTCCACACCCAGGCCGAGGTCGGCGAGCCAGCTGCCGAGGGTCGGCAGGCGATCCGACGGGAGGCGTCCGGGCCCGTTCCCGACCAGCCACGCCTGCCCCGCGTCCGCGAGAACGACCACGTCCAGTCCCCGCAGGGTGAGCAACGATTTGGACGCTTCGTCGGCTGGCGTCGAGGAGCCCGACGCCCAGTGGAGTGACAGGTGCCCGCGGTATTCCGCTTGCGCGAGAATCACGCGATCGCACGCGGCCACCTGAGTGTTGGTGAACGCGGGATCGATGATGTCCCGGTTGCATGCGCTGTGGCGAAATCCGTACCCCGCGAGGGGATCGGGGCCGCCCGTGGAGAGCCGTTGCTGGAGGGGCAACGGGTCGCCGCTGATCCAGCCCCCGGCCAGCACGCGCAGGTTCACGCGCCCCGACGGGCTCACGCGCGTGTAGCGGCGGAGGTCGAAGAACAGACGGTTGAACTGGTAGGACCCGTCCGTGGGGATCGGACCGCGTACGGCGCTCGGCACACCCGTCTGGGGTTTGACGTCATCGGAGCCCGAGTGCTCGAAGCGGGCGCGGAGGAACCAGCCGGCGGTGGGGTCGAGCCGATCGTTCCGTGTATCGAACGTGACGCTCGCTCGGACCGCCGTATAATGCCCGTCGTCGATCGGCGGATTAGGACGCCAGGCCTGGTCGTTGCGGAACACCGTCCACGGGTCGCGGGCCGCGACGGTCGTCTCCAAATCGTGGCGCAGCTCGAGGTCGACTCGCAGCGGTCGGTTGGGTTGGACGAACACGCCGCCCGTGAGCCCCTTGCTCAGGTAATAGTCGCGATAATCCCGTTGAAACAGGAACGCCGACCAGCCGACTTCCGCGCTTCGCAGGCCCCAGTCCTCCACGGGCGCGACGTCGTCGAACGCGCGGAATTCGACGCCGTACGCCGGCAGCTCGCCGCTGCGCAGCTCCGTGCGGAACAGGTATCCCAGATCGCTACGCTTGTCGGTGAAATCGCCGGCCGTGCGAAAAACCCCGAGCGCGTCGATGCGCAGCCGCAAGTTCTGATGGAGCTTCCAATCGAACAGTGGGCCAAACGCGATGGGCAGCCCTTCCACGCGATTGAACGTGCCGCCGGTCGTGATGGACAGGGACGAGCGCGAATCCGCCGTGCCCCACGACTTCTCGATTCCGAGGCTCTGGAACCAGCGCCGCAGATCTGGGGGCGCGAGCGCGATCTCCTCGCCCCCTCCCTTGACGCGATAACTGAGCGGCGCCGGATAGACATGGACGACGCCGCCGACGGTGACCGT
>DATLVU010000022.1:0-8720 GCA_035577025.1 Gemmatimonadales bacterium
CTCGATTACCTGCCGGACACCACGAACCCGGGGCCCGACGACGAGATCTTCGAGCACGCCCTCACCGAGTCGATCGAGGAAGTCCTCGCCACGCTCAAGGAGCGCGAAGCGAAGATTCTTCGTCTGTACTTCGGGCTCGAAGGCCAGGAGCCGATGACGCTCGAGGAGATCGGCTCGCTGCTCGGCATCACGCGGGAACGGGTCCGCCAGATCAAGGAGAAGGCGCTGGCCCGCCTGCGGCATGTATCGCGAGCCCGCGCGCTCGAAAGCTTCCTGTTCTAGCTTCGGGGCGGGTAGATTACCGCCCTATGGCCAGCCAAGCGTCCTTCGATGTCTCGACCGGCGCCGATCTCCAAGAGGTCGATAACGCCGTCAATCAAGCCACCAAAGAAGTCGCCCAGCGCTACGACTTCAAAGGGTCCAAAGCCTCGATCGCCTTCGACCGCGCCAATGCGACGCTGACGCTCGTCGCCGACGACGACTTCAAGATGAAAGCGCTGCTCGACGTGCTGCAGGGGAAGCTCGTCAAGCGCGGGGTCCCCGTGAAAAACCTCGAGCTCGGCGCCGTCACGCCCGCGGCGAACGACACAGTGCGTCGCGAGATCAAGCTCACCCAGGGCATCCCGCAGGAGAAAGCGAAGGCGATCGTCAAGGCGATCAAGGATCGGAAGTTCAAGAAGGCGCAAGCCTCCATCCAGGGCGATGAGATCCGCGTGCAGGCGCCGTCCAAGGACGAGCTCCAGGAGGTGATCACCTTCCTGCGGGCACAGGACTTCGGGCTGGAGCTCCGCTTCGGGAACTACCGCGGATGAAGCTCGGCGTCATCTCGCTCGGGTGCGACAAGGCGACCGTCGACTCCGAACGGCTCGTGGGAGAGCTGGTGGGCCATGGAGCAATCGTCACGCCGGACCTGCCGCGCGCCGACGTCATCCTCGTGAACACCTGCGGCTTCATCGACGCGGCCAAGCAGGAGTCGATCGACGCGATCCTGTCGGCCGCGAGCCTCAAGCAAACGGCGGCGGTCAAGGCGGTCGTGGCCGTCGGTTGCCTGGTCCAGCGATACAAGCAGGAGCTGCAGCAGGAGATCCCGGAGGTCGATCTGTTCCTCGGGTTCTCGGATCTCCATCATCTGGTGCCCGAGCTCGCCGAACGCGGGCTCATCGAGGATCCGCTCGCGGCACACCCGGGAGTGCGGCAGTTCCTGGGCGCGCAACCCCACGTGCGCTACCTGAAAATCTCCGAAGGGTGCGACCACACGTGCGCGTTCTGCGCGATCCCGCTCATGCGCGGCAAGCATCGCTCGGAGCCGCTCGATCGGTTGGTGCGCGAGGCCCAGACGCTCGAGGCGCAGGGCGCCCGGGAGATCAACCTCGTGGCCCAGGACCTCGGTCACTACGGCCGTGATCTGGGACGCGCCGGTCCGAGACTGCCTGAGCTACTCGAGGCGCTGCTCGCGGGCACGTCGGTCCCCTGGTACCGCCTCCTGTACGTGTACTCGGCGGGCATTAGCGACCAACTGGTCGAGCTCATGGGACGCGATTCGCGGATCGTTCCCTACATCGACATGCCGATCCAGCACGCCTCCGACCCCATACTCGAGCGCATGCGCCGCCCCGAGCGTCAGCATACGCTGCGGGAGAAGCTTCGCTGGCTGCGGGGCGCGATTCCCGACTTGGCGATCCGCACGACGTGCCTCGTGGGCTTTCCCGGCGAGACCGACCAGGACTTCCGGACGCTGCTCGAGTTCCTCGAGGAGGCGCAGTTCGACCGACTCGGCGCGTTCGCGTACTCGCCGCAAGAAGGCACCCGCGCGACGGCGTATCCAGACGACGTCCCGGACGCGGTAAAACGCGACCGCCTCGAGGAGCTCCTGGAAGTGCAGCGGGCGATCTCGGCCGAGCGGCTCGCTCGCTTCGTGGGCCGTGAGACTCCCGTGCTGGTGGACAGCGTCGCCGATCCTGACGACGAAGGCACGACACACGTGGGGCGTGTGCCCTGGCAGGCGGATGACGTCGACGGCGTGACGCATTTGGAGCGGGGGGGATGGGGAACGCCGGGGAGCCTGGTGCGGGCACGAATCACGGCGAGCGAGGACTACGATTTCCGGGCGGTGGCTCTGACGTGAGCCGATCGGAGGAGCTCTTCGAGCGAGCGAAGGCGGTGCTTCCCGGTGGGGTGAATTCGCCGGTGCGGGCGTTCCGGGCAGTAGGCGGGACGCCCTTTTTCGTCGCGAAGGCCGAGGGCGCACGGCTCACCGACGTCGACGGGAAATCGTACGTCGACTACGTCTGCTCGTGGGGGCCGCTCATCCTCGGGCACGCGCACCCGGCGGTGCTCGACGCGATCCGCAGCGCGGCCGAGCGCGGATGGACATACGGTGCGCCGTGCGAAGCCGAAGTCGAGCTCGCCGAGCTCGTGGGCTGCCGCATGCCCGCCGTCGAGATGGTGCGGTTCGTCAATTCGGGAACCGAGGCGACGATGGCCGCGCTCCGCCTCGCGCGGGCGGCGACGCAGCGGGATCTGGTCCTCAAGTTCGAAGGCTGCTACCACGGTCACGCGGACAGCTTCCTGGTCAAGGCGGGGAGCGGGGTCGCCACGCTCGGATTGCCGGACAGCCCGGGCGTGCCCGCGGCGCTGGCGAGCCTCACGGTCACGCTGCCGTTCAATGACACGCTCGCGGTCGAGGAGCTCTTCCGGCGAAGGGGGGATGCGCTCGCGGCGGTGATCGTCGAGCCGTACGTCGGGAACAGCGGGTTCATCGCGCCTGAGCCGGGGTTCCACCCGGCGCTCCGGACTCTGTGCGACCGGCACGGCACCCTCTTGATCTTCGACGAGGTGATGACCGGGTTTCGTGTGGCGCCCGGTGGCGCGCAGGAGCGCCTCGGCGTACGGCCAGACCTGACGACCCTGGGGAAGATCATCGGCGGCGGCATGCCGGTCGGGGCCTATGGCGGGCGTCCGGACTTGATGCGACTCGTGGCGCCCGAAGGACCCGTGTATCAGGCGGGCACGCTCGCCGGCAATCCGGTGGCGATGGCGGCCGGTCTCGCCACGCTCCGCCAAACCGAGCGCGTGGGTTTCTACGAGGCGCTCGAGCGGCGAACCGCCCGGCTCGTGGCGGGTATAGTGGACGCCGCGCGCCGCCACGCGGTTCCTTTGACCGCGGGCCACGCCGGCTCTCTCTGGGGGGCGTATTTCACGGCCGGTCCCGTGCGAAACTTCACCGATGCCAAACGGTCGGACGCGGCACTCTTCGCGCGCTGGCATCGCGCCGCCCTCGCGCGCGGCGTGTTCCTCGCCCCGTCCGCCTTCGAGGCGGGATTCGTCTCCAGCGCCCATACCGATGCCGACATCGACCACACGATCGCACAACTCGACGCGGCTCTGGGTGACGCGCTGGCTGGCTAGCCTGCTCGTCGTCGCCGGGTGCGCGGGCGGTGCTCAGCCGGCAGCCGTCACCCCCGGCGCGGAGCCCGAGGTGCGTATCGGGCTCGTCGCCGGCGCGTCGAGGGTGACCCTGGGTGGCGACGGCGAGCTGTTCGTCACCGACGATACAAACGGCCAGCCGATCGGCTCCATCCCGGCCGGCGTTACCTGGACCGTCGTCCCCGACACGGTGGGCCTCCGCTTGGTCAAGCCCGATGGCACGCGCTCCGAGCGCCACGCCGGCCTCTCGGCAGTGAACGTCACCGAGAATCGGTTCGCGATGGCGAACGGACACCGCTACCGCGGTCGCGTGAACGTGATTCATGACCCGGCAGGAGTTGGCCTCACCCTGATGAACCGCGTGCCGGTGGAGAGCTATCTCGCGGGGGTGATCGGCGGGGAAATGGGTCCGCGCCGGCCGGATGAACGGCAGGCGATGCTCGCGCAGGCGGTGGTGTCGCGTACGTTCGCGCTGCGGAATCGCGGCCGCTGGGAATCGCAGGGCTTCGACGCGTGGGCCGACGTCCGCGACCAGGTGTACGCCGGAGTCGCCGGAGAAACACCCGCCGCGTGGGAAGCCCTGCGCGCCACGCGCGGGGAGGTGGTGCGCTATGACGGCGAGCTCGTGGACGCGTTTTTCCATTCCACGTGCGGGGGGTCGACGGCGGACGTGCAGGAGGCATTCCGGAACGCGCGGTCCCAACCCTATCTCCGTCCGGTGTCGGACGCGTCCGGCGGCGGCCATTATTACTGCGATCTCTCGCCGCGCTTTCGCTGGCGTGAGGAATGGGATGCCGCGAAGCTGCGCGCTATATTGTCGCGAACGCTCCCGGCGATGATGAACGTCGAGGGCGGCGGGCTCCAGCGCATCACCGAGATCGAGATCACGCGCACCACCTCCTCGGGACGGGTAGGGGAGCTGCGGATCGCCTTCGAGCACGGGGATGTGCGCGTCCCGGGCTCGGACGTGCGCGCGGTGCTGCGACCGCAGCCCGATCAGCAGCTCGGGAGCTCCGCGTTCCGTTTGTCGGTGACCAAGGACGGCGGCCAAGTGACTCGCGTCGTGGCCGTGGGGTCGGGTTGGGGGCACGGCGTGGGGTTCTGTCAGTGGGGCGCGGTGGGCCGGGCGCGCGCTGGCCAGAACTACGAGAAAATCGTCACGACCTACTTCCCGGGGACCAATGTCGAACGCCTTTACTAGAGTCGCCTGCGTTATCCTACTCCTAGCCGTCTACCCGTCTAGCCGTCTAACCGCCCAGGGTGTTCTCGAGCAGTTCTCCTACGACAACCTGAAGCCGAGCGCCCTCCAGCTGGACATCGGGCCGCTGGGAGGCAGCAACATCCGGGGCACGCTCGCGGGCGGCCTCCGGCTCGACTACGGCCTCATCGCCCCGCACGTGCGCGTGCTGCTCGGCCTGTCGTACTACAAGGCCGACTTCAGCTCGGAGGCGCGCGCGCGCTTCGAGCAACGGCTGAGAAGCGTGGTCAACGATCCCGATTCCAACTTCACGATCAACCTCGGGCGCATCACCTGGAGCGACGTCACGGGGGACGTGGACCTGCAGTACATCCTCCCGCAGAGTCGCACCGTGACGGCCTACCTGGGGATCGGGATCGGCGCGCACCTCCGTCATGGCAGTGGCGCCGCGATCAACGGCACGTTCGTCCAGGATGCCCTGAACGAGATCACGGCCGGCCTGAACGGCACGATCGGCACCGAGATCGGCGCGGGGAGCTGGCGAGTCACGGTGGAGGGGCGCGGCGTGCTGTCGAGCGGCGTCTCGACCGCGTCGCTCCGGACCGGCGTCGCCTATCGTTGGGGGGCGAAGAAGCGCGGGAGCGGTCAGTGAGCGATCCGGTTCGCGTCGCGGTCATCGGCGCGGGCGCGATCGCGCAGGTCGCGCATCTCCCGGTCCTGCGGCGCCTGCCCGGCGTCGAGGTGGCGGCGATTTGCGACTCGGACATCAGCAAGGCCCAGGCGCTGGCGGCGCGCTTCGACGTGAAGGAGACCTTTGACGATATCGAGGAGGTCCTGAAGTACGCCCGCCCCGCCGCCGTCGCCATCTGCACGCCGAACCACCTCCACGAGATCCACGTCGTATCCGCCCTCGCGGCCGGAGCGCACGTGCTGTGCGAGCGCCCGCTCGCCCTCACGCTGCCTGGCGTGGAGCGGGTGCTGCAGGCCGGCGAGAAGTACGGCAAGCGCGTGATGGTGGGGATGAACCACCGGTTCCGCTCCGACGTCCAGGCGGTGCGCGGCTTCCTCGCGGGCGGCGACCTCGGCGTGCTCCAGGCGATCCGTTGTGGCTGGTACACGTTCCAGCCCAGTCGCAACATGGTGGCCTGGCGGCTGCGCCGGCAGGAAGCGGGCGGCGGCGCGTTCCTCGACCTGGGCCTGCAGCTCCTCGACCTCGGGCTGTGGCTCGCCGGATGGCCCGCCGCCAAGCGCATCGCGGCCCATACCATGGCGCAGACCAAAGACGGCGTGGAAGATCTGGCGACAGCGTTGGTCGTGTGTGAGAACGGCGTCTCCTTGTCCATCGACGTGACGTGGCGTCACATGGGAGAGGCGGAGCGCTTCTGGTTCGACTTGGTGGGCACCAAGGGCTCGGCCAGCGTCCAGCCGTTGCGCGTCTTCAAGGAGCTCCACGGCAGCGTCACCGACGTGACCCCGCGGGGCGCCACAGGGCGCGAGACGCCATTCGCGCAGTCGTACAGGGCCGAGTGGACGTACTTCCTCGCGGTGATCCGGGGAGACGTCAATGCGCCTCCGCCGCGCGACCAGCTCGCCCTCCACCGTGTGCTGGACGCCGTGTACCGTTCCGCCGACGAAGGGCGCGACGTGCTCCTGTGATGGCGCTCAGCCCCACCCGGCGGGCGGCGGCTCTCGTCGTGGTGGGCGCCGCTCTCCTTGCCGCCAGCTACCCGCCATTCGATCTCCCTGTCCTGAGCTTCGTCGCCGTCGCGCCCGCGGTGATCCTGTTGCGGCACCTCGAGCAGGCGCACGACCTGCGCGGCGCGCTGCGTTGGGGGTTCTGGTACGGCTTCGCGAGCCAGGGCGTAGTGCTCTACTGGCTCGTGGTGGCGTTGTGGCATTTCACGCCGCTGTCGGCGCTCGGGTATCTGGCCACGATCACGATCTTCGGTCTGTGGCACGCGCTGCTCTTCTGGTTCGTGACGCGCGCGCGCCGTGACCTGCCGGCAATACCACTGTGGGCCGTGTTTCCGGTGGCCTGGACCGCGGTCGAATGGGCGGTCGGTCATCAGGGTGACATCCGCTTCCCCTGGCTCGGGCTCGGCACGTCGCTCGGCGACGCCACGACCCTCGTCCAATGGGCCGACATCGCGGGCGCGCGTGGGGTGACGCTGTGGCTGGCGTGGTGCAATGTGATGGTCGTAGAGGCGATGCTGGGGGAGAGGGGAGAGGGGAGAGGTTCGTTCCGGTGGCGTCCGGCCGTCGCGGTGTTCGCGACCGTCCTCGCGGCGTGGGGATACGGTACCTGGCGCGAGCGGACGCTGCCACTGCGCGACGTCGGCATCGTCGGCCTCCTCCAGCCCAACGAGGGCTTCCAAGAGAAATGGGATCCGGGCCATGCGGACAGCATGGTGTCGAAGCTCGTGGGGATGTCGCGAGCGCTCGTGGCGGAGCAGCATCCGCGGCTCCTCCTGTGGCCCGAGGCGGCGATTCCCGGCTACTTCTTCCAGCACCCCGCCTGGCCCGCGGCCATCGGAGGCGTGGCTCGCGAGACGAAAACGCCAATCTTCACCGGCGGGCTGTACGCGGAATTCCACCCCGATGGAGGATCGGACTACTACAACGCCGCGTTTTATTTCGACACCGCCGGGCGGTGGCAGCCATACCCCGTGTACCAAAAACACTACCTCGTCCCGATCGTCGAGCGCGTCCCGTTCGTTCCGCCCCGCTGGCTCCAGCTCAAATGGTTCGGCGGGTTCGGCATCGGACGGGGGCTTCCGCTCTACGCGAGCCCGCTGGGGCGGTTCGGGGTGATGATCTGCTATGAGTCTGCGTTCGAGGCGCTCGCGCGCGGCTATCGACGGACGGGTGCCGAGTTCCTCGTCAACATCACGAACGACGCCTGGTACGGCCGCACCGCGGGCCCCTATCAGCATGCGACCCATCTGGTGATGCGGGCCATCGAGACGCGGGCAGGCATCGCGCGCGCGGCTAACGATGGCATCTCCGAGCTGGTGGACCCCTTGGGCCGTACCTCCATCGAGACGGGGCTGGAGCAGCAAGCCGCCGTGGCCGGCGTCCTCCGCACGAGCGACGTGGTCCCGCTGTACGTGCGTTGGGGCGATTGGGTCGGAACGCTCGTCGTGCTCACGACCCTCGGCCTGGCAGGCTGGCTCTTCAAGAAGAAATGGACCTCGGAGCGCGCGCCGTGAGGGTGGGGGTCGACGTGGGCGGGACGTTCACCGACCTCGTCGCCATCGCCGAGGACGGTGAGATCGCCGTCCGAAAAGTCGCCACCACACCGTCGGACCCATCCGTTGGGCTGGGCCGGGCGTTGGACGCCGTGAGCGGCGCCGTGGATGTCCTGATCCACGGTACGACCATCGCGACCAACGCGCTACTCGAGCGGCGCGGCGCACGCGTCGTGCTGGTTACGACGAAGGGGTTTGAGGACTTGCTCTGGCTGCGCCGTCAGGATCGCGCCGCGCTGTACGACCTGGCGAGAGACCACCCGCCTCCACTGGTGGCTCGCGGGGACGTCGTAGGCGTCGCCGAGCGCGCCGGCCCCACGAGCGTGATCGAGCCGCTCACGGAGGAGGAACTCGCGCGCGTGGCTGCAACGGTCCGGCGGCTGGCACCCGACGCCATCGCGGTCGCCTTGCTGTTCTCGTTCCGCCACCCCAGCCACGAACAACGGTTGGCCGCGGCGCTGCGCCAGGCATTGCCCAATGTCCCGGTTGCCACGAGCTGTGAGGTGCTTCCGGTGTTTCGTGAGTTCGAGCGCACCAGCACGACGACGGTCGAGGCGTACCTCCGTCCGGCCGTCTCAGCGTATCTGGCACGCGTCGAGCTGGACATGAAAGCCCGGAGCGTTGGCACATTCCGCGTGATGACGTCGGGCGGAGGCACTCTGCCGCCCCGGACAGCCGCCGCGCACGCGGCGTCGCTGGCCCTGTCCGGGCCCGCCGGGGGAGTGGTCGGAGCCCAGCTGATCGGCGCCGCGGTCGGCGTGCCGGACCTGCTGACCTTGGACATGGGCGGCACGAGCGCCGACGCGAGCCTCGTCCGGGGCGGGCTACCGCACGGCGAGGGCGCGGGA
>DATLVU010000023.1:0-6542 GCA_035577025.1 Gemmatimonadales bacterium
CTGGGAGGGCGCGGGCCGGGAGTTCCGGCGGGCCTTGGAGCTCGACCCGCGCTACGCGACCGCGCACCAGTGGTATGCGTTCTGGCTAACGGCACGCGGTCGACTCGACGAAGCCCTGGTCGAAGCCCATACGGCGCTGGAGCTCGACGCGGCGTCGGTATCGATCCGCCGGAGCGTGGGGTGGGTCTATTACTACGCCCGGCGCTACGACCAGGCCCGCTATCACATGGCCCGCGCGGTCGCAATGAATCCCACGGCGGCCGAGACCTATCGCGTGCTCGGTCTGCTCCTGGCGCAGCAAGATCAGTGGAACGAGGCGGAACGCGTGCTGCGCGAGGGAATGACGTTGCCCGGCGCCGCGACGTACACGACCGCAGCGCTGGGCTACGTCCTCGCCCGCGCGGGCAAGCGCACCGAGGCCGAAGGACTCCTCGCCGAGCTCGAAGCCCAGCGCCGGCGCGACTATGTGTCCCCGGTGGCCTTCGCGACGTTGTACCTGGGACTCGACGATCACGAGCGCGCGCTCGATTGGACCGAGCGGGCGCTCGACGAGCGCCGCGGCTGGCTCGCGTACCTTCGCGTGAACCCGTTGCTCGACCCGCTCCGGGGCCAGGCGCGCTTCGAGGCAATGATCCAGAAGCTCGGGCTGTGACCGATTGGCTGCCGTTCCTCGCCGATCTCGCCGATCGCGCGGATGCGTTGGCGATGCGGTGGTTTCGCGCCGCCGGGCTTCGGGTTGAGGAGAAGGCGGACCAGAGCCCCGTGACCGAGGCGGACCGGGCGATCGAAGCGATGGCGCGCACAGCGGCGCGAGAACGTAATCCCGAGCTTGGTGTGCTCGGAGAGGAGGAGGGCGCCGGGGGGCGGGACGGTGGGTTGCGGCTGATCGTCGATCCCATAGACGGGACGCGCAACTTCGTGCGGGGCATTCCGGTGTTCGCCACGCTGCTCGCCATCGAGGTCGCGGGCGAAGTGGTGGCGGGCGTCGTCAGCGCTCCGGCGCTGCACGCCAGGTGGCACGCGGCGCGCGGGGTCGGGGCGTTTCGTGACGGTCGCCGTCTCCACGTTTCGGCAGCGCGTTCCCTGCATGACGCTCTGTTGTTCCACAGCAACCTGGGCCCGCAGGAGAGTGGGCCGCCGGCTGGGTTCATGCGGCTCGTGGCTCGGGTCGCCCGCACACGTGGCTTCGGCGACTTCTACCAGCATATGTTGGTGGCGGAAGGAGCAGGGGAAATCGCCATCGATCCGGTCATGCATCCCTGGGACATCGCCGCGCTGCAGGTGATCGTGGAGGAAGCGGGTGGCCGGGCCACGAGTCTCACGGGAGAGCGCTCGATTCACGCGATGAGTCTCGTGACGTCTAACGGCGCACTGCACGACGCGGCGCTCGACGCGCTCGGGCGGGGGCGCGCCGCGGTGGCGAGGGAAGCGTGAGGCTATTGCGTCCTGCGTTGCTCGCGCTGGTCGCCGGCGGATTGGCGTTGGGCCGGGGTGGGGCCCAGGAGCCTCCGCCGCTCCAGGACCCGGTCACCTTCAAGCGGCCCTCCCTTTCTGGCAACGCGGACTCGAGCGACTGGGAGGCATACTTCGATTACGGCGTCGCCCGGCTGCGGAACGACCCACGCGGGGCGGAGCGGGCCTTCTACTGGGCCTCGCGACTCGATCCGTCCCGCGCGGAGCCATTGTACGGCCGGTGGGTTGCGTACTGGATGCGAGTGCCGGGCTGGTTCGAGGAGTATGTGGAGGAGCGACCGCGCGTCCTCGAGTCCCCTCGCGTGCTCGAAGTGGATTCGCTGTACCTGCGGGCGCTGTTCCGAAACCCGCTCATGCCGCGGACGCTCACCGTACTCCTGTTCGATCAGTTGCCGGGTCGCTGGGGAACGGATCGGATCTCCACGGCCCTTGTCGAATACGGTGCCAACCGCTTCGACGCCGCGGCGGCTGACTTCGGCAACCTGGTGCGCGGCGATGCCAAGTACTATCGCCTCCGGTACTGGCTCGCATTGTGCTTCACCGCGGTCAAGCGGTACGACAGCGCGGCGGCGGAGGTGACGGCGTTGCTCGAGGAGATGCGGCGCCGCGACGAACGGCAGCTCGCCTACACCTATCAGTCCAAAGAGCTGCTCGACTACAGCTTGGGACTGTTGGAGCTGGCGCGCGGCAATCGCGCGGCGGCGCGGGATGCCCTCCAGCAGGCGCTGGTGGAGAATCTCGCGTTCTATCCGGCGCATTCCGCGCTGGCGGAGCTGGCGTTGAGTCAAGGCGATCGGGAAGGCGCCTGGCGCGAGTACGCACTCGCGGTCGATGTGGGCGCTTCCGATGGCGTCCTCCATTATCGCTACGGCGCTGCCTTGGGTCTCGCGGGACGCTACCAAGAAGCCGAGGCGCAGCTGCGGAAAGCGGTGGAGCTCGAGCCGTGGTACGCGCCGTCGTACATGACCCTCGCTCGGGTGCTGGAGGCGCAAGGGAAACGCCAGCAGGCCCTGGAGCAGTACCGGGCGTACGTAGTGCGGGCGCTGCGCGCAGCCCCTGAGCTCGACCAGGCGCAAGCCCGGATCGCCGTGTTAGTCGCCCAGCAGCCGGACTCTTCCCATCACCACTGACCTCCGATGATCGCCGAACCCTCCGACCTGGATCCCTTGGACGAGGACGATTTTCCTCTGGGGGACGGCACGGCCGACAATGAGATCGTGGTCGTGTGCCCGCACTGCGGTGAAGCCAACGAGCTCGGTCTGGATCCCGGTGGCGGCTCCACGCAGGAGTATGTCGAAGACTGCAACGTCTGCTGCCGGCCTTGGCGGGTGACCGTGCGGTACGGCTCGGACGGCAGCGCCGACGTGTTCACCGAGCCACTCGAAGGCTGAAACGCCGCGCATCCGCGGCCCGTAGAGCGCCTGATCCTTTCCGGAGCAGGCCGCCGTGCCCTTCCGACTCGCCAGGCTGGTTGTGGGGGTCGCGCTCGTCTCCTGGTCCCCCTCCGGTCTACTCGCCACTCAGGACACGACCCACGCCCGCACCGACACCGTCGGCCACTTTCACATCGGTCTGACGACTCACGACTACGGCATCAGTTTCGGAAACGCGCCACGAATCAACGGCGTCCGGCTGAACGTGCAGGACGCCGATCTCGAACGTGTAAACGGGATCAACGTGACGTTGTGGAAGCCCCGCGAGCCGTTGACCGGAACCGTGAACGGAGTTCAGATCGGGCTCCTGCCCGGCTCGAGCGAGGTGAACGGTGTGGGCGTGGGTCTCGCGGGCGTGGTCACATCGCGGCGGGTGCGCTGGATCACCGTCGGCGGACTCGGCGCCGTGTCGAACGGCGCCATCGACGGCATTGGCATCGGGGGGCTGGGCCTGGTCGCGGACGGCTCCATCCACGGCATCGGCTTCGGCGGCCTCGGCGCCGTCGCGAATGGTGACTTGAAGGGCGTGGTCTTTGGTGGGCTCGGGGCGGTGGCCAATCGGGACATCTGGGGCGTCGCCGTGAGCGGTCTCGGCACGGTGGCGAACCGGGATGTCGTGGGCCTGGCGTTCGCTGGTCTTGGGACTGTCGCGAACCGCGACGTGACCGGTGCCGGGCTCGGCGGGCTCGCACTCGTCGCGAATGGATCGATCACGGGCATTGGAGTCGGCGGCCTCGCGGTCGTCGCCAACGGGCGCATCACGGGACTTGGGGTTGGCGGTTTGGCCGTCGTCGCAAACGAGAGCATACGCGGAATCGCCCTCGCGGGGTACAGCGTGGATACCCATGAGATGGACGGTGTCGCGGTCAGCGCCTACAATCGTGTGCGCGGGCTCCAACGCGGTCTGGCGATCGGCATCTATAACTCGGCGTACGAGCTGCACGGCGTGCAGATCGGCGTCTTGAACAGGGCGAAGAACAACAAGGCACCGTTCAAGATCCTTCCCCTGCTCAACGTCCATCTTTGAATGCAAAGGGGCCAGAACGTCCATCCTGGCCCCGGTCTCCTGTTCACCGCTGTGCGTCTGTGCGTCTAGCTGCTGCCTTTTTTATTTCCTGGCCGCCTCGAACCTTCTCCCTATCTCAGGCCAGTTGACCACATTCCACCACGCCGCGATGTAGTCCGGCCGCCGGTTCTGATACTTCAGGTAGTAGGCGTGCTCCCACACGTCCAGCCCCAGGATCGGGATTTTCCCGTCCATGAGCGGGCTGTCCTGGTTCGCGGTGCTGAACACCTCGAGCTTGCCGCCCGTCACGGCCAGCCACGCCCAGCCGCTGCCGAACCGCGTGGCGCCGGCCGTCGCCACCTGTTCCTTGAGCTTGGTGAAGTCACCGAACGTCTTCTTGATCGCGTCCGCCAGGGAGCCGACCGGTTCACCGCCTCCTCCCTTGCCCGTGGGCGCCATGATGGTCCAGAACAACGAATGGTTGTGATGCCCACCGGCATTGTTGCGCACGGCGGTGCGAATGTCCTCGGGGACGCTGTTGATTCCGCGCAGCAGCTCTTCGAGCGATTTCTTGTGCAAGTCGGGATGCTTGTCGAGTGCGGCGTTGAGGTTGTTGACGTAGGCCTGATGGTGCTTGTCGTGGTGAATCTGCATTGTCTGCGCATCAATGGACGGCTCGAGCGCCGCGAAATCGTACGGCAGCGCGGGCAGGGTATGCGCCATGATCAGCTCCTTCGCGGTGTGACCGACGGTCCGTTCTTTCACCTTCGTCATAGCTCGACCACTCCTGTGTAATGCCGCGGCGTGGCGGGCCGCGGGTAAGATGCACGCCCCACGGGCCGATTTCAAACGGCCACGCGGGTGGGTTGCCGGCCCAGACTCTCGCGATGACATTGTGTACTGTTGCTAACACCCCGGGGACTCGCTCCGTTCCGACCCGGGGCCTCTCGAGGAGAAACCGCTGTGACCGTGACCGCTCGCCCGGCCGAGCTGCGCGTCGGCGCCGCTGCCCCCGATTTCACGCTCCCGTCCACCGCCGGGACCGACGTCGCGCTCTCGGGATTCCGGGGCCGCGCGCACGTGCTGATCGCCTTTTTTCCCCTCGCGTTCACGAGCACGTGCACCGCCGAGAATTGCGCCTTCAGTACGGACTACGACACCTTCGAGCGCGCGGGCACGACCGTGCTTCCCGTGAGCGTCGATTCCGTCCCGACGCTACGGGAGTACAAAGCCAAGTACGCGATGCGCCAGGATCTGCTCAGCGACTTCCGGCGCGACGTAAGCCGGGCCTACGGCGTGCTGCTCGAAGAGCGGTTCTTCTCCAAGCGCGCGTATTTCCTGGTGGATCGGCACGGTATGCTGCGCTGGCAGCACATCGAAGCGGAGCTCGGGGCCCGACGCGAGGACGCCGAGTTGTTGCGACAGATTGCGGCGCTGTAAACGGAGGATGGGCATGAGGGCGATCGCGGTGATCGGTCTGGTGCTGGCGGCGACGCGGTGCGGACCGGCGCCATTCGTACCGCCGCCACCCTCGCCGGCCCGCGTGTTCGGCATGAACGAGGTGGACGAGCGACCCGAAATCGTGCTCGCGCCTCCGCTCAAATACCCGGAACTGGGTAGCGACGGCGTCGTGGTTCTGCGACTCGTGATCGACAGTGCCGGCAACCCCGAGCCGTCCACGCTGATCGTGACCCGCGGCTCGGATTCGGTCTTGATCGCCACCGCGCGTGCGATGGTGTTGAAGACGCTGTTCCGGCCTGGCCGCGTGCGCGGGCGTGTGGTGCAGACGCTCGTCGACATTCCGGTGGAGTTCTCCGCGGAGTCGCAGCCGCCCGTGACGCTCCACGTGGCCGGCGACGTGTATCGCGTCGAGGACGTTCAGGAACGGCCACACGTCGTTTCGGGGCCGCCGCTCACGTATCCCGCGCCCCTCCTCCTCGCACGGATAACCGGGCGCGTCGTGCTGGAGGCGGTTATCGACACGACCGGTCGAGTACAGGAGGGGACGGTGCGCGTCATCGAGAGCAGCGACGCCCGATTCAACGATTCCGCGAAGGACTATCTCCGGGCCGTGCACTTCACGCCGGCGCGCATCGCCGGACGCGCCGTGCCCGTGCGCTTCGAGATGCCGGTCGAGTTCAAGCTTCCCGCGCGCTAGCCGGCATCCATGGCGTCGGTCAGCCTGCGCCGCCTCGCCAAACGCTACACGCTCGATGGTCGACCGGCGCTGGACGCGCTGTCCCTCGACGTACACGACGGTGAGCTGTTCGCGCTACTCGGGCCGTCGGGGAGCGGAAAAACCACCCTGCTTCGCTGCGTAGCCGGCCTCGAGGAGCCGAGCGACGGCGAGATCCTGATCGGCGACCGCGAGGTCAGGTCCCTTCCGCCGGTCGAGCGGGACGTGGCCATGGTGTTTCAGACGTATGCCCTGTACCCGCATCTCAGCGTACGCGACAACATCGCCTTCGGGCTCGAAGTGCGCGGCGTAGCGGCGGGCGAAGTCACCCGGAGGGTCGAGGCGGCGGCGGCGCGACTGAACCTTACCGCGCTGCTTGACCGCCATCCCTCGCACCTGTCCGGCGGCGAGCGGCAGCGGGTGGCCATCGGCCGTGCGCTTGTGCGGGAACCGC
>DATLVU010000024.1:0-37054 GCA_035577025.1 Gemmatimonadales bacterium
ATCATCGGCATTCTGGCCGCCATCGCGATCCCGAAGTTCGCCAACACCAAGGCGAAGGCATATATCGCCTCGATGAAGTCGGATCTTCGGAACCTGGTGACCGCCGAGGAAGCGTTCTTCGCCGACTCGGTCAAGTACAGCGCCACCACGTCGTGCACCACCCCGCCCACGCCGGGCACCGTGAACTTCTGCGTGACGGTCGGCAACGTTCTCGCTGGTCCGACCGTGAACGGTGGTGGCTGGAGCGCGACCATTACGAACAACAACCTCACCAACCCGTTGGTGACGTGCGCGATTTTCATCAATCAGGCGGTCGTGGCGCCGGCGGTGACGGAAGGCGCACCCGCCTGCCAGTAAGCGGCTACACACCCGGCGCTTTTCGAGGCCCGGAGCGATGGGGCACTAAGAAATCACAAAGTGATGGGTGACCTAGGAGGACCATCGGCTCGCCGGTATCGTGGGCGTTGCGCCTTTGGTGTCCACACTCTGGAGGGGGTAGTGGCAATGAACCGCAAAGGTTTCACGCTCATCGAGCTACTGATCGTGGTGGTGATCATCGGCATTCTGGCCGCCATCGCGATCCCGAAGTTCGCGAACACCAAGGCGAAGGCGTACATCGCCTCGATGAAGTCCGATCTTCGGAACCTGGTGACCGCCGAGGAGGCGTTCTTTGCCGACTCGGTCAAGTACAGCACCAACACGTCCTGCACGGTGCCGCCCACGGCGGGCACCGTCAACTACTGCGTGACAACCGGCAATCGGTTGACCGGTCCCGCCGTGAACGGTGGTGGCTGGAGCGCGACGATGACGAACGTCAACCTCACCAATCCGTTGGTGACGTGCGCGATTTTCATCAATCAGGCGGTGGTAGCGCCGGCGGTGACGGAAGGCGCACCCGCCTGCCAGTAAACGGCTAGCCCCGCTGATCGTTTTTCTAGGCCCCGGAGCGATCCGGGGCCTTTTGTTTCTTCGATGAGGGCTCAATTTACGGCGGAGTGTTAGTCACTTAACTTCCAGCGCCGCAGCTGTGGGGGCGGATCGGGCCTGGTGGTCCGACTGGTCTTCAAAACCAGCTGGGGTCCGCTAGGACCTCGGTAGGTTCGATCCCTACCCGCTCCCGCCACCGCTCCGCCGCGACAAATCCGTCGCGGGCTCGCGAGTTAGGCACCCTTCGTGGGTGCCTCCGCTACCAACCGGTGGGCTTCCACAGCAGTTCGCCGTCCGAGATTTTTATCGGGTTTGGGAGCTGGCTCTTCAGGTAGGCGTTCGCCTTGATCTTGATGTGTCCGTGGGCAATCGCTTTGAGTTCTGCGTTGTGCCGTCCGAATGGGAAAAGCGCCCACACCTTCTTCTCGGGCCAGCGGACCTTGGCTGTCCGAATAGCGGGCGCCAGGTCGGTATCGCCTGTGACCAGTACGACGGTATCACAGGCATTCAGCAGGAAGAGTTCCATCAACTTTACGGCCACGGCCACATCGGTTTCCTTCTCCTCGTGGCGCTTAAACGTCGCGCCGCAGGAGAAGCACATGACTTCTTTTTCCTTGAACCGCCCGAGCTGCACTTCGACGCCTGTGGTCTTGAGTGCGGCGACGTAGATGGCCTGTCTCGCCATTTTGTCTGGCCGCCACTCCGGTAACGCTGAGAAGTAAAAGATGCGCTCCAGGGTAGCGTCGCGGCCGATGGCGGAGAGGTAGGACCTGCACAGAGCGAGAAGGTCCAGCCACTTCATCGAGGCCGCTGGCTGTACTTCTGATGCTTCGATGATGGAGTGGTAGAGGTTGAAGCCGTCGACCAAGAAACAGACTCGATTGGGCAAGACCGGCCCCCCCCCAGAAGTCAAAACCCCCAGGCCTTGACCCGGGGGGACCCTAGCAGGCTTGCGCCTGCATCGGGGATGAGTGCCTCTTGACGACCGTTAACATAGCGATTTCGAGAATCTATGCAAGACTTCTAACGATCGCACCCGCTGCGACTTGCGCGTAGCCTCCTGTCCAAGGATTTCCCCAACTTTGGGGATCTGGTTCGCAGTGACGATTCGCGACGGGACTCTTGTCGGGAAACCGTCACATATCGCTGACAGGTTCGATCCCTACCCGCTCCCGCCACGCCGCTTCTTGTCCCTCTTAGGCCTCTCCTTGGCGAGGCCCTGTGCCCTCATCGCCCGCCGATACGCGACGGCGACGGCGTCAAAACGCAGGTGCAGCTCGTCCGCGAGATCGAACGGGACGATCTCCGGCCGTTGCGACTCGACGATCCGCTGGTCCTGATTGAAGATCACATCCTCAAATTCCTGCAGTACCCTGTCCGGCTGGTCGAAGTTGTAATTCCGGGCGACCAGGACGTAGCCGACGCTGCGCTCGCGGTCGACCGGCTGCGAGGCGAAGAAGTAGACCATCCCCTCGCGTCCGCCCCAGCCAAGGCGCAGGACGATCGTATAGGGAAGGTGGAGCTCGTACCGGCTGCGGCGCGTCGGTGCCTCGCGCTCTTCGTTCGCGAACACCGGAAACGACGCCGAGCCCCGCGCCTCGGGGCGGACGATCTCGTAGTGCAGGACGTGACCCTCGGTCCGCACCGTGTGCGCGGGCACGACGGGTCGCTTCGGATCGCCGAGGAGGCCCGGATGCACCCAGGGGAAATGCCCGAAGTCCGTGAAGTTCTCGACCTGACGCGACGAGTCAGCGTGCCACGCGTACGGCCCGGCTAAGACCACCTTCCAGTCGCTTGACTCGAGCTCCGGCACGTCCGGCAGCTCCCAGCGCGGTTCGTCGAGCGCGACCCAGACGAGGCCGTAGCGCTCCTGACAACGAAAGCGATCGATCCGCGCCTTGCGCGGCACACGGGTCGGGTCCTCGAGCTGGGGGATCGCGACGCACTGGCCACTCGTGGCGTAGCGCCAGCCGTGGTAGGGGCAGACCAGCTCGTCCCCCTGCACAGAGCCGAGTGATAGCGCTGTACCGCGGTGAATGCACAGGTCGGAGTGGGCGTGCACCGTGCCGGCGCCGTCGCGCCAGAGCACGATGCGCGAGCCGAGGAGTTCAGCCGGCGCCGGGCCGGCAGTGGTCGCGGTCGAGAAAGCGACCGGGTGCCAGCACCGCTGAAGCGCGATCGCGTCGCCCGCGGCGGATGGGGAGGGGGAGGGGGAGGGGGAGGGCGCGCTCCGTCTCATTCCAGCAGTCTCCAGTCGTCATCCGAGGTCAACGCATAGTCGAGAAACGTGCGACATCCGTACATCGTGCACGGGAACTCGGTGATCTCCTCCCGGTGCAGGTGGAACGTGAGGAGCCGGAGTTCTATCCACTTGAGCCCGGGCGCATAGTCGGGCCAGAAGGCGAAGAAGTACTCTTCGTGGCCGGTCGAGTCGCGCACCGTCAGCCGGTAGGAGCAACAGACGGGTGGCTCGTGGCACGCGTTCGAGTCGTGCACGCGGACGCCGAGATGGCAGACGCTTTCCAGGTCCTGGCGCCGCTCGATCTTCGCCAGCACCCCTGTCACAACGCGCTCCGGCGGAAACGCACAGCCGGCCACCAAGAGCACGGCGCCGAGCGCCGCAGCGACGAGCCGGAGTCGCTGAGGGTCTTCCTGGGTGTCGTTGAGTGACACGCCGCTGTCCCCCTTTACAGCACAAGCTACCACGCCGGGGGGGGGCCACGTCGCACCGCGTCTACAGGGATGCGACGGATGCGCATCAGACGCGGCGATGAGTCGAGCTCCCTCACCCGAGCCCGCGTGGCATCCGGCTTGCATTGCTACTCTGCGGCCCGCAGGAGTGAGCCGCGCCCCCGTCTCCGTTCGGTTGTGAGGAGCGAGGACTGGATTGTGGGCTCCCGGCCACTCCCTGCGGCGCCGCCAACCCGCCGTCCCCCTTTCATCCCAGGCCAGTTTCAGCCACGTCGCGAAAAGCGACGGGACGCCGTATTTTGAGCCGTGCTCTGGGGTTCCCAGCCCCCTCCCGTCCCCCGATCCGGAGCTTGGCCATGCCGGCCGTTCTCTTTCTCGCTTGGCTGGTGGCAGGCTTACGCGGTCCCGGTCCCGGTCCCGGTCCCGGGCTGGAGGCGCTGCCGAGTGCGGCCGTGCTCGTCGACTCGGACGCGCACCGGCTCGTGATCGAGCTGCCAGCCGTGGACGTACCGGCCGCGCACGGGGGCAACGAAGCGATGGTGGGGCTGCCCCTCTGCCAGCTGCTCTTCCCGGTGGACGCGTCCCTGCACAGCGCGCATGTGGAGCTCCTGGACGACGGCGGCCACGCGCTGCCTCACACGATGCTCCACCATTTCAATCTGAGTGATCCGGACCACCGGGAGCTTTTCCTCCCGATCGGCATGCATCTGCTCGCGGCAAGTCGGGAGACGCCGGCGATCACTGTCCCACGGCTCTTGTTCGGCTTGCCCCTCCAGCGCGGGCAGCGGCTCATCGCCGGTGCTATGCTCGCCAATTCGTCGGCCGTGGCGTACCACCACGTGCACGTCCGGCTGGTGCTGCACTACGTTCCCGGCGGGCTGCCGTGGCCGCTCTATCGCACCTACCCCTGGTCCATCGACGTCCAGTATCCCCTCGGCCGTCCGCCCACGGGAAGCAAGGCCTTCGACCTCGCACCGGGCCGCACCGAGCGGTTCTGGGAGGGGAGCCCGGCCATTCCCGGCTCCATCCTCGGCCTTGGGGGGCACCTGCACGACTACGGCGTGAGCCTCGAGCTCAGGGACATGACCACGGGCGAGGTGCTGTGGCGGGGTACACCGAAGACTGATGGAGCAGGGCGCGTCATCACGTTTCCCCTCGCCCGCTTCTACAGCTGGCGGCGGTTGGGCATCCACGTGATCCCCGCTCATACGTACCGCCTCACCGCGGTCTACGAGAACCCCACGGGAAAGGCGATCCGTGACGGCGGCATGGGCGCCGTGGCTGGTCTGTTCGTGCCCGACCGAGGCGCGACGTGGCCGGCCGTGGATACCGCGAACACCCTCTACCAGCAGGACCAGGCCGCCACGCTCCGGTCCGGGGGCGCAGAGGAGATGGCCGACATGATGATGGGGCATCACGCCGACCCATAAACACAACTTGCCACCGGGCGTGTGGCCGGCGTCACGCCGGCCGAAATAGTCGAGTAGGTAATTTCTCGTCGTGACCGGCATGCAATGGGGCCGTCTCCAAGTGGACGTGAACTGCGCGCTGCGCCGCGGGGCTTGGTACCGTGTGGCGCGCCTCGCTCCCCTCGAAGCCATCCTCGACGTCAACCGCAGGCCCCTCAAAGTCCCGCACTATCTCGTCCAAGTCGTCTCGCGGCCCCCTACCCGGTGGTCCGTGGTGCCGCGTCCTGACCAGGCGGGCGAGCTCCCGGCCGACTGGGGGCCGCACTACGGCGTCTGCCCCAGCTGCCGGGAGCGCTCCGCGCTGCGGGGGCGGCCCCGGCGGCTCGAATGCCCGCGCTGCCGGGGCGAGTTCGACGTGGCGTGGGACGAGGAGTACCTTCTGGGAGTCTGAACGGCTCGGCGGCGCCGCCGTGATCGGGAAGCGCTTCTACCATCTCTGCCGTATCGCACTGGGCCTGGGGCTCGTCGTGGCCTCCTGCAAGCCCCCAGCGCCGGTGCACTCCACTAATGGTCTGACCGCCCTCCGGACGTTCGGCGACTCCGTCACCACCCCCCGTCGCCCGCATCTCCGGGAAGGCGTGGATACCAACGACGCCCTCGCGTACTACCAGGCGGTCATGCCGCTCGTGAAGAATGGGTTTGAGCTGTCGACAGCCGAGGCCGCGCTGTACTGGGCCTCGCGATTGGATCCCTCCTGGGCGGACCCCGTGTACGCGCGGTCGCTTCTGCTCTTGCGAGCGGTCCGCAACGACGTCTTGGCTACGTTCTTTCAGACGCGCTCCGAGCGCGCGGCCCGGAGCGTGGCGTTGTCCGAGCGCCAGATGCAGCTCATGGACTCTCTGCGACGCGCGGCCTGGGCGCGGAATCCCTTCGTCTTCACCGGGCTCGACTTCCCCAGTTTCGTCCCGCGGCGCCGCGCCCCGCCCGAGGAGGCGGGACTGTACGCGTTCGAGAACCGGCAATTCGCCACCGCCGACAGTTTGTTCGCCGTCGCGCTGCGTAAGCACCCCGGCGAAGTCGGCATGCGCATCTATCGGGCGCAAGCGTTGTTCTATCTCGCCCGCTACGATAGCGCGGTGACCGAGCTCGAAATCGGACGGGACTCTTTACACGCGGTCGTGCAGCAGCATACCGCCCAGATTCTCCCGTCGACCGACATGTTCGAGTATGCGATCGGCATCGCCCGGGTTCAGCAGGGGGACTTCCGCGCCGCCCGGGCGGCGTATGAGCGGGCGCTCACGGAGAACCTCGCGTTCTATTGGATCCACGCGCGGCTGGGTGGCGCCGCGCTCGCGCTCGGTGATACCGCGTCGGCCCTGAGCGAGCTCCAAACCGCGGTCGAGATCAGTGGTCGCGATCCGGTGATGCACCTGTTTTACGGCGTCGTGTTGCATTCGGCGCGACGGTTGCCGGAAGCGGAGGAACAGCTGCGGCTCGCCGTCCAGCTCGACTCCGACTACGCAGAACCGTACTACCGTCTCGGCGCCGTCTACCAGGCGGAAGGCAAGATCCCGCAGGCCATCGCGCAGTACCACACGTTTCTCGCGCGCGCGCCGAAGCGCGACCGGGACCGTGCCACGGTCGCCTCCGCACTGGCAGCGCTGGGCGAGGCGCCGCCGGACTCCCGCTGAGGGCGGGGCGGGGGGGGGGTCAACCTCGCATCGCTCGTTCGACCTCCGCGAGGTTCGCGTCGATCTCGATCGGCCGGTTGGCGCGTGCCGGCCGCGGCTCGACCTCTTGATGGTAGCGGACCACGGTCCCCGGGTCCTTGAGGACGTGGCCGGTCAGCACGGCGACGACCCGATCGGCCTTCCCGATCACACCTTCACTGAGCAATCGTCGCACGCCGGCCACGGCGGCGGCGCTGGCGGGCTCGCATCCGATCCCCGCGCCATCCACCACCGCCTTGGCCTCGAGAATGTCGTCGTCGCTGACGGCGGTGACGACGCCGTTCGTCTCGCGAATCGCGCGCGCCGCGCGGTCGTACGAAACGGGGTTGCCGATATTGATCGCTGTCGCGAGGGTGTGGGGCGTGACCCGATCGCGCCGGGCAAACCCTGAGCGAAAGCCGAGCGCGAACGGAGCCGCGCCCTCGGCCTGTACGGCGGCCAGCCGCGGAACGCGGTCGATCACGCCCCACGCCCGAGCTTCCTCCAGCGCTTTCCCGAATGCCGCCGTGTTGCCGAGGTTTCCCGCGGGCACGACGATCCAGTCGGGTGGATCCCACGAGAGTTGTTGGAGCAGCTCCAGCACGATCGTCTTCTGGCCCTCGAGCCGGAACGGATTGACGGAATTGAGCAAATAGACGCCGAGGCGCTCGCTCGCCTCCTCGGCGAGCTCGAGGCAGTCGTCGAAATTGCCGCGCACCAGGAGCGTGCGCGCCCCGTAGGCGAGCGCCTGGGCCAGCTTGCCCGCGGCCACCTGGTCCTTGGGGACGAGGACCAACGCCGGCAGCCCGGCGAGCGCGGCATATGCCGCGAGCGAGGCGGCCGTGTTGCCCGTCGAGGCGCACGACACGGCGCGCGCGCCGATCCGTCGGGCCTGGGTCACGCCTACCGTCATCCCGCGATCCTTGAACGAGCCGGTGGGATTCTGTCCCTCGTGCTTCAGCAGCAGCCCTCCCCCCTCCCCGGAGCCGGCCCACCGGGCCACCGGCGCGCTGTCGAGCAGCGGCGTGTTACCCTCGGGGTAGGTGAGGACGTGCTCGCCCGCGGTCGGGAGCACGGCCTCGCGAAAGCGCCACACGCCGGAGGCAAGCGGGCCGCGCCATGTGCCGCGGCGCGCGTCGAAGGTCGCTCGCAGGGCCTGTCCGCCTTGCGCCGGCGCCTGGTGGCGTACCTCGAGCAGGCCGCCACAACGCGGGCAGCGGGGATGAGGGTCGGTTTCGGGAATCTCGCTGCCGCAGGCGGCGCACACCTGCCACGTCTGGGTAGTGCTCATGCGCCGGCGAGCTTGAGCACGTCGTTGAGAATGCCGCCCGCCGTCACGGCGGGCCCGGCACCGGGACCCGTGATGACGAGCGGATTCTTCTTGTAGCGCACGGTCGTGAAGATAAACTGGTTATCGGTGCCGTTGAGCGAGGCCATCGGACTCGACGCGTCCACGACCACGAGCCCCACCCGCACCCGGCGCCGGGTCACGATGGCGCGGTACCGCAGGACGCCGCGGCGCGCGCGCGCGGCTGCCACGCGTTTCGCCCACGCCGCATCGAACCGCTCGAGCGATCCGACGAAAGCGTCGAGCGGGAGCCGCTCCGCGCCGTCCGGGACCAGTGATTCAACCACGATGTCGCCGAGCTCCCCCGAGAACCCGAGCAGCCGTCCCAGGATCAACGCTTTGCGCGCCACGTCCATTCCGGAGAGATCGTCGCGCGGATCGGGCTCGGGATAGCCCTTCGCGATCGCCCCGCGCAACGCAGCGGAGAACGGGGCGCCACGGCCCATCTCCCCGAACAGATAGCCGAGCGTGCCCGATGGGCACCCCTCGATTTTCAGTACGCGGTCGCCCGACTCGACGAGCTTCTGGTAGGTGTCGATGATCGGGAGACCGGCTCCGACCGTCGCCTCGAGCAGCACGCGACGCCCGCGCGCGTGCGCGGCGGCGAGCAGCTCGTCGTACACGCGCCGGTCAGCGGCGACGGGGCGTTTGTTCGCGAGCACCACGTGCATGCCGGCGGCCAGAGCGGCCTTGAGCGTCTCCGTCGTGTCGGCTGCCGTGAGATCGACCAGGATCGGGTTGGCCAGGGCATGCCGCGCGATGAACGTCACGGCATCGCCGGCGTCGGCGCGACGTCCCCCGGGAGCCTTGGCGAGCGGCGTACGCTTGGCCTTGGCGGCCGCGAGGGTCGCGAGCCGGCGCGGCGACAGCCCGCGCGCGTCGAATACCACGCCGCTCCGGTCGATCAACCCGACGATGCGCAGCGTGAGTCCCTTGCGCTTCACCTTCGCGATCATCGGCGCGAGCGCCCGGCCGATCTGTCCGAAGCCCAGCAGGACGACGTCGGTCCGCTCGGGTTGCGCCACGGCTCCGCCCCCGATCTTCGAGAGCTGGAATGCCGCGTGGACCGCTCGCTGGGCGCGCGCCGCGTCCCGGCCCTCCACCACGAGCGAGAGGTTGAGCTCCGACGAGCCCTGTGCCGTCGCGATCACGTTGATGCCCGCCTCGGCGAGGGCGGCGAACACGCGGGCGGCGATCCCCGGTGTGCCCGCCATGCCGAGTCCCACCACGACGAGCGTGGCGAGGCCGGTCCGGACCTCCACGCCGTCGATCTCCTGCCGCGCGATCTCGCGCTCGAAGGTCTCTTCGAGACTCTTGCGCGCCCGCTTGGCGCTCTCCTCCGGCACGCTGAAGCAGATCGAGTGCTCGGAGGAGGCCTGACTGATGAGGGAGACCGAGATCTCTTCATGGTGCACGGCGGCGAACGTGCGTGCCGCGATCCCGGGCACGCCGAGCATTCCGCTGCCCGTCACCGTCAGTAGGGCCTGGCCCGGAATGGCCGAGAGCGCTTTGACCGGGTACTGCTCGAGCGTGCGGCGCCGCGAGATCTCGGTGCCGAGCGACGTCGGATCCGCGAACGGCCGGATGCGGATCGCCACGGGCCGCTTGAGCACCGGGATGAGGGCGCGGGGATGCAGCACCTTCGCGCCGTAATAAGCAAGCTCGGCCGCCTCGCGCACGTGCACCTGGGGCACGACCCGCGCGTCCGGGACGATGCGCGGGTCGGCGGTGAGGAGACCCGGCACGTCTTTCCAGAGCGAGACCTCTCGCGCCCCGAGCACGCGGGCGAGCAGCGTGGCGGTGAGATCCGAGCCGCCGCGCCCGAGCGTGGCCACCTGACCATCCGGCGTCGCGCCGAGGAACCCGGGGACGACGGGCACGGCGCCGCGTGCCAGCAGGGGCTGGAGGACGCGGCGCGCGGCCCGCTCCGTGCGGCGGAGGTCCGGGGACGCGTTGCCGAACGTGTCGTCGGTCTGAATCACGTCCGTCGCGTCCACGTAGGCGACCGTGCAGCCCGCGGCCTCGAGCGCCGCCGCGAACACGAGCGCCGACAGGCGCTCCCCGCGCGCGACGAGGTAGTCCACCGTCCGCGGCGTGAGCTCGCGGAGTAAGCCAAGCTCGCCCCCCAGGGGCTTGAGCTCGTCGACCGCCGCGTCGATGTGGTGGAGCAGCTCGTCGAGACGGCCGCCCCGGGGAACCAGCGCGCGTGCCGCCTTTGCGTGTTGGGTCCGCAGTGTCTCGGCTGCCGCGCGCACCTGGGACGTCTCGCCTCGGGTTGCGCGTCGCGCCGCTTCGAGCAGCGCATCCGTCACGCCACCCATCGCCGAGACCACCACGACCTGAGGCGCGGGCCGGTGCGCCAGCACGATCTCCACCGCGCGTCGCACGCCGGAAGCGTCGGCGAGTGACGCACCGCCGAACTTGTGGATGTGAGGGGCGCGTGAGACGCGGGCCATGATTACGTCAGTCGATTCGGAACCCGCCCGCTGGGCGGGCGGTGACGAAGCTCTCCGCGGCGGTGCCGCGGGCGCGCCACGCGCGAACCATCGCCTCGCTCACCGCGTCGGCGTGCGAGCGCGGGCTCACCGCCAAGACCGTCGGTCCCGACCCGGACAACGTCGCCCCGTAGGCGCCGGCGGCCGCCGCAGCGGCGGTGACCTCCGCGTATCCGGGGACGAGCTGGACGCGGAACGGCACGTGCAGGAGGTCGTCCAGCGCGGCGGCAAGGAGCCGCGCGTCCGCATGGGCCAGACCGTGGACCAGCGCCGCGGCCTTCGCCGCCGCACGCACGGCCTGCTCGTGGGGCAGAGTGGCAGGCAGCACGGCGCGCGCGCGTTTGGTTTCCACCGTGAAGTCCGGTACCGCGAAGACCAGGGCGATCGAGTCGTGCACCACCAGGGATGCGACGATCGGACCGTTGGGCGGTACGCCGGGAAGGACGAGCTTCGCCCCGCCGTGCACGGCCGGCGCCACATTGTCCGGATGCCCCTCGAGCTCGGCGCAAAGCGCCATCAGATCCTCGCGGTCGAGGTCGAGACCGAGGACGGCAGTCGCGGCGGCGGCGCCGGCCACGGTCGCGGCCGCGGACGACCCGAGCCCTCGGGCGATCGGGATGTCCGACTCCGCGATGAGCGAGAGCCCGGTGGGGACGGTGCGACCGGCCTTGCCGCACGCTGCGGCGACGCCGCGTATCAGAAGGTCCCGGTCCGGTGGGACGTCGAGCACACCGAGCGCGCCACGTCGCTCCAGCGTCGGGGCCGCGCTACCCTTTTCAGTGACGGTGACCGTGACGGCGAGCCAGCGGTCGACCGCCACGCCGACGCAGTCGAACCCGGCCCCGAGGTTCGACGTAGAGCCGGGCACCCGCACGGTCACGCGCGCTCGCATCGGTGTAAGTTCATATCTATCTCGCGCCCATGAAAGGAGCGCGCGTGCCGCAGACGATCCGCGTCGGCATTCTCGGCGCCACCGGAACGGTGGGCCAGCGCTTCCTGCAGCTGCTCGACGGCCACCCGTCGTTCGTGGTCACGGCTCTTGCCGCGTCCGACCGCTCCGAGGGCAAGCCGTACGCTGAGGCGTGCACCTGGCGGCTGCCCGGCGACGCGCCGGCCGCCGCCGCTCGTCTCCGGGTGCAGGCTCCCGAGCCTCCACTCGACTGCGACCTGGTCTTCTCAAGCCTGCCAGCGGACGTCGCCGGCCCGGTGGAGACGCGCTTCGCGCGGGCCGGATATCCGGTGATCAGCAACTCATCGACTCATCGCATGAGCGACGTGGTACCGCTGATCATTCCGGAGGTGAATCCGGATCACCTGAAACTGCTCGACGCCTGCCGGGAGGCGACGGCGGGGAGCGGGGGGGGCTCACGCGGGTTCATCGTCACCAATCCCAACTGCTCCGCGGTGATGATCGCCCTGACGTTAGCCCCGCTCGCCGCGCGGTTCGGAGTCCGAGCCGTGGTCGCCGCCACCCTCCAGGCACTCTCGGGAGCTGGGTACCCCGGCGTCTCGGCGCTCGACATCACGGACAACGTCATTCCCTTCATTGCCGGTGAAGAAGAGAAGATCGAGCAGGAAACGCGAAAGATCCTGGGTCGGCTGGAGGGCGAGGGTGGAGGAGGTCGTGTGCGGGTCGCGGACTTCCCGGTGAGCGCTCAGTGCCACCGCGTGAACGTGGTGGATGGGCACATGGCGGCCATTCGAGTGACGCTCAATCGCTCCGCTGATCTATCGGAGCTGCGCGAGGCCTTCGCGTCGTTTCGCGGCGTCCCGCAGCAACTCGGCCTGCCGAGTGCGCCGGAGCGGCCGATCGTCGTTCGCGATGAGCCCGACCGCCCGCAGCCGCGGCTCGATCGGGACGCGGGGCGGGGCATGAGCGTCACGGTGGGTCGGATCGCTTCCGACGGCGTGATGGGACATCGCTTCGTGGCGCTGAGTCACAACACCATCCGGGGCGCGGCGGGCGCCGCGATTCTCAATGCCGAGCTGCTGTTGGCAAAGGGCTACCTGACGTCGCAGGACTAAACGCGTCGTGTGCGCTGCGCTCGTGTGCGCCGCGTCACACCCACGTTGTCATCGCCGCCGCTGTGACTTCGGTCCGGTTGTGCCAGTCTTCCGTGCAGTGGGGACGCCGTTAACAGCTGCAACCTGCGCGTCGTCTAACCGGCCGTCACCATTCGCGCCCGCACTCGAACCATCGGAGGGTTTCGCTGTATGCGCCGTATTTCACGGAGTGCCCGGCACCTCGTCGCCGGCTCGATCAGCGCCGCGCTGCTCGCGGCATGTAATAACTCGACGTCTCCCAACGCGGTCGTGACGCAGGCGGAAGCCAACGCCGTCGCCGAAGTCGTCGCGACGGACGCGGCCTCGCTGTCGGCGGGCGCGACATTCAACGGCTCTACCGGCACGCCGTTCGCGGTGAGTCCCATGATGGGGGCGCCGGTGATGCCCGCGACGACGGCGAGCTGCACGCCGACCAAGAGCCCCGCCTCGCCCACGAACTCCGACGGCGATCCGGTGCCCGATTCCGTGCGCGTCGATTTCGCGGGCTGCACTTTCACGAACGGCTCGTTCACGGCGACGCTCAGTGGGACGATCGACTTCATCGACCCGACACCCACCGTCACGGACATGGCGCTCAAGACGAGGGCCACGGATTTTACGCGCACATTCACCAACACCGCGACGGGCCAGACACGCTCGGCGGTGGAGAACGGAGTCCGTTGGGTGGCGGGGAGCGCCGACCAGATCTCGCTTGCCGACACGCTCCAGACTGACTACACCTTCGCCACGGGCGCCACGGCGTCCCACGTCCGCAAATGGGCGTCGCTCTTCACGGCCGACCAGGCGGGGTCGATCCAGATCGGCTCGCCCCTCCCGAGCGGCACTTGGAGCATCGCGGGCAGCTCGACCTGGACGTCCGGCGCGCTCAGCTATTCGTTGTCGGCCACGACCAGTCAGCCACTGCATTTCAACGCCAGCTGCACCGTGGATCCCCGGTTCGACTCGGGGACGCTGGTCATCGCCGTCACCAAGAACAGCGCGACGAGCAACGTCACGATCCAGTTCACGGCTTGCGGTCAGTACACGGTGACCCGGTCGTAGACCGTCTTTCATCAGTATTGACGGGCGAGGCCCGATCCGGCTGCGGATCGGGCCTCGCGGCTTTATAATGGGGCTTCTGATCCACGCCCATGTCGTGTTGAATCCCGCCGCCGGGCGCGGCGCGGCGGCGCGCGCCCTGGACCCGGTCGCGCGCGAGTTCCGCCGCCAGGGATGGGCGGTCGAAGTCACGCGCACCCAATGCCCCGGCCACGGGGCCGAACTGGCGTCGCAGGCGGCGCGCGCCGGCGCCGACTGCGTCGTGGCCCTCGGCGGCGACGGGACCGTGCACGACGTGGCCAACGGCCTGCTGGAGCAGGGCGGCGACACCGCACTGGGCGTGGTGCCCATCGGGACCGGGAACGATTTCGCGAAGCTCACCGGGGTGTACCGGCACAGCCCGATCCGGGCGGTGCAGCGGCTGGTGACGGCTCAGACCGCGACCTTCGACGCGGGGCGCGCCGCCGGGGAGTACTTCGTCAACAGCGTCGGATTCGGGTTCGGGCCCGAAGTCGTGAGGGTGCGGAACAGCATGCCGGGCTTGTCCGGCTTCGCGTCCTATTTTGTACCGGTGTTCCGTGCCTTCGCCCGGTTCCGCCCCCCGCATTTCGAGGTGCGGGCGCGCGGATTTTCGGAAACGGGGTACATGATGATGGTGGAGGTGTGCAACGGCACCACGGCCGGCGGCAGCTACCGGTTCGCGCCGCAGGCCCTTCCGGGCGACGGTCGCCTGGATGTGTGTCTGGTCCGCCGGGTCTCGCTGCCACGCTTTCTGCTGGCCGTGCCGCGCGTGATGCGCGGGACGCACGGCACCATGCGGGAGGTCGCCATGTTTCAAACGCGCGAAGTCACCATTCGTTCGCTCGACGGGCCCCTCGTGCTGCACCTCGACGGGGAGCTGCGCGAGCCCGTGGCGCGCGAGTGTACGGTCCGCATCGAGCCGTCGCGGCTGAAGGTGCTGGTAGCGAGATGATGCAGACGGCTAGACGGTTAAACGGCTGGACGGCTAGTGCGGCGAGCATCGCGCTCTTTCTAGCCGCCTACCCGTCTAGCCGTCTAGCCGCCCAGGTTCCCGATACCACCCGTCCCGCGCCGATCATTACCACCGGCGCGACGGTCGTGCCGACGGACACCACGCATCGCGTTCGCCCGATGGGTGCCTTCCTGCGATCGTTCGTCCTGCCCGGATGGGGGCAGGCCGCGACCGGCCGGAGAGTGACCGGCGCGTTCTTCGCGGCCTGGGAGGGCCTCGCCGCGATGATGACCCTCAAGGCCCAGTCGGAGTTTCACTACCTCAGGGAGTCCCGGTCCTTCAACGTGGATGCCAAGCGGCAGGAAGTGCAGGACTGGCTGGTGCTCTGGGTCTTCAATCACCTCTTCTCCGGCGCCGAGGCGTTCGTCTCGGCCCATCTGCAGGATTTTCCCAAGGACTTGAAGATCCGAGCATTTCCTGATGGACCAGGAGGGCGGGGCATGGGGATTGGCGTGAGCCTGCCGCTGCAGCGGTGAACGCCGCGCCGCTCGGCGTCTTCGACTCGGGGATCGGCGGTCTCACCGTCGCCCGCGCGGTGTTCGAGCAGCTGCCGCACGAGTCGGTCATCTACTTCGGCGACACGGCCCGCGTCCCCTACGGTCCCAAGTCGCCCGACACGGTACGCCGCTACGCGAGCGAGATCCTCGCCTACCTACTGGGCAGGGGCGTGAAGTCGCTCGTCGTGGCCTGCAACACCATCAGCGCGCATGCGCTCGACTACCTCGCGGAGCGCTCGCCGGTCCCCATCGTGGGCGTAATCGAGCCCGGTGCCCGCGCCGCCGTCGCGGCCACGCGGTCGGGGAACATCGGCGTGATCGGCACCGCGGGCACGATCGCGAGCGGGGCCTACGAGCGCGCGATCAAACGGCTCCGCCCGGACGCCAGGGTGTGCGCGCGCGCGTGTCCCCTCTTTGTCCCCCTCGTGGAAGAAGGCTGGTTCGAGCATCCCGCCACCGAGCTCATCGCTCAGGAGTACCTCGAGCCCTTGCGGCGGGCCGGCGTGGACGTCTTGGTGCTCGGCTGCACGCACTACCCGCTCCTCAAGCCGTTGCTCGCGCGGGTGCTCGGTCCCGAGGTACGCCTCGTCGACAGCGCCGAGGAGACCGCGCGTGTCGTGGCGCAGGACCTGGCCCGGGGCAACCTGACCGCCGATCCGGGACAGCGCCCGACGCATCGCTTTGTCGTCTCGGACGATGAGCCCCACTTCCGCAAGGTGGGGGCCAAGTTCCTCGGAGAAAAGCTGCAGCACGTGGAGGTGGTGCCGCTGGGTTAGAACTGTTTCAGCTCCACGCTGTCCCGCGTCACCACCGCATACCTGCCGCCGTCCAGAAACGCTCCCGGATTCAGGTACGCCCTTCGGTTCGGCAGCTGGATCAACGCCGGGCGATGGGTATGAGCGAGAATCGCAAGCTCGAGATCCGGCCGCCGGCCGAGCAGCTGCTCCACGTACTGGGCCTGGGCTCGCTCGGCGCGATCGAGCACCGCCTTGTCGCGCGTGTTGTCCGCCAGGCGACGGGACAATTTGTGCGCCACCCAGAACCCGAGGTCGGGGTGCAGCATGCGGAACACGCGGATGGTCGCCGGATGTCGCGTGATGCGGTGCATCAGCTGGGCGCTCCAGTGCTGCTCGGTGAGCCCGTCGCCGTGGGCGATGAACGCGCGCCGCCCCGCGAGGTCCACCTCGGCCTGGCCCGGGTAGAAGGCGATCCCCAGATCGTGAATCAGGAAGTCGCCGCCCCAGCGGTCGTGGTTCCCGCCCACGAACGTGATCGGGATGCCGCGGCTCCGTAAGGCATGGAGCTTGGCGACGGTGCCGAAGTGACGCCGCGGAATCACGGACCCGTACTCGAACCAGAAGTCGAACAGATCGCCGTTGATGACGAGCGCGTCGCCGAGATCCGGAACGGCATCGAGAAAGCGATGGAACGCCGTGGCGACCGCGGGCGGGACCTGACCGAGATGCGCGTCGGCGACGACGAGCACGCGCGAGGCTGGGGAAGGCACGGCCCCAAGCTAGGAATGCCGGCCGAGGCCCGCAAGCGCGTGTCCCATTTGACTTTTCGAGACGGCGCGTGGATGTTGCCTCGCCGTGATCAGCTCGATAACCCTGCGCGTCAATTACTCCGAAACCGACCAGATGGGCGTCGTTTATCACGCCAACTACCTGATCTGGTTCGATCGCGCCCGAACCGAGCTGATGCGCGACACGGGTCTCACGTACAAGGAGCTGGAGCAGCAGGGCATCTACCTCGCCGTGTCCGACGTGAGCGTGCGTTACCGAGGCGCCGCGCGCTACGACGACCTCGTGGAAGTGCGTTGCTGGGTGCGCGAGCTCGCGTCGCGGCGCGTCACGTTCGGGTATGCCGTGGAGCGCGCGGCGACCGGCGAGCTGCTCGCCACGGGCGTGACGTCGCTCGTCTCGCTCACGCACCAGCACACCCTTACGCGCATCCCGCCGCATGTCATCGACCTCCTCAAGCCCGTTCCCGATCCGATTCGCCTGTAGAGCCGCGGTGGTTGGGCTCGCGGCCGTGGTGGCGCTGTGGCCCCGTCCCGGCGCCGCGCAGGAAGAGGCGCGTGTCACCGAGGAGCTGGCGCGCCTGCTGGCCGCGGCCGACACGCGCGTGTACGACCCGACGCTGATCGCGGCGGCGCTCCGCGACAGCGATCCGTTCGTACGGCGCCAGGCGGCGCTCGCCGCCGGGCGCATTGGAGACTCGGCGGCCGTCGGTCCACTGATCGCCGCGCTCGCGGACCCCGCGCCTCCCGTTCGCGCGACGGCAGCCTTCGCGCTCGGCCTGTTGAAGCCGCGGCGCGCCGTCGCCCCGCTCGCCGCGCTCGCGCGCGTGGAGCCCGAGGCGATCACCGCGATCGCGAAAATCGGTGGCGACGAAGCAGCGGCCGCGCTGCGCGGCTTGCTCGAGAGCCGAGCGCTGCCTCCCCCGCCCACCGCGCTCCTCGAGGCGTGGCGACTGGGCACGCAGGCCCCCGTCGCTCAGCTCCTCGCTTTCGTGCACGATCCGGATGCGGGTCGGCGCCGAGCCGCGGTCTACTCCCTCGCCCGGCTGCGCGTGGCGCGGGGCGCCGAGGCGCTGGTCGCCGCCCTCGGAGACGCGGATGCCGGTGTGAGAGTCGTCGCGCTGCGTGGCCTGAGTCGGACCCTCACGGATAGCGCCACGCTCGACGCGCGCGATGTCGCCCATCGCGTCAGCGCCCTGGTGACCGATCGCGACCCTCACCTACGCGTGAACGCGCTACGCGCGCTCGCGAGCTTTCGAGACACCGGGCTCGCGGCCGTGGTGCTCCCACTGCTCGCCGACGGCGACGTGAACGTCGTTGTCCAGGCCGAGACCACGCTCGGCGTCCTGGGTGGGATCCGCGCCGCGGCAGCGCTGAGCGAACGACTGACGAGCGCCACGTTCGCGTTGCGGCGACAAGCGGCGATCGCCCTCGCTCAGGCCGACAGCGCCGCAGGAGTGACGGCCGCCACGGCGCTGGCGCGCGAGACCGACTGGCGCTGGCGCAGCGTGGCCGCGGAGGCGTTCGGGGCGGCGAAGGATCGCGCAGGACTCGAAGCGCAGCTCGCGGATCGGGACGGTCGCGTGGTCGCGCAGGCGCTCCAGACGCTGGGACGCATCGTGCCCGACAGCGACGCCCGCGCGGCGAGCCTGGCCCGCGATCTGTTGGAGCATGCCGACGCGGCGGTGCGGAGCGTCGCCGCCGATCTGCTCGCGCGCCACCCCGCCGTCACCGACGTGGATCGGCTCCGCAGCGCGTATCTGTGCGCCGCGCAGGATTCATTCAACGACGCCCGCCTGTCTGCCGTGGCGGCGCTGGCCGCGATCGCGGGCACGGGACCTGACGGGCGTGCGGCCGTCGCGAGCGGGTTCGTCGCCCGCGTGCCGCGCGCGGATGATTACCTCGTGCGCCGGCTCGCGGTCGAGAAGCTGCCGGATGCCGCGGTCGCCTGGGGTCCCGTGGCGCCGATCGCGACGGGGCAGGCGGTGGACGAGTATCGCGCGCTCGTGCGACGCTATCTCCTCCCGGCCCGCCAGGGTCAGCCCGCCCCGCGAGTGACCGTCGAAACCAACCGCGGGCGGCTGGTCGTCGAGCTCCTCCCGGCGGAAGCGCCACTCACGGTTGCAGCCTTTCTCAGCCTCGTGGACCGGCGCTACTTTGACGGATCGCACTGGCATCGCGTGGTCCCGAACTTCGTCGTGCAGGACGGCGACCCGCGCGGCGACGGCTGGGGTGGACCGGCGTTCGTGTTGCGGGACGAGATCAACCCAGTGCGCTATCAGTCGGGGACCGTCGGCATGGCCCTCTCGGGGCCGGACACCGGAGGCAGCCAGTTCTTCATCACCCATTCCCCGCAGCCACACCTGGACGGGACGTACACGGTGTTCGGTCGTGTGGTGGGTGGACGCGATGTGCTGGAGCGGATCTCGCAGGGTGAGGGTATCCGGAGTGTTCACCGCTGAACACCTACGACAGGTTTAACTGTTGAGATTGCAACGCGTTCTGCTTGACCGGCGGAAAGCGCTCTTCTACATTGGCGCGTGCGCCGTGTTGGCGGGCTGTCCGCGGGTTGCGCCGCTCGTGCCGATCCCGCTCGCGGCGGGTAACCGGGATAGTGCGGTCGTGTGGGCCGGCGCAACGCAGCCTACCGCCCGCATGGCGATTCGTTTCCACTGGAAGTATCAGGACGACGAGAAGCGGTGGGGCGGGCGAGGACAGGCCCGGATTGCGGCGCCCGATTCCTTGCGCTTCGATTACGTAGGACCGCTGGGGCTCGGGGCGGGGGCGGCCGCCGTCGTGGCCGATTCGACGATCTGGGCGGACCCCGAGAAGAACTTCCGCTCACTCGTTCCCGCGGTGCGCATGTTGTGGGCGGGTCTCGGCATCGTGCGGCCGCCGAGAGCGGATGCCATGGTGTTTCGCGGTGGAGGCCCCGACTCATCGGTCGAGATCTGGCGGTTCGTGCAGGGTGAGGATACGCTCGATTACCGACAGACTCGGAGCAGCCCCCGTGTGCTCGAGGCGGAGTGGCGGCAGCAGGGCAAGGTGCTGGCGCGCAGCCGAACGGAGCTCGACGCTCGCGGGCTCGCGGCGGGCGCCCGCATCGTTTTTCCAGAAGGGCGGGCCCGTTTTGAGCTCACGGTGGTCTCGATTGACACGACGGCGGTGTTCGATCCGGCGATTTGGCGCGGGCGCCGTTAGCGCGCTCGTCCTCTCCCTGTCCGGCTGTCTCTACGGCTTCAAGGGCGGCGGCCTGCCCAACATCAAGACCGTCGCGATTCTCCCCTTCGACAACCAGACCGCCGAGCCGGCACTCACGAAGGAAGTGAACGACGCGGTGCTCGAGGCGTTCCAGGGGCGCCTGGGCCTCCGGCTCGCGGGCGAGAACAGTGCCGATGCCGTCGTGCGCGGCAAGGTGGTCCGCTACGACGCGGACGTGCCGCTTTCGATTCAGGCTGGTGTCGGTCGTACCGATGTGACGCAGCGGCAGGTCTCGATCACGGTCGACGTCGAGATCCTCGATCAGCGCGAGGGCAAGACCCTCTGGCAGCGACAGGGCTTGAGCGAGGTCGGTGCCTACTCCCCGCCGCAGGAAGCGAATGGCCGCAAGGCGGCGCTCCAGAAGCTCGTGCAGGACCTGGTGGACGGGGCCCAATCGCAATGGTGAGCCGCCGCGGCGCGAGCTCGCTGGGCTGTCTCTTCTCGTTGCTCCTGTTTGTCGGTGCGTTGTATTACGGCGTCAACATCGGCGAGCTGTTCTTCCGGTACTATCGGCTGCTCGATGAGATGCAGTCGCAAGCGCAGCTGGCGCCGTCGCTCGATGACGGCACGATCCGCCGCCGCATCCAGGCGGCGGCCACGGACATCGGGCTCCCGGCCGCGGCCCAGCAGGTGCGGATCGTCCGCCGGGCGTCTCCGCGTGAGATCGTGATCGAGGCGGAATACTCCGAGTCGGTCGACCTCCCCTTCTTCAACCACACGTTCAACTTCCATCCCAAGGCTACTCAGCCTCTTTAGCGCAGCGGCCGGGGGGGGCGACCTCGACGTCGCGCGCTTCTTCGCGATCCTCGCGGTGATGCTCCTCGTCGGCAAGTTCGCCGGCGAGGCATTCGAGCGGCTGCGCCAACCCGCGGTGATCGGTGAGCTCCTGGCGGGGATCGTGCTCGGGGCGGGAGTCCTCAGGGTGATCCCGACCGCGCCCGATGACCCGCTCACCGGGGTGTTCCGGCTGCTCGCGCAGGTGGGCGTCGTGGTGCTCCTGTTCGAGATCGGCCTCGAAACGGACCTGAAGGCGATGCTGCGCGACGGCCCGGCCGCGGGTGCCGTCGCCGTCGTCGGCGTGATCGTGCCGTTTGCGCTCGGCTTCCTGTATTGGCGGTCGGGATGGCACGGGTACGAGCACACCGCCAGCGATCCCTTCTCGACGGCGATCTTCGTCGGCGCCACCCTCACGGCCACCTCCGTCGGGATCACGGCCCGTGTGCTCAAGGACCTACGCGCGCTCCAGACGCTCGAGGCGCGTCTCATCCTCGGTGCCGCGGTGATCGACGATGTGCTGGGACTCGTGATCCTGGGCGTGGCATCCGCGCTCGCGGCTGGGACGGCGTTCACCGTGCACGGCGCGCTGCGGGGGCTCGGTGCGGCGGTTGTGTTCCTGTTTCTCGCCCTCTGGATCGGCGTGCGGATCGCGCCGCGGTTGTTCGGCCTGGTGGACCGCATGCGGGTGCGGGGCATGCTGCTGGTGACGGCCTTTGCGTTTCTGCTGCTGCTCTGTGTCCTCGCCGAGCGCGCGGGGACGGCGCTCATCATCGGCGCGTTTGCGGCAGGCTTGATCCTCTCCGAGACGAACCAGTTCGACGTGATCGAGGAGCGCGTCAAGCCGCTGGCGGATGTGTTCACGCCTATCTTCTTCCTCAGTATCGGCGCGGCGGTCGACGTGCGGATGTGGAATCCATTCATTGCGGAGAATCGCCAGACGCTGGCGATCGCGCTGGTCCTGCTTGCGATCGCCCTGATTGGAAAGCTCGCGAGCGGGTGGGCGGTCCCGTGGCGGCGGTTCAACCGCCGCGCGGTAGGCATCGGGATGGCGCCCCGAGGCGAGGTCGGGTTGATCTTTGCGCAGCTCGGACTCGCGGTGGGGATCCTCTCGAACCGGTTGTTCGGCGCGATCTTGTTCGTCGTGGTAGCGACGACGCTCGTCACCCCGCCGCTGCTCACCTGGGCGCTGAAGGCCGGTAGCACGGCGGATCCCGAGGAGGCACGTGAGCACGTCTGACAAGGTTCGCACCCTGGAGGACGCCGTCCGCTGGCGCAAGCACGCGAGCGGCACGGGGCCGGGGCCGGTGGTGTTCACGAACGGCGTGTTCGACCTCCTGCACGTGGGGCACGTGGCATTGCTCGAGGCCGCGCGCAACGAGGGGGCAGCGCTCGCGGTGGGCGTGAACAGCGACGCATCCGTGCGGCGGCTCGCGAAGGGCGGCGATCGACCGGTGGTGCCGGGCGTGGAGCGCGCGCGTCTCGTTGCCGCGCTCGCTGCCGTGGACTGCGTGGTGTTGTTCGACGAGGACACACCGCTCGCGCTGATCGAGCGCCTGCGCCCGGACGTGCTCGTGAAGGGCGCCGATTACACGCGCGACGCGATCGTGGGCGCCGACCAGGTGGAGGGCTGGGGTGGGCGCGTCGTCAGGGTCCCGTTGGTCTCTGGCATATCGACAACCGAGCTCTTGACGCGTTTACGGAGGTCATCCCGCTGACACCCGCTCCCGGCTCCCCGCTCCCTTCTTCCTCGAAGCTCCTCATCGCCACCCGCAACGAGGGGAAGATCCGGGAGATGCGCGATCTGTTTGCTGGTCTTCCGTTCACGCTCGATTTCCCGCAAGATCGCTTCCTGGAGCGCCTGCCGGACGAGCGTGATCTCGAGCGCGGCACGAGCTTCGCCGAGAACGCGGTCGCCAAGGCGCGCTATTTCGCGAAACGGTCCGGCGAGCCGACGCTCGCCGACGACTCGGGGCTCGAAGTGGACGCGCTCGAAGGCGCGCCGGGCGTCTTCTCGGCCCGGTGGGCGCAGATGCACGGATCGGGGCAGGGGGACGCGGCCAACAATGCGTTCCTGCTCGAGCGGCTGGCCGCGGTGCCCGACGAGGGCCGGACCGCGCGGTATCGCTGTGTTGTGGCATATCTCGAGACGCCGCTCGCCAAGCCACAGCTCGTCGAGGCCACCTGCGAAGGGCGGATTCTCCGCGAGCCGCGCGGGAGCGGCGGCTTCGGCTACGATCCGTTGTTCTTCTCGACCGAGCTGGGGATGACGTTCGGCGAGGCACCGAGCGCCGCGAAGCACCGCGTGTCGCACCGTGGCCGGGCCGTGCGCGCGCTGGTCGAAGTGCTGGTGCGTCGCCCGAAGTGACCGGTCAGACGCAGGCTTTCGCGCGGTTCGACCAGAGGAGCTGCACCACGTAACGGTCGAGCTTCCTGTTCTGCCACGCGCAGATGTCGCCGATCTCTCCCTGACTGTCGTCGTACCACCCCTGCGGCGGGATCGGATCCGTGATGGCTTCGGCGAGCTCGTGCGAGCAGATCGAGGTGAGCGCGTCGAGCGGACCGATGCCGCCGAGGCAGCCGGCGCAATTGGGGTAAGGGACGACGGCGTAGAAGACCTTCGAGTTGATGTGGTCGTGATAGCCGCAGAACGCCTGGCACGACCGGTCGCCACCCGCGGCCACGGAGACACCGGGCGGCACGAACACAAAGTAGAGCATGTTCGGTCCGGCCGGCGGGAACGTCGTCTTGCCCGAGAGCTGTCCCTGGAGCATCTGCCGGATTTGCGTATCGGTGACGTTCGAGCCGGGCTCGGGCGTCGTCACCGTGGCGGTCCCCGCGAAGCGGCCGCGGCCGATCGTGTAGTCCGACGTGTTGTACTCGCCCAGCTGGTCCACGTAGGCGCTCGCGACAATGAACCGGAAGAAGTCGTTGAGCGTGGTGATGACGCTCTGCTGCGCGGATGCATTCCACGCCTGTCCCCAGAAGACCGTGAAGACCTGGACGGCGGTCATGAGCGGGCCGCCGCGATAAGTGAGCTCGGTGCCCGGCGGTGCGGCGATTCCCGGGGCGGGGGCCAGTAGCTCCCGCGGGATGAAGAGGGGGACGATCCGCACGTGATCGTCCTGGGCGAGAGGGATGGGTTGCCGTTTCGGATGACGCGAGGGTTTGGGAGTCATGCGGTTGTGTTACCCACGCGGGGCGTGTTTGTGCGGTGATGCCGCACCGATGATACATTCGGTGCGATTGCGTGACGCCAGGATGGCCGGCGATGAGCATCCGACGATTTAACGTGCTGTGCGGTTGTGTGCTGGTCCCGATCATGGCCGCGGGTCAGACGGCGGCACGCGCCTGCGACCCGATGGCTCCTCCAGCTCAGGTCCTTCGAGTTGCGCACACGCTGTACGGTCAGGTTCGCTTGCCGCGGGGCGCGCCGGTGTCGGTGCAATCGTACGCGAGGCAGCTGCTCCGTGCATTCGCGGACCGTTTTGCGCTGCCGAACCCTCTGAAACTCGGGGCGTGGGGGAGCGGGATCTACGTGCGGAAGGATTCGCTCTCCGCTCTCCAGATCGACAGCGGGTGGATTCACCCCGATCTCCCGCTCGCGGCCTATGTCGTCATCAATCGCAATGGCACACTGCGCCGGGTGGTCGTGGCACAGACCACGCTCGTCCCGGGCCTCGATTCCGCGCTGCTCGCGCCTCTCGAGGCCGTCGTCGACACATCGTTGCTTCCCGCCGCTCTGCTCGAGGGCACGCGCGACAGTGTGGTTCTGTACTTCGAGACGAGCATCGACCCCTCTGGAGCCGCTGCCCTCGATTCCGCTACGCTGGTGCAACCGCTCGTCCGGGTCTCGTTGCCCCATGTGCGTCTCCAACGCTGGCCGCGGCTCCTCAACGGGAGCCGCAATCTGCCGTACCCGACGCGGGGCGGGCAATTCATCCCGGCGGATGGGATGGTGCATGTGCAGCTGACCGTGGGGGCGGACGGCCTGGTAGCGCCGGGCTCGCTCCGTCTGCGGGATGCGACCTCACCGGAGTTCGTCCAGGAGGTGTACGACGAGGCGGCGCGCATGCGATTCGAGCCGGCCACGAGTGGGGATTGCGCGATCGCCATGGTGATCGATCAGGTGTTTCGGTACCGGCATAGCTATATCCTCCCGCGGCCTTAGCATGTTTTTTCCTCGCTGTCTCGCTAGTTTGTTGTCATCGCGCGAGGCGTCTAGCCGTCTGTTCGTGTGTGCGTCTGTGCGTCTGCGCGTCTGTGCGTCTGTGCGTCTAGTCTTTCGGGGCGTAGCGCAGTCCGGTAGCGCGTCTGGTTTGGGACCAGAAGGTCCCGGGTTCAAATCCCGGCGCCCCGACTACGTAGCGAATCGTTGGCGAAGTCGTTGGCGAACTTGGTGCGGGGGTTCAGCCCCGCTTCAGAATGGGCCATACCGCTGCCGCCTCTCCTCAAGCAACAGCCAGCTACTTCATGCGATAGTGGCCCTACCGCGGAGCGTCGTGCCCGTCGCGCGCCACACGTAGAGCCGCTTCGAGCAAGGCCTTCACCACTTTGAGCGAATCGTCGCACTCCACGATGACGTGCCTCAGTTCCGGGATGAACCGGTCGATGGCGGGCGCGAGGTCATCCTGCAGCTCTCGGTGCATCACAATGAGCGCAAGGTAGACCGACATACATCGGTCACTCGGAACATTGCCCAGGCGTCGGCTCTCGAAGAGCAACTGCCGGCCTTGTTCCAGTGCTGCACCGACGGCGAGGCTCAGGTTCTCGTGGGCCTGGCTCATGGCCTGTGCCGGCTCATCTAGCGAACACGCCGCTTCACGTCGCTGGGGCCCTCTGCAGCGCACTCGTCACAGACACGAATCACGCCTTGTGCTTGCGCGTTCGGAGAGCCGCCGGAGATGAGTCGTCGACCGGGGACGACCGACACGACGTGGGTCACCGGATGGGCGCGGCACAACACACAGATGTCCTTGGCCATCGGGAGTTGTTAGGCTGACTCTCTATTCGCGGGTGTTGGGCCTGATCGTGTAGACGTATCCGTACCGCCAACCACCTGTGTCTCGCCCCTCTCGGCCGAGAGAGCTAAGCGCGTCGAGTGTGGTTCGCTTCCAGGTGCAAGCGGCAGCTTCGTTCCAGAAGGGACCAGTCTGGCGCCAGTCGGGCGGATCACCGTGCTCCTGACGTCGCCGGTCGGGGCGGTCAGTAAGTCCAACGTAAATCATCCTCACCGACTCCCACAACAGACTCCACCGAATGAGGCCCTCCCGCCTCACTCTCTAAGGTTCAAGCCGCACGCGCCTCGTCACCCACAACGGGCAGCGCTAAGGTACTTCGAACGTGGCGCCCCAGCTAGACGCCATAGCTCCACCGATCGAGCATTCTCTTCGCATGATGAGAACGCACCGTCTTTGGGACCAGAGGGTCCCGGGTTCAAATCCCGGCGCTCCGACTACACTTAGCGTTTTTCATTCGGCTGACCTGCCGGAACACCGGAACCGTGCCGCCCAGGATCGGCCGTAGCGTGTCCTGCACGTAGGGTGATGCAATCAGCCGCAGCCAGCCGGAGCTCAAGTTTTGGCCGCCGAGGGTCGCGCCGGTCAGTCCCAACAGCACCGCGACCGCCCGAACTCTTCTTAACTGTCGGGCGCATCCCGCTCGTTGGGCGTGGCATTCGCGTGCATCTTGCGCGAGATTCGAGGCGGAACATGCATCTTGCGCGTGTCCGCGCCTGGGGCGTTTGCTGTTTGGGACCAGAAGGTCCCGGGTTCAAATCCCGGCGCCCCGGCTAAGGCAACTGCTCGCTGCGAGGCTCGCTCCTCCACCGAAAATGGCTGAACAAAGAAACCCGCAATTCGAGCAGGCCGTCCGCGCAAGCTTTGCCGCACAGCAATTGATGGCTACCATCGGTGCACGGCTCACGCGCGTCGCCGCTGGAGAGATCGAGATCCGCGTCCCATTCCGGCCCGATTTGACCCAGCAGCACGGGTTCCTCCACGCTGGAGTCGTGACCTCCGCGCTCGATAGCGCATGTGGATACGCCGCATTCAGCCTGATGCCGGAGGGCGCCGGTGTGCTTACGTTGGAGTTCAAGACGAACCTGCTGGCTCCCGCCCGTGGACAAGAGTTGATCGCACGCGGGCGTGTCGTACGGGCAGGTCGCACGATCACGGTGTGCCAGGCAGAAGCCTCAATGGTAGTCGACGGCGCGGAGAAGTCAGTGGCTACCATGCTCACTACGATCATGACTGTCCGTGATCGTCCGGATATCGTCGGCTGAACGCCGAGGTGCCTTGCCTGACAGGCCCCCGCATAGGGGCCGGTCCCTTGCGCCGGCGCGCACGCTTTATTTCTCGACGCGATGCCCACAATAGCCCTCGTCGTCCTCCTCGCAGCCGGTGCGGGACTCGCGCTCCTGATCCGCTCCATAGTCTCGCTTGAGACCGCCATCGACCGGGACAACGAGGTGCCCGCAAAGGACTACCCAGATCGAGGCCGAGCGCAGGAGGCCATCAAGGTCCTTGAGGCAAACGGCATTCCGTCCATGATCAGGCACGGCGGCTATCGCGGTGGCATTTACTCAGTTGTCGTACGTCCCGAGCAAGCTGACAAGGCGCGGGAAATTCTTTCCGCGGAGGAGGCGCAATCAGAGCCTTCGCCGTAGCCGCGCCGCGCGGTTCGTTAGGCCGCCATAGAGAACCGGGTCGATGACTCTCTCCACGATCCCCTGTGAACGGTGCGGACGACCATATGCCTACCCTGAGGCAGAGTGCCGCCGCATTCACGAACGTCACGGACCGCCGTTCGTGCCTGGAGTTTGCCTTCGATGCATGATGAACGACCCGTTGCTTCGTGTTCAGTACGACGCGTGGGCAAGGCAACTCTGGGCCGACGTAGGCCGCAGCATTCGTAAGCGGGTTGCGGAGTCGCTAGAGGAGATCGACCGTCTTGTGGCCCGTTTCCAGTGAGCGGCGGCCTACCGTGCGTATGACGCTATCGGGCCTGCTCTTAATGGAATCGGCCGGTGCTTCGCCCGGCGGACCTCCGCGGGCGGGCCGGGTCCCTTGCGCCGGCGGGCACGCCGCCTGCAGCTTAAGCGCGATTCGTTAGGCAGCCCGCCCATGAGACAAGCAAGATTAACGTTCGTGCGACTTTCCCCCCTGTTTGCCCTGAGCGTCTCACTTGCTTGCGCGACCGCCTCGCCCCGCCCAAGAGAGCTCGGGTATACGAGAGGCGCCACGTCTTGCACCGGACTACCTAGCAGCGACTCCACGGTCTACGACACATCGCAAGTTTCCGAGAAGCCTCGCGTCCGGAACGGTCCTATGCTCCAATATCCGGTTGTCGAGCGGCAGCGTGGAATCCAGGGGCGGGTAATCGTCACCATGATCATCCGGTCGGACGGCACTATCGACCAGCGTTCTGTCCGCGTCCTCCAGCGTGTGGATCCGGCGCTTGATGGTGAGGCGCTGCGCTGGGTTAAGCTCGCGACCTATTGGCCGGGATGTCGCGAGGGTGAGCCAGTCAATGTACACGTCGTTCTCCCAATAGACTTCAGACTCCGCGGGTGAGGGGTGGGCCGGTCCCTTGCGCCCCCGCGCACGCCGCCCGCAGCTTAAGCGCAACTCGTTAGGCCGCCTTTCAGCAACCACCATGACCACCCCGACCATCACGAGTCCCGGGCCCGGCCCAAGGTCTCGCGTCGTGACCGTCATCGCGTGGCTCTCTCTCGGCATCAGCGCCTTGGAGATGCTCGGGGCGCTTATCAGCACGTTGGTGCTCGCATACTTCCCTGGTGACGTCAACCAGGTCGTGAACAAGGTGCTGCAAGACACCGCCTTCGTACGTGTCATGCCGCGGGCGTTGGGGTTCGAGCTCCATCATCCGGTGCTGATCAGGCTTATCCAGTTCGTCGCGTGGACGGTCGCGCTCGTTTGTGCCATAGGTCTCCTTCGCCGGAGAGACTGGGCCCGCCGCTTGTTCACCGGTCTTCTCGGGCTGGCCATCGTGAGCGTACTCTTTTCGTTCTACATGGGGCAGTCGATGGTCTGGTCTCTATTCTCTCGGCGTGGGAGTCCAGGGCGCGAGATTCCGGAGGCCGTTGGGTCCGGACTGGCCCTTGGATGGCTCATGATCTTCGGAGTCGTGGGCCTGCTGTTGTGGCTGATCGTTTGGTTCCGGTCGGCACGTATACGCGCGGAGTTTGCTGCCGCTGATTCGGCCGCCTAACATGCGCTTGAAGCTTCGCGGCCTCGTTCATTTTCAAGAGGGGGCTTACATGCGCTGTCGTCTGCACCTGCTCGTCGCCACCATATTGGTGGCCGGCAGCCTTTCCCTGCCTGCTCAACCGCCTGTTGTCGGTGCGAGCGATCCGGACGCCCTGTTCCACAGCGGTGACCCAAAGCTCAATGCGAACAAGCAGGCCGCCTACCACATCGTCAAAGATCTGCTCGAGGCGGGGCACTGGGAGTTGGCGGACAAATATTTGACGGAGCGCTACATCCAGCACAATCCCAACGCGGCGTCGGGACGCGAGGGTGTGGTGAAATTCTTCACCGAGGTCAGGAAGGTGAAACCCACGCCGCTCCCGGACAAGATGAAGACCAAGGTCGTATCGGTGGTGGCCGAGGGCGATCTCGTGGTGGTCACATACGTACAGGACGTGAAGGACGCCCAGGATCCCTCGAAGAGCTACACCACGACGTGGTTCGATATGTGGCGATTCAAGGATGGCAAAGCGGACGAACATTGGGATCCGGCGACGCGGCTGCAGTGACTCATGTCGCGCCTGTGACGCCCGGAACGACGGTCAAGCGGAGACCAGACATGCGTGCCACGCCAACCGCAGTACAAGGAGCAGGGATTGCCCTCATCCTCGTGACGGGCGCGATTCATTTCATCGACGCCCCTAGCAGCTTCGGTGACGCGACCTATAAGGGGTTGCTCTTCTTGGCAAATGGGATTGCTGCCATAGTCGCCGCCGTCGGAATTTATCGCGACGAGCGACGCTGGGGTTGGGGATTAGGCGCACTCGTCGCGGGCGGAGCGCTGGTGAGCTACGTGATCAGCCGTACGCTAGGCTTGCCGGGCCTCGCGCCCGACGTCTGGCTAGAGCCGTTAGGCATTCTGTCGCTGATGGTCGAGGCTGCGTTTATTGTGCTTGTCGTGCGATCGCGCCGGGGAGCAGGCCCGAGGGATAGCTCGTCCGCCTCGGGCGCAGCCGCGTAGTCATCTGCATTGTGAGCCGCCACGTCTCTCATATGCGGCTACTCGCCCTGCTGGCCCTCATCCCCATGGTAGTACCTCAGATGGTCTCCGCCCAGACCGACGAGATCCAGGTGTACGACGGTGGACTGACCGCGCAGGGCAGGTTCAATCTCACGCTACACAACAATTTCACTCCGGAGGGCCGGATGACCCCGGCATTTGCCGGCGCCCTTCTGGCCGACAAGTCGCTGAACGGCGTGCCCGAATGGGCCTACGGCGTGACGACGTGGCTTGAGGCGGGACTGTATGTGCCCTTGTACAGTATCGGCACGAGAGCCGGTCATAGCAGCGCCATGATTGACGGAGTCAAGCTGCGCCTGCTGTTCGCCGTCCCGCATGCGGATGATCGTCGTTTCTTCTACGGCGCGAATATCGAATTCAGCTACAACGCCAAGCATTGGGACCCGACGCGTTTCACCTCGGAGATCCGACCGATCATCGGTTGGCATCTGCATCCGGTGGACCTCATCGTCAATCCGATCTTCGACACCTCGTACGATAGCCTGGAGAATCTCGACTTCGCGCCAGCGACGCGAGTCGCCTGCGATCTCTCCCGTACATGGAAATTGGCCATCGAGGAGTACGACGACTTCGGGCCACTGCACCAGTTCTACGCCGGAAATCAGCAAGTCCATCAGCTCTACGGGATCGTCGATCATACCATCAAGGCCCTGAGTATCGAGGCCGGTGTGGGATTTGGACTGACCAGCGCGTCAGACAGAATCACCCTGAAGCTGATCCTGTCGCGCGATCTCAACAGACGGTGATCCTAGTAGCTCCAACTCCCGTCACGGAACGCTGTTCGGGCGCATCGAGGAGCATTGGGATGGGGGACCAACAGGCGATCCCGGCGCCCTGACCTGAGGAACTAGTTTATCGGTGGATGACGACCTGCACCGCTTCAAACGCGGTGTCGCCCGGCGGAGCCTCGGCGCTTCCCAGGGCCCAGAACCCCGTGTGCCAGACGTCGAGAACGTCCCCAACCTTGATGGCGCAAACGGTACTTGGAGTCAGGGTCCCGTTCGCCGCGCGCTCGAACACCGGGGTCGGATTAGGGCCAGTGTCGGAGAGCATCACACCAACATCCGGGGTCGTGGCCGGCGGTCTTGCCAGGAAGAGATCGTACTGGACCATGTAGAAGCCAGCCGGCGTCCAGCCACGCTCGACCGTGATGTTTGACACCGGGGCGACGAAGTTTGGCGTAGTCGGCGAGAAGGTCGCCGTCGAGCCGAGACAAGTCTTGGGGTCCGCGCCCGTCGCGTTGTGACAAGCCGCGCCAATCGCGGCCAAGACGCATGCGGCGACAAAGGTTGGGGATCTCACTCCAGAAGAGCCTATTCCACGGCGGTGCAGTGTCAAGCCCGTCGCGCTGTCGCATCGACGCGACAAGAGCCCCAGGGCCCCGCAGCACGCAGGCGGGCCCGTCCTTTGCGGCAACTGTGCAGGACTTTCTGAAAACGTGCGAGCTGCATGACCAACCCCCTACATCATCAATGAGCGTCGATTCCCGCGACTGGCTGGGCATCGGTGGATCGTGTCGCGCCCTTACGCGACGAACCAGCACGAGAATGACGGCCGCGCTGCAGGCGGTCCGCGTGGTCCTGCGCCGCCGGGTCACCGCCGAGCATTGGATTCGCTATCGCATCCGGTTGGCGGACGTCCCCCCGCCCGCGCCCGAGGTGAGGCTCACGCCCGTGACCGACGATGTGGTGGCCGTGTTACGTGGCCACCCCGACCGCGACGCGAATCAGCTCCAATCCGGCCTCAAATTCTGGGACCACGGATTGAGACGCGCGTACGTGTGGATCGCCGACGACGAGCCCTTGTGCGTTCAATGGCTCCTCACGCGCGAGGACGCGCCGCACGTCCGCGAGTTGGGTGATTGGGCCGGGATGTACCCGGTCCTCCCGGCGGACTGCGCGCAGGTCGAGAACCTGCATACGTTCAGCGGCGCACGTCGCAAAGGCGTCGCGACCCAGTTCGAGTACGGTCTGTGCGCCATCGCTCGGGACGCAGGGTTCGAGGACCTGGTGACGCACATTCACGCCGAGAATGCGGCGGCGCGCGGGTGGGCCGAGCGCATGGGGTGGCGGCCATACGGCATGATCACCCGGTACCAGCTCGATCTGCCCGTCCTACGGAAGTACGGCCTGTTTCTGCTCGGCAATGGCGCCACGGTGCGCGGTACCGCCTAGCCAAGCCCCGGATCACTGCGGCGTTCCGAAATGTGCCGGCCTATGCGGCGCTACCCACGCGGGTCGCGAAGCTGGTGCACGGGGTTTACGCTCGTCTCAGGGGTACCGCTGATTGACAGTCTCCCGTTCGGCGCTCACCTTGTGCAACATGACCCAATCGCGCGAACCGCTCCCGGGTCAATGGGCGCGCCTCAATGCCGACCAGAGTTGTGGGCTGAGGCGAGGGGCGTGGTACCGAGTCGTTCGACTCACGCCGGATGAAGCCGTCCTTCAGGTGCCGCGCCGTGAGCAGGTGCGGGTGCCACGCCGCTACGTCGACACGCTCAGCAATCGGCCGCGCCACTGGACCGTCGTGCCGCGTCCCCGCGAGGCGGACGCCGAGCCCGCGCCCGTCGGCTGGCACGCCCGGTACGCGGTCTGTCCCGCCTGCCGCACGCGCGCACCGATCACCGGGTACGCCGCCGACATGCGCTGCCCGGGCTGCGACGGCGTATTCAGCATCGCGTGGGAGGAGAAGTACCTGACGGCGCGGTGAGCAGACCGACCGGCTCAGCTCCGGCGCAACACGATAAAGCGCACGTCGTCCTTCGACCGGGCCTTGAGCCAGGCGACGAGATCCCCGATCCGATCCGGCGGCAGAATTCCCGTGTTCCCACGCAACCGCCTCATCACGTGGAGCACCCGCCCGTTCTGGGCGTACTCGGCCTGATACGTCCCGAACGCGCTCACCGCCGACACCGCTGGTGGCAGCTCGGCTTTCCATCCTTCGGGCAGCGTGACGTCGAGCTCCTGGAGCAGCTCGCGCGGCCCGACCACCTCTCCGACGTCGATCGGGAAACGCCGCGGTCCGCGGCCTTCGAGCGCCGCGAGGACCGCCGTCGCCGTCAGGTCGCCGATGGGCAGCGTAAAGATCTCGCGATCGCCCGACGCCGAAGCGGCGTGGTCGTGCCGCAGGACCACGCCGATGTGTGGGGCCGCCTTGAGGTCCCGACCGTCGAACATCTCGAGACTGTCTCCCGTCGCTCCGGGGTAGAGCGCGTTCGCGAACGCTTCGGTGAAGCGGGTGCGCTGCGTCGCGGTCAAGGGCTTCGAGAACATGCGGCGTAGCGGGTACTGATAGGTCCCCTTGGACGTATCGCTGAGCTGGGCATGGAAGACGCCCTCCGTGGACAGCTCGCCCACGATCGAGATGTGCTCGACGTTGACACCCGCCGAGTCTTCCGGGAGGGTGACCTCCTCCTTGCGGCCGTCGGGATGCACCACAAGACCGAACTCGCCCTGATCGGCCGTCGGCAACGCGCCGAACGGGACGAATTCCGCGGTGAGATCGAGATAGAGGTACGGGGCCTTGGGTCGCTCGACCGCCGCGATCATGTGGTCGAAGGCGCCCGCCGAGGGAAGGCTGCGGTCCACCCGCCCACCGGCGTTCAAGAGCACCGGATAGGCCCGGACGCCCAGCCGGGCCGCCGCGGCAATGAACAGTGTCGCCTTGTCCTTGCAATCGCCGAACTTCGACTGCAGGACGTCGGCCGGTCGCCGTGGCTGGAACCCGCCAATGCCGAGTGAGAGCGAGACGTACCGGAAGTCCTGCGCCACCCAGCGATGCAGCCGGCGGAGCGAATCGTCCGCCGTGGTGGCGCCCGCCTCGATCAGCGCGATCGCCGAATCGAGCCCTGCCGTCAGCGCGTAGCGATCGCGCGCGAGTCCCGCATACCAGCGCGCGATGTCGTCCCACTTGAGGGGCGCGGAGATCGTGATGGTCTGGACGATCCCGTTCGAGTCCGCGGCGAACGGCTCGGCCTCGACTTTGGGCACTTCGGCCGTGGCCCATGTGTACACACGCCGCCCTTGCGCCTCCGTGGTCCGGCGTGGGAACGTGAGATTGCGCTCCTTGATACGCAGTCCGAGGCCCGCGGGCGCGTCCACGATGTAGCGCGAGCGGCGGGTGAGCCGGCTGTTGGTCACCCCCCAGGGGTAATGAAAGTCCCCCGGCATGATCGGCTGCAGGGTCTCGACCGTGTAGCTGAAGTCGACGATCGTGCCGGCTTCGACGCCGGCCAAGGTGATCCGGTGGATCTTGACGTCCGAATACACGGGGTCCAGGGTGGCGGCGGGCGCCGAGGATTCCTGCTCGTGCGTCGGCGCGGGGCTGATGATGGTCCCGTCCGGCCGCACCACACGGGCCCAGTTGAGCGTGAAACGCTCGCGCGAGCTTACGTAGGAGTACGACTGTTCACCCCAGGCTTCGGCGGACTCGCGCGTGAGGATCTGCACGATCTGGCGGTAGGTTCGAATGCCTCGACCGTCCGCTTCCACCCGGATGACACCGTCGTCCAACAGGAACACGGAGCCCTCGTCGGGATGCTCCGACGCGTTGACCGCCAGCTTGTAGATGGTGTCGGCCTGAATCGAGGGATCGCCTGCCGGCGAGATCTGGGGAGCCTGCGCGGTTGCCACGCGCGCGGCGGCCAAAAGTGCACAAACAGACCACGGCACGGAGCGCATGACGAAACCCTCGCAAGGCGGAGACTCCTATGAGCCTAGCGCCCGGGAACCCCAGCGCAAGATCATGGGTTACAGGATTGTCTCGTTTCAGCGAGCGCCCGATGGCCATCAGGAAGAGACCCTGCCGCCATCCGCAGCAATATGAGACGGATTGGATGGGCCGAACCTATCTGGGCTGCCCCATCTGCAATCGCTGGAAGGTCATGAAAGCGAAGCCCGCACCACCCGATCCGAAACGCCTGGCGGCGTAAGAAAACAGGGGTCAGGAGATGTCTTCCTGACCCCTCTTCTTTTCTGTTCACCCCTGTGCGTCTGTGCGTCTAGCTTTGCCTTTCCTACTCCCCATACGGTATCCAGATGTTCTTTACTTGGGTTGCCTCTCTCAGGAACTCCCGCCCTTCTCCCTGGCCCCTGTCGGTCCAGTCTCGCGCATGCCATTCCGCCCACGTGCGCTTCATGTTGCCCGCGGATGCCCGCTCCACCTCCGTCGCCCCTTCACGCGTGCCGAAGTACCACATGGCGTCCACATCGTCGTGCTCGGCGAGGATCTTGGAGAGCGCGTCCTTCGCGCCGGTGACGATGTTGATCACGCCCGCCGGCACGTCCGACGCGTCGAGCACCGTGTACAGCTCGGTGGCGGCGAGCGGATGTGACTCTGAGGGAATCGCAACCGTCGTGTTGCCGGTGGCGATCGCCGGGGCGACGAGCGAGACGAACCCGAGGAGGGGATGCTCCTCGGGGCAGGCGATACCCATCACGCCGATGGGCTCGTTCATGGCGAGCGTCACGCCCCGGATGGGCGTCTGATGCACGGACCCATCGTACTTGTCTGCCCAGGCGCCGTAGGAGAACAGCCGGGCGATGCTCCCCTCCACCTCACGGCGGGCATCGTCATGGTCCCGCCCTGTCATCGCGGCGATCCGCTCCGCGAACTCGTCCGCTCGTTGTGACAGGTTCTCGCCGACATAATAGAGAACCTGCCCACGGTTATGACCGCTCGTCCGGGCCCACGCGGACGCGGCGTGCGCCGCCTCGACGGCGTTCCGAATGTCCTTGCGATTTCCTTCGGCAATTTCCGCGAGCAGCGCCCCGGACGGACTCAGGATCTTTCGGCTGTAGCCTTGGTCCGGGCGCACCTGCTGGCCGCCGATGAAGAGCTTGTAGGTGCGGTCAATGGCGGTGAGCGGTGAGCCGTGAGCGGTGCGCTTCGTCGCAGGCCGAGTCTTGGACCGCTCACCACTCACCGCTCGACGGGGTTGCCGTTCCGGCTTCAGGTACTCCCACATCCCCTCTTTCCCGCCCTCCCGTCCAAACCCCGACTCCCGATAACCGCCGAACCCGGACGCGGCATCGAACAGGTTGGTGCAGTTGATCCAGACCACGCCTGCCTTGATCTTCGGGGCCACGTCGAGCGCGAGGTTGATGTTCTCCGTCCACACGCTCGCGGCCAGGCCGTACGGCGTGTTGTTGGCGAGCTCGACCGCCTCGGCCGGGGTGCGGAAGGTCATGGTGACGAGCACGGGTCCGAAGATCTCGACCTGCGCGATGGTCGCTGCGGGCGAGACGTTCGTGAATAGCGTCGGGGGATAGAAGTAGCCCTCCGTGGGGCACGCCCAGGAGGGCTGCCACAGCGTGGCGCCCTCTTCGACGCCGGTGTTCACGAGCGTGCGGATGCGCTCGAGCTGCACCGGCGCCACGATCGCGCCCATGTCGACCGCCTTGTCGAGCGGCGGACCGACTCGAAGCTTCTCCATGCGCGCGCGCAGCTTGGTCACGAGCCGCTCGGCGATCCCCTCGTGCACGAGCAGCCGAGACCCCGCGCAGCACACCTGGCCCTGGTTGAACCAGATCGCGTCCACGACGCCCTCGACCACGCTGTCCCAATCAGCGTCGTCGAATACCACGAAGGGGCTCTTTCCACCCAGCTCGAGCGAGAGTCGCTTCCCTGATCCGGCCGTCGCCTTCCGGATGATGCGGCCGACCTCGGTCGACCCGGTGAAGGCGATCTTGTCGATGGCAGGATGCTTCACCATCAGCTCGCCCGTGCGGCCGTCGCCGGTGATCACGTTGAGTACGCCCGGCGGGAGCCCGGCATCGTGCGCGATTTCGGCGAGGCACAGAGCAGTAAGCGGGGTGAACTCCGCGGGTTTAAGGACCACGGTGTTTCCCGCGGCCAGCGCCGGCGCGATTTTCCACGCGACCATGAGCAGCGGGAAGTTCCACGGGACGATCTGTCCCACGACCCCCACCGGCCCGTAGCCCGTGAACTCGGAGTCGAGGAGCTGGGCCCAGCCCGCGTGATGGTACAGGTGGCGC